>DATKST010000001.1:0-9380 GCA_035531475.1 Terriglobia bacterium
GCCGATCGTCTGCGTGTCCTTCAGCCCCACGTTCTTCCAGGTCTGGCCTCCATCCACCGACTTGTAGACGCCGTCGCCGTGTGAAATGTCGCCGCGAATGCAGGCCTCGCCCGTCCCCACGTAAATCACGTTGGGGTCCGACGGCGCCACCGCAATCGCGCCAATCGATGAGACCGGCTCCTTGTCAAACATCGGCTGCCAGTTCACGCCGCCGTCCGTCGTCTTCCACACTCCGCCGCTCGCCCCGCCAAAATAATAGACTTCGGGGTTGCCGGCGATGCCCGCCACGGCAATCGACCGCCCGCCCCGGAACGGCCCAATCAACCGCCACTTCATGCCCTTCAACCAACTCGGATTGACCTGTGCCGCAGGTTGAGAGTCTTGTTGAGCGAGGATCCGGCCGGCCCACAAAAGGCCTGCAAGCAGGCCCAGGGCCACCATCGAGCGAAGCAACCTTTTTCCAAGAAGACGCATTTCCAACATTCTCCGCAAAAGGATTCAAGGCCGCCGATTCTAGCGCGATGAAGAGGAAACCAAAAGAGCTTTTTGCAACGCCTGACTTCGGGGTGCAAGTTAGGGGCGACATGAGTGTTCACCCGTTGCCTTAATGTTGCAATTCGCGGGTGGCGTCGACGTCGCTTTTTATGTCGGAGACCCTTGTGGCCTCTATGCCATCACCGCTGAAGGAGCACCCGATGAATGGCCTCAAGTATATCGGCATGGATGTCCATTTGGCGAGCATCAGCAGGGTGGTGCTGGATGCTGCCGGGAAGTTGGTGATGGAAGTGACGATCAAGACTGAGGGCGCCGCGCGTGGCGAAAGGGGTAGTCTGCGATCCGCGTCAAAACCCCCGGCATCCGGGGGAGAAGAAGAGTGACCGGATCGACGCGCGGAAGCTGGCCGAGTGGCTGCGGCTGGGCATTCTGAAACCGGTGTATCACGGCAATGCCGGGCGGCGGGCGTTGCGGGAAATGGTCCGGAGTTACCTCCGCTTGGTGCGCTCTACCGCCGCCCGGAACGCTTAGGAATCAAGACTCCGTCCGCGCCCAACTGCGAACGATAGGGCCGCCACGCGCCAAAATCGTGGGCGTACCCCTTTGCGGGTATAGGCGTTAAGATAAGCGTTTCCGCTCCCCCTGAGCCGCGCTAGCGGCGACAGCCTGTGGCCCACGGCGATTAGCCGTGGGGTAGAGTTCCAAAAATCCTCCCATAAGCCCCGTCAGGGACGACATGCTTCCCGCGCGTAATGCCGCCCCTGTCGGGGCTTGGAAGTCTGCACTACCCTCTTTTCCCACGGCTTGCGCCGTGGGGTAGAGTTCCAAAAATCCTCCCATAAGCCCCGTCAAGGGCGACATGATTCCCGCGCGTAATGCCGCCCCTGTCGGGGCTTGGAAGTCTGCACTACCCTCTTTTCCCACGGCTTGCGCCGCGGGCCACATGATGGCGCCCGCCAAGGCGGGCTTTGGCGTAGTTCCTGGCCCTTATTTTAACGCCTGTGCCCCTTGTGGGTACCCGTTCGGGCGGGCACAAGACCCGCCCCTACGTCCAGCAATTCAAGACCGCCCCGGAGTGCGGTCATTCCCGCGAAGGCGGGGAGCGGGAATCCAGGCGGCGAAATTCAAACATTTTTGGTTAGCCTTACCGTCGCGGCCCGGCCAAACCGGACTTGCCGCTCACACCCACGCCGGATAGCGACACGTTCTGCGGACTGCCGGGAGCATTGTCGGTGACCGTGACTGCTGCGGCCAGGGTTCCGCTTCCAACCGGGAAGAAATAAACCGTGATCCGGCAGTTGTCGCCGGGCGCCAGCGTGTTCGGGGCGATCGGGCAGTTGTTCGCCTGCGCGAAGTCGCCGCTGTTCAGGCCGGTAACCGCAATGCCCGTAATCGACAGAGGCATTTCACCCGTATTGGTCAGCGTGACCACCTGCGGAACGTTCGGTGCTTGAACACCCTGCGGGCCGAAGTTCAAGCTGGTGGGACTGAGACTCACAACCGGGCCGAGACCCACATCCAACCTGAAAACCGTGCCGTAGTTCCTGGTTCCACCGTCCTCTGTCGTCCCGTAGAGATTCCCGTCGGTCGCCTGGACCAGCCCCGCGAAGGGCACGTCTCCGTCCGTACAACCGCTTTGCGAGCAAAAGCTGTAAAGCGTGGTCAGCGTGCCACTGGGGGTGATTTTGAAGATCGTACCACAGCCACCCGAGCAGGAGTTGTTGGCCCCGCCTGACGCTGTTGTGCTGTAGAAGTTCCCATCGGCGGCCTGGACCAGCGCGTTGGGGCTGGCGCCGTCCGTCCCGTCGAAGCTGTGCAGCGTGGTGAGCATGCCACTCGGGGTGATTTTGAAGACTGTCCCGCAGCCAAACGGGGAGCACGCTCCGTTGGCCCCACCCTCCGCTGACCCGTAGAAGTTCCCATCGGTGGCCTGGACCAGGCCCGCGTACGGGAAGGCACCGTCCGTCGAGTCGAAGCTGTGCAGCGTGGTGAGCGTGCCGCTTGGCGTGATTTTGAAGATCGTCCCACAGCCATTCGGGGAGCAGGAGCTGTTGGCCCCGCCCCCAAACGTTGTCCCGTAGAAGTTCCCATCGGTGGCCTGGACGAGGCGTGCGTACGGGAAGGCACCGTCGGTGCAACCGCTTTGCGAGCAAAAGCTGTAAAGCGTCGTTAGCGTGCCACTTGGGGTAATTTTGAAGATCGTGCCATCGCCGTCGGTCCCACCCTCCACCGTTGTCCCGTAGAAGTTCCCATTGGCGGCCTGGACCAGCCCCCCCTGGGGCGCCTCGCCGTCCGGGCAGGAGTATCCGACGACACAAAAGCTGTAAAGCGTCGTCAGTGTGCCACTTGGGGTGATTTTGAAGATCGTCCCACAGCCGCTCCCGCTGCAGACGTTGTTGCCTCCGCCACTGTACGTTGGCCCGTAGAAGTTCCCGTCGGTCGCCTGGACCAGCGCCCCGTAGGGGATGGCGCCGTCCGTGCAAGTGCTTAGCGAGCAAAAGCTGTAAAGCGTCGTCAGTGTGCCAGTTGGGGTGATCTTGAAGACCGTGCCTTGGCCGTTGGCCCCGCCGTACGGCATTGTCCCGTAAAAGTTTCCGTCGGTGGCCTGGACCAGCGCCGCGTAGGGGAGGGCGCCGTCCGTCCCGTCGAAGCTGTGCAGTGTCTTAAAGCTCTGCGCAGACAAGGCCATCGCCGTCGCTACGCACAGCACAAAGACAGCGCAGGCCATCGTGCCCCAGTTAAGTTTGTCCATGTTACCCCCTCGCCGCCCTGCGGGCTTCGGATATGATTGTGAATGCGCCCGGAACCTACCACCACGGTTCGGCCCTGTCAAGAACCTGATTACGCAATAACGATTCATCAAACACTGGAACGAAGTGGGTAGCGCAGACTTCCGCTCTTCAGGAAGTCTGCGGGTTTTCGCCCGCAACGGATAAATGCCGCAGAGTTTCTGGAAAGCGAAACTCTGCGCTACTCGCTTCGTTACACTCTGATGCGGGTGGCACGCTACCGGCTTGGAAACGTCTGGTGATAGTTCGGGTACGGCGGTCGCGGGAATTGTTTGGGCGGATTTTTCTTGAGCATCTCCATCACCACCTCGACGGCCTTTTCAAGCTGCGGGTCGTGGCCCTCACGGACGAGCTTGGGATCAAGATTCACTTCGTCGTCCGGGGGAATCCCGTGATTCTCGACTTCCCAATGGCCATTCAGCCCGTAGATGGCCCAGCGTGGGGCAGTGATGCCGCCACCATCCATCAGCACCGGATAGCCGCCGATTCCCACCAATCCGCCCCACGTCTTCATGCCCACCAGCGGTCCAATGCCAGCCTTACGGAAGTACCAGGGCATGGCGTCGCCGCCGGAGCCAGCGAATTGATTGATGATCATGGCCTTCGGACCAAAGATGGCGTCAATCGGCTCGGTGTAGTCCTGGCCTTCGCGCGTGGCCACGCGGCTCATCGCTGGCCGCTTCAGATAATCGATGATGTAATCCGCCAGGTCGCCTCCGGTGTTGAATCGCTCGTCGAGCACCGCGCCTTGCTTGCCGACTTGCGCGAAGTAGTAGCGGTTGAAGTTGCTGTAACCCGCGCCGGCGGTGTTGGGCAGGTAGACGTAGGCCAGCTTACCGCCGCTTAACTCATCGACCTTGCGGCGGTTTGCTTCAATCCATGCCAGGTTGCGCAAGGCGTATTCATTGGGCACGGGGACGACAGTGACTTGGCGCGATCCGGTTCCGTCCGGGTTGGGGCCGACCTTCAGAACCGTTTGTTTTCCGGCTGTTTCCAAGAAGAAGCTATAGATGTTATCCGTCGCATGCAGCTCCCGGCCGTTTACCGCCAGCAGATATTCACCTTGCTTGACGTTGACACCGGGCTGGGTGAGCGGAGCGTGAAGCTGCGGGTTCCAATTTTCACCGTTGAAGATGCGAGCGAACTGATACCGGCCGTTGGCAATCGTGTAGTCAGCGCCCAGCAGCCCCACGCCTTCCGGTTTGGGCGGCGGAAAGTCGGTGCCGCCCCGCACGAACATGTGGCCCACGGTCACGTTCCCCGTCATTTCTTCAAAGAGGTAGGTCAAGTCAGCGCGGCTGCCCAGATTCGCCACGTAAGGCTTGTAAAAAGCCTCCGCCTGCGGCAGGTTGAGGCCGTGGAAATGGGGATCGTAGAAGAAGTCGCGTTCGATCCGCCAGACCTCATCGTATTCCTGCTTCCATTCGGCGCGGGGCGTGGTGTAAACCTCCATGCCATCCATTTTCAGCACGCCTTCGCCCGGCTTGGGCGGCTTATCCGTGGAGGTGATGAACCACTTGGTTTTCTGCTCGAAGAGCATCTTCGAGCCGTCGAATGACAAGTCGATCGAATTGAGGCCATCCACCAGCTTCGTGGTTTTTCTCTTTTTCAGATCAAAGTTCCAGACCGTCATGGAGTGGTCCGCGCCGGCTTAGCTCCGGGGCTGCGAAGCTTTCCAGTTGGAAATTATCTGGTGTTTAATGGATGGTGCCGCAGGGGATCGAACTGGTCCGCGTGCTGCACGGCGCGAGGGATTTGAAAGGGCTCCTTTAGCAATTGTGCAATGCAGGCGGCGCTTGAGATTACGATCATAGAAACCGGCGGTGAGGAAATGCAGATGATTGAAGCGGCGGCAGAACGGGTACCTCAGCACTGCACCCGCCCAGCTCAGATCGTTGAGGCTCTTGAAACTCGGGAGAGAACCTAGCCGCTATGGATCGGCGCACCGCTCAAGGCAAAACTCCATGCAAATGGCAAACGCAGCGGGGTCCTCAATAAACACAGCACAATATGCCAAACAAATTAAGTAGCAGTTTTGTGAGGCCATGGGTATTCCCTCCGTTCTTCATTTTCATTGCATTCAGTTTTGCCGACTGCCCGCCTCATGCATGCGCATCAGTTCGTGCAGAGTTTCCTGGGGCGACATCCCTTGGAAAGGATGGTCGAGACGGACCTTCGTTATCTGTCGTGGCAACCGTTGAACCGTTCCATCTTCCAGAATCAACGCGCTGTCAATTTCGTCAGTTCTTGTGCTGCCTTCGATGCCTCCCTTCTTCCCATTCATCAAAAACGTGTATGAGCCCCTGAGCGTCGAAGCCATATGCATGAAGACTACGTAGGAATCGTCCATGTCGACCCTTTGCACAAACTGCTTCACGATATCCTGCTTGCCGTCCGCCCCGGTCCACTGGGTTGTCGTTTCAACCTCAGTCCCGTGGGGAATTTGTTGCTGGTTTTGATCAATAATCTTACCCTGTATCGGTTTCTTGAGACCGATCCAAGCAGTTTGGGTCTGTCCGTGGGCGAAGCCGGCCGCGGACAATATCGGAAGAGCGGCGGCTGTCCCCTGCACAAAAGCCCGCCTGGATAGCTCTGATTTGGGTTTTTTCATCGGGACACCTCCAATTAGGGCTAGTCTACCGCCGCCGTTTCTGGCCGTCAACCATTTTTGTTGAGGGCAGGGTTTCGTACGTTCCGAAACTCTGGGGTGCCAGGACAAGCGGCTTGTGGCTTGGAACAGGTAAACGCCGCCGCGTTCATTGAAATCGGAAATTGGCGTTCACCCCTTCGGACATATGCTATGCGGTCCCCAAGCGAGTCGCGGGCACCCGGCACGCTTCCCGGCGATGGGCGACACGGGCAGTGGTGAGTCGCTGCGAAGAGTTGTCTGTTACGCACAACACGCTGGCTGGCGCAGAGCCGTGCTCTGCGCCAGCCAGCCGGTGGCCGTTAGCTCACTTGCCTTGGGATTTCTTGCCTGAGCAGATTCTTATCTTTGATAGAAAGGCAATCATGCACTGCTTTCGCTTTCCGGCATCACTATGCAGTGTGGCGGAAGCTTCCGCGAGACCAGGCAGGAGGTTGCTTCGAGCCCATTCACAATGCCCAATTTTCAACGCGCAACCCATCGACACGGGAGAACTCCCGGACGTTATTGGTGACCAAGGTTAAATCTTCGCTCAAGGCGTGGGCGGCAATCAGGAGGTCATAAGCTCCAATAGGAGATTCTTTCCTTTCAAGGTCCGTGCGAAGCCGGCCATAGTGGCGGGCGGCTTCGCTATCCAAGGGCAACGCGGGGATCACGGTTCGTAATTGCTCGATCCTTTCCAGGTTCGACTCGAATTGCTGGCTTTTCCAGGCCCCGTAAACAAGTTCCAGAAAGGTGATGACAGACATGCCGACATCACCGGGCTGCAACCGGCGCAACCGGGACTGTACGGAGGCGGGCCGCTGCTTTGCAATGTAAATGCAGATGTCCGTATTGAGGATGTATCGCATCAGAGCCGAACCCGTTGACCCAGACGGGGCTGTTTTCGGCCCTTGCTGAAAAAGTCCTTGGACAGTCCAGTGAGCAATTCAAACGCCGGGGCCAAGTTGCGCGACTTCTGCCGCACCACCAATTCATTCCCGCGCTGGAAGATTTCTGCTTCCCCAGTTGGAATTTGGAATTGACGTGGAATTCGCACCGCCGTGGAATTGCCGCTTCGAAAGACCTTGGTGGTCGCCATCAAGCTTAGTATATATGTTAGGTATATACAAAATCAAGAAAAAGACCCTGGAGTCTCCGCCGCGACAAAGATCTGAGACCCATCGGGCGCGTTGACTGATTTCGCTCCAGGCAGCATTTTTCCGCGCAGGATGGTATGCTGTTTTCCACCGCCTGAGCCTTTGGGGTGGAATGCGCCCATGAGACCGGCAAAGAGACGTGAGCCGCCTTCCCGCCAGCGTTCGGCCAAGGGAAGAGCGAAGCACAGTGGAAAGCACGTGACGATCCGGGACGTGGCCCGGGTCGCAAATGCCTCCGTTTCCACCGTTTCCGCTGCCATTAACAATACGGACTACGTCAGCGCAGCCATGCGCCTGCGCATCGAACGCGCCGTTAGGCGGCTGGGCTACCGGCCCAACGACCTGGCGCGGGGCCTGCGCCTGCAACGCACCCACACCCTGGGGGTTGTGGTTCCCGACCTTTCGAACAGCTTCTACACGGAAATTCTGCAGGGCATGAAAGACTATGCTTCGGCTGCTCATTACACTTTGCTGATTGGCGATTCCCGCGACCGTTGGGCGGAGGAGCAGGTCTATCTGGATAACTTCCACCGCCGCCGCGTGGATGGAGTCATCCGCATTCCCGCCGCAGACGACCAGTGCCGCAACATCCGGGAGTTGCTGGGAGAAATTCCAGTGGTTTATGCGGACCGTTTTCCCCACACGCGCGACGCGGCGGGAGGACACGTGGGAGTGGACAACACGGTGGCGGCGTTTGACGCCACGCGCTACTTGATGAGCTTGGGCCACCGGCGAATTGGCATTGTGGCCGGGCCGGAGACGGCACCCACCGCTGCTGACCGGCTGGAAGGCTACCGCCGCGCCGTGCGGGGCGGCCATGTCCCGGTTGACCCGGCGCTGGTGCGCCGGGGGGACAACCGCATGGTCAGCGGCCACCGCGAGGCCATCGAGTTGCTCACGTTGCCGGACCGTCCCACCGCTATCTTCTGCACCAATAACATGATGACCCTTGGCGCCTTCCAGGCCATACAGGAGTTAAAGGTGGTTTGTCCGGACGAAGTCAGCCTGCTGGGTTTCGATGATTTCTACTGGGCGCCGCTGCTTCGTCCGCAGATCACCATGGTCCGCCAGCCGGCAAGGGAAATCGGCTTGGCGGCGGCTCGTCTGCTGATTGAGCAGATTGAAGGGCGGAATACGGTGGGAGGTGATCAAACCCTTTCCACCCAACTTATTGTCCGCCAATCGTGTGCCCCGCCTGCCACCCGACCCGAACCTTCCATCGTCCGCTCCGGAAAAGTCGGGGCGTAGGCCTTCCCGGCGTGACCTCACCACGGGTGGTTCAGGGGAGGTAACGGCGGGCCCTTGCCGTGATCTGATGAAGCCTCGCCTTCCCTTTGGTTTCCGGCATGAAATCCAGCGGCATCACCGGAGATTTTGAAGTTGACAAGTCAGTCAATATACCGTATACTAATCAGTACCCTCGCAATCAGATTCTGGTCTGGAGAGGCCGGAATCCCGTTCCCCCTCATAACCGAAGTCGCAGTTCAGGCTGACGGGAGAGTTGTAACCACTGGCCCCTGGGATTGTTGCCGGGTTAGAGGCAGATCTTCCGTCGGGCGGTACAACCAAGTCCGGAGACGAACGCAAGGGAGGATGATCCATGCCGTCACGTGGTAATAATGACGCTTACCGGGAAGAGATTCAAAACTTGAAGGATGTTGCGGACCAACAAAAGGAAGCGGCGAAGGCGGCGGAGCAACACCGCACTTCGCTGGCGAGTCTGACGCGCGGAATGGCGCTGGCAGAATTGGGGAGCTCTCAATACTCACAGATGCTTCAGGGCGTCGCTGGATTCGGCAACCAACTGCCGCCGGCGTTGCAGGCGGCCGCGGCTTCCTTTCAGAATCTGGGGTTGGTTTCCGAGGTGGCGTTTTCCAATCTGGAGCGGGGATTCGCGTCCTCGTTGGCCGCGGCCATGGTCTATGGATCATCCTTCGCGGCGTCGATGGAAATGGTGTTGAAGCAGTTGGCGGCTTCGATCAGCGCCGAAGCCGAATTGCAGGCAGTGAAAGCTACGGCGCTGGGATTTCTACGCCTTGCGGAGTTGAACCTTCCGGCTGCCACGGCCGCATTCGCCTCGGCGGCGGAGTGGGCGGTGGTGGGTGGGGTGGCGGGAATCGCGGGAGGCGCTGTACCCGGCAACTTGCCAGGCTTTGGTGGCAGCTCGTCCGGCACGCATTCCTCAAGAGCCGGGACACCGACCGCCAGCGATGTTGCGGCAATGCAGCCGGTTTTGGCGCCGGGCGCGGCTGGCGGTCTCAACGCGCCTTCCGGTTCGGTGACCATCCTGGTGGGCAGCAATGACGCGGA
>DATKST010000002.1:0-22032 GCA_035531475.1 Terriglobia bacterium
GGTCTGAACAACCGCCTGAAACTGACTCTCAGAAAAGCCTATGGCTTTCGAACCTTCAAAGCGGTTGAAGTGGCGCTCTACCATAGCCTTGGGGCGTTACCAGAACCAGAATGGACCCACAAATTTTGCTGAGGAACCCAAGAATATAGGGGTGGATTCGCACTTCCCGGTTTCCGCCTGTGCGGGAACAAGCTTCACTGGAATGACCGAGAGTTTGTAAGATAACCGTTAAATAACCATGCGCAAATCTCCTGTTTCCCAAAAAGCTGGGCAATTCACCGAATCCGTCATCCGCGAAATGACGCGGCTGGCCCTGCAATTTGACGCCCTCAATCTGGCACAGGGATTTCCGGACTTCCCGGCTCCCGTTGAGGTGAAGGAGGCGGCCGTCTCCGCCATCCGTGCCGACATCAACCAATACGCCATCACTTGGGGAGCGCGCGAATTCCGTTGCGCCATCGCCAACCGATTCCAGAAAGATACCGGATTGGAGATCGATCCCGAGCGCGAGATCACCGTCACCTGTGGGGCGACCGAAGCCATGATCTCCAGCCTGCTGGCTGTGGCCGATCCAGGCGAGGAAGTGATCGTCTTTGAGCCTTTTTATGAAAATTACGGCCCGGACGCCATCATCTGCGGAGCCACGCCACGGTTCATAACACTTCATCCTCCCGATTGGCGCTTCGATCCGGCCCAGCTTGCCGCAGCCTTCAACCCGCGGACTCGCGCGATCATCCTGAACACACCGAACAACCCCACCGGCAAGGTTTTTACACGCGAAGAGCTCGGAGTGATCGCCGGACTATGCCAGCAATGGAACGTCTATGCCATTACCGACGAAATCTACCAATACATGACCTTTGACGGCTTCCGCCACGTCTCCATGGTGACGCTGCCTGGAATGCGGGAGCGAACCATCACCATCAATGGCCTGTCCAAAACCTTCAGTGTGACCGGCTGGCGCGTGGGCACGATCGTGGCGCCGCCGGAAGTGTCCAACGCCATCCGCAAGATGCATGACTTCCTTACCGTGGGAGCGCCAGCGCCATTGCAGGAGGCCGGCGCCGTGGCCTTGCAGCTGCCCGATGAATATTATGTGCGCTTGGCCCGGGATTATCAGAGGCGACGCGACCGCTTCCTGCCCGGACTTGAAGCCGCCGGCTTCCACTGCTTCAAACCGCGAGGAGCTTACTACATCATGACCGACATCAGCGGTTTCGGCTTTGCGGATGACGTGAGTTTTGTCCGCCATCTGATTGAAAAAGTTGGCGTGGCGGCCGTGCCCGGCAGCAGTTTCTACAGCGACCCCGCTCGCGGTAATCAACAGGTGCGCTTCTGCTTTTCAAAGAAAGATGAGACGCTGGACGAGGCCACGCGGCGCCTGGGCCGCCTGCACGTCAGCGGCGAGTCTGGATTCCATCTTGGCATCCAGCGTGAGGAATAGAGATGACGTCAACGTGCTGGCCACGCGAGCGGGACACGCAGCTTGGGTACTCGTTTGGAATTACAATGGTGATGCGATCCCGGAGACCCCAAAGCTGATTGACCTGATGGTTGACGGCCTCTCCGGTGCGCCGCCAAGAGTTCTGTTACAGCACACAATCAGCACAGCGATTCCTACACAGCATGGCGCGCTATGGGCTCCCCGCAGAAGCCAACGTCCGGTGAATATTCCCACTTACGGGCGGCGGGTCAGCTCCAATTGCTGCGATCCCCCCAATGGTTTAATTCCAAAGGCGGCAAGGTTGAAATCCGGTTCAACTTGCCGCGACAATCTGTTTCATTAATTCAGTTGGGTTGGTAAATGACCAATTGGCAGGGGACACGATTTCAACGCCGAACAAGCACCTTTCCTTAAAGTCGTCCACCGCTCCTGGGTCAGCGATTTCGTAAGCCGTAGGGCAGCGGTGCCGATAGGTCTTTGATCCTGCACGACCTTCCCCCTTCTCCCCAAGGAAGTCATTTTTGCAAATCTTCGGAGCCTCTTGACAAGGCCCCTTTCTGACAGTATTATTAATGTCAGATAAGGCGGCCCTTATGCCCACTGATCCAGAGCTGGAAGTGCGCGGTCGTCTCGTCCGTAGTCTCGGTGCTCTCCGGGAAATGCTCCCCGGTTCTTTCGTCGAGCGCCGGCGCGCCTGCGGCAAGCCTAACTGCTGCTGTGCCGACGGGGAGCACCTGCACGCCCAATATCAACTCTCGGTCTTGTGGGAGGGGAAGTTGACGACCTACCACGTACCCGCCGAAGAAGCCGAGGAGGTCCGGCGCCGGGTCGACCTCGACCGGGGCTTTCAGAAGGCGGCGGCGATGATCGGCACCTTGAATCTCCGCCGTTGGTCGGGAGAGAAGAAACAGAAGGAGAGAGCAAGATAAGGAGAAGGCCTAGCTTTGAGCCGACACCGGTTCGAAGCCTATCTGGACAAAGTGTTTGATTTCTCCGCCCAGGTCGCCGCGCTGCCGGAAGGGCGGAGGGCTCCGAGGCATCCTTGGGAAAAGGTATGGAACGCCGTGTTTCTGGGCGCGGCGATCCAGATCCCCAACGTGCACCGCCTGGAAGCCGAAGGCTCGAAGGGAGTCTTGAAGCAGCGGATTGGCCCGCGCAGCGAGGACGCGATGGGTTACGCACTCCAGCGCCAGGACCCGGCCCCCGTCTTTACCCTGGGTTGCGAAGTGGCTCGGCGCTTGAAGCGCAACGGCGTGCTGCGCTCGGACTGGGCGCGGGGGCGCGTTGTGGCGGCGGTGGACGGGATTGAGATTGGTAGTTCCTTCGCCCGCTGCTGTGACACCTGCATGGAGAGAAAGGTCCAACACAAGGTGGACGGCCAACTCCGTGAAGACACCCAGTATTACCACCGCATCGTGGCCGTGGTGGTGGTGAGCACAGCCTTCTCGATTCTCCTGGGCATTCGCTTTCAGAAGGACGGAGAAACCGAAGTCGCCTGTGCGGTGGCCTTGTTGCGCGACCTGGACCGGCAACTGGGCCGCCGCTTTATAAATGTGCTCGTGGCCGATGCGTTGTACCTGCAAAGCGGGTTTACCGGCGAGGTGGAAGATCTGGGCCTGGAGTGGGTCATCACCCTCAAAGAGAATCAACCGGAACTGCTGGCGGAAGCCCGGCGGCTGACCGGTGGCCCGGCTGAAATCGCCCTCGCCAACGGCCCGGAGGAATTACAACTTTGGTACGCTCCGGAAGTTTATTGGCCGGTGGCGGACCGCTCCCTGCACGTCGTCAAAACCTTCCGCGTCCAGCAACCCCACCGTGTCCAGGTGAGCTGCGGGGAGAAGGGGAAGAAGAAAAAGACCAAGCAGACGGTCCGCCAAGAAAGTACCAATTATTATGCCAGCAACCTGGACCTGGGTTCGATCCCCCCCCCACCTTGATTCATCAACTCGGTCGGAGTCGCTGGCGGGTGGACACCGAAGCGTTCCAAACCCTCACGGCCCAGGCTCATCTCAAGCAGCCCTCCGTCCATCAAACTTGCGAGCTGGTCGTGCTAACCATGATTCGCGTTCTCGCCTATACCCTCAGCTTGGTCTTTTATCATCGTCAAGTCGTCAGCCATGCTCGCCAGACCGCGCCCGCGTTGAGTGAGATGGCTCGGCTTCTGGCCTACCTTTTCTTGTCCCGGCCCTTGGACTCCAGCTAAGACCGTACCCCAATCCGAACGCCCGCGCCCCTCTGGGAGTGCCCCGCCCTCCTATTCGGCTCCAGACTTATGTCTGCTTTTCTCCATGCCGTCCAACCGTTCAAGTCCCCTGCGAAAATCTCCATCACACCGCAATCGAGGAAACCGCTCACCAATCAGCCACATTACGACTATCGTTCCACGGTTTGCGAAATCGCTGACCGGCGTTGCGAATTGATTGACGTGTGGTGAGATCACCGTTATAATTAGAGTTTTGTGAATCTTAGCGAGGACCAGACTGACATGTATGCTATTTTTCGGACGGGTGGAAAGCAGTTCAAAGCATCGCCTGGAGATGTGATCAGGGTCGAAAAGCTTGAGGGCGAGGAGGGCTCCGCGGTGGAATTCAACCATGTGCTGGTGGTCCGCCGCCAAGAAGTAAGGGTTGGAGAGCCCTGGGTGGATAGTGCCAAAGTGGTTGGAACCATTGTCCGCAACGGCCGGGCGCCCAAGGTCAGGGTTTTGAAATATAAGCGGAAAAAGCAGTACCGCCGCACCCTTGGCCATCGCCAGTCTTTTAGCGAAGTCAGGATCAATGAAATTGTGGGCGGCTGACGGGGCTGTGTTGAATACAGATGCAGCCGGTCTTCATGGTGGGCTCGAAAAAGCTTCTCCGCAAGCCGGGCGATGGGCGGCGAGTCAACGGCCGGCGGTGGCAATCAAGAACGCTGACCTACTTCAATCTCAAGGACTGGGTTCGAGTGGCGTCTCGAATCAAGTAATGGGTAGTGGGTCAGTTTGCTGTAGCGGCGAAAATGTACCACTACCAAGTAATGAGGTCTATTGCATGGCGCATAAAAAGGGATTAGGAAGTTCAAGGAATGGCCGGGATTCAAATTCCCAGAGGCTGGGCGTGAAGCGGTTTGCGGGCCAACTCGTCAGTGGCGGATCAATCATTGTCCGCCAACGTGGTTCCAAGTTGAAACCAGGAGAGAACGTTGGCATTGGCAAGGATGACACGCTCTACGCCAAGGTTGCGGGTGTCGTACAGTTTGAGGATAAGGGCCGCAGCGGCCGTTTTGTCCACATTCTGGTTCCCGCTCAGACCTGAGAATGCTGGGCTTTGTTTGGACTGGGTGGGGGGAACTTTACGCCTTTCCGGTTTGATTTCCGCCGGCCCAACTGGATGGGAGCCGGAACCAGCTTGAGCCGGGGCGCCTCAACTGAATCCACCCACAGAGTTCTGCCACGGTGGGGTTCAAAATCTGGAACTGCGGCGGTTTCAATCATTCCCTCATTATCCTCTCCGCGCTTCACCTTCAAGGAGGGTGGAGTGTCCCCCGTATGAAGTCTAGAGTCGTGGCCAGGAATTGGGTGGACTGCGGAGCGCCGCAGTCCTGGAGGCGTTGGCCGACGGGCCGCATGCGCCCAGCAAGGGAATTGACCCATCATTATTTCGTAGACACTCCACGAGCCAGTTCCACCTAATAGAACCCTGTGTTTATTGACGAAGCCAAAATTC
The DNA here is from genome assembly GCA_035531475.1 of Terriglobia bacterium. Lineage (GTDB taxonomy): Bacteria > Acidobacteriota > Terriglobia > UBA7540 > UBA7540 > CALCEB01. Next base: position 5,149 of record DATKST010000002.1, read on the forward strand.
GCGTGGCAGGCGGCGACGGCGGGAATGGATGCATGGCGTTTCGCCGTGAAAAATTCGTGCCGCGAGGCGGACCCAGTGGCGGCGACGGCGGACGGGGTGGCAGCGTCATTATGGAATCGAATGGGCACCTTAACACGCTGCTGAAATTCCGTTACAATCGTCAGTTCGCCGCGGAAAACGGGCGGCACGGCGAAGGTTCAAACTGCCACGGGCGAAATGGAGAGGACTTGGTCATCGCGGTTCCGACCGGAACTTTGGTGCGTGACGAATCGACCGCTGAGCCATTGTGGGACTTCAGCGAAGCCGGCCAACGGTTTGTGGCAGCCCGCGGGGGGCGCGGAGGCCGTGGCAATGCCCGGTTCGCCTCGTCCACCAACCAAGCCCCGCGGCGCGCCGATCCTGGCGAAGCCGGGGAAGACCGGACGTTACTCCTTGAACTTAAGCTGCTCGCCGACGTTGGTTTGGTAGGGTTCCCGAATGTGGGCAAGTCCACGCTGCTTTCACGGCTTAGCGCGGCCCATCCCAAAATAGCGGATTATCCTTTCACCACACTGGAGCCATGCCTGGGTGTGGTGGATCTCGGCGGGGACCGGTCCTTTGTCATGGCGGACATCCCTGGGCTGATCGGCGGCGCCAGCCGGGGCCGTGGGTTGGGAATCCGGTTTCTGAAACACATTGAGCGCACCCGTTTGCTGCTTCACTTGATCGATGCGTCCGACGCTGCTGAACGTGATCCGGTGGAGGATTATCGCGCCATTCTAAGTGAGCTCGAAAGCTTCGGCATGGAAGTTGCCAGGAAGCCGTCAATCCTTGTCGCCTCCCGGATCGATGCGGCGGGAAGCGGGAGACGCATCCAAGAGTTGCGTAAATTCTGCGGCGCGGAGGGGCTCCAGCTTTTGGAAATTTCTGCGGTCACGGGCCAGGGGTTGGAAAGTCTCAAGCGCGAAATCGGGAAGCGGTTGGACCAGATGCCGCGCCATGATGATAATAAGGTGATAAGGAAATTTGGAGAGGAACTGACGGAGCCTCCGGCCGTGGAAAACGAAGGGCTGTGAAAATCGCTCTCTTTGGAGGGACATTTGATCCGGTTCACGTCGGCCATTTGCGCGCGGCAGAGGCGGCAGCACGGCATTTTCACCTCGACCAGGTCCTCTTCATCCCGAGCGGAAATCCACCCCATAAGGTCGACGATCACCTGACACCATTTCTGCACCGGTTTGCAATGGTGGCGCTCGCTTGCGCCGGGAATCCGCGGTTTGTGCCCTCATCTCTGGAGACCCCGTGTGCCGACGGGCGTCTGCATTACTCGATCAACACCGTCAGAACCGCCCGAAGGCAGCTTCGATCCTCTGACAAGCTCTATTTCCTGATCGGCCTGGATGCCTTTTTGGATCTTCCGCATTGGAAAAACTACCGGAGCCTCCTCGACCTTGTGGATTTCGTGGTCGTTTCCAGGCCGGGTTTCCGGATTGAGAACATTCTGCAGGTAATCCCGCCATCAATTCGCACGGACAGCTCATGGCGGAGAGATTCAATTCTTTTGAAACATTCAACACTGCACGTTCTTTCGGGAGTTGATGTTCCTGCTGCCTCCAGAGAAATCCGCGAGGCGATTGAGAAGCGCCGCGGATTGAAAGGGCTTTTGCCCCCCCTGGTGGAGGAGTACGTCATCAAACAAGCCGTGTATTCAAGCCCGCGGCCAATCCGTAAACTACGATGAATCCGGAAATTCACACCGCCCTGCGCGCCGCGCTGGACCATAAGTCTCTGGACATGAACATCCTGGATCTCCGGGACGTTTCCTCCTTCACAGACTATTTCTTGATTTGCAGCGGAACCTCCACTCGCCACACGCAGGCAATTTGTGACGCGGTCCTTGAGAAACTGAAAAAGTCCGGCATGTCACCAGCGCACGTCGAAGGATACCGCCAGGCAGAATGGATTCTGGTGGATTACCTGAATTTCGTCGTGCACATCTTTCTAGAGCGCTCCAGGCAGTTTTATGATCTTGAGCGGCTGTGGAAGAACGCCAGGAAAATTCCCGTTCCGCGGGAGGATGCAGAAGGGGACTGGAAAGCCTAGCCTTCCTTTTTGCTTTCCCAAGATTGGCTTGGTAGTCTGAGAACATGAAGATTCGTGTGATCTGGGAGGGCCGGACACGGGACGAACATTTCAAGGCGTTGCAGAGCGATTACGCGCAACGCATCGCGCGGTTCGTCCCTCTGCAAGTGGAGGAGAGGCGAGGAAGTTCTGGAGCGGGTGAAAGTTCCAAGAGCAAAATGACTCCGTTTGAAGAACACCTGGCCGGAGAAACGGGTGATTGCTTCACAGTGCTGCTGGACCCTCGCGGCGAAGAATGGACCTCAGAGAAGTTCGCGGCGTGGCTGGGTGAGCAGGCCCTGCAAGGAACCAGGAAACTTGCATTCGTGGTCGGTGGCGCCGGGGGATTTTCCGGCCCCTTCCGTCAACAGGGGGATTTGCTGCTGGCGCTCTCCCGGATGACGCTCACTCACGATTGGGCGCGAACGCTGCTCCTGGAGCAGATTTATCGAGCTTTCACCATCCTGCGCGGTTACCCTTATCCGCGCTGATTCTTAAACGGGGAGAACGCGACGCTTGCAGGAAGCAAAGAAAGGACTGATCATCGTCCACACCGGACCGGGCAAAGGAAAGACGACAGCGGCGTTGGGCCTGGCGTTTCGCGCCGTGGGCTCAGGCTTGAGAGTGATGATGGTGCAATTTATCAAGGGATCCTGGCATTACGGCGAGCTCGACGCCGCCAAGATGCTGGGTGACGACCGGTTTCAGATACTCCCCATGGGCCGGGGATTTGTGAAAGTGGGCGTTGAAAAACCGGACCCCGAAGATATCCGCAAGGCCGAAGAGGCCTGGAATTTTGCCAAGGCAAGAATTCTGGGCGGGGATTTTGACATGGTGATTCTGGACGAAATCAACTATGCGATCACCTACAAAATGCTCAATCCGGTAGAAGTGGTCGAAACCCTCCGCGCCAAGCCGGAGATGGTTCACGTTGTCCTGACGGGCCGCAATGCTCATCCGGACATTGTCGAATGCGCGGATTTGGTGACAGAGATGCGCGAAATCAAGCATCCTTACCAGAAAGGCATCATCGCCCAGCGTGGGATTGAGTATTAGCCTCAATACTGTTCGGTTAGGGTGTACCTCCTCATGTTTGTCGCAGGGTCATCGCGTTCCCCCTCACCCCAACCCTCTCCCCGCAAGCGGGGAGAGGGGGAACCGCGCCGCACCGCGATGGGCAGCAGAATGAGACCAAAGATCCTCTCCCCGCAAGCGGGGAGAGGGGGAACCGCGCCGCGGTGGGTGAGGGTGCTCGGATTCAACGATGTGCAGTTATTCTCGAACGGACCTTAAGTGAACAGCATTGGTATTAGCCTGCATTATGAATGAACTTGCCTTCGAGGACCGGCAGGCACGGCCCCGGCCTGTGTTATGCTTCTGTTGACTCCGGACGATCGCTCCGAAGGTGAACCAGACGCTTGAGAGTAACGGCGGAGACGCGAGCGGCTTGGCGCGCTTCCGGCCGCGATGGTACTTCCAATCATCATGACTTGGTTTCGCAAGGAAAAGACTCCCCTCGAAGCACCCAAGGTGAAACGCGTGCAGACCGAAGGGCTATGGGTGAAATGCGAGAGCTGCAAGCAGACGCTCTGGAAGAAGGATCTGGAAGCAAACCTACTCTGCTGCCCGAAGTGCAATCACCATTTTAAGATGGGGTCGCGTGCCCGGCTCGCCATGCTCTTCGATGACGGCCGCTATGAAGAGCGCGATGCTGACCTCGCCTCCGATGATCCGCTCGGTTTTAAGGATACCAAGCCTTACCACGACCGCCTGGTCAAGGCCCAGAAGGAAGTGGGGATGAAAGACGCATTGATGGCGGGTGAGGGAACCCTGGAGGGCCATCGCCTGATCATATGTGCCATGGAATTTCAATTTATCGGCGGAAGCATGGGTGCGGTGGTGGGTGAAAAGATTGCACGGGCCATCGACCGCTGTATTGAGCATAGACTGCCGCTGGTGATTGTTTCCTGCTCGGGTGGCGCTCGCATGATGGAGGGCGCCATCAGCTTAATGCAGATGGCAAAGATCAGCGCCGGCCTCTCCCGGCTTGAGGAGGCCCACAAGCCCTATATCTCTATTTTGACCGACCCGACTACGGGCGGTGTCACGGCCAGTTACGCCATGCTCGGAGACTTAAATATCGCGGAGCCTCGAGCCTTGATCGGGTTTGCTGGTCCGCGTGTGATTGAGCAAACCATCCGGCAGAAGCTGCCTGAAGGATTTCAGCGGGCTGAGTTCCTCTTGGAGCACGGAATGCTGGATGCCATCGTTCCGCGAAAGGACTTAAAAGATTATCTGGCGCGGATCCTCGGCATGTTGAATGCCTGACGCAAGGACTCCACTGGCCCGGATTGTATTTGGACTTCCCTTAGAGGTCCGTCAAGGCGCGGTTTTAACCTAGCCCAATAGCGGCATTATGACTTTTACATGTCTCGGTTCCCTCATCTGAAGCCCATGAATTACAGCCAAAGTCTGAATGAGCTTCTCTCCCTCGGCCACGAACTGCGCGGTGTGAAGTTTGATCTGACCGCGATCCGCAAAATCGCGCAGGCGCTCGGCAACCCGCATCTCCAGTATCCCAGCGTCCTCGTTGCCGGAACCAACGGCAAGGGATCAACCGCCAGTTTCCTGTCCAATATTCTGGAAAAGGCGGGGTACCGCACCGGCCTTTACACATCTCCGCACCTGGTCCGCCCTAACGAGAGAATCCGAGTCTCCGGGCGTGACATTGCGGACGATGACTTTGCCGCGGCTTACACGGCAGTCCGGGAGTCCGTAAACCGGCTGATGGCGCAGGGCGAGTTGCCGCACCCTCCGAGCTTCTTTGAAACGCTCACCGCCATGGCCTTTCTTCATTTCGCAACGACAAAAGCCACCTTTGCAGTTCTCGAAGTAGGCATGGGCGGCCGTCTGGACGCTACCAACTTCGTGGAACCGCGTGTCTCCGTCATCACCAACATCAGCTTCGATCACATGGACTTCCTGGGCCACACTCTGGCGGCGATTGCGGAAGAAAAGGCCGGGATCATCCGGGCTGGAGTCCCAGTGGTCTCCGGCGTGGAGATCGCGGAGGCGGCGGAGGTTATCCGGCAGCGGGCGGCAGAACTTCATGCTCCGTTGGTGGAAACATTCAAAGCGGCCCCCGTGCTGAATCCAATCTCCCACGCGGGCCGTTACACCTTTCAACTTTTGACGGACGGCGGGAATTTGGGCAACATCAGCCTGCCTCTTGCCGGAAGATTTCAGATACAAAATGCTTCGACGGCCATCCTCGCAGCCTTCGAACTCCGCCGGCAGGGCATTGGAATTTCCAGCAAGAATATCATCGAAGGAATTCGCCACACGGCCTGGCCGGGCCGGCTGGAAACTCTCCTGGAAGAGCCTTTGGTGATTCTTGACGGCGCTCACAATCTCGACGCGGCCCGCTTCATCGCCCAATTTGTTCGCGAAGAATTAACCGGGCGGCAGGTGAAGCTGGTTTATGCCTCCATGCGAGATAAGGCTATCGGCGAGATCGCCGGATTGCTTTTTCCGGTCGCTGATGAAGTGTGGATCACACAAACGAATCAAGCCCGAGCCGCATCTCCGGAGGAAATCATGGCCATTGCCGGAGGCCTTGCCCGGCGCTTTCAGGCGGAGCCGGATCCGGTTGGCGTTGTCAATCGGGCGATTGAATCCTCCGGCAAGGATGATGTCATTCTGGTGACCGGCTCGTTGTTCCTGGTGGGAGCGGTTCGCGCCGCCTGGATTCAAGGCAGAATTCATCAACGGCCAATTGCCCGAATCGCGCCGTCCGCTGCCCGGAATTAATCGAGGCACGGCGGGGAGAGCCCCAAGGCAAGAACCCGAGGACCGGCGTGTGAAGTCCGTCATGCGCGGCAAAGAAACCTTAAGCCTCTTGCGGTCTCTGCTGTTCACGGACATGCTGATTTATTTCTACACCAGCGTGTGCGGAGCGGCATCGCTGGCTGGGTCGTTATTTGATGCCAATGGCCGCTGGCAACACGGTTGCGCCAGGGTGTGGTCCTGGCTGATTCTGAAGACCAGCCGCATTCATTTAGAGATTCATGGACTCGAAAACATTAAGCCAAACGAGCCGGTGATTTTTTGTTCCAACCATCCCAGCGCCATGGATATTCCGATCCTGTTCGCCTGTCTTCCCGTGCAGTTCCGGTTCGCCGCAAAGCGGTCTCTGTTCCACGTCCCGTTCCTGGGTTGGCACCTGCGGCGTTCGGGACATATCCCGGTGGACCGGGGCCATCCCCGCAAGGCGATCAGGAGCCTGGACCAGGCGGCGGAGAAAATCCGCGCCGGCACACCGGTGGTGCTTTTCCCGGAGGGGCACCGCAGCCGAGAAGGAAACATGGGGGCATTCAAATCCGGCAGTTTCTATCTGGCCATTCGCGCGGGTGTGCCGCTGATTCCGGTCACGTTGAATGGTAGCCGCGCAGTTTTGAAGCCGGACACCATGCACGTCAAGCCCGGCAAGGTGGAAGTGATAATTCATCCGCCCGTGGCAACCGCCAACTTGACGCTTCACGACGTCGAGAAGCTTTCGGATGAAGTCCGGGAAATCATCCTTTCCCGCTTCAAGCAGGGGCGTCCCGAGACGGCCGCAGGAGCATAAAATAACGCTGATGCAGATTCGATTGGATGGTCAGGTTGCGGTGGTTACGGGTGGCTCGCGGGGGATTGGCGCTGCCACGGTCAAATTACTCGCGCAGGCGGGAGCCAAGGTGGTTTTTAGCTATCAGAAAAACGCGGAGGCGGCTCGATCCGTGGTCAAGACCGCAGCGGCGGGCCGCAAGACCGTCATGGCAGTTCGTGTCAATGCCTCCCGGACCAGCGACGCAAAAAAAATGGTGGATGCCACCGTCCGTCATTTTGGCAGAATTGATATTCTTGTGGCCAACGCCGGAATTTGGACTGCGGAGAGCTTGCCTATCGATCAAATGACGGAGAAGCAGTGGGACGAAATGATGGCCGTCAACCTCAAAGGCGTATATGCCATCATTCATCATGCCGTCCCCGTCATGCGCCGCCAAAAGTCGGGCCGGATCATCGCTGTCTCTTCCACTGCCGGACAGCGCGGGGAATCTTTCCACACTCATTATGGCGCTTCCAAAGGAGGCGTCATCAGCCTGGTCAAGGGGCTGTCCACAGAATTAGTCCGAGAGAACATCCTGGTGAACTGCATTGCTCCCGGCTGGGTAGACACCGACATGTGCATTCCTGTGACCCGAAACCGGAAGGATCTCGAAAAAGTTAATTCAGGTATTCCTCTGCGCCGGTTCGCGCGCCCGGAGGAAGTTGCCATGCCCATTCTTTTTTTGGCGTCTGAAATGTCCACTTACATTACGGGTGAGGTTTTGAATGTGAACGGAGGAAACGTCCTCTGTGGCTAAAATCAGCTCACCACCTGTAAGAAACCCGTTGCGATGGATTCTCTGGACCTTGGTTTTTCTAATCATGGCAATTCCCTGCCCGGCCAAGTTTAGCGGCCAAAGCCGGCAGTCTGCTGGTAGTTCAACGCCTGCCGCCGCCCGGCCTGCCTCCCATATTGATCCCAAGGCCAAGTCGATCCTCGACCGGACCCTCCAGGCTCTGGGCGGACCGGCTTTCATGGAATTCAAGACCATGAGCTCCGAAGGACGGGCATTTTCAATCGCCGACGGCGTCACCGCGGGTTTTGTCTACTACAAAAGCGCTATGGACTATCCTGATAAGCGCCGCCTGGCTTACGGCTTCGGCAGGAGCAAGCCCATTATCCTGATCAACGACGGCGCCAAAGGCTGGGAAATTGACCGCTATGGACTTGTGGGGCAAAAGGGCAAACAAATCAAGAACTGGCGACTGGCCAACCGCTACAGCCTGGAGAATTTTTTGCGCCTCCGGCTGCACGAACCCGGTTCCCTGGTGCTGACCGGCGGCCAGGACTTTGTTGATAATTTACCGGCCAACATTCTGGATATCTTCGATCCCCGTCACGTTGAAGTGAAGCTTTATATCAACAGCTTAACCGCGCTGCCCATCCGCATTACTTACCGGATTCAGGACCCGCAGTCGTTGGATTGGGACGTCTACACAGATTCCTATGCGGATTACCGGGAGATCGGCGGCGTGGAAACTCCCATGCACGTCATTCGCTATTTGAATGAGCGCCGGGTGGCGGAGACCTTCCGGACCGCGGTCAAATACGATGTGACTTTCCCCGCCAACTATTTCCAGCCGGAAGGGTAACGTCAAGTCCTTCTGCTATAATGAGCTGATTGGGTTCGTAGTCGGTTTGCTGTCGCGACGGTCTCTGACCGCCGTAAGCTGTTGAAAAATAAACTCGGCGGTCAGAGACCGCCGCTACGGCAGCGGAACTGTACCACTCCCCAGTTTGGAGACTGCTTGACAAAGCCATTGAAGGTTCGTTCGACAACCATTCTCAGCGTTCGGCGCAATGGCCACCTTGCCATGGGCGGTGATGGCCAAGTCACCATGGGTGAGAGTGTGGTGAAACAGAAGGCGCGCAAGATCCGCCGCCTTTACAACAACAAAGTGGTGGCAGGTTTCGCGGGCAGCACCGCCGATGCGCTCTCCCTGTTTGCCCGCTTTGAGCAAAAACTTGAAGAATTCCACGGCAACCTCAGCCGCTCCGTGGTGGAGCTGGCCAAAGAATGGCGCACGGACCGCGCCCTCCGCCACCTGGAAGCCTTGCTCTTGGTGGCGGATGATAAAAACACTTATCTGGTAAGCGGCAACGGTGACGTTATTGAGCCGGACGATGGCATCGTGGCGATTGGCTCCGGCGGCCCTTTCGCTTTGGCGGCGGCTCGGGCCCTCGCCGGTCACACGTCGCTCAACGCCAAGGATATTGTGGACAACGCCATGAAGATCGCCGGTGAGATTTGCATTTACACGAATGACCAGATCATTATCGAAGAGATCTAACCCCAATACTGTTCAGATAAGGGTAGATCTCGTAGGGGCGGGCCTTGTGGTCGCCCACGGGCGGGCACAAGGCCCGCCCCTACAGACATCTTGGCCGAAGGCCAAACGCCGTTGCCGCTGAGGCGGTCTGCTCTTGAAGGAATTGGTTTCGTCCAGGCGCGTTGGATTCACCGCCTGATTACAAATGCGCCGGACGGCGGGAAAGTCAGGGAAAATGGTTTTCTATTTGCCAGAAACTGTGGAACCGGCGGCATCCCTCGAGGAGATGACGCCGCGCCAAATCGTGGCCGAGCTCGATAAATATGTGGTGGGCCAGGCCAATGCCAAGCGTTCCGTGGCCATCGCCTTGCGCAACCGCATACGCCGCCAGAAGCTGCCGGAAGATCTGGCCGATGATATTCTCCCCAAGAACATCATCATGATCGGTCCCACCGGAGTGGGCAAGACGGAAATTGCCCGGCGCCTGGCGCGGCTGACCAATTCACCGTTCATTAAAGTCGAGGCTTCGAGGTTTACCGAGGTGGGCTACGTTGGCCGGGACGTGGAATCGATGATTCGCGATCTGGTTGAGATTTCCATCGACATGGTGCGCGAAGAGAAGGCCAACGAAGTGGCGGAGAAGGCCGAGCAGGGCGCGGAAGAGCGGCTGCTGGATCTGCTCCTGCCCCCGGCTCCGCAGACCCGCGGGGAGAAAGCCACGCCGGAGGAGGCCGAGCACCTGCGCGAACAGCATCAGCGCACGCGAGAGAAGCTGCGCGCCCAATTGCGCGAAGGGAAGCTCGATGAGCGCCAGGTGGAAGTGGAAGTCCGCGAAAAGAGTTTTCCGGCTTTTGAAGTCGTTTCCTCGCAAGGTGTCGAGGAGATGGACATCAATATCAAGGACATTCTTCCCGGACTCTTCGGCCAACGCAGCAAGAAGCGCCGCATGAAGGTCGGTGAGGCCATGGATTATCTGATTCAGGAAGAAGAAAACCGGCTAATTGACATGGATCAGGTAACCCGCCAGGCGGTTGAACGCGCTGAGCAATCCGGAATTATCTTCGTTGACGAAATCGATAAAATCGCCGGCCGCGAGCAAGGCCACGGTCCCGACGTGAGCCGCGAGGGCGTCCAGCGTGACATTCTGCCCATCGTCGAAGGAACTACGGTCAACACGCGCTACGGTATGGTGCGGACGGATCACATCCTGTTTGTCGCCGCCGGAGCCTTTCACGTCAGCAAGCCCTCCGACCTGATTCCTGAGCTGCAGGGCCGTTTCCCCATTCGCGTCGAGCTTCATTCGCTGAGCGTCGAAGATTTCATTCGCATTTTGAAGGAGCCCAAGAGCGCGCTGGTAAAGCAATATATCGCGCTGCTTGAGACGGAAGGCATCAAGCTGAGTTTTGAGGATGAGGCGCTCGAGGAAGTCGCAAAATACGCGGCGCTGGTGAACGATCAGACGGAAAACATCGGAGCGCGGCGGCTGCACACCATCATGGAAAGATTGCTGGACGAAATTTCGTTTGAAGGGCCTGACCTGAAAAAGAAAAACGTGCGGATTGATACCGAATACGTTCAGAAGCAGCTCGCCGACATCGTTAAAAATCAGGATCTCAGCCGGTATATTCTGTGATGGGTTTTCGCGGGATGCGGCGGCCCGATTCCGCCATTTTCCCTCCCTTTAACAATCCCATCTGCCCTGGGTGCTTCTTGGCGCGGCCTTCTCAGGCCAAGCTCGCTGCCATGCTGCTGGTTTGCGCTTCATGGCTTTCCGGTTGCGCCACCGAGGGACCTCCACATCCGCCCCGCATCCAAAGGCCTCAGCGGACCCAGGATCTGGCGGTAACGCAGGTGGGGCGCGCGTTAATTGTAACCTTCCACCTGCCCAACCGCGCCGCTGATGGCCGCCGCCTCACCAAACCCATTGAAGTTCAAATTTTCCGGCAAACTGGCAACTCCGGAAAACCTGCGCCCGCCCTATTCGTCGCGGTCAAACCCTGGGTCGATCTCGCGCCCAACAAACTTCCGCGTTTCGAACGCAGCGGAGTGATTCACTATGAGGCAATCCTCATGCCCGCCGAATTTCAAAACTCCACGGGAAAAACCTTTGACTTTATGGTGCAGACGCTGACTCGTGGCTTCCGCCGCCGGCCGTTTCAGAGCGACCCTTCGAATATCGCCGTAACGCGGCTGGTGGATGTCTCCGTGCCGGTTGCGGATTTACGGGCGTATTCAGCGCAAGATGCCGTCGCGCTGAAATGGACCGCGCCCTCACTCACGCTGATGGGCAAGCCCGTGCAGGGTCTCGCCGGCTACCAACTTTTCCGCAGCGGAAGCGGAAAGCCGGAAACATTCTTGGCCATCGGTACAAGTTCCAACACATCCTATAGCGACAAGAAGTTTGAATTTGACCATACCTATTATTATCGGGTTCGCACCCGCTTTGGCTCAGGAAAAACCGTTGCGGAGAGTGCGGACTCCACGCTTGCCGTCATTACGCCGCACGATATCTTCCCGCCCCATGCGCCGCAGACCCTGACGGCAATCTACACCGGCAAGGCTGTGGAACTGGTGTGGACTCCCAATCTTGAATCCGACCTGGCGGGATACAACATCTACCGGCGCGAGGACGGCCAGCCACCGCAGAAGTTGAACCCCTCGCTCCAACCCACGGCTATCTATCGCGACTTTTCGGCCGTGGCCGGACATCGCTATCTTTACTGGGCTACCGCAGTCGACCAGTCCAAGAACGAAAGCGACCCGTCGGCAGCGGTCTTGGTCGAGGCTCGCTGAACAAATGACGCTGTCCATGCTTACACTGCGGCACCGTGTCTACCAGGTCGTCATTGCGGTGGGTTGCCGATTGGCGCTTTCGCGGGAACAAGCTTCGCGGGGGCCACAGCAAAAGTCTGCGCCAGCCGTCAGGGAGATGGAGGGTGGGTGGGGCTCGCGACCTGGGGCAGCCTTGAGCCTCGCCCCTGCGATTTTCATTCGCTGCCAACGCCGGCCATCCTATCTTCCGATACAATGAGTCGCGGCGCAGCTTGCCAACTCGGATGGCCCGACCCACGGACCGCTCCAAATATGAATTGAATCCCCTAAGCCAAAGGAGTCCCAGTGAGTGATTTTCCGCGATTTGATTTGAATGGACAGGCCGCCTTGGTAACCGGCGCGGCGCGAGGCCTGGGACGGGCGATTGCGCTGGCGCTGGCTCACGTCGGAGCCGACGTGGCGCTGGGCCTGCGTGACGTGGCCACCGGTGAAGGCTTGGCCCGTGAAATCGAAGCCCTCGGCCGGAAGGCGTTGCCGTTGCAAATGGACATGAACCGCATGGAACAAATTGGGGCCGCCGTTGAGGAGACCGTCGCGCGCTGGGGCCGGATCGATATCCTGGTCAACAACGCCGGAGTTGCTCCGGGCAATTTTGCAGAAAATGTGCGGGAGGATGACTTCGATTGGACGCTGCGCGTGAACCTGAAGGGGACCTTCTTTGCCAGCCAGGCGGCTGGGCGCGTGATGATCCGCCAGAAACACGGACGCATTATTAATCTGGGTTCACAGGCGGGCTTTGTGGCCCTGCCGGAGGAATCGGTCTACTGCATGACCAAAGCCGCCATTTCCCACCTCACCAAGTGTTTGGCCGTCGAGTGGGGCCGGCACAATATCACGGTGAATGCCGTCGCCCCCACTTTTATCCACACACCCGGTACGGAAGAGGCTTTGGCCAACCCCGCGTTTCGCGCCGACGTCATCGAGCGCATCGCCGCGCTGCACCACATCGGTGAGCCCATGGACGTGGCGGGCGCCGTCGTGTTCCTGGCCTCGCCCGCAGCGTCTCTCATCACCGGCCACACCATCCTCATCGATGGTGGCTGGACGGCAAGGTGAATCGATGCACGATTTCTTGCTTGTCACCAACCCCTGTCCGCACTTCACCATGCATTCTCCGGGCCGCTGCGTCCAGGCTCCTCCAGGGTTATGTCTTGTCCTTTTTGGCTTCGGCGTCTTTCTTTTTGCCGCCCCGCCTGAACAAGTGGCCAATTGCCTTTCCCACGTGGTAAACACCTTTTCCTGCTCCCTCGCCCACGTTCTTGCCAAATCCGGCGACGCCTTCCCCGGCCGAAGCCCCGGCGCCCACGACGTTGCCCGTGGCAAGATTGCCCACCGTTCCAACCGCGCCTTTGCCGAGGTCCTCCGACCCTTTGCCTACACCTTTGCCAACGTCCTTGCCTCCCTTCGCTACATTATTGCCGGAGCCTTTCTTGTTTTTCTTTTCCTTCTTTTTGTGCCCGCGTTGTGGGGCGCCTGTGGTCTCTTGATTGGCATTGGATTGAGCTGCGGGAGAGGGCAAAGCCAAACCAAGGAACAATGCGAGAATCCCGGAAGAAATAATTCTGACTTTCAAGGGTACGCTCCTTTCCTGCTGGAATGCTTGGCAGATCAACCTGCCAGCCACGACCCTCCAATCAATGATAGCTGACTTTCAATGGAAAAGTCATGGGGCGGGCTTTACGGTAGTGTCGCAGTCTGAAGTTTTGTGACATTGTTCGCCACCGTCATCCCCGCGAAGGCGGGGATCCATGCTCCGGACAACCCCTTTATCTGCACGAGTTCGGAATGCCACTGCGATATTCGGAGTGGATTCCCGCTTTCGCGGGAATGACGATGAAGGAACAAATTGAGACACTACCGGCTTTACAGATTTTTTGCTTTTTGGCTTGTTGCAGATTAAGATAGCGCCGCAAGGCTGTATCAGGATTGAATACCCCAACCGGTTTGCGAATTGCCGGACGGGAAGTGAGGACAAATGCGCAAATCGATAGGTGACAATCTGATCCCCAAAAGCATGGGCTTCGAGCCCGGTCTGGAGCTGGTTAAGAAAGCTGGCTTTGACGGCATCGAACTGTGGCTGGGAGATGTTCCCTGGTTCCAGATGACCACCACGGACGCCCAAATCCAGGACCTGCGGCGCAAGGTGGAAAGCGCCGGACTGGTAGTTTCCAATGTCTCCACCGGCCTGCACTGGAAGTTTCCACTTTCGGCGCGCGACCCGAAGGTGCGGCAGGAGGGAATCCGGATTGTCGAGCGGCAGATTGAAGCAGCACAGATTCTCAGAACGGATGCCATCCTTGTGGTGGCCGGACTGGTCACGGAGGAAATTCCCTACAATGAGGTCTATCAGCGGACCGTGGAAGCAGTGCAGCGGGTGGCTCCAGCCGCGCAGAAATCGGGTGTGAAGATCGGCTGTGAAAATTGCAACTCGGAACAACATTTCCTGTTGAGTCCGCGCGAATTCAACTCATTTCTGAATGACGTGAACAGCCCCGCTGTTGGAATTCATCTGGACGTGGGGAATATTCACGACACGGGGTTTGCCGAGCAATGGATTGAGATGCTCGGACCGCGCATCACGCGCGTTCACATGAAAGACACGATGAAACGCCGCGGGCGATGCTGCGATTCGGTCTATACCAATATCTTCCTTGGAGACAACAACTGGCCGGCAATCCGCGCGGCGATGGTAAAGGTGGGTTATGACGGCTGGCTGGTGGCAGAGATGGAACGGGTGTACAAGTACGCCAAGGATCAGCAGTTCTACGATACGGCGGCGGCTCTTGACCGTTTTGTTGACGGGAAACTTTAAGACGGCGTTTTTGCGGTCGATTTCCTGCCACGCCAAGCCATTGCCGTTGCGAATCGTGGCAAGGAACGGAAGTATCCGGGCGCGGCAAGGACCAGCCTTTTGCGGGATACCCCGGCTTTTAAGTCTTGCGGGCGTTTCTTTCAAGATGTGATACTCGTAACGGGTTTTGCGGGGAAGCCGAATCTGATTTCGCTCCTCAAACCGGCCAATCCATAAAGAACAGCGGAGCGCATCGACACATGCAACAGTTGTCGCCGCAAGATGTCGGAACGATGTTCTTGGCCCTGGCCGTGCTTCTCGGTGGGGCCAAGATCGCCGGGGAGCTGGTCCAGAAACTCAATCAGCCTGCCGTCCTGGGTGAGATCATCGCCGGAATTCTTCTGGGTCCAAGCTTCCTGGGCTGGTTAGATCCGAAGTTATACTCCACCTTGTTTCCAACCGACGGGGCCTTTCCTCTGGTTTTGAGCACGGTTTCCAACATCGGAGTCGTGCTCTTTCTGCTGACCGCTGGAATCGAAGTTGACTTAAGTAGCATATTCCGCCAGGGAAAGAGCGCTCTCGCCGTCAGTTCCTTTGGGGTGCTCGTTCCGTTTGTGGTCGGGTCTGCCGCCGCAGAGATATTCCCGAAATTCATGGGTATCGAGCAAGGCGCCGACCGGACGATTTTTGCCCTCTTCGTCGGAACAGCTCTGTCGATTTCGGCGCTTCCCGTGGTTGCCAAGATTCTGATGGATCTAAACCTCTTCCGAAGTGAAGTCGGGATGCTGGTACTTAGCTCTGCGATGCTTAACGACCTCGTCGGCTGGATACTGTTTTCCATGGTTCTCGGAATGATGAACGAAGGTTCGGCGTCGCTCTCCAAAATCCGGCACACTATTTTGCTGACTGTTGCTTTTGTGGCGGTAGTCCTGACCGTGGGCCGCTGGCTGATCCACAAGGTGCTCCTCCTCATTCAGGCGCATACGAGCTGGCCCGGCGGCGTTCTGGCGTTCATCTTTACACTCACCTTGGCCTCCGCAGCCTTTACGGAATACGCGGGCATCCACGCAGTATTCGGCGCATTTATTGCCGGCATTGCGATCGGCGACTCCAGCCACCTGCGCAAGAGAACGCGAGAGCACATTCACGAGATCGTCACCAATGTCTTCGCTCCTTTTTTCTTCGTTAGCATCGGCCTTCAGGCAAATTTTGTGAAGAATTTCAGCCTCGGCTTGGTCGTGACCCTGTTCACGGTAGCGTGCGCCGGAAAGATACTGGGCATCGGTTGGGGAGGGCGGCTGGGCGGCTTGGACCGCCGCACCTCCTGGGTGGTGGGCTTGGCGATGAATGCAAGAGGAGCCATGGAGATCATCCTCGGGCTTCTAGCCATCCAGTCCGGCCTCATTAAGGACAGGATGTTCGTCGCCCTGGTGTTTGTTGCATTGCTCACGTCTTTAATCGCCGGACCTTCGGTGAACTATCTGGTGGAGAGGCGGCGAGCCATCCATCTGAAGGATTGTCTCTCCAGCAAATTGTTCAGAGGTGACCTGCAAGGAGCATCACGTTCCGAAGTGATCAAGGAGCTCTGCGATTTTGCCGCGCAATCAATCGATAATTCGCCGGACCACTTCTTTCCCCTGATCTGGGACCAGGAAGCGATCGGCGGCAGTGGGCTCGCAAACGGTGTCGCTGTCCCGCACGCGCGGATTCGTGGCGTGGATAAGCCGCTGGTAGTCGTGGGGATACATCGGTTCGGAGTCGATTTCGACTCGCGGGACGGCAAGCCGGCGCGCCTGATCGTGCTGATCGTCACTGGAGACAATCAGTCACAAATCGAACTGCTCGGCGACGTGGGACGCCTTTTCCGCCGCGAAGAAACGGTTGAGCAGGCACTGGCTGCCCGTACCTTCATCGAATTCATGGCGGCAGTAAACGCCCCTGCTGAGGATTAGGGCGGGCCCGGCTATTTATTTCCCGCTGCGGCCAGCCTGTGGGAGTGTTGCAGTCTGCTGTAGCGGCGCTCTATGAGCGCCGGAAACCGTTGAGGATCCAAGTTCGGCGCTCATAGAGCGCCGCTACAGCAAGCAAACTAAGCCACTACACGGGCCGTCCGGTTCGGGGCTTGGCGGCAGGGAGGTTGATTTTGGGGTTAGAAATTGGTATGGCGTTTCTTGTCATCGTTATATTATTGGCCTTTACATTCTGTCTGTTAAGCCTCCGCGCCACGTTGATCCGATTGCGAA
>DATKST010000003.1:0-27135 GCA_035531475.1 Terriglobia bacterium
TGCTGGTGGATCGCGCTCGCGCTCCCGAATTCTTTGGGCAACGCCTTCCACTGACATCCGGTGCGCAGCACATACACAATAGCGGAAAAGATCTTTCGCGCCGACATCGGCTTCCGCCCTCCGCCCACTCGGCGCCGATACATCCGGCCTTCCGGCCGCTGTCGAACCGGAATCAGGGGTTCAATCTTTGCCCAAAACTGATCGGATACTTCCCAAGATTTTATTTGTGGCATCTGGGGTCATTATCTTGCCTCAATTCATTCCGGAATTCAGTAGTTATTTGCGGATAAGCTCTAAGTAGGAATCGGCGCAATGGCTGTCTTCGGCGTTTTTTCTTATCTTGTACTTCGTAGCATCTTCCGCCCAGAGCGCTGGACCCCGTGTCTTGCCCCTTCACCGGGGAATCGCCGAAAATCTCTGGCAATTCAAGGCCGGAATCCATGTCCTGCCAGCCCGTCGCAACATGGACCCGCCTGCGCCGGGGTGACATTGGAACGGCAGGGACGCGAGAGGCTTTCGCGTCATTCCTTTCGTGTTTGGCCTGCCCTTTGCAACTCAATGGTATAGAGGTGCACGATTTCACCGGTTTCGGGATTCATTTCAGGCGTAATTCGGTAGGTGTCGCGGCGCGCGGCGTACCCTTGTGCTTCCAATTCCAGCACGCGGCGATGAAAGAGGTCGCACTCCCATTCACGAACGATGAGCACTTCATCCATCGGAGGTATGGCCTTCTATGCGAGAATAATGGCATCCCGCGGTCGATGCTGCGACCTTCACGCTATAGGACTGCGCAAGCTAAATGCTATTGAGGACGATTTCCTCAACTATGAGTTCCTGGGCATCTTCGCCTTGATCTGGTCCACCAAGTATCGCGTGAAAGGCTGGTCCGCAAGCAGCTCCGTGCCATTCCGGTACATCAAGCAAAGCAATTCGCAGCCTGCCGTGTCGATAAAACTCACCTCGGAGAGGTCAAGGAGGGAACGACGGTGATTTCTTTGAACCGCCCTCCATGCCTCCTCCAGTTCCTTCACCCATACACCCTTTAGCTTGCCTTCAATCCGAATCCGTGCAGGCTGCGAGTCTTCGTGAATTGTGATCTTCAGCAAGGGTTCTTTGCCTCTGGCGAAAAGCCCGAATGCCGTGCGGCTAACCGCACCACTCTAATGCCTCAGAAAAGCGCCCTCCGCAAGAGGGACTTCATGACATGGCGAGTGCACACGCATGACCAGTCGGGTGGAGTTGGGGATGAGCGAGAGTAAGTATTGAAAGGAAAAGAGATAGCGGGGTCTATGGAAACTGATGAAGGCTTGATTTCACTTCGGCAGGTGACTGCATTCGGTCATTTGACCGTATTTTGCCAGAGATCATTGCGGCTAATGCCCAGCTTGCGCATTTTGAAGTTCAGGGTGGTGCGCTTCAGGCCCAGACGGACTGCCGCCCCGTTTGGACCACTGATCACACCCCGTGCTTCGCGCAGCACTCGTACAATATGGTCGCGCTCGGCGTCTTCCAGTGTCACGGGCGTGGCAGAACTTTGCCCTCCATCTTCCGCTAGTTCACTCAACGGCACGCGCAGAATTTTCCCGGAGGTCAGGATGACCGCCCGCTCAATCAAATTTTCCAGTTCCCGGATGTTTCCCGGCCAACGCCAATGGGTCAAAGCCTGCATGGTTTCCGGAGCCACGGCTTCAATCCTTTTGTTCATGCGCCTCGCGTGTTTCTGAATGAAATAATGAACCAGCAAGGGGATGTCCCCGGCTCGCTCGCGGAGCGGCGGCACCGTAATCGGGAACACTCTCAAACGGTAGTAGAGGTCCCGCCGGAATTGGCCCAGCTTCACCATTTCAGTGAGGTCGCGATTGGTAGCGGCGATCAGGCGCGCATCCACGGGAATGGTGCGCGTTCCGCCCAGCCTTTCAAATTCCTTTTCTTGCAGGGCGCGGAGAAGCTTAGGCTGGATCTCCAACGGGATGTCGCCGACTTCGTCCAAAAAGAGGGTGCCATGGTCGGCCAACTGCATACGTCCCACCCGCTGCATCAGGGCGCCGGTGAAAGCCCCCTTTTCGTGGCCAAAGAGTTCGCTTTCCAGAAGCCCGCTAGGGATGGCCGCGCAATTCACCTTGATAAAGGCTCCCCCTTGGCGCGGACTGCGGTTGTGGATGGCGCGTGCGATCAGTTCCTTGCCGGTTCCCGTCTCACCCTGGATTAAAACCGTTGCATCCACCGGGGCCACTGTTACCACCTGCTGGAGCAATCGCTTCAAAGGCAGGCTTTCGCCCACAATCTCCTCAAAGTTATATTCTGTGCGCAGTTCATCCTCAAGATAGCGCTTCTCCTCCGCCAGCCGGTCCCTCATCTCGCTGATGCGCTTGAAGGTCATGGCATTATCCAGAGCGGCGGCCACTTGATGGGAAACTTGGGCCAGAAGGCGGCTCTGGTTTTCGGTAAACGCGCCTTCGCTCCGGCTGGCCACAATCAGGGCTCCCAACGGCTTCTCACCATGCACCAGCGGCAGCCAGCAAGCCGATCGAATTCCTCGGAGCTTCAAGGGGGCGAGAATTTCAGGCTTGAAGCGCGAATCCTCCATGCGGCTCAGGACCAGGGGTTCGCGGTGCGCAAAGACCCAGCCGCTGGGTGAGCCTTCAACCGGAAATGAAAACTCATCTCTATCCTCTCCGTCTTCGGGAGAAGCCGGGAGAATGTGACGCTGGAAAACTTCTCGCGCTGGATCGTAGAGGGCGATTCCGGCAAGATCGTGAGCCACCAGGGCGTGAATGCTGGCGGAAATGGCGGCCAGAAGCCTGCGAATATCGAACCCGGTGACCACCGCATCCGCCAGTTCCAGCAGAAGGGCTTCCTGGGCGCGCTTGCGGTCCGTAAAATCGCGCACGACCTTGGAGAATCCGCGCAACCGGCCCTGTGCGTCCCGTAACGTAGTGATCAACACGTTCGCCCAGAATCGCGAGCCGTCTTTACGCACTCGCCAGCCCTCGTCTTCAAACCGGCCTTCCGCCGTTGCCTTTTTCAGACCCTCTTCCGGCTTGCTTCCCAGGATGTCCTCCGCGGTGTAGAACCGCGAGAAGTGCTGGCCCAGGACCTCCGAGGCTTGGTAGCCTTTGATCCGTTCGGCGCCCAAATTCCAACTGCTCACCCGCCCTTCCGGATCGAGCATAAAAATCGCATAGTCCTTGACGCTTTCCACGACCAGGCGAAACCGCTCTTCGCTCTGCCGAAGTTGTTCTTGATCCCGTTGGCGCTCGGTGACGTCGCGAATCACGGCCAGTACCAGCGGCTTTGATTCGCCCTCCACCGGACTCAGCATGATGTCCACCGGAAATTCACCTCCATCCCGGCGGCGGGCGAAGAGCTCCAACCCCGTTCCCATGGGACGCGAGCGCGGTTCGGCATTGTAATCATCCCGATGCCGCTGGTGTCCCTGCCTGAAGCGCTCCGGCAGCAGGACTTCCAGGGGCTCTCCCTGCAGCTCCTGGCGTTGATAGCCAAAGAGTTTTTCGAGCTGGGCGTTGACTCGGACAATCCGCCCCTGGGTATCAGCAACCAGGATGGCATCCGGTGAGGACTCGAAGAGCTTTTCAAACATGGTTTTGACCCCGGCGATGGCCGTAAGTGAAATATAACCTATCTTCCTTGTGGATAACAGGCCGGGAGGTCAAGACACTGCCACTTCCGGTGGACCAATTTGCTGTAGCGGCGCTCTATGAGCGCCGAAAACCGCTGAGGATTCAGGTTCGGCGCTCATAGAGAGCCGCTACAGCAACCAAACTGCGCCACTACCCCACTTCCCGCCGTAATCTGCAATCACCCTTGTCTCTCCCACCCGCCCGGACACTCCCGCGCAATCATGTCATTCCCGCCGGTACCGCCATTCCTGCTGGTGCCCTCATTGGCCAGACACCTTCTTTCTCTTGTCCGAAGTGACAGCGGGTTGGCAGCCGGGCCGATTAGCAAACGGCACAAGCCACCACTCGGTCAGATACGTTCCGCACCGGCGTTCGGACAAATCTTGCTTCTGTGTTCTCTGAGGCGGTGTTATAGTTTGTCCCCACAAAACTTTATGGAGGTTCTTAAAAAATGGGACGGATTCGTATAGAACGCCGTGACATGCTTCGGACCTTGGCTTTGGCCGCCGCTGCGGGACCGTTCAGTGGGCTTGGTGGGCGGGCCTTTGCTCTTGGCACACCGGCAGGAACACAAGATGACCAGGAACGCTATGTTCTTCCACCCGGGAAGTGGGTGCAGCTCTTTAGCGGCAAGGATTTGAAGGGTTGGAAACACGTTGGTGGTGGTGGCATGACCGTGGAAAATGGATTGCTGAAGGCCCAAGGTGGCAAGAAGGAGCTGGGCCTGCTTTGGTGGACGGGCGGCAAGCTCTGCGATTGCGTCATTCGCGTGGTTTACAAGATGGAACATTTCAATGATAACTCCGGAGTCTTCATCCGCATTCCGATTCCACCGCGCGAGCCATGGATGCCGGTCCACTACGGCTACGAGGTGCAAATCGACAATCACCCGGAGACTTCGGGAGAAAACGAATACCACGTGACGGGCACGCTTTATTCGCTGACCAAGCCCCTGGCCTTTCCGGGCAAGCCCGGACCGCAATGGAATACGATGGAAATCACGATCGACGGCCCTCATACGATGGTCACTGTGAATGGCGTCAAGGTGACGGATTACACCGAAGGGCAAGCCGTTCCTGCCATGAAATTCTCCTATGAGCCGATGCGTGGACCCCGTCCCAACTGTGGATATATTGGCCTGCAGGATGAATCGGGCAACAACGTGGTTTACTTCAAGGAAGTCGCTGTGAAATCGCTCAAGCCGCAGGCTGGCAAGTAGCGGCGATCCGGATTGCGTGTCTGTCCTCAGCGCGCTATGGCGACACCCGGGAAAACCTATAGCAAACTCTATGCGTCGAAACATCCCGGATGATTTGTATGAGGCTTCGCGCGTCCGGGCACGTGAGCACCGCAAGTCGATTGCGTGGCTTTTCTCTTAAAATCGACTTAACTTATGCATTATCTGTTTGTTACCTGGCTTTCAACTCTTCGCTAATGGCTTTGTTCTAGGGCGCTATTTTGGTCATCTTTTTCAATGTGGCTTCAGCGGTCATGTGAAACCTTTCGAGGGACATGTCCTTGACCGCATATTACTCTATCAATACAATATTGTCAAGAATCACTGGCGGGTCAGTTTGCTGGCGCGGCTGCCCCTCACCCGCCGCTTCGCGGCGCCCTCTCCCCGCGTGCGGGGAGAGGGCAGATAGCAGCCGAGTGAACCGGGCGGCATCTCTCTGTCTCCCCGCCTGCGGGGAGAGGGCTGAATAACCAAGCAGCGAATCGGGCGGCCTCTCCCCCTTTCACTGCCTGCAGGGCTGGAGTAAGGGGGAAGGCGGCGGTGCCGCGATAAGCATCAGGGGCCACGCCTTAGCTGAACTGTATTGGGGGAGGCTAATCTCCGCCCAGCCAATCACCCAGCGGCCTCAACGAATCCACGTTGTCACAGACGGCCTTCAGCGCAGCGACGATGGGCACGGCCAGCAGCAGTCCGAATCCTCCCCAAAGCCAGCCACCCAGCATCACGGAGAGTGTGACGGTAAGCGCATTCAGGCGGACGCGGCTGCCCACCAACAAGGGGGTCAGCATGTTGGCGGTGAAAAAGTGGACGACAATGACCGTGATCACAATAGCGATCAGCGGTCCGGCGTGTTCAAATTCCATCAGCGCGATCAGCGCCGGGGGCAAGACGGCCATCGGAACCCCCAGATAGGGAATCAGATTCAGAATGGCGGCGAGCGGGCCGAGCACCAGAGCATAGCGCAAGCCAATCAGGCCGAAAATGGGGGTGATGACAGCGGCGGAAATCAGAGCCACCAAAATGTTGCCGAAAACGTAGCGGCGAAGCATCCGGCTGATCGCGTCGATGACAATTTTGGCTTGGTTGCGGCGATCCATCGGGAAGAAGTAGAGCGTGTTGTGCATCAGTTGGTCTTTTGACGTGAGCATGAAGAAGACCAGAAAAGGGATGAACATCACGGTGACGGTGAAGGTATAAATTGAACCGATGCCGCGCATGAAAAACTGAATCCAGGGCGATTCCTCCTGCAATCGCACCGTGGCCGGGGCGGGCAGGGAATTGGCGGGCAGCATGATGGAAGCGCTGTCACGGAAGTGGCGGATCGCTGATTCAAGATGGATGGCAAGAATCTTGACTTTTGTTGCCAGTTGGGGCAGAACGGCCAGAAATGCCAGGATACGGGCAGAAGCCAGGTAGATCGTCAGGTAGACCAAACCCAACGCGACCAGCACCATCACCAAAGCTCCGACCCAACGCGGCACACGCAGCCGCTCCAGCAGTTCCACTCCCGGCTCCAACATGAAGGCGATCAGGATGGAACACGAGACGGTGATGAGGATGGAACTTGCCAGGTAGATGAATCCCAGGATCGCCGCTACGGCCAGAATTTTCAAACTGGCTGACGCCGCGGTGGTGGTTGGGATGCCGATCTTGAAATCTTCCATGGAAACGGTCCGCGCAAGCATCTTAACTCAGTCAAGGCAGGAGCCGCAAAGGCGGTGTGAGGGGCGGGCGCCTACGGATCGATCCGGCCATCGAGGTCAACAACCGCGAGGATCACTTATTCGGCCGGTAAAGGATCACCTGGACCTTCTCCATCGTAATCATGCCGCCGTCCAGCATTTCGTCCAGGCGGGGAAGGATTTGTTGAATGCGTTCGGCGGTCTCTACGACCTCAATCACCACCGGCAGGTCTTGCGAGAGCCGGAGGATTTTTTCCGAATGGACGCGGCTGGTTGAACCGAAGCCGGTGATGCCTCGCAGCACCGTCACACCGGAAAATTTCTCGCGGCGGAGCAATTGAACAATCTCTTCATACAGGTTCTTCCCGTGCCATTTGTCGGATTCGCCCAGGTAGACCCGCAGCAGCGTTTTTTCGCCTTCGAACCGGTCGTGCACAATTCACCTCTCAAACTGTGTCGCCAAGCCGCATCCCGGTCAAGATTGCAATCAGGCCACCCACCAGGCTGATCCCGATGTACAGTCCCGCCTTGGTCCATTCGCCGTCCTGCAGAAGGTGGGCGCTCTCCCAGGTAAAGGTAGAAAAGGTTGTGAATGCGCCGAAGAAGCCGATGGTGATCCCGATGCGCCATTCAGGCGGAATAGAAATATGCCTCAAAGCAAACTCGCCGATGAGTCCCAGAAAAAGACAACCGGCCAAATTTACCACAAGCGTTCCCATCGGGAAATCGCCCGGTGTGTGTTCCTGCACCAGGCCTTGCAAGCCATAGCGTGCCAGGGTGCCTGCCAAACCGAAAACTGAGATCAGCAAAATTCTCAAGATTGATCACCTTTCACATCAGGTTGCATAAAAACAAAAACTCCTGGCAGCCACGATCGCGCCAGGAGTCATCAGTCCATGAGGACGGTTCAGGCGAACTCCATCGCCCAGCTATTTATCTTTCTCATCATTGTACACTCAATGGGCGCCCTGCAGAAGCTCTTCTTGAGGCCACCGCGCCGCCCCAAACGAAATGCCGGTTGAACTTAAGTGCAGCGTTACGTAAGTTCACTCACGTATTCTCGCAGCCCCTCACCCGGCGCTGCGCGCCACCCTCTCCCCTCTTGCGGGGAGAGGGGTTTGGGGTGAGGGGGTTGTTCAAGACTGTTGCAAGGATACGTCACCGTAATTGCGAATGGTGGCACTGAGCATTGATGCATATTAGGAAGCCGGAAGAGCTCTCAAGGTCTCATAGAGTCGCGCCAGTTCGTCGATGCTAACTTCTTCGGCGCGCGCCGTGAGCGGCTGGCCCAACTTCTTCAGGACACTCTCCAATTGGGTCCGGGGCCGGAGTCCGGAAAGGTTGTTGAGCAGATTCTTTCTCTTGCTGGCAAAACTTCGCTTCACAAAACTTAGGAAGCCGGTTTGAGTCTGCATATCCCACGCCGGGAAGCGCCGGGCCATCGGGAACAGAATCAGCGCCGACTTGACGTTAGGCGGCGGAGTGAAAGCGCCGGGACGAATTTTCAGGGCGATGCGGGGGGACGAGTAAAGCTGCGCCAGAACGCTGAGGTAGCCGTAATCCCGGCTGCCGGGTTTGGCTGTGATGCGCTCCGCCACTTCAAGCTGAACCACGGTGGCCATGGCCCGCACCAAATTGTGAAAACCAAACAACCGGTGCAGGATGGGAGACGTAATGTAGTAAGGCAGGTTTCCGAAGACGAAACAGTGGTTGTAACCCCGTTGGCTCAGGACGGACGCAAGGCTGGTCCGAAGAATGTCGGCATGGAGAATCTCCACTTGCGCCTCATTCTGAAATTCGGTTCGAAGATTAGCGGCCAGTGTTGGGTCAATTTCAACGGCAACCAGGCGCGCGCATTGGTCCGCCAGCAAGCGCGTCATAGCGCCCCGGCCAGGACCAATCTCAATCACCAGGTCGTCCGGGTGGACGCCCGCAGCTTCGGTAAGGCGGCGGGCAAGCCGCTCATCCGCAAGAAAGTGCTGTCCGAGCCGTGGTTTTTTGCGAAGCATCCGGAATGCGCTTGCTGGATTTGGTTCTGGAAGCATGCAGCCTGGGGGAAAGCGCCTGTCACCTCATATCAGCGCAAACCCCACCCGGGCCACCGTAATCAGCGCCCAGACCACAAAGAATCCCAGAAAAATAGGAAGCGGCTTAACCTTCTTTCCGGTCGCCGTGGAAAGGCCAAGTGCGAGCAGGATCATGAACCAGAAATAGAAAATATCCATTGAGCTGGCCAAGGCGTAAAGGGGCTTGGGAACTTGCTGGGGGTCCATAAAAAACGACGGCTTGGTTGGTAGAAAGTTATTTGGATCGAAGTGGGACGGGTCGCCGAAGAAAATCATCACAACCCCGATGACGCTGGCGAGAACCGAGGGAATGTCGGCGTAAGCAGAAATAGAAAAGGCTGTTTTGAATTTGACTTCACTGCCAAAGATGGCGTTCACAATAAGCAATGAGATGGCCGCCACGATCAACAGGAAGATGGGCAAGCCAAGAAATTCAACGATGCGGGTGAAGATGGCAACATTCTTCGCTCCCTGGGCCGCGATACGATCGATCTGGTCCGGGGTCATATTCTTGCCGCCGCTGCTCTGAGCGATAGCATTCCGGACAATCTGCGCCGCGCCGATCTTGGCCAGCATGCATTCCGTCAGGGCCACCGATGCGGCGATCAGTGTCACCAGCGGCGCGATGAAATCCGGCTTGGGGGCGATGGCCGCGAAGGCTTCGCCGGGTGAGAAGATCACTCCAAAAAGTTTTCCCGCCGTTGACATGTCCTGTCCCCCGGCGGGGATTGCGTTCGTGAGATCGGAATTGGCCATCGCCTCTTAACCCCTCTGATGATTATTTCAAGAAAAACTTTTGCTGCATTCTATTCCCAATTTCCCTGGATTCGCTATCTTTTTTCTGAGGCGCAGTTGGAAAGTCTCACTGATTTCGGGATCATCATTCCACCGAGAAGGCGACAGGTTGGGCCGGGCCCGCAAAATAACGGCCGATGCGTCCGACCGTCTATTCTGGGAACGAAAAGGTAGTGGACCATTTTCGCTGCTGTAGCGGCGGTCTCTGACCGCCGAATTTTATTGATCAACACCTTCCGGCGGTCAGAGACCGCCGCTACAGCAAACTGCACCACTACCAACGAAAATTCTCCGTTGACAAGCCATTTTCTGAGCCGGATAATGGTTCGTACCGATACCCTCCTTTTGAGCGACACCTCGGTACGGCTGTTAAGGCGGGCGCCTTTTTGGGCGCTCGATTTGCGATGCTCTAACGGCTCATTCTGGTCAATTGGCTTATAATCCGGCTCACCCAACAATTTCATAAGAAGGGGCAAACATGGCGGCCAAGTATGTTTTTGTTACAGGTGGAGTTGTAAGCTCGCTGGGCAAGGGGCTGGCATCGGCTTCGATCGGTTGCTTGATGGAAGCTCGCGGCCTGAAGGTGACCCTTCTCAAATTTGATCCTTACCTCAACGTTGATCCAGGCACCATGAGCCCATTCCAGCACGGTGAAGTTTTTGTCACCGACGACGGCGCTGAAACCGACCTCGACTTGGGCCATTATGAGCGTTTTACCCATGTCCGGATGACGAGGGACAACAACTGCACTGCCGGCCGCATCTACGAACGCATCATCGCCAAGGAGCGGCGCGGCGATTATCTGGGTAAGACCGTGCAGGTGATTCCGCACGTCACCAACGAGATCAAATCCGCTGTCAAAAAGATTGCCGAAGGTGTTGACGTGGTGATTGTGGAAATAGGCGGCACGGTGGGTGACATTGAATCGCTGCCATTCCTGGAGGCCATCCGCCAGATGCGCCAGGAACAAGGCCGCAACAATGTGGTGTTCGTACACGTGACCCTGGTCCCCTATATCCAGGCTTCTGGAGAGCTAAAAACCAAGCCCACCCAACACTCCGTCAAAGACTTACGGGAGATTGGTATCCAACCGGACATCCTTTTGTGCCGCACGGAGCATTACCTTTCCACCGACCTGAAGTCCAAGATCGCGCTCTTCTGCAGCGTGCCGGAGGAGGCGGTCATCACTGCCAAAGACGTGGGCAATATCTACGAAGTTCCCCTGGCGTTGGCCAACGAAGGTTTGGACACACAAATCATTTCCCGTCTGAACCTCCAAACCGGCGAGCGCGACCTGACGCCCTGGCAAGACCTGGTGGAGCGGCTGAACCACCCTGGGGGCGAAGTTACCATCGGCATGGTTGGGAAATACGTCGAATACCAGGATTCTTATAAGAGCCTGAATGAAGCGCTGGTGCATGGCGGGGCGGCGCACCGCTTGAAGGTGAACTTGGCGTGGGTAGAAGCGGAGGGACTGGAAGGTGACCCATGGGAGGAGCAACTGAAGGGTCTGGACGCCATCCTGGTGCCGGGGGGATTTGGCAAGCGCGGCATTCCCGGAATGCTGCGCGCCATCGAGTACGCGCGGACTCGCAAGGTGCCTTATTTCGGAATCTGCCTGGGCATGCAGTGCGCGGTGGTGGAATTTGCCCGCAATGTTTGCGGACTGCGCGACGCGGACAGCTCGGAGTTTGATCCTGCTACAGCCCACCGGGTGATTTACAAACTACGCGAACTTCGGGGCGTGGATGAACTGGGCGGCACCATGCGGCTTGGATCTTGGGCGGCGAAGCTGAAGGCGGGTTCGTTCGCCATGCAGGCCTACGGCAGCACCGAGATTTCAGAACGGCACCGCCACCGCTACGAATTCAACCGTGAGTATGAAGAGATGCTGGTGGCGCAGGGCCTGGACATCACCGGAATCACTCCGGATGGAACTTACGTGGAAATTGTGGAGGTCCGGAATCATCCCTGGTTCTTGGGCTGCCAGTTTCACCCGGAATTCAAGTCGCGGCCGCTCGATCCACATCCGCTTTTCAAGGCGTTTGTAGGTGCGGCCAATCAAAATCGTTTGCGGAGGACTTCAACCTCCGAAGAGCCGTTGCGGGCCCGAGCCGCGCAAGCCGGTCCGGAAGTTTATGAGACATCCCGGGAAAATTTGTTTCGCTGACGTGGCGGAAAAAACGTAGACGGTTCGAGGCTCCTTAAGGTTCCTCAGCAAAGTCCTGAGTGATGTAGAGCCTTCCATTCGGAGCGCGGGCGACTCCAATGCCGATGGCATTGAATTTCTTGCTCAGAATATTGCCGCGATGGTTTTCTTGGAACCGGGGCTCATTCATCAGTGCGGATTCGGCAGCAGCCACCGTGAAGTCTTGAGCAATATTCTCTCCAACGGCCACCCATTGGACTCCCGCCCTGTAGATCCTTTCCACGGGTGAGTCTCCATTGGGATCATAGTGGCTGAGGATGCTGCGCGCGGCCATCCCTTCCGATTGGGCGCGGGCCGCTCGAGTCAACCGGGGGTCCCACTTCAGGGGCTTCGCGCCCCCACCGGTTTCTGCGCGGTTGGCGGGGTCAAGCCGGTCCGCATTCACCAATTCCAACATTTGCCTTTCGACGAGTTCAATGTCTGCGCAAGGAGCGGAATCCGGGCAGGGAGAAGTGAGCGGGCCGGGAAACTGCGGCGCTGCCGCGGTAGCTACTAATGCCCCGTCTCTCCTGTCAACGGCCTGTTTAGCTGCCGGTGCGGGCTTGGCTGCTGCGGGAAGATTGGAGCATTTCACTAAAATCACCAGAGCGGCTGCAAATCCTGCGGGTACTGCCTTCCACCTATTCAGCTTCATGGTGATCACCTCGTTCCTCACCAAATCCAGTGGCTTGGCCAGTGGGGTCCCCGGTATTCCCGGACCGTGGACGCATCAAGCGGTTCCCGAAATTAAGCGCCTCCCAGCAACTCATGGCAGTCCCTTTGAGTCTTTGCGAGCCAGGCATCAACTGCCGTCATTACCTTCTTATCGGCAGAAGCAGGACCGAATATTAGGACGGTTAATTCCAGGCGTGGGATTTGTCCGGGAAGGGGATTGAAATTCGAGTTGGCTTCAACGGTTAAATTGTTTTAATCTTTTTGATTGCGGAAGGAGGATGGGCCTTGAAGGGATTTTCGCGGTTGATGAGGGTGGCTTTTGCCGTCGCCTTCGTTTGCCAGTTTGGGCAGATCGTGGTGCGGGCGCAATCCTTTGCCGCGGGGGTACTCAACGTCACCCATTTCCGGGCGCCGGAATTTCCATTACCCTCCGAGGCATTCGCCAATCCCACCGGCTTGGGCGCTTCGGCCTCGCCGGGGGGGCTCGGGCCTGGATCTTTGCCAGGCCAAGGACGCCTCCCAACGGAAGGTGGGGCTCCAACCATACCGTCCCCGAATGAGGGCGGGAATCAAGGAGGGCCGCAGCCCGGTTTTTCCGAAGGGGTGACCTGGATCAACTCTCCACCGCTCACCATGGAAAAGCTTGGCGGGAAGGTCGTCCTTATCGATTTCTGGGAATACACGTGTATCAATTGCATCCGCACCTTCGCCACAAACAAGAAGTGGTACGAGCGTTATCATCGCTACGGCTTCGAGATTATTGGAGTGCATGATCCCGAATTTGACGTCGCTTATCCCGTTCAAAACGTTCGGGTGGCCGTCAAACGCTTTGGCCTGCCCTACCCCATCGTGGTGGATGACCACTTCCAAATCTGGAACGCCTACCACAATTCCACTTGGCCAAACCGATTCCTGATCGATGCCAAGGGAGTGGTGCGCTTCAATCGTTCCGGTGAAGGCGGTGACGACGCCATGGAAAAAGCCATTCAGATGCTGCTCCTGGAAGCGCATCCTGGCTTGAAGTTTCCCGCCAGCTACACAACCGCTGCGGAAAAGAACACCTTCGGGCCGGATTGCGGAATCCCCACAGAAGAAGTGTACGTTGGGAACTGGTACGGGCGCGGCATCCTGGCCAATCCGAAGGGATACCGCAATGGTAAAACTTTGGATTACAAGCTGCCGGGGGAGGTGCAGGATGGCAAGGCAGCGGTTTCCGGACGCTGGGAAACGGATAAGAATGGAATGATTTATCGCGGCAAGCCCAAGAAAGGATCCTTCACGGACCGCCTGGAAATGCGCTATCACGCTCGCGAGCTCTACGCGGTGATGAACGTTTCTCACGGCCACCCGCAGCGGCTTTACATCCGCCAGGACGGGAAGGACTTGACGGCGCAAAACAAAGGCGTGGATGTGAGGCTTGACGCCCAGGGCCGTTCCTATATTGAGGTCCGGGAGCCGCGCATGTATTACCTGGTCCAGAATCCCGACTTCGGCGCCCACGGCGTGGACCTTTATCCCACCGCCAAAGGCATCACCGTTAATTCATTTACCTTCGGAAACAATTGCCAAACGGATTTCCCGCACCTTTGAGTTCTCCTCTTACCGGCAACGATTGAGCCGCGCATGATGAACGTTAGAAGGCTATTGCCAGTCGTAGTATTGCTATGGATTGTGGTCTGCATTCCGGCCTGCAACCGGCCGAAAGATCCGTCCCCGCAGTTTGCCAGCGCCCCCACGCTGGTCTCGGAATTCATTTTCAAACACGCGCCTTTCCAGCAGTGTCACGCTTCAACGTTGGTCGAGCTCCCGAATGGAGATTTGCTGGCTGCCTGGTTTGGCGGGGCAAGAGAGGGCGACCGGAGCGTCGCAATCTGGGGGGCCATCCGGCATCACGGCGAGTGGTCGCGGCCCCGGGTTCTCGCCCGTAGGCCCGGCGTCCCCTGCTGGAACCCCGTGCTCTTTCCGGATTCCAAGGGAACCATCTGGCTGTTCTTCAAGTATGGTTCCAGCCCCAAAACCTGGAAAGGCGCTTACCGGACGAGCCGCGATGGAGTCCAATGGAGCCGCATACAGTATCTACCCAATGGCATCCTGGGCCCGGCAAAAGACAAGCCTGTTACTTTGGCCGACGGTACGATATTGGCGGGAACTTCGGTTGAGACGGCCTGGACCTGGACTTGTTGGGTGGATCGGAGCACGGATGACGGCTCAAGCTGGCAAAGAATCGGACCCATCAGGATGCCGGGCTGGCATCACGGCATCATCCAACCTACGATCTGGCAGATGAACAATGGCGAAGAACGAATGCTGGTTCGCTCCAGCCATGACATCGGTTGGATTGCCGAGTCCACCTCGCGCGATGATGGGAAAAATTGGAGTATTCCGGTCGATACGTCCTTGCCCAACCCCGATAGCGGCATCGATGCTGTGAAGCTGAAAGATGGCGCCGTGGCCTTGGCTTACAACAACACCCGGCGCAATCGCAGCCCGCTGAACCTGGCGTTCTCTTTCGATGATGGGGCCACGTGGTCCCCGCCGCTCACCCTCGAGTCCGGCCCTGGCGAGTTTTCCTACCCCGCCATCATCCAGACGGGCGACGGCAAACTGCACATCACCTATACCTGGAATCGCTTGCGGATCAAGCACGTTGTGCTGGATCCAGAACAGGCTGAGTCACTGACCCGGTCGGGAGGACGCTCACAAACTGCTCAAGGGCTTCACCCTTGATTTTGTGGTGAGACTGCCCCACCGCTACCCTCCGCTTGCGTCGCTTGACCGTTTCCCAAGCCGTCGCTCATCATGTCGATGCAACGATCCTCCAGCAGAACACGTGACGTCTGTGTGTGCAATTCGCAAAGTTGCCTTGTTGGGCGTGGCGCAATGTGGAATCCGGGAACGCAGACCGGCGCGGTTTGCCGGCAGCCTTATCCCTCGCTGGGTTAGAATAAAGGTGTAGACTGCCGTCCCATCATTCCCGTGGAGGCGGGAGTCCACCTGGCGCTCGGAATTGCAGATGTAATGGGTCTCTACCGGGTCCAGGCATGACCCAGGGATTGGCCACAGAAAGATTGGAGGTTAGTATGAAAGAGGCGGTGATTGTTTCCGTCGCCCGTACCGCGGTTGGAAAGGCGCCCAAAGGCACGTTGCGGAATGTTCGTCCGGATGACATGGCCGCCACCGTAATCCAAGAAATCCTGCGCAGAGTTCCCCAGCTTGACCAGAAGGAAATAGAGGACGTCGTTCTGGGCTGTGCCATGCCCGAAGCGGAGCAGGGAAACAACATGGCGCGGACGGCGGCCCTGCGCGCGGGGCTTCCGGTCGATTGCTCGGCGATGACCATCAACCGTTTCTGTTCGTCCGGCCTGCAATCCATAGCCCTGGTTTCGGAACGGATCATGGCGGGTTTGGGAGAAATCGCCATTGCTGGGGGCGCGGAGAGCATGAGCATGATCCCGATGGGGGGCTTCCATTTCTCGCCCAACCCTTCCTTGATGGAAAGCTATCCCGACTATTACCTGAACATGGGATTGACGGCGGAAAACGTGGCGCGGAAGTACGAAGTGACCCGGGAACAAGCGGACCAGTTTTCGCTGCGCAGCCATCAGCATGCACTTGCGGCCAACGAAGCTGGAAAATTCAAGGACGAGGTTGTGCCCTTGGAGGTGGTGGAATGCAGTATGAACGGGCACAATAAGCCCCAGACCCGCAAGATTACCTTTGCAACGGACGAAGGCCCACGGCGCGATACATCCCTGGAGGCGCTCGCCAAACTGAGGCCGGCATTTCACGCGCAAGGAACGGTGACGGCTGGCAATGCCTCGCAAATGAGTGATGGCGCGGCGGCCGCCGTGGTGATGTCCTCCGCGAAGGCGAGTGAGCTGGGCATTCCTCCACTCGCCCGGTTTGTGAGCTTCGCAACCGCTGGAACACTGCCGGAAGAAATGGGAATGGGGCCGGTGTATGCCATTCCCAAAGCCTTAAAACTGGCAGGATTAAGACTGAACCAAATCGATCTGGTGGAGTTAAATGAGGCATTCGCAGCCCAAGCCCTAGCTGTGATGAAGGTCGCTGGACTGGATCCGGAAAAGACCAACGTTAACGGCGGCGCCGTGGCCCTGGGCCATCCCCTGGGCTGCACGGGGGCCAAGCTGACAGCGACGTTGCTCAACGAAATGAAGCGGCGCAAAGCGCGCTATGGCATGGTCACCATGTGCATTGGCGGCGGCATGGGAGCTGCGGGAATCTTTGAGAATTTGCAATAAGCGGCGGGGATAAATATGTCCATGGTGGCATTGGGTGAGAAGGGCTGGATCAAAGGTGGCTCGTTCCTCATCGAGGCGCGGCAGCCGGCGGAGATTTTCACTCCCGAAGACCTGACTGACCAGCATCGCTTGATTGCGCAGACGGCGCAGGAGTTTGTGGACCATGAGATTGTTCCACGTATCGAGGAAATTGAACAGAAAAAGCCAGGTCTGCTGCGGGAGTTGATTAAGAAAGCCGCTGACCTGGGCCTCGGTGCAACCGACGTTCCGCAAAAATACGGGGGCCTTGAACTGGACAAGATTTCTGCCGTCATCATCGCGGAAATCATGGCGCGCGACGGCGCGTGGGCGGCAACCGCCGGCGCCCAGAGTGGGATCGGAATCTTGCCGATTTCCTATTTCGGGACTGAGGAGCAAAAGAAGAAGTATCTGCCCAAGTTGGCAAGCGGCGAATGGGTGGGCGCTTACTGTTTGAGTGAATCGACCTCCGCCTCAGACGCATTGCACTGCAAAACCAGAGCCACATTGAGCCCTGACGGCCGGAGCTACATCCTGAATGGCTCGAAGATGTGGATCACCAACGGCGGCATCGCCGATGTTTACGTGGTGTTTGCCAGGGTGGATGGCGAGAAGTTCACCGCCTTCATCGTGGATCGCGAATTTCCCGGCGTCTCTCCCGGAGCTGAAGAACATAAGATGGGAATTCGGGGCTCTTCCACCACGCCGCTGAATCTTGAGAACGTGCCGGTGCCGGTGGAAAACGTGCTGGGTGAAGTTGGCAAAGGCCACTACATCGCCTTCAACATTTTGAACATTGGACGGCTGAAGCTGGGCGCGGGATGCGTGGGCGGCTCGAAGATTCTGATGGGTCCGGCTCTGAAATGGGCAAAGGAGCGCATTGCTTTCGGCCATCCGATTGCCGACTTCGGCCTTATCAAGGAAAAGCTGGGCGGCATGGTGGTGAAGATCTATGCCGGCGACACCATGGCCTTTCGCACCACGGGAATGATCGACCGGCGGCTCGAAGGAGTGGACCACGGCGCATCCACGGCAGCCCGGCAGACTCTGGATGCCCTTCAGGAATATGCCGTGGAATGCTCGATTCTCAAAGTGATGGGAACGGAGACGCTGGGCTGGGTGGTGGATGAGACGGTTCAAATTTATGGCGGCTATGGCTTCACCACGGATTACGAAATCGAGCGCGGCTACCGCGATCAGCGTGTCAACCGCATCTTCGAAGGCACCAATGAGATTAACCGTCTGCTGATCGTGGATCTGCTGCTGAAGCGGTCCATGAAGGGTGAGTTGGCGCTGATCCCTGCCGCCCGGAAACTACTGGATGAAGTGCTGGGCATGGACGCGGGTGCGGACTTTGACGACGATCAGCCGCTTGCGGCTGAAGCCAAGCTTGTGGAGGGCGCGAAGAAAGCGGCGTTGCTCGCGGCGGGGAGCGCGGTGGAGCGGTATCTTCAGGCGCTGGCCGAAGAACAGGAAATCATCGGCGCTTTGAGCAACATGGTGATGGAAGTCTACGCCATGGAGAGTTGCCTGTTGCGCGCCTGCAAGAAGCTGGCCGGTTCTTCCGCCGAAGCCGCCGCCACGGATCTGGCCGTTGCCACGTGTTACATTCACGAAGCCGCGGATCGCATGGAGATGGAAGGTCGGCGCATCTTGCCGCGCATAGCCGGGGGTGACACGCTTCGCTCCCAGCTTGCCCTGTTGCGGCGATTTCTGAAACATGCGCCGGTGGATACCATCGATTTGAAGCGCCGCATCGCCAACCGCGCTCTCCATCTTGGCCGCTATCCCTTCGTCTGACCTGACGATGAACGACCACAGCACGAGCCAGTGGAGACCCTCGGCATGGCACATCTGTTGGCGTTATTTCAGCACAACGTTGCCCAGGTCTCCGAGGTTCTGGCCATCAAGGTTATTCACGGAGACGCTGGTGCGGAAGGTGTTCTGCGGCAGCGGAATGATTTTATCCAAAATGACCACCTGCCGGGGATCGACCGGCTGAAGGTCTACATGCCCAAGTTCTTCTCCCATCGGACTGTAGAAATTGGCCACGAGCATTCCCGGCGTGAAGACGCCAAACACTCCGTTCAGTTTGACTTTCGAGCCTAAGAGTGATGCGGTGAACGGCGCGCTCACGACGCCTGCCCACTTCGCGCCCACCAACGGGTACGGGACGCTCGCCGCTGACCAGTGAAAGCTGAATTCGTACTGTTGACCTGGATCGAGCGGGGCGAACGGACTCAGCATTTCCGCCTCAAGAAAGTAAGGTGTTTTGGCCGGATCATCCGGCAATACCTGGTCGAAGGCGACACGGGAAATGGTGCCAGGGCCCTCGTTCCAGGATTCAACCGAGGCATTGTCCGGATATTCCTTGCCCGGAAAATAGTCGAATGATTCAACGTAACCGATCTGCTTCTGCCCGTTCACCACGGCAAACCAGCCGGCGTTGGAGTCTAATGTAATTTTGCCGACGCGGTAGAGATAATGCACACGCATCATGTGCCCATCCTCGACAAGCTGGTAGCTTGGATGGCGCGCATCGCCGTAGGCAATGGAATAGCCGTTGTAAAACATGCTGTGCGGATTGACAGGAATATACATGTAAAGTTCGGGATTGGGCTTTGAGGGGTCATTCATGTCGGCCGCGTCATTCTGCGTAAGGTGCCAGATGCCCCAGCGAATGCGCCGCTGGCTGGTGTTCCGCATGACCTGATCCACCGTGACCCGCGTCGTTCCGGCATAGATGTGAAACGTTCGTTCCATTTGGACGCCGGTGCGCGGGTCGGAAGGGCTGGTAACTCGGACGGCAACCTCCTGCGGCGTGTCCTTCACGATCTCGCTCTGGAACCTGCTGCCGTCGAGACTGTAGTAGGGAATGCTGGGCCATTGCTCGCCGTTCAGCCAGCCTTCGGGCGCGGGCCAGACTTTGTCCCCGCCGTAATTGGCCCATCCGGCTTTGAGGTTGTTTTCACTCTCGGGCAGGACTTTTCCTTCCAAATTGTGGTTCACGAAGAAAAACTCCTGGCTGCCGAGCTGGAGTTGAATGGCCCGGCCTCCGATGGCGGGGGCAATGTAGAGGCTGATGATTCCATTGGTCAGTTTGTACGTGTCCCAACCTTTGTATTGGGTTTTTTCAACCCGCGCGTTATACGAATGCTCAGGAGTTGGTATTTCGGGCCTCTCGGGATTGGGCTTGGCGGCAGGACTGGCGGGAAGCGCGGTCCCGGCAACGGCGCGCAGCAGAGTGAAGCTGAGTGTGAGGGCCGCGAAGAATAGAGAAGGATGAATGGCGCGGGTTGTTTTTTTCCACATCGGCTGACCTCGTATTTTGGCTAAAAGGATGCTGGGTATTGCATCATGATGGGAGCACTCTCTTCGGGCTTGAGGAATACCGCGCTACCCCCGGTGGTTCTTCTTGCGAGCTTTCTTCACGCCCTGGACAGCGGGCGCCGCATGGACGGCCGCTGCCGGTTCGAGGTTTGCGAGCTCATGGGAAAGTTCGCGGATTGCAGGATAAACCCTGCGGTAAATCTCGTATTGCCGGGAGTAGAACTCCACGTTTTCCGGGCGCGGGACCGTGGTGTCTTGCACATGAAGAGTCTCGTCGGCCGCTTGTTCAACGGAGGAATATATGCCGGTTCCCACGCCCGCCAACAGCGCCGCGCCGAAGGCCGACCCCTCTGATTCGCGAAGGGTGACGATCTCCCTGCCGTAGATATCGGTTTGAATCTGCCTCCACAATGGACTGCGCGATCCACCACCCGAAGCGCGAATCTGTACCACCGGAATGTTAAGCTCGCTGAAAATCTCAAGCGAATCCCGCAAGCTGTAGGCAACGCCTTCGAGGATGGAGCGGATCAGGTGCCCACGGGTGTGCGCGGCCGTCAATCCGAACCACATGCCGCGCGCTTGGGGATCGAGATGGGGCGTGCGCTCGCCCATAAGATAAGGTAGGAAGAGCAGGCCGTCACTGCCCGCCACGATACGTTCCGCCTCGGCCAGCAAAACGTCATATGCGTCCACGCCAATTTGCCGCGCGTACCACGCTTCCGATTCTCCAAGTTGTTCTTTGAACCAGCGAAGAGAAAGGCCCGCGCCCTGCGTCACACCCATCACGTGCCACTTGCCGGGGACAGCGTGGCAGAAGGTATGGATGCGGCCTTGGGGGTCGAGCTTGGGCTTGTCCGTGTAAGAGAAAATCACGCCGGAAGTCCCGAGCGTGGCGGAAGTAAGTCCTGAGCGGACGATGCCATTGCCCACGGCGCTGGCGGCTTGATCGCCTGCGCCCGCCACCACCGGCGTGCCCGCTCGCAGTCCCGTCACCAGCGCCACCTCCGTGCTGATGGCGCTGGTGATGGCCGGTGATTCGTAGACCTTGGGCAGAAGCGCTGAATCCACTGGGAGCAGGTCCAGCATCTCTTGCGACCAACGGCGATTGGTGACGTCGAACAAAAGCGTTCCCGAGGCATCGGAAACATCCGTGGCATATTCGCCGGTCATGCGCAGGCGGACATAATCCTTGGGCAGAAGGAAGTGAGCCGTCCGCTCGAAGACCGCCGGCTCGTTGTCCCGCACCCAAAGCATTTTGGGGGCGCTGAAACCGGTCAGCGCCGGATTGGATGCCAGGCGGATCAGGCGTTCCGCCCCGGCCTTGTTTGTGATCCAGTCGCATTGCTGCTGGCTCCTCTGGTCGCACCAGAGCAGCGCCGGCCGCAGAACAGTGTTGACCCTGTCCAGCAAGACCACCCCGTGCATTTGCCCGGAGAAACCAATACCCCTGATTTGTGCTCCGGTCACGCCGGACTGCTGGAGCGAACCGCGAACCGCGCCGATCGTGGCTTTCCACCAGTCCTCGGGATCTTGCTCCGCCCATCCGGGCTTGGGCATTCGCATTGGCTGATGATCCACCGTGGCGGCGCCCACCACGCGGCCGTCCGGGCGCACAATAACGGCGCGCGTACCCGTGGTGCCAACGTCGATCCCCATCATGTAAGACATAGAAGTCAGAAATCAGGAGCTATGTCCAAGAAAATCACGCAAAGTGACGCGTGATCACGGCCAACCTAAATCGGCCCTTGCGAATTCACAAACCCAACGCAACTCGCAACAGCCGGTCCACTTCTGCGGATAGTCGCGGGCCAAAGCGGCCGAGTCGGCGCACTACAACCCCTTCCTCGACGGTAACGAGTTTGTGGAGCCTGACCACCGAGGTTACGCGCAATCCTGTATTCGCGAACTCAGCGTGTGCGCTAGGGACGAGACAATCTGTTGGGTAGCTGTCGCCACGCACCACGCTGGAAATCGCCGCGAGGATAACGTCTTGGCCAATCGGCGTTGGCGACACGACGAAGGCAGGACGCAGAGCTGAGCCGGCAAGATCGGTGAAGGGGAAAGGCACCAACACCACGTCGCCACGAAAAATACTGGAGGTGCTCAAATGGCCTCGCCGTCTTGATCTGAGTAGGTTTCCTCGCCACTCTCGTTCCAGAAATCAAACGCGCGACCTTGTAGCGCAAGTCGAGCGAGGCCCACCTCTGGGTCTTCCTGCTCCGCCTGAACCTCGACAGGCTCTGTCCGCCTCGCCAGTTCCAGGAGGTGCTCAAATTCGTTGCGCCGCAGCACGGCCCTGTCACCTGTAAGTTCAGCATGTACGGTTGCCACGTTCACTCCTCCTTTATTTCCATACGCTATTGTGCCACAAGACCAGGCAGACCCAAGCTCT
This sequence comes from Terriglobia bacterium, assembly GCA_035531475.1. Classification (GTDB taxonomy): domain Bacteria; phylum Acidobacteriota; class Terriglobia; order UBA7540; family UBA7540; genus CALCEB01. The sequence goes on from DATKST010000003.1 coordinate 22,287, forward strand.
TCAGTTGGCTCGTGCTGAAGATAACGTCGAGGCCCATCGCGGTGGACATCATGCATGAACCCGGCGGGTTGCCGTCGGAACACGGTCTTAACCGGGCACCGACGGTCGTCGCAAAAACCTTCTGGAATAATCCTGCAACTGTAAATCAGGGAGCCAATTTAGCGCGGCTTCTCCCACCGTCCGCTTTTCGCGGAGCGCTCAATCGCATCCAGCACGGCCTGATCCTTAACACCATCGTAAAAACTTGGATCGGGCAAACCGTCCTTTTCGAGCGCCACCATGAAATCGTGAATGGCGTGAACAAACGTGTGCTCATAACCAATGATGTGTCCGGGCGGCCACCATGCGCCGGCGTAAGGGTGAACCGATTCCGTCACGTTGATGTTCTTGAATCCCTGGCCGGCCTGCGGCTCGGTGTTGTCATAAAACTCCAGTTCATCCATGCGCTCCAGGTTGAAGGCCAGGCTTCCCTTGCTGCCGTAGATTTGAAGCGTATTGTAGTTCCTGCGCCCGCCGCAAAATCGAGACGACTCGAACACGCCCACGCTGCCGTTCTTGAACGTGGCCAGAAAATTCGTGTCGTCGTCCACGGTCACGCGTCCCTTACCCTTCTTTGCCTCTGCTTTCAGCCCGCCCGCCGCGGCGGGAAGCGGGCGCTCCTTGATGAAGGTGCTCATTTGGGCCGTGACCGATTGAATGTCGCCGTTCAGGTAGTGCGCCAGGTCCACCGCATGAGAACCGATGTCCCCCAGCGCGCCGCTGCCGGAGATTTTCTTTTGAAGCCGCCACACCAGCGGGAAGTTGGGATCGACGATCCAATCCTGCAAGTAAGCGCCATGATAATGGAAGATGCGGCCCAGCCGCCCTTCTTCGATCATCTGCTTGGCGAAGGCGATGGCCGGAATCTTGCGGTAGTTGTGCATCACCATGTGTTTGACGCCGGCCTTTTCAACGGCCCGCAGCATTTCCTTGGACTCCGGCAGAGTATTGGCCAGCGGCTTCTCAGAGATGACGTGTTTCCCGGCCGCCGCCGCCGCTACGGCGATGGGACCGTGGAGATTGCCCGGCGTGCAGATGTCCACCACGTCAATGTCCTCGCGGGTGACGGCCCGTCTCCAATCGGTTTCCACTTCGTCCCAGCCAAACTGCCGAGCTGCGGCCTCCGCCGCCTGGCGATCCCGGCCGCAGAGGACCTTCATCCGGGGCTCAAACTTCCCGGGGAAGAAATGCGCCACTTGCCGGTAGGCGTTGGAGTGCGCTTTGCCCATAAACTTGTAACCGATCATCGCAACGTTAACTTGAGGCATCGAACCATCCTCCCGGTGTTCTCGTGTGATTGCGCCCGTTCACGCCCACCAAATCTCCTGCACTTTTTCCTTAATCACAAGCTGATTCAAAAACGCAGCAGCCTTAGCCAGACCTTCATCGACGGACATCAGGCTGTCTTCATGCTCGATGGAAAGCACGTCGTCGTAGCCAATCATTTGCAAAGTGGAGATGAAATCGCCCCAGAAGTCCGGCCCATGTCCGTAACCCACGGTGCGGAAGATCCAGGAGCGGTTCTTTTCATCGCGGTAGGGCTTGATGTCCAGAACGCCGTTCACCTTGTAATTCATCTCGTACATGCGCGTGTCCTTGGCGTGGACGTGGAACACGGCCTCGCCGAGTTGCCGGATGGCGGCACAGGGATCGATGCCCTGCCAAAACATATGGCTGGGGTCAAAATTACAGCCCACCGCCGGTCCGGCCTCAGCCCGCAGCTTCAGCATACTTTCGGGAGAGTAGGCGACAAATCCCGGGTGCATTTCAATCGCGATCTTCACTCCGTGGTTTTCAGCGAACTTCCCGTGCTTCTTCCAATACGGGATGACTTTCTTCTCCCATTGCCACTTAAGAACGTCGAGATAGTCCGGGGGCCACGGCGTGGTGACCCAGTTGGGAAACTTCGATTGCTCGGAGTCGCCAGGACAACCGGAAAAGTCGATCACCCGTGTCACGCCTAACTTCTCCGCCAAGAGCACGGTCTTGCGGCTGACCTCGGCGTTGCTCTCCGCAAAGGTTTTATTGGGGTGCAGTGCGTTTCCGTGGCAACTGAGCGCGCTGATCGTAATCCCCTGATCGTCCAGCCGCTGCTTGAACTCCTTGAGCTTGGCTGGCGCGCTCAGCCATTCCAGTTTCAGGTGAGGATCGCCCGGGTAATTGCCCGTGCCAATCTCTACGGTGCGAATGCCGAGCGGCTTGATCTTGCGAATCACTTCGTCCAGCGTCAGCTTGCCAAACAATGCGGTAAACAGTCCTATTTTCATGGACACGCTCCCTTAAAAGTAATATCGCCCTTAGACCTGTGGCGAATCATCAACCCGTGACCCCAACGGTCCGGGAATCCCCGGCCTCGAGAGGCAATAGAGGCTAAATCTATAGTTCGCTGTCGATGGCGTCAACTGAAAAATCTCAGAAAGGGCAGGGAATCGGGATTTTCGGTAGTGACTCAGTTTGAAGTTTTGTGACATTGTTCGCCACCGTCATCCCCGCGAAGGCGGGGATCCATGCCCCGGACCATCCCTTTTTCTGTACGAGTTCGGAATGCCACTGCGATATTCGGAGTGGCATTCCCGCCTTCGCGGGAATGACGATGAAGGAACAAACTGAGTCACTGCCGGATTTTCCTTCTGATTGACTCCGCTAGACCGCATGGGGTCCGTGGAGTGGTTGACAGGGTTTTGGCGGCGTGCAAAACTAGGCGGTAGTGGTTTTCGTTTGCTGTAGCGGCGGGGCCTTGCCGTTCCAGTTCGTGCCGGTTGCCATTGCGCTTCTCCTCGAAGGATGCGCCCGTAGCTCAGCTGGATAGAGCACTTGCCTACGAAGCAAGGGGTCGGGTGTTCGAATCACCCCGGGCGTACCAATCTTTTCAACAACTTAGCCGGAATGAACCGATCGGACGAGTACCATTTCGTACCACTTCAGCCTTCAAGCAGCTTTTTGGTGATGAGCTTGTGAATCGCTTTGCGCTTCGCGGGAGCTACCGCCTGCGTGTAAACGTTCATCGTCGTCTTGATGTCGGCGTGCCGAAGCAACTCCTTTTGAACTGCCATATCTGTTCCCATGCTATGGATCAGCGTTGAGAACGTGTGTCTAAACGTGTGCCATCCGATCTTCCCTATTCCTGCCCTGTCCGCGGCAGGTTGGATGTGGTCACCGAGCAGAATCCCCCTCCACCGAGGCCGCCCGGAGTTCCCTGCGAAAACAAAGTCCGCCGGCGCTTTGTAAGGAGACCGCTCCCGATGGCGCAAGAGGACTTCCGCAAGATTGGGGTCGAGCGGAACAGGCTTTGAGGACTCCTCTGTCTTGGTTTCGTAAATGTGCCTGCCCGTTGCACTTCTTTGGATGAACACGCTCAGGTTGTTCCAGTCGATATCACCCCACTGAAGCCCCATGATTTCGCTTGCCCGCAAGCCCAGACAGCCGGCGACAAGCACCATGGTTCTGTAAGATTCCTTCAGTTCGGCCACCAGCGCCTGAAATTCTTCAGGCTTAAGGACCCGAGGAATCTTCCTGCGTGCCGTTGACTGGCGAACCAAACTGATTGGGTTTCTGTCTATCAACTCCCAGCGGATCGCGCACTGGAAAAGAACGTGGAACATATTACGGATATGCCCACGTGTCTGCGGTGAACGAGGGATGTGGTTCAGCCAAACTTCAACCGGAATAGGTTTCAGTGATGTCAAGATTGCATCTCCCCATCGAGGTCCAATCCACTTATTGAGAAAGGCCCTGTAGGAAACCTGCGTGTCGTGCCGGACTCGCTCGAGCTCTTCAGCGATGTAGCGGTCAATGAGACCGCTGACCGTAACGGCTCGGAATGCCGTTTGAGGATTATCTCCGTTTAGCCTCAAGCGAAAGGACTCGACTGCACGGAGCGCGGCAGCTTTAGTCGGAAACCGGTCGCTCGTGCCGATCAAGATCGACTTTCGGTGCCCAGCTTCCGTATACCTCCACTGCCACACATCGGGACCTTGACTGCGTTCGCGCAATGTTAACGTTCCAAATTGATACCGTGGCTGCATACTATCCTCCTTGTGGCGTAGTAGTGCAGCACGGCTGGCAGCCAGAGTTTACCCGAGAACGCAGCCACTCGTCCAGCTCTGAGGCCCTAAACCTCCAAAACTTGCCGATCTTGTGCCCTGGGATCTCGCCGCGTAGGGTCATCCGTTCCAGAGTCTTTCGGTGGATTTTAAGCAACTCGGCAGCGGTGGCGGCATCAATGAGGGGTTCAAACGAACTCTCAATGCCGTGCCTTTCGCTGATCGCAGCTAATCTTCCCATATTCTCCTCCCGGCAAACACAATCACTGCTGTGTGGTCGATGCGCACTGAGCGTGATGGGTTTTCGTTTACAAGGAACGCTTTCCGCCAGAACGTACTGGCCCCGGATGGTCGCACGATTTTGTACCCCGTTCTGAAAAACTCTCATGAAATAGTCATAACTGAGCACCAGTGTCAACCCATACCAGGATTACCGCTGTGGTCTGCAATGCCATCCCGCACGGCGCGTTAGTCTCTCGACAAATTCAATCCTCTGCAGGAAAGGATTTGCTGTCAAATTTCTGAAACAGGCCGTTTGAATGCTCGGCAATAGCCACTTGAAACCCTCGGCGCGGTGCTTCGGGCCGCGCATTGATTGTGAATGCTTGGCACCGCGAACTTTTCCCAGGGATGGGGTGCAAGACGATCAATAGATTGATTACAGGAGGGTTAGCGGAGACGCAGGAATGTGGGCGACTTAGACATCCCATGCTTATCCGCTTGTTTAAGGTAACCGCAAGGGACAGCGCCGCATCCTCTGTGACGCC
>DATKST010000004.1:0-14263 GCA_035531475.1 Terriglobia bacterium
CCCATTTTTACTTCGAGGGACGATGGTTGAATGTTATTGAAAGCAAAGGTTATGAGTTTTAGGGGGGATTGGCGACCAATAAACTTGCAGCGCTCCTGGCAGGCGCTTGGTTGTAAACTGAAGACTGACCATGAAACCGTCTGAACAAGTTCGAGCTGCGGTGGACATCGTCAAGATCGTGGGCGACTATGTGAAGCTGCGTAAGGCTGGCGCCAACATGGTGGGTCTGTGTCCCTTCCACCAGGAAAAGACGCCATCCTTTGCGGTTCACTCCACCAAGCAGATTTTCCATTGCTTCGGCTGCGGCGCTGGTGGGGACGTCTTCAAGTTCGTCATGCTGATTGAAAATCTTTCCTTTCCTGAAGCCCTGCACCGGGTGGCGGAAAAGGCAGGAATCAAAATCGAGGCAAACTGGTCCGAGGCTACACATGATCCGCATGCCCACGAACGAACGGTGCTCCTGAAAATGCACGAGATTGCAGCTCAATATTACGCCGAGCAGATGGCGGGAACGGCGGAGGGCCGCGCGGCGCGAGGCTATCTGGCGGATCGTGGCATGGAGGATAAAACGGTCGGACTTTTCCGGCTGGGCTATGCCCCAGCGGGCGGATCGGGCTTGGTGCTAAGGCTGAAAGAGGCAGGATTCAGTGGCGAGGTGTTGGAGAAATGCGGCTTGTTCACTCGCAGCCAGGACAGTTCCGGGCTGATGGACCGCTTCCGCCGCCGGGTGATTTTCCCGATCGCGCAGGAAAACGGAAAAGTGGTGGCTTTCGCCGGGCGGGCCCTGGGTGACGATCAGCCCAAATATCTGAACTCCCCCGAAACGCCCATTTATATCAAGAGCCGCTTGCTCTACGGCCTTGACCGTGCCGGAAACGCCATCCGCAAACAGGAGTTTGCAATTCTGGTGGAAGGTTACATGGACGCCATCAGTCTGGTTGCGGGAGGCGTTCAGAATGTTGTGGCTTCGTGCGGGACCAGCCTGACGGAAGCGCAGGTGCGGCTTCTGGGACGCTTCGCGCGGCGGGTGGTGGTGAATTATGACCCGGATTCGGCCGGAGTTGCGGCCACCGAACGATCCCTGAACATGCTGTTGGAAGAAGGGTTTGAGGTTCGTGTCCTGGAATTGCCAGACGGGCTCGATCCCGATTCTTTCATTGGCAAGAACGGGACCGAGTCTTACCAGAAACTTTTGGACCGCGCGCCGGGTTATATTGATTATGTGGCGGATCGAGCCGCCAGTAGGGTGGATGTTCGGTCACCCCACGGAAAAGTGGCTGTGGTGAATAACGTCCTGCCCTATATCGCCCGTGTTCCGAATCCTATCCTGCGCCTGGAGCTGGCAGCGCGGCTGGCGCAACGGTTGCAAATTGAGGATAAGCTCCTACGGGATGAACTCAGGCGTGTTGCCCGAGGCACGAGAGGCGAAAGAGAAGCGAAGATTGAGGCGCCCACGGTCCAGCCTACGGCAGTTGAAAGATGGCTGCTTCGCTGCATTCTGGAGATTCCAGGCTGCGCCGCGGAATACCTTCCCGAGCTGGCCATGGGAGGTCTGACGGAGGGTCTGGCAATGCAACACTTATTCGCCTCCCTGAATGCTCAAATTACAGAAGCGGCTCAACTCGACTTGGCCGGAATTGAGGGAGTACTTGGAGCGGAAGAGAGGCGGTGGATTTCCGACGCTCAGTTTTGTAAGGAGCAAGCACCTCCAACAGAGGACTCCGCGAAAATGATTGAGACCTTAAGGCTCAGAAAGGTCAAACGCGATCTTCAGGCACTCGATTTGGAGATTGAGCAGGGAGAAGCTCAGGGAGACACCTCGCTGGTGGCCGAACTGCGTGCTCGCAAGCTATTGCTTAGACGGCCATTTACGAAGATTGACACCCGGTCCAAAAATCTTTAACAAAGCCCTAACCAGATGTTGTAGTATTACATCTAAGAGAATGGGGGGAAAGCCGGATAACTCGGGTTCTTGGGGAAAACGGTTCAAAAGGGTTTCGGAAGGCGGCACGCGCAGCGGGCGCGGTGGCGCTGTATTTTGCTTTTTGTATCGCCTCGGCGGGCTGCTGGACGATTCACGCCTCTCATCATTCCGGGTGGAAACAGGGCTCAGGTCTTGCCAGGAACCGAATCGCTTCTAATTCTATTTCTTATTTTGGCTTTTCAAATTAACGCCTCCAGGACGAAATTCGACAGCCTGATCGGGAGTTTGGACCCGGCAAGGTTCGGGAGCTCGAGCAATGGCATTTGACGATAAGTTTGATCAGGTTAATAAGCTCATTACGATGGGCAAGGCCAAGGGCTACCTCCTTTATGACGAGGTGAATGATCTTCTGCCTTCGGATGTCCACTCCCCCGAGGAGCTGGAGGACGTTCTCTCTATGTTTGACCACGCCGGAATTGAAGTTCTCGATCAGCCCAAGCCCAAGGTGGAGGATAAGACCGAACTCGACCGCGAGGACGAAGTCAAGCCCGATGAATTTGGCGAGGAGGAGCTGGACCTCACACCGGGCAGTCTGGACAAGACCAACGATCCCGTCCGCATGTACCTGCGTGAAATGGGCACCGTGCCGCTCCTGACCCGCGAGGGTGAAGTCGAAATTGCCAAACGTATCGAGCGGGGCCAGTTGAACGTGCTGAAGGCTCTTTCCCGCTCGCCCGTGGTGGTTCAGGAACTGATGGCGATTCGCAAGGAACTGGCGGCGGGGGAGAAGGCCGCCAAGGAAATCGTCATCTTCAATGACGAAGAGGTGACGGAGGAAAGAAACGCAGAACATCTGCGTGATGTTCTGGGCGCCCTCAGTGAAATCGAGCGGCTCCGCAAACGCACGGTGCAATTGAAAACCAAGAGGGATTCTATAGCCCGCACCCGGCGGCCCAACGAATACCGCCGTTACAACCTGGCGCATGCCCGCCACGTCATTTTGATTTCCAAGCTGATCCGGTCGCTCGAATTCACCCACACGGCGCGCAAGCGCCTGATCGAGCGCATGCATTCGGTGGTGGAAGAACTGCGTCCTGTGGACCGGGAACTGAACCGCCTGGAGAAGCGGCTGGAAGGCACGCGCGGCGCCGCCGTGAATGACATCAAGAAGGAAATCCGCCACGCCAAAGGCCGGGTCCACGAGCTGGAGGAAAGGAACGAAGCCACCACCGCCGAATTGCGGCGGACTCTTCAGACCATCCTGACCGGCGAGCGCGAGGCTGACATGGCCAAGCGCGAATTGATTGAAGCGAACCTCCGCCTGGTGGTTTCCATCGCCAAGAAGTACACCAATCGCGGCTTGCAGTTTCTGGATCTGATTCAGGAAGGCAATATTGGACTTATGAAGGCGGTTGACAAGTTTGAGTACCGCCGGGGCTATAAGTTTTCGACCTATGCCACCTGGTGGATCCGCCAAGCCATCACCCGCGCCATCGCCGATCAGGCTCGCACCATCCGCATCCCGGTGCATATGATCGAGACGATTAACAAGCTCATCCGGACTTCGCGCCAACTGGTGCAGGAATACGGCCGCGAACCAACCTCCGAGGAAATCGCCAAGCGCATGGATATCCCCGTCATCAAAGTGCGCAAGGTGATGAAGATTGCCCAGGAACCGATTTCACTGGAGACGCCGATCGGCGAGGAAGAGGATTCGCATCTTGGCGATTTCATCGAGGATCGCGGCGTGATCTCGCCGGCCGAAGCCGTCATCAACATCAACTTGAAGGAACAGACGGAAGCCGTCCTCAAGACGCTTACCCCCCGCGAGGAAAAAGTGATCAAGATGCGCTTCGGATTGGATGATGGCAGCGAACACACCCTGGAAGAAGTGGGCCAGAGCTTCGCTGTCACCCGTGAGCGCATCCGCCAGATTGAAGCCAAGGCGTTGCGCAAACTGCGCCATCCCTCGCGCAGTCGCAAACTGCGCGCCTTTCTGGACGCGAATGACCGGGAGTAAGCGACTCCCGGCTTCCATCAGCCCTCGAACGGTGGTAGTGGGTCAGTTTGCTGCAGCGGCGAAACTGCACAACTACCAGAATGGTTAGGCGGTTGGGCGCGGATCGAATCTGGTATTTCATAGGAGTCTTGCTGAGTTCCTTCGTTACTCTTTCCTCCGTGCCGGGACCCCCGCTCACGTCGCGGCAACACCAATATCCTGTGAGTCGCCGGGGCGAAATCACTTGGCTCATACTCTCCTGACATTTCTCCTTTATTTCTTCCGGCACTACGGGGTCTGGGCAGTTTTCATCTTCGTATTTCTTGAAAACGCCGGCCTGCCGGTACCAGGCGAAACCTCCCTCCTGATGGCCGCGTTCTTCGCCCATCGGGGAGTGCTGCATCTGCCCACCGCCGTGGCGGTAGCGGCGGTGGCATCCATCCTGGGAAGCATTCTGGGTTACCATATCGGCCGATGGGGCGGGAAAGCCTTTGTTGAAAGGCATCACCGCAAGATGTTGATCTCACCCCGCGTGTTTGGCAAGGTCCGGGCCCTTTTCCTGAAGTATGCCGAAGCTGCCGTCTTCTTTGCGCGCTTCGTCGATGGACTGCGAATTGTCTTTGGACTGCTTGCCGGCGCCTGGGGCATGCCCTTGCGGCGCTTCCTTTTATTCAGTACGGCTGGGGCCATCGCCTGGTCCATCACCATCGGCTCCGTGGGCTATTGGGTGGGAAGCTCACGCCAGCGCCTGATCGCTTTCCACCACCGCATGGAATGGATCGGCCTCCTGGTCCTGGCCGCCATGGTGGTGTTCGCATACCTGATGATCAAGCGCGGCATTGCTGAGAGTGTGCAGGATGATTGATGCGGAGCGCATCACCGCCGTCCTTTCCGGTCTCGTGAGCATTGAATCCGTCAACCCTTCGCTCGTGCCGGGCGGCGGCGGCGAAGAGCGGATGGCAAAATACGTTTACGCATTCCTGGCCGCGGCCGGATTCGATGCCCGGCTGGAGCGAATCGGTGAAGGCCGCTTCAATGCCACGGGATTGCTGAAAGGGCTGCGAAGCGGCCCGCGCCTGATGCTGAATGGCCATCTGGATACGGTGGGCGTGAGCGGCATGGAACGTCCTTTCCTGCCGCGGGTCGAGAATGGCCGGCTCTATGGACGTGGCGCGCTCGACATGAAAGGCGGCATTGCCGCCGCGCTGGTGGCCGCGGAACATCTGGCCAAGCAGCGCGATTTTGCGGGCGAAGTTTTGATCGCTTTGGTTGCCGATGAAGAGATGGAAAGCCGTGGAACCCGGGAGATGCTTAAACAGACGCGGGCGGACATGGCCATTGTGCTTGAACCCACCTGGCTGGAAGTGGCAACCGCTCACAAGGGATTCGCCTGGGCCGAAATTGAAACCCGGGGGCGCGCCGCGCACGGCAGCCGCGCGGACGAAGGCCGGGACGCCATTGCTTTCATGGGACGCGTGCTCCACCAGATCGAAGCCCTTCAATTCGAACTCAGTCAGAGGCCTGCCCATCCGCTGCTGAGACATGGGTCGGTCCATGCTTCACTGATTTCCGGTGGCCAGGAGCTTTCGAGCTACCCCGAAACCTGCAAGCTGAGCATCGAACGGCGGCTCCTGCCAGGCGAGGATGCCACGACCCTCGAGGCGGAGGTGATCGCCATCATTGTGCAGCTCACCGCCCATGACCCAGCCTTCCACGCCGGCTACAAGATGGGTTATTCGGCGCGAGCCCTCGAAACACCGCTCCAAACGTGCCTAGCGCAACACCTTCTTGAATGTACGCGAACGGCGATCGGATCTCGCGCGCGGTTTGGGACACAGCCCTTCTGGACCGATGCCGCCCTGCTCCAGGAGGCCGGTATTCCGGCTGTTCTCTTTGGTCCGGGCGGCGCCGGCATGCACTCCGCCGTGGAATATGTGAACTTGGAGGATGTCAGGATCTGCTCCGAAGTCTTGATCGATTTCATTGCGGGCATGGCTGGGTAGCCGGGATTTTGGGCGGTCAAGAATTCGCAGTGGGCATTGAAGTCAATTCCTCGTACACCTTCCGGAATACTTCGAGTGCCGCATCATCAAATAAAACAAAGTAGACCTTCTCCAGGCTGGTCAGGGATTTCAGATGACTTAGCACTTCCCCGATCATAATACGGGCACAGTCTTCCATCGGGAACCCGGCGATGCCCGTTCCAATGGCGGGGAAAGCAATGGTCCTGAAGGTTTTTTCCTCGGCGCGTTCGAGTGAATTGCGCGTCGCCGTGCGTAGCGCCTCGGCGCTCGTCAATCCACCCAATTTCATGCTGGCGGCGTGAATCACGTAAAGCGCCTTCAGATTGCCGGCGGTGGTCACGGCGGCGCCACCCAGCGGGACCGGGGCCAACCGGTTACACTCTTCCTGAATGTGGGGTCCGCCTTTGCGCCGGATCGCGCCCGCCACCCCCGCTCCAAGAATAAGGTTTGTGTTTGCGGCGTTGACGATGGCGTCCACCGCCAGATCCGTAATGTCGCCTTTGAGGAAGAAAATTTTTGCCTGCATTTTGAACCTGTAACTGCCATTTCTGCGGCTTTTTGCGCTGCCCGCTCTAAAGCCACTAATTTAACCCCAATACTGTTCAGATCAGGCAGGTCCCATGACCCCTCACCCGCCGCTTCGTGGCACCCTCTCCCCGCTCGCGAGGAGAGAGCTGGGGTGAGGGGCACAGGCTCAAGTGTGTACATTTATTCCCGAACGGACCTGAAATGAACAGCATTGGAGGTTGGGAGGCAAGTCCCATCCACCTCTATCCTAATTCCTCCGCCCTTTTGGGGGCCACCCAATCTTTCTCCTTGCAGATCGACTTCAAGGTTTCCTTATCTTCGTCCGAAGGGAGCACCGTGGGAAGATACTTCTCAAATTCTTCCGGAGTCAGTTCATGGCCCGCGACGGTAAAATGCTTGTCCTTGTACCGGCCGATCTTGCGATTAAACTTCAGGTTTGGCACGACGAGCCTGGGCTGGCCCTCGGGAATCGACTTGTTCAGGATGTCCGTCAGCTTCACCACTTCATCGCGGTACAACTGCCGTGCCGCGTCATTCAGGCGCTCCTTGTCCGCTCCGCTCCCCGCGTCGCGCTCGTCATAACGGCCCTTCAACCCCCACACGTAAGCCCACTGCGCGGACGAAGAATGGTCCGTCCCGAAGAGGTCAAACGACGTGGGAAGCCACTTGTTGAAGTATTTCTGCATGACGGGAATGGGGACGAGTCCGGCTTGGATGACCCGTTTCAATCCATTGTTTCCCGTTCCAAGGTGGAACGATTCCTCCTTGAGCATGGGGAGCATACTCTGAGCAAGAGGTTGAAAGCCCGAATAGGAGAGCATGGTCAACTGGAACTTTCCGTCGCGGTCGACAAATTGGGTGTAGGTGTAAAAGTCCAGCCAGTTCTCCACCGTCTCGTTGAAGGCCCCCAGCAGCCGGTTATCGACGAAGGCCCGGCGCTCCAGCAATTTTTGCGCTTCAATTCGCCCTGAGCGGCCAAATTGGGAGATGAGGATGTGGCTCATCTGCCATCCGTGGCGCATCTCTTCCGTCATCACCCGCACCAGGCTCAAGTAATCGTACCGGCTGGGAGACGTTTCAAACAGCCGCCGTTGCTGTTCGACTGAAGCAAACTCCGTGGCACCCTGGTAGACAATCAGGTTCAGCGCTGCATCCCGGATGCGCTGCTCGGGAATGTGCATCACTGTTTTCCAGCGCAATTGGCCTTGATAGTCCCCAAACTCAATTTCATTGTTGGGCAGTTCGCTGTACTTGGCTTCAAACTTGTATTGCTGGAACTCTGGCGAATCCAGGCCAATGTCTTTTTGCCAGCCGCAAAAATAATCAATCCAATCATCGAAATTGGAAACTCGGAGCCTGTCGATCCTCCTTCTCGCGCCGAAGCGTTCCGGCTGCCCCGTCCCACATCCTCAGCAGCCATCCAATGGCCAGGAGCGTGATCTGCTTTAACAAGTTGAAGAAAAAAGCGATCCGTCATGCTGCGCGAAACGAAGCCATTTCGGACTTCATTGAAGCGAAAAGGCCCGGATTCGTCGCTCCGCTCAGAGTAGCAGCCCGCGGGAAATTTCCCAGCAGCCCGTCAAGGTTCAGCCCTCGCTAAGCGCGGGCCTGCAAATGTCCCTTCTCCGCAAACTTCCTACAGTTGCTTAGAAACAGCTCAAAAATCTTTCGTTGTTCAGGATGATCCGCAATTTCTTCGGGGTGCCATTGCACCGCCATCAGAAAAGGACCCTCAGCGGCCGCTTCCACCGCTTCCACCAGCCCATCTTCCGAATGGGCAACCACCTTCAGCCCGTGGCCCAGCTTGCGGATTGCCTGGTGATGGAGGCTATTCACCCGGCAGCTTCCCTTAAACGCTTCAGCCAATTTACTCTCGGGATCGGTCAAAGTGACGCGGTGCGTTGTGTCGGACCGGCTACCTGCCTGCTGGTGGTCCAGATCGAGCGCGGTCTCGCTCTTCAAATCCTGGTAAAGCGTTCCTCCCAAACGCACGTTAATCAACTGAATTCCGCGGCAAATGCCAAGTATCGGCTGGCGATGATGGCGCGCCCTGTCGAGGAGATTGAACTCGAAATCGTCGCGGGATCGATTCACCTGGACGCTCTTGAACTTCGACGTCTCACCGTAAGCACCGGGGTCCACATCCTCTCCGCCAGCGAAGAGAATTCCGTCGTAGGCTTCCAACTTCAAGCGCGGAGGAGCAGAAAAAGTTACAAACTCAATCTCTTCCGGGCTGGCTCCCGCCGCGACCAGTGCCGTGGCGTAAGGCGACTCGAGCCCACGTTCCATATCCTTGCTCTTGACCGAAATCAGAATTCTCATGGGTGACCCTCAAATTTGCAGAGCCGGTCAAAGAATGCCGAAAGCCAGCAACCCCATGCTCAGGGAAAGCCCGGGGGTCATGTGGACTTGAAGTGCGGTGTCCTTTTTTCAACATAGGCCGCAAGGCCTTCCTTCGCATCTTCGCTCTTGAACAGGTGCTGCTGCAACTCGCGCTCCAAGGCAAGACCTTCGCTGAAGGGCATTTCCATGCCGGAGCACACCGAGCGCTTGATGTAACCCACCGCGCGAGAAGCTCTCTGCGGCGGCAGGAATTGCCGGGCGTAAGCCACAACGTTTTCAAAAAAGCCGTCGCGCTCAAACCCCTGATTCACCAAACCCATTTCCTCCGCTTCTTCAAAGGACATGGTTCGCCCGGTGGCCATCAGCTCAATGGCCCGCGATTTCCCAATCAGCCGGGAGAGGCGTTGCGTGCCTCCCGTGCCGGGAAGGACTCCCAAGGCAACCTCCGGAAGACCGGTCTTTCCGGCATCCCGCCGCGCCAGGCGAATGTCCGCAGCCAGGGCGATTTCCAATCCGCCGCCGACCGTGTGGCCGTTGAGTGCGGCGATGACCAGCTTGGGAGTTTACTCCAGGCGGTTCAAAGTTTCGTTGGCGTGCAAACAGAAATAGTATTTGAACTCCGGCGTGACGCTTGCCAGCATTTTGATGTTGGCTGCGGCCGAGAAAAACTTCTCTCCAGCGCCCCGCAAGATGATGACGTGCGCGCTGTCATCCGTGCGAGCCTGCAAAATGGCGGAGTCCATTTGTTGCATCATCTCGTAGGTATAGGTATTAGCGGGCGGATCGTTCATTTCAATCCAGGCAATACCTTCCTCAACGTTATAATTGATGAACGCCGGTTCAGCGGAAATCCCTGCGGTGGCCGCCATAATTTTCCCTCCTCGTGCTTCGCTGGAAATCTGTGAGTGCATCCCTCAGAAACGGGCCCCAACGCCCTTAAAATTGGGCAATCCCACGCCCGTATTCCTGACCCACCAGCGCGGCATTCTGGACCATGAGGCGAGAAAACACATCAAAAAGTCGTCCCTCACGCCAAGGCTCAAAGGCGTTAAATCGCAAAGCCCTCACCTCAACAAGCCAGCGCGGGTCAACCTCCGGCGGGCCGACTCTGAGCGCCACTACAGCCACTGTACCACGACTCTTCGATGGACAAACAACATGGACCGATGGGGATTACATCGTGGCTCTTCCGGCTTTTTAGTGGGCTGGTCCCGCTTCCCATGGCGTTGGCATGGGACCGAATGCTCCCACTCCGGTAATGGGTGAGTGTGGCTCTTGGCGCGGCGTGTTCACCTCGCCAACCGGCGGCATAAAGCCGCCCCACCATCCAAACTGACCCACACCCATTTCTGGCGCGAATCGGCGAAGAATGTTTACGATATAGTGCGTTGGCCGCTTGCCCGGTCAAGCCAATTCTTGCTCCTGACTTCCCACTGCACACCAGGAATACGCACTAAATTAGGACGACGTCTACCAGCTCCGGGGCGGTTTTGAATTGCTGGACGTAGGGGCGGGCCTTGTGCCCGCCCGAACGGGTACCCACAAGGGGTACCCCTACGATTTTGGCGCGTGACGCATGCACCAGAGAACGACGTCTGCGCCACCCGACGATTTTGGCGCGTGACGGCCTTATTCTTGGCCGTTAGGCACTGATGGAGTCTTGATGCCGAAGCGTTCCAGGCGGCGGTAGAGCGCACTGCGGCTGAGGCCGAGGGCATGAGCGGCGTGGCTGATGTTGCCCTGGAAGCGGGCCAGAGCTTTCTCCACCAGATACCGCTCAGCTTCGTCGAGGGGCAACTCGTCGAGCTTTGAAGGCGCGTCGCCGCGAGGACGCAAGGTGAGGTCCTGAGCGGTCACCGAAGGGCCTTGCGCCATCAGGACGGCGCGTTCCACGGTGTGGTTCAGCTCCCGCACGTTTCCTGGCCAAGCATATTCCTGAAGCGCCTTGGTTGCTGAGAAATCGAAGCCGATGATGGCCTTGCGGTATCGCCGGGTGTGCTGACTAAGAAACGTGGTGGCCAGCGGCAGGATGTCCGTCCGGCGTTCCCGAAGCGGGGGCAGGTGAATCTCCACGGTGTTCAGGCGGAAGAGTAAGTCCTCCCGGAAGCGCCCGGAAGCGGCTTCGGCACGCAACTCGGCGTTGGTGGCGGAGAGCACACGGACGTCCACCCGATAGGTCCGGGACGATCCGACGCGCTCAATTTCTCCGGTCTCGATGGCGCGCAGCAGCTTCGCCTGCTGGGCCAGCGGAACGTTGGCGATTTCATCCAGAAAGAGCGTGCCGCCCGAGGCCAGCTCGAAGCGGCCCACGCGGTCGGCGCGCGCATCGGTAAACGCGCCTTTCACGTGGCCGAAAAGCTCACTTTCAAACACGCCTTCCGAAAGCCCGCCGGAATTCACCGTGACCATGGCCTTCGCGGCGCGCGGCGAAAGCGCGTGAAGCGCGTTGGCCACCACTTCCTTGCCGGAACCGTGCTCGCCGGTGATGAGCACGTTGGCATCCGAAGGCCCGACCCGGGCCATCAAGTCCATGACCGGTTGCATGGCGGGCGACTTGGCGATCAGGGTCGGATTGGCGCTCGAACGGAGTAGGCGGTTTTCCGCCTCCAGCCGCTGGCCTTCGCGCAGGGCGCGGCTCAGCTCCACTTGCGTGCGCAGGATGGCGAGCAGCCGGGCATTTTCCCACGGCTTCTGGATGAAGTCGCGCGCGCCGCGCCGCATGGCCTCCACCGCCAACTCCACGCTGCCCCAGGCCGTCATCACCACCACCGGCAAGGTGCTATCCAGCGCCTGCAGCCGGGCGAGCAGGTCCAGACCCTCCTGCCCGGAGGTTGTGTCGCGCGTATAGTTGAGGTCCACCAGCAATGCGTCAAAGTCCCGCGACTCGACGGCCTTCAACACTTCGGCGGGTGAAGACGCTTCCTCCATCTTGTAACCTTCACCCTTCAGAAGCAGGTGAAGGGCTTCCAGCACATCGGGTTGGTCGTCAGCGATGAGGAGGCGGGATGGGCGCGTTGATTTTTCAGTCATCGAATTGGAGGTCATTCCGGGTGTCAGGTGTTAGGGTCCGGGAATGGCGATATTTCTTGAGTCCTTTTGATAACCCGGAGAGCCTTCGCCCCACCTCCGAGCTCAATTGCAACGCGCATTCCAGTTGTAGCGCCTCGAGATATCCAAGCCGGTTGGCAATCAGCAAGTGCGTTTCCAATTCCATGAGCGATCCATTCGCTAGCGAGAGGTGGTGTAGGTAGTCACCCAAGTGATCGCGTCCATGCCCCTCCGCGATGTTAGCAGGTATGGAACTGGCAGCCCTCTGAATTTGCGCTGAGAGGCCGTAGGTTTCACTCTTGGGAAGAAGATGTGTCAATTTATAACTCTCCACGACAAGGTCCATGCCTTTTTGTCACACCCTCAAATCCCGGTAGCTCTTTACCAGTATCGACTCCGCTCCATTTCCGGGTCTTTCTCCCTGTCGCCTAAAACCTCGCACCTGGTACCTGACACCTGTCCTTATGAAATCCACCCATCCACAATCCTCACAATCTTGCGCCCATAGGCCGCCCAAGTGTCGTTGTGCGTCACTTGCACGATAGTTGTGCCCTCCGCATTGAGCTTCTTGAATAGCTCCATAATTTCCTTGCCTTGTTCGGAATGCAGATTGCCGGTTGGCTCATCGGCCAGAATCAGCTTGGGACTGGCGATGACGGTGCGCGCCACCGCCACCAGTTGCTGCTGGCCGCCGGAAAGCTGGCTGGGGTAAAGATCTTTCTTGCCGACAATGTGGAAGCGGTCCAGGGTGTCCGCCACCAGTGCCTGCCGGTGGGAAGAGCGGATGTCGCGGTAGGAAAGCGGAATGTCCAGGTTTTCCGCCACGGTGAGGTTGTCCAACAAGTGATATTGCTGGAAGACAAAGCCAATGTACTTCTTGTTGACCTCCGCGCGTTTCCTGGGATTCAGATTGTGAATCGGATGATCGAGGAAATAGAACTCGCCGGTCCAGGCGCCGTCCAACATGCCAAGAATGCTCAACAGCGTGGATTTGCCCGCGCCCGACGGACTCATGATGGTGAGGAAATCTCCCTCCTTGATCTCCAGGTTGATCCGCCGCAGCACGTAGTAGCGGGCCGGCCCGGCAGGATAGGATTTTTCAATATTCACCAACTCAATCATGCATCGCTCCATGTTATTGCGGGTGATGCTGGGAATCAGGTTTGCATCCCAAGGGGTCCTGCTTCGCCTGACTCACTTCGATGAGTCTATCAGGTTCTTCGGGTTGAGCCGTAGGGGCGGGCCTTGTGCCCGCCGCCGGGCAGGTGTAGCGGCAACCCCCTGGTCCCCGCCCGCGAGCGGGCACAAGGCCCGTCCCTACGCCATGCCCGCTACGGACGGAGCCCCCGTTGCGGATTGCTCTTCACCTTCGTCCACGATGCGTCCGTCAAACAAGTTCACGGTGCGTTGGGCGTAGCGCGCAAAACGCGTGTCGTGCGTCACCATCACGATGGTTGAACCGGTGCGATGCAGTTCCCGGAGCAAATCCATCACCGCATCGCCATTCTTGGAATCGAGGTTGCCGGTCGGCTCATCCGCCAGCAGCACTGCGGGCTCGCCCACCAGAGCGCGAGCCACGGCCACGCGCTGCTGTTGGCCTCCCGAAAGCTGGGAAGGATAATGCTTCACCCGGTGCGACATGCCCACGCGCTCCAGTGACTGCTGGACGCGCTGCTTGCGCTCCGTTGACGGCATGCCCCGGTAGGTGAGCGGCAGCTCGACGTTCTCGTAGACGTTGAGATCGCCAATCAGGTTAAAACTCTGAAAGATGAATCCCACCTCGCGGTTGCGGATACGTGCCCGGTCGGAGAGGCCGAGATCCTCAACCGCGGTTTCATTCAACAGGTACTTGCCATCCGTGGGTGAATCGAGCAATCCCATGATGGAAAGCAAGGTCGATTTCCCACAGCCGGAAGGCCCGGCAATGGAGACATATTCACCTTTGTAAATTACCAGATGGACACCGGAAAGCGCATGGGTCTCCACTTCATCAGTGAAAAACACCTTGGTGACGCCCTCCATGCGGATCAGGCATGGTCCATTGTTTTCCATGATTTGCTCCTTAGTGAAAATTCCAAATTTGAAGTCAAAAAAAGCATTCAGCTTTCAGGTATCAGGTTCCAGGTGTCAGGTTCCAGGGGAAAAGCCATCAGCTTTCAGCCCTCAGCTATCAGTAAATCTTATTGCATTTGAATCTGGCTTTCTGAACGCTGATGGCTGAATGCTGAAAGCTTGTCTCTCATCACTTGCCACTAACCTGCATTATTCATGAACAGGGCGGCGTCTTGTCTGAACCGGCGGAAATGCAGCTCTGCGATCACTGGCGCCAGAAACCCGTTCGACACACTGTCATTTCTGTGCGGGGCCCGAAATTGCCTTTGAAACCGCATGAAATTT
>DATKST010000005.1:0-14208 GCA_035531475.1 Terriglobia bacterium
GTACGGAAATCCTTGCACAGGTCTTTGACGTCAATGATCGGTGGCATGAAGGCGGGCTTCCCCCGCAAACTGACGGGATGAGTTTCGCATCCCCCATTCTAAACGAAAAGTGGGAAAATCCCCTCCCGGACATTCGGGCAGGCAGGATGAGTCTGGCGCGCTAGTGGAATGACCCTCTCGAAAAGTTATGGACATCATAAAAAATATGCATTTCCATTTCGGCAGAATTTCGCGGATGATGAAAAAGAATCTTGTTGTCCAGTGGGTGGAGTGGTGTCTGTGTATGATGCTCTCAATTGTCGTGACGGGAAAGGTCTCTATCGCAGGGAGGAGCACGACGCCTGCGGCGTGGGCTTCGTTGCTCAACTCGACCAGCCGCCCTCCAACCACGTGGTTCGGCTTGCACTCGATTGCCTGTCGGCGCTGACGCACCGCGGGGCAGTGGATGCCGACGGAACCAGTGGCGACGGCGCCGGTATTCTCACCCAATTCCCCAAGGCTTTTTTCCTCCGTGAAGCTTTACGCCTTAATCCTCTTTTGAATCCCGCCTGGAAGCTTGCGGCAGGGATGTTCTTTTTCCCTTCAGATCCTCTGGAGCGGACGCGCGCCATGTTCCTGGTGGAACAGGTTGTGCTGGCCGAGGGCCTTGAAATTGCCGGTTGGCGGCGCGTGCCCGTGAATGAGAGAGTTCTTGGAGCACAAGCCCGTGAGACCCAGCCCGCGATCTGGCAGCTTCTGCTTGCGCAGCAGACGGAAGAAGAGCGCGAATTCGAGCAATTCCTGTTTCTGGTGCGCAAGAAGATTGAGCGGCGACTGATGGAACAGGACCCTATCCTAAAGGCCGGCACGTATATTTCTTCTTTTTCTTCCCGCAACATCGTTTACAAGGGTCTGCTCTCGCCGGCTCAGCTCGGCGCCTATTACACCGATCTCGGCGACCCTGAGTTTGCCGTGTCTGGCGCGCTCTTTCACCAGCGGTATAGCACCAATACCTTTCCGAGCTGGCAACTGGCGCAGCCATTCCGAATGGTGGCCCACAACGGAGAAATCAATACGCTGCTTGGCAACTGCAACTGGATGAGGGCTCGGGAACCGGTGCTCGAGCACCCCGTCTGGGGGCGCGAAGTGGAATGGCTGAAGCCAGTGATCGAACCGGGTGGCAGTGATTCCTCGAACTTCGATAATGCGCTGGAATTGCTCACGCGTTCGGGTCGATCGGTTCATCATGCTCTGCTCATGATGATTCCCGAAGCCTGGGAAAGCTCTGTGGAGATTCCCGCCGATGTGAAGGCGTTCTACCACTATCACGCCTGCTTGATGGAGCCGTGGGACGGGCCGGCCGCAATGGCCTTCTTGGATGGGGACTTGGTGGGCGCGGCGCTTGACCGCAACGGCCTTCGCCCGGCGCGCTACACCGTTACCAATGATGGCTTGGTGGTGCTGGGCTCCGAAGCGGGCCTTCTTCCCATCGCACCGGAACGGGTGATGGAAAAGGGGCGTCTTGGACCAGGCCAAATCTTTCTGGTGGACTTGGCCCACCAAAAAATCTTCAAGAATGAACAAGTGAAACGGCAAGTTTCGCACGGACGAAAGTTCCGCAAGTGGATTGCCCGGAACATGATCTTCGCGCCGCGATTGCGGGCGGCTGAAAGCTCGTTGGCACGTCCGGAAGGTTGGAGCCGGAGTCTTGCCGCCCGCGACCGCACCTTGTTCATTGCCACCCAAAAGGCCGTGGGAATCAGCGAGGAAGACGTGGAGATGCTCATCAAGCCCATGGCTTCTGAGGGCAAGGAAGCGGTCGGCTCCATGGGGGATGACACTCCGATTGCGGCGCTTTCCCGGAGGCCGCGGCCGCTCTATCATTATTTCCGCCAGATGTTTGCCCAAGTGACCAATCCTCCCATCGATCCCCTCCGCGAATCGCTGGTGATGTCATTAAATCTCTATCTTGGGCCGCGCCGTTCGGTGCTGGTGGATACACCTGAACACGCCCGGATGATCCGGCTGGAGTCTCCGTTCCTCTTGAGCGGGGAACTCGAAGAGTTGCGCCGCATGGCGCGCGGAGAGTTTAAGCCCGTAACCATTTCGACGTTGTTCGATCCCACCGGGGGATCCGACGGCTTGACAAAGGCTCTGGATCGCATCGTCGAGGATTGTGCCGCCGCGGCCTCGGCGGGGAGCTCGATTTTGATCTTGAGCGACCGCGGCATCGGTTCGGACCGCGCACCCGTCCCCATGTTGGCGGTGGTGGGCGCGGTGATGGAGCGGTTGATTGAAATGGGCGTGGGAAATAAGTCCGACCTGATTCTCGAAACCGCCGAAGCCTGGGAGCCGCACCATTTTGCCTGCCTCATCGGCTATGGCGCCGCTGCGGTCAATCCCTACCTGGCTCTGGAAATTGTGGCCGATCTGGCCCGCGCGGGTGAGTTGGGCGACCTTTCCGTCGCTGATGCTCTCGGCCGTTTCCGGGCTACGGTGGAATCCGGGCTGAAGAAAATTCTCTCCAAAATGGGCATTTCGACGCTGGCCAGCTACCTGGGTGGAAAATTCTTTGAGATCATCGGCCTCGATGACAACGTCGTGGGGAAACTCTTCCCGGGCACCCGATCGCAGGTGGGAGGCCGCACCTGGGATGACCTGGCGCAGGATGTTCTCGACCGGCACCGCCAGGCTTTCGCATCGCCGACCGGCAAGCTTGATTTTGCAGGATATTACCGTTTCCGCCACGGATTTGAACGCCACGCTTTTGCGCCCGACGCGCTTCGCAAGCTGCAGAAAGCGGCCAAGGAAAATAACGCCGAAGCCTATCGTCAATTTGCGCACGAAATTGAAACTCGTGAGCCGCTTGCCATCCGTGATTTGTTGCGGTTCAAGCCACGCCCGGCGGTTCCAGTCGAAGAGGTCGAGCCGGTGGAGTCGATCCTTCGCCGCTTTACGACTCAGGCGATGTCCCTGGGATCGGTAAGTCCCGAAACCCAGCGCACGCTGGCTATCGCCATGAACCGCATTGGAGCGAAGTCAAACACCGGCGAGGGTGGAGAGGACTCGCACATTTATGTGGAGCTCTTCAATGGGTTTTCTGCGGAAAACAAGATCAAGCAAGTGGCCTCGGGCCGGTTTGGGGTGACGCCGGAATACTTGGCCAGAGCGGAGCAGCTTGAGATCAAAATGGCGCAGGGATCGAAGCCGGGCGAGGGCGGGCAGTTGCCGGCTCACAAGGTGACGTCCTTCATTGCCCAGGTGCGCCGCGCCGTCGAAGGCATCGCTCTGATCTCACCGCCCCCGCATCATGACATCTATTCCATCGAGGATTTGGCGCAACTGATTTACGACCTTCGCCAGATCAATCCCCGGGCCAAGATTGGCGTAAAGCTGGTTTCGCAGGCTGGAGTGGGAACGGTGGCGGCGGGCGTGGCCAAGGCCGATGCGGATGTTGTCCTGATCAGCGGCCATGATGGCGGCACGGGCGCTTCACCGTTGAGCTCGATGAAGAACACGGCATCGCCTTGGGAATTGGGCCTCGCCGAAGCGCATCAGGCCTTGGCCGCCAACGGACTGAGGGATCGCGTCCTGCTGCGCGTGGATGGCGGCATGAAGACCGGCCGTGATGTGGTGCTGGCGGCGATTCTGGGCGCTGAGGAATTCGGTTTCGGGTCGGCCGCTTTGGTGGCGCTGGCTTGCGTGATGGCCCGCCAGTGCCACTTGAACACCTGTCCGGTTGGAGTCGCCACCCAACGCGAGGACCTCCGCGCCCGCTTCCCCAATGATCCTGACCGCTTGGTGAATTACTTGGTTCACGTCGCGAGTGAAGTTCGGACCATCGTGGCTCAACTTGGCTTTAAGTCACTCGCTGAGGTTTCTGGCCGGCCGGACCTGCTTGAACCGACCGGTTACGGTGTTCCAGGGCGGCAAGGTAACTTGGAATTGCGGCGGATCCTCGAGTGCCCACCCCGCCGGGGGGCAAAGCTGGCTGGTTCCTGCCGCGCGGCGCACGCTGTTGACCGCCTCGCTGCAAAGATGGTTGAGGATATCCGGCTTCCCCTGGAAGAGAAGCAGTCTATCGTCCGCCATTATGCCATCCGCAATACCAATCGGACGATTGGCGCTCGTGTGGCCGGTGAAATCGCCCGGCGGCACGGCAATCGGGGCCTGGAAGGAACGTCGGCGGAATTCCGTTTTGACGGCACGGCTGGACAGAGTTTCGGCGCATTTCTGGTGGAAGGCGTCCGGCTCTTCCTGGAAGGTGACGCCAATGACTATGTGGGGAAGGGAATGGGCGGCGGAGAAATCGTCATTCAGCCACCCCATGGTAGCCGCTTCAAGTCTCATTTGAATACGATTCTTGGCAATGCTGCTCTCTACGGCGCAACCGGCGGCCGTCTGTTTGCTGCGGGCCGCGCCGGAGAACGGTTCGCGGTTCGCAACAGCGGCGCCGTTGCCGTGGTGGAGGGAACTGGCGATCATGCGTGTGAATACATGACCGGCGGCACGGTGGTGGTGCTGGGTGAGACGGGACGCAACTTCGCGGCCGGCATGACCCATGGCGTGGCTTACGTGTTCGATCCTTTCTCCAAACTGGAACGACGCCTTAACACTGAATTGGTTCGCATGGAGCGCATTTTTGACCCGAATGAAGCGGGAACAGTGCTCGATTTGATTTCTTGCCATCATCAAAAAACCGGAAGCGAACGGGCCCGCCGCATTCTTGATTCATGGCTGGAAGACTTGCTGCACTTCTGGAAGGTCCAACCTCGTGGTGCATCCCTGGCCGTTGCCCGCAGTGCCGCTCCTGCCTCCTATTCCCGGGGCGAGATCGCCCGGGTTTCCTAACCCGTATTCTCCACAAACTTCCATCAGGGCCCGTTCAGAAATAACTGTTCCATCTTCCAACCGGCACCCCTCACCCGTCGCTTCGCGTCACCCTCTCCCCGCTGGCGGGGAGAGGGCAGGGGTGAGGGGATATATTCGGTCTGAAATGGAACAGTTATTATCTGACCGTCCTCTGATTGAGGTTCGCGAAGAACCCGGGATAGGATATGCCGCACGCCGCTTGTTAATTGGTCTCGGGTAGCGTCACGATAAGAATGCCATTTGAAATTTGGGCGAAAGCTTCCGAGGGATTTATCTTGGGAACCAAGTCAACGACTTGGAGTAGAGCCGGTTTGGCGGACGTGAGTGCAGCGGATCCGCTCCGGGGGTTCTCTGCGAGAATGATCACACGTTGTTGAGAAACGCCGATGGCGAGTTCCTGCCCGCTGAGGGAATTGACCCGGGCGAGGATGCGAATCTCCTGGCCTGTGTCGATCACCTCCAAGCTTTCGGCTTGGCTCAGTTCCTGCTCAGCCTGGACCCAATCTTCCAGATCGTGCCCGGCTTCGCAGCCTCTTGTCTCGTAGATTTCGTAGGCGCGGGAGGAGATCAATTGGTGGATGACGCTTTGCAATGTTTCGAGGTCCTGTCCTGTGAGGATTTTGGGTGGGTTTTCCGGTTGAATTGCCCTTCGTGCCGCAGTTCCGTCTTTCATCGAATCCTCCTGGTGAGATGTCTGTATATTATATATCAATAAGTCAGATGGTAATGTAACAGTAATAACACTATTCCGGTGTTCGCCGAATCCCCCCTCACCCCGTCCCTCTTCCCGCAAGCGGGGAGAGGGGGAACCGCGCAGCGGTGGGTGAGGGGTTCTGGTTCAAGCGTGTGCAGCTATTCTCCGACGAGCCATAAGTGAGCAGTATTGGAGTTAGCCGGTTCAATTCGCCTGGTCACCTCTGCACCAAGATCATTTTGCCAAGCGGTTATGGCACAATAGCAACTCAGGAGAAGCGGCGGACGTGAAGCAAGTCACGAAGCTACCCAAAAGCCAGAACCAAGGAAGAGTAGCCCGGAAGTACCGGGTGTTGGGACGAGTCCAGGGAGTGGGATACCGCTATTTCGCGGAGAGAGTGGCGAACCAATTAGGCATTCGCGGGTCCGTCAAGAACCTTGCGGATGGCTCGGTGGAAGTTTACGCGATGGGCCCGGAGAGCGACCTGGATGCTTTCAAGAGCCGGTTGGCAGACGGTCCCATCGCGGCGTCCGTGACCGCCGTTGAAGAGAGCGAAGAAGCGGTTCACAGCGATTACCACGGCTTCTTTGTTGAGCAGGGGCGATGACAAATCAATTCAAAGCCGGCAAGCACACGATCGGATCGGGGCACTCGCTCTTCTTCATTGCCGGGCCCTGCGTGATTGAGAATGAAACGCATGTCTTGAAGATGGCCAATAGCCTTGCGGCTGCAGCGCAGTCTCTGAAGCTCCCGCTTATTTTCAAAGCTTCGTATGACAAGGCCAATCGCACCTCCTTCAATTCGTATCGCGGACCGGGCATCGAAAGGGGGCTTGAGCTTCTGAAAAGAGTCCGGGAAAAGACGGGATTGCCTATCCTCACCGACGTCCACGACGTACGGCAAGTCGCTGCAGCGGCTGAAGTCTGCGATATCATTCAGATTCCTGCATTCCTTTCCCGGCAGACCGATTTGCTGATTGAAGCCGGACGGTGCGGGGCCGTGGTCAACATCAAGAAGGGTCAATTTCTGTCCCCTTGGGAAATGCGTCACGCCGTTGAAAAAGTAGCAGGCACTGGCAACCACCGCATCATCATTACCGAGCGTGGGACTTCATTCGGCTACAACAACCTGGTGGTCGATATGCGCGGCATTCAGGTGATGCGAGAGTGGGGATACCCTGTGGTGCTGGACGTGACCCACTCGCTGCAGCTTCCCGGAGGCGAAGGGAAGAGAAGCGGCGGCCAACCGCAGTTTATCCAAACGCTCGCCATGGCGGGGGTTGCAGCGGCAGTGGACGGTGTGTTCATGGAGGTCCATGACCGTCCCGCGCGCGCTCTTTCCGACGGCGCCAACGCTCTTGATCTTCGCCACTTTGAGCCGCTGGCCCGCAGGCTGCGTGATCTCGGCGCCTTCATCCGGCAGCGGCAATAGATTCGATGGAATCACCCATGAACCGCGGAGGTCTGCGCCCATGAGGCGAGCCACTTCACCCTGGATTCTGCTGCCGTGTTTTATCTCGATTCTTTCCGTCCCCGCCCGCGCTCAGGACGCTTCGGAAATTGCCCGGCTCTTCAAACAACACGAGCTGAAGCAAAACATCGTGAAGCCGTCCCAGGGCTTGCTCAAGCATCAGTACCTTGTCCCCAGCGGCCCCTACTTTCAACTGTTCGATTGGGACATGTACTTCATGGGCGTTGCCCTCAGCTACGATGGTGTGGGCCAGCCGGTGGCGGATTCCGTGAAAGACTTTCTGGAATTTGTGGACGCGGACGCCAACGACCAAGGATATACGCCGCGCGAAATCGCTCCCGATGCCCTGTGGGCGCTGCCCGAAATGAGCAAGCCGTTCCTGGCGCAGGCGGCGCTTCGCGCTTCGCTGACGATGGACAGCGCGGATTGGCTAAAGCCCTATTTCACCAAGCTCGAACATACGGTGGCTTTCTGGGAGAACACGCGCCGGTCCCCGGACGGATTCTTCCGTTGGTACAACGGCGTGGAGAGCGGAGTCGATAACAATCCCGCGGTCTCAGCCCGTCCTGCCAATGTCACGGAGGGCGTGGACCTGCAGTGTTACCTCTACCGGGAGGACAGCGCCCTGTCCATTCTGGCGGAAAAGCTCGGACGCCAACAAGAGGCCGCTGCCTATCGCCAAAAGGCGCAAGACCTCCGGACTCTTATCCAAATTAAAATGTGGTCCGATGCCGATGGCATGTTCCTCAACATCGATTCCACCACCGGCCAGTTCGTTCACGTCAAGACCTGGACCAACTTTGTGCCTTTGTGGGCGGGCGTTGCAACGCCCGCCCAAGCCCAGCGCACCATTCAGCAGCATTTGCTGAATCCCCGCGAATTCTGGTCCGTTTACGGCGTTCGCACCCTGGCGCCGGATGAGCCGCTCTATAATCCGCGTTCCGGTTATTGGCGCGGCCCCATCTGGGTGATCTCCAATTATCTGCTCATGCACGGCCTGATGAATTATGGCTTCAAGCAGCAGGCGCGGGAATTAGCCGGCCATACCGTGAGACTACTGATCCACGACCTGCGGACCACCGGCGGCATGAACGAATGCTATAACCCGGACACCGGACAACCCACCGCGGGCGGTCACTTCCTGAGCTGGGACCTGCTCGGCGAGCATATGATCCAGGAGGCCGCAAGCGGCAAAGACCCTACCGCGCTCAAGCCGTTTTGAACGGCGCGGCGCCCCTCACCCGCCGCTTCGCAGCACCCTCTCCCCGCTCGCGGGGAGAGGGTAGTTAAGAGGGGTTGTTCTTGACCCGAAACGGAACAGTCATTATCTGAAAACGCCTTCGGCGACGGCCCATCCGGTTCGGTCGCACAGGGATGGCCCTCGTTTGTTTACTACACAGTTACCCAAGCGTCAAGATCAACTCTTCACCTTTTTCAATCGTAACCTCAGCCGGAAAAACGAAAACAACTTCGTCTGCGGCTTGCCGCAACGTGTGCGCCAGCGGGCGCGAGCCAAGCCGGGCATCGGACACGTTCGATCCAGATTTTCCGGGCGCAAGCGCCACAGACCGGCACACCATGCTGCCATGAAGAACAGACAGCGAGAAGAAAGTTGAGCTCTTCTTCGCTTGCAGCTTAAACGAGCCCCATCCTGAAGCCGTGGACCAGAAGCAGGCGAAGTGTTCCGGATGAACGACCGGTTTTGCTTCGATGCTCTTTTCGACGCCGTGATAGCGGAAGCCACTCAAGGCCAGCAATCCGGCCCAACTGGCCAGGGGACGGGCGTAATGGAAGCCGCATTCGGCCTCATCCCAAGGATTGCGCCGCTCGCCGTCGTAGCGGCGGCGAATGTTTGAGATCAGCTCGACTCCTTCGGAAACTTTGCCCCGATACAGCATCAACACGGCGGCGGAGTATTCAAACCCCGTCATCACTTCTTGAAAATATGGAAAAGGGGTTTGCGGCCGGTTGCCGTGCGGATAATCGCAGATGACGAGGGCCGGCTCGTCATTCAAGGCAAAAGTCCGCATGACGCATTCATGGTGGGTGAGCGTTCGCTTGTAGTTGTATTGGTAAATGGATTCAAGAGTCTTCTGGATGTGATGTGAATCCAGCAGCAGTCCCAGGCCAACGGCCAGCGCGAAATACTGGCCCACGAGTTGGTCCACCAGGCAGCCCTCACCGAGTTGAAAGGTAGGATGCACGGTGTCCGGCGCGCCCATTCCTTCCGTCAGTCCTTTGGCAACCTGATCCGGGGGAATCGACCCGATCTTTTGGATGTAAAACTCGCCGTTGAAGAGATTGGCGTCAATCCATTCGCTGCCTTGCTTGAAAAGCCGCCGGTATTGCGCGGACGCTTCGCGATCTCCCACGGCATTTGCCATTTCTTCACCGGCGCGGAGCGCGCCCAAATACCAAATGCCGCAAAGCGGATTCGGGCCGATAAACTCCACGTCGTAGGTGTTGTGCTGCACGCCTTCCATCACTCCATCGCGGTTCGCGTCCCAGCCGCCGGGAATCCAGGCGAACTCCAATGCGCGGCGGGCGGCCGGCCAAAGCTGGTGCAGCCACGCCGTATTTCCGGAGAGCCGCCAATCATAATAAAGCTTCATAATGCTGGCCATTTGCCCGTCCGCCGCCGCCACACCAAAACGCTCGATGCCGTAGGGAAGGAGCTCGCGATAATCCATCAACCCCTCGGAGCTGGTGAGGAAGCCGAATTGTTGTTCGCGCAGCGACCGGGAAAGTTGCGGAAAGACGTTGGCAATCGCCGTCTCGTAGGCATAAACGTGAGTGCAGTTTCCAAAGCAGCAGCCGGATTGCTCGTTGCATCCTTCAAAACCATGGAAAGCGCCGTCCTGGGTGCGGAAGACGGTGGGAGTGACCAGCGTGGACAAATTGGCAGACGCCGCCTCGATGACGGCGCCGGGAAGGGTTGAGGCTCGCAAGGTTGAGGCAAATTGCCGGGTCAGGCTTTCGAGGCGCGGCAAGTGTTCGGCGGTGTATTCGGCGGCGTCCCAGGCATCCTGGAAGCGGGTGCAATAATGGTTTCCGATCCAATCGTTCTCGTGTCCTTTCGGGGCAGCCCAGCCGCATCGCGCCGGGGTGCGGTTGGGAAAATGCCAGCTTAGTAGAAATGTAAATTGCGCTTTTCCGCCCGCCGGAATCTCACGTTGAAGGCAAAGAGAACCAACGGCCGTGCGGGCCGCAGCCTCCGGACCCAACTCACCGTCACTCGAAAAATCATCCCAGAAAAGCAATGGGCTTTCCCACCAACGGGCGCTGGGCCAACCGCGCAGAAAAGTGAGCTTGCCAGCATTTGTGCTCAATGCGGCAAGGGCAAACGTTCCGGCAAGTGGGTTCGACGGCGAAAGAAAAGGGTTCTTCATCAACAAGCCATCCAGCCGCTGGCTGCGGCGATGTTCATTGATGCGCCCATAGGCGCCCGTGGGGTCGCCGCTCTTCTTCGATTCTTTGCCCACCGGATTCTCAACTGAAAAGGCGATGGCCACTTTGGCACGAGCCGCGCCGGGGTTGGTGACGGTGTAGCGAAGAATGGCGGCGGGCAGACCGGAATCGTCCGGTTCCAACGGGACAAAAGGAGTGAAGGCGTCCAGGCTCACGGTGACGGGAAAATCTCGATCTTCGAAATCCACCCGGGCCAGGGGAAACTCACCGGTGAACGTGCAGGAGGCAAGCCGGGGAAGACCGGGAACGTTGGCGGAGCCGAGGCCGCTCGATCCTTCATAGGGAGGCAGAATGCGGGCTTCGAGCACCCGCGCCGTGGGTTTCTGGTTTTCTACCTGGGCCCAAATCGAAGGAAAGGCGTAATCGGGTGAATGGCCTTGATCCGGGCGGTTGAATATCCACCATTCTTGCAGTTGGCCGCGGCCGCCCAAGCCGATGCTGCCAGCGCCCACTCCGCCCAACGGAAAGCAGATCATTTTCCGCTGGCAGCCCGTGAACCGGCGGGGGAACTCGATAGGGTCCTGGCGGGAATTAGACTGCACGTGCTTCTGGCCAAACTTTTCACCAAGAGTTCCGGCGGCGACTCCGCCGGGAATCGCCACCGCGCCCAGCGCAACCGTTTTCAGAAACCGTCTTCTACCCTTTTTCTTCGCAGTTCTTGCCATAGTATGACTTTATCTCACCTGGGCCGCGCAGAGTAAAGTGGATTCCAGTCCCCGGCCTCCGTAGGGGCGACCCTTGTGGTCACCTGCGGGCGGGCACCAGGCCCGCCCCTACCTGTGGAAAACCACTGGAACGAACCCATTCTTTGTCTCATGCTGTTTCTAACCCTTTGATTCTAGATAAATTGCTTGGGTTCGTCCCTGAAATCGACCTATCTTCATCATAATACAATGGTTAATCCATTATCGAATGGCTTTGCTTTTGGCTTTGCTTGGGTTTGCTCCAAAACTCGTCCTTTGTTTTCAATGGAGTCTGGATTCGTTCCGATAATAATTCCTTTTTTCGTGCACATCCCTATCCCTGCCGCGAAATCGGGCAGGCGCACCCTGCAACGACAACCCAAAAATGGATTCCCGTTCCCGCCTACGCCGGTAAGAGGCCATCCACACAGCAAACGCAGAGTTACAATACCCGCTCATTCAGGTCCACTTTCCTTGTTATACCTGTAAAGAAGGTGTACTGTATAGTACATATTCTCTTCGTTCCGGTCAAATGTTTTCTTGTTCCTGGCTGCCACGCCAAGCCCGGGGCGTTCGTTTCTTCCGGCCTCCCGCCGTCGTCGTGGAGCACGCTCTGGACAGAAACATCCAATCAGAATCGAAAAAGTTTTCCGCTTTCCCCGGGTAAATCCTGCAATGTGTTAGTGGCAATGATTTGGTTGAGTTCCGCGAAGTGCGGGGGCAAGGATTCTGGAGCCCGCACCCGCTGGCCGCTGAGCAAATGGACAATCTGCAAGGCGTTGACGATACCTTTGCCGCCGTAATGATTGTTGGTAATCACGTAGGTCTCGCCCACGCGTTCCATCAAGGCCCGAATCCGTTCCACCCACGGTTGAAGCTCATCAAGACGGTAAAGGTAGTTATAACGTTGTTCCGGCTCATTTTCGGAGTTGAACCACTTTTCGTAGTTGCGGCCGTGCAGCCGCACGTAGCCGACGGGGGCGGTGGCGACGCTGGAGGGCCCGATGGACCGGCCAATCACCGGTTGATCGATGTTGCAGAACCCAACGCCAAGGTCGCTCAACATTTGATAAATGTCCGGCTGGTTCCATGATCCGTGCCGCACTTCCACCACCAGCGGATACTCCATGAATTGCACGACAAGAGCGCCCACGTGCTCGCGGTTTTCGCGGGTATTGCGGAACGACCACGGGAATTGCAGGAGCAATGCACCCAATCTGCCGGCTTCGGCGATCGGAGCGATGCCCGCCTTAAACCGCTTCTCGTCTTCGCGGCCTGCCGTGCGGTCATGGGTGAAACCCTTCCAGAGCTTGGCGGTGAACCTGAAGTCCGGGTTGTGCTCGACCCGGCTCACCCATGCCTTCGCGTTCTCAGCCCGGGGCGGCTGATAGAAAGATGTATTGATCTCAATGGTGTCGAAGAACTGAGCCAGGTACCGGGCAGGATGGAATCCACGCGGCTTGGGGCGCGGATAGACCACGCCTTCCCAATCCGGATAAGACCACCCGGCGGGACCCACACGCACGCGGTGCTCAGGTTTGGAAGTTGGCATATTCGCCTTTTATTCGCTTTCTTATCTTAGGATAGAATCGGCTTCCGGGTCAACGGGCAAGAGCACTCAACCGTTCTGGAGGCGTGGCCATCAAGGAGGCACTCCCCGTCAAGAAGTCCAAAGAAAGCCAATCGCCGGTTGCCCTTCTTCTTCGAACCCGGTAGAATTCCGGCTTGGACCCGAATTCGATCCCGGAAGGAAAACGACTTCATGACAGAATGGTCAGATACGCTCAGGATTCGCCCGGCGCGGACGGATGATGCCAAGGAGATCGCCCGCATTTACAACCAGGGCGTGCAGGATCGCGTCGCGACTTTTGAAAACTCCTTCGTCAGCCCCGAAGAGCGTTACTTGTGGCTCATCGCCCGGCCCGAAAAGTATCCAGTGCTGGTGGCGGAGGTGAAGCACACGTTGATGGGTTGGGCCTCGCTGACGCCTTACAGTCCGCGCGCTTGTTACAGCGGCATCGCCGAGCTTTCCATTTATATTGACCGCAGCCTGCGCGGGCACGGCGTGGGCCAGGAATTGATGAAGGGCATGCAGGACGCGGCCCGTGACAAGGGATATTACAAGTTGGTGGGCCGCATCATGGAGGTGAATGGGCCGGGCCGCAAGCTGTGCGAGGTGACCGGCTGGCGCGAAGTGGGCATCCACCTGAAACATGCGAAACTCGCGGACGAATGGCACGACCTGGTGCTGGTGGAATACCTGATTGAAGCGAACCAGAAGTAGGAGGTTGGCGCATGCCGCTAGAAATAAAGCGCGCTTACGAAGATGCCAGCCGCAATGACGGGCGGCGCATTCTGGTGGATGGCCTTTGGCCGCGCGGCGTTCGCAAAGAGGACGCAAAGATTGATGAGTGGATGAAGACCATTGCGCCCTCGGCGGCCTTGCGCAAGTGGTACGGCCACCGGCCGGAAAGATGGGAAGAGTTCCGCAACCGCTATCGCGCCGAGCTTGCCAAGACTCCCCGAAAGGAATTAATGGAGCAGCTCGCGTCTGCTGCCAAGCATGAGAAAGTCACATTGATCTTCGGCGCGCGTGACGCGGAGCATTCGAATGCCGCCGTGATTGCGGAGGCGATCCTCCCGCGGATCAAGAAGAAGATGTAACCGGCGGCGCCCCTTGCGAGCCCTGCCCCCGTCCACCGCTTCATTCCTCATTGGCAGTGCCATTCCTGAAAAGGCCGTCTGTCGAATTGGATAGGGTGGATTCCTGCCTTAGCCTGCATTATTCAGTGCGCCCCAACGGCGCAGATCACCAGTGGGTGAAAGTCCCACCCAGATAGTTGTCAGTAAGTCTGGTAGCTGACAAGCGGCTTGGACCGGTAACGGGGAAGGCAGCACCGGCCGGGAAGAAACCGACGTACGCACCGGTTCGGGTCCACCGGGGTAGTGAGCACGGCATGCAAGGAAGGTGGTCTGGGTCATTGGGGGAACCCCAGATCGGGTGGAGGCAAGCTCCAACGCTCTCGGCAAGGAGAGCGGCCC
>DATKST010000006.1:0-13470 GCA_035531475.1 Terriglobia bacterium
ACTGGTACCGAGGATGAATTCTTTTCCAATATTCTCTTCTCGAAGATCGACTCATAACGTTACCCGTATCCATAGTGGGTAACATTTTAAGATTGCGCGACGATACCCCACGGGTAACATTTTAGCTTGCGCGATACGAACGTTTGCGGAGGAATTAGGAGAAGCGTATAGTGCAAGTTCAGCAGCCAGCTGAGAGCCGAATCGACACCGCAATTTCATCCATTGCGGAGGAGAGTATGATTCGGCGCTACCAGAAAGGAAATGTCAGGAAGAAAAATGGCAACTACGTCTTGCGGTATAGGGAGGATTTTATCAAGCCGGACGGCACGAAGGGCAGGCAACAGCGTACCAAGATCCTTGGGCCTGTCTCCGTCTTCCGTGGCAAAAAGGACGCTCGCCGGGCTGCCGACGAGATCATGCGGGAGATCAATCGGAACGCTCCCAAACCACAGGCCAGCATCAGCTTGGGTGAGTTCTGGGATACGTACTTCAAACCCAACATCCTCGACAAAATGAAGCGAAACACTCGGATGATGTACCAAGACCGATGGCGCAAGCAGATTGCGCCGGTGCTGTCCAGAGAGCAAATGCGCGGCATCACGTCGCTCGATCTGGACCGGCTCATGGCGCAATTGCAGCGACAGGGCTATTCCTGGCAGACCCGCGTGCATATCCGTAACGTCATTTCCAAAATGTTCAGCACGGCACAGAAGTGGAAGTGGCTCGCAGAAAACCCAGCCAGGTGGGTTGATGTCGGGCAGCGTATGATCGTTCGCAAGCAACGTGCTCTGTCGGTTGAGGAAGTTCAGCTTCTCGCTCAGCACCTGAGCGAGCCAGCGCGGACGGTCTTTATCCTAGCGGTTACGACGGGCCTGCGGATCGGAGAGGTTCTGGGGCTGGGGGTTGATGATCTCAACCTTTCGGACGGCATCATCACGGTCCAGCGCTCCGTCAGCCGTGGGGAAGTTGAGACCACCAAGACGGAGGGAAGCAACCGTCAGGTTCCGATTCCGTCTATCCTGATGGAGGTCTTGGACACACACCTGAAGCGCACTCGCTCTTTGTCGGGAACCAGTCCGGCGAAGCCACTCGTAGCCAACTGGCTCTTCGCAAGCCGAGCGGGCACTCCACTGTCTGACCGTAATCTGATCAACCGGCACGTTTATCCGGTGAGCAGGAAACTTGGCATCCCTCATTTCTCCTGGCATTCGTTGCGGCACACATTTTCGACGCTCGGGGGAAACGAAGGAACGATTCCAACCGTCGTCATGAAGCAATTGCTCGGTCATTCCAAACTGAGCACAACCCAGAAGTATATGCACGAGCTCAAGAGTCAGCAGCGCGAGGCCATGAGGAAGATCGAAAACCTGATTTGGTTTCCGAAGAAAAAAGCGAGTGGAGAATGAGAAAAAAGTGTTCGAGTTTGTGGTCCAATGTGGCCTACCGCACGGTAGGCCGCGAAGCTAAGTTATTGAAAAAGCTGGCGGGGACGACGGGGATCGAACCCGCGACCTCATGCGTGACAGGCATGCGTTCTAACCAGCTGAACTACGTCCCCAATAAGGAGCGAACTGCTCTGGAAGGAAATAACTGCAAACCGGACAAAGCCGCTCCTGACAGCGGCCTTATCAAAGCCCCAACCCGCGGGCTTTGTCTTCTGCATGCTGCCTGCAATGTTCTGCTGACCGCGCTTGGTGGGCGGTATCCGGATCGAACGGATGACCTTCTGCTTGTAAGGCAGACGCTCTGACCGGCTGAGCTAACCGCCCCAGCCTGACCGGTATTGAGGCGCGCCAGCCGGGATCATCGATTTCCGTGCCGGATTGTAAATTTCCACCCCGGCAAATCTTGACACCCCAATCAACTGGAATATACACTAGCTATTCAGGAGCGTCAAGGAGAACCCACAGATCCGTCATGCAGTTTCCCCGTGAATACGTCACTTATTTAGCCAAACAAACCCTGAAGCGGCTGAGCACCGCCGGTCTCATTCAGTTTGATCAGCCCGAATACGTCAATGAGGTCATGACGCGCGTCCTGCTGGAGGAAATGAGCGTTGAGGACCACATCAACGACGAGGTTCGCAAGATTCTGGAGGCTCACGAGCAGGAAATGCAGGAAACCGGAGCCTCCTATGAGGAGATGTTCAAAAAAGTCAAACGGCAGATTGTCCGCGACCGCAAAGTGATTCTCTAGCCGGCCCGATTTCATAACCCATGAAGCTTACCGACGAAAAAATCATCCGCCTATCCCACCTGATGTTACACGCCATCGAGGAATTGGACGAAATCGAAATTTTTGATGAGCCCAACAATATCCGCCTGGAGATCGTCACGATCTTGAAAGGCCTCATGCGCGAGGCGGAGGAAGTTGACAAAGCCGTCCGCCTGCAGATCACCTCCCAGAAGCGCGTCATTGTGGAAGGTGGCGCCGAGTGGGATATCCTTTACCGCAAGTATCACAATGAGGCGCTACGCAAGCTGGGCGTGGTCTTCACCAGTCAAGCCCGCGCCTGAGAAGTTCGCCATGACCCTTGCCCGGAATTCCCCGCACCGAGCCTAGCCTTTTCGCTTCTCTTCCCTATTACTACACCATCTCCTCAGCACGAGTGGCCGGCTCGTAAACTCCCCAACAAAAAAAGGGCAGGCCCCTGAGGGTCTGCCCTGAACAAGCGGAAACTGGGCCCGAACAGGCTGAAATGCGCCCCGGGTCTTAATCCTTGCGCTTCAAAACCGGCGGCTGGTCGCTTCCCTGGCTGCCGCCCGGCGTGGTTGTCGGCTGCTGCCCGCCTTTGTTGGCGGTCTTGCGCCGGTCGAGAGTGGGTCCTTGCGGCCCCAGCTTGCGGTGAACCTTCATCAGCGTCTTGAGCCGGGTTTGGACGTCGCTAAACTCGGAAGTGGTCACCAGGTATTCGGGCTTCGTCGGAAGAAGCGCCTTGATCTCCTCTTCGCATTTGATGATGCGGTCCGCCGTGGGCGGATGGTTCGCAAAGATGGACGAGATGCTCCCTGGACTCGCCCGCTCCTCTTCCAGCACTTTCCCGAAGAAGGCAACGTAAGAATTGGGATCGTATCCGGCCTTGTACATGTACTGCAAACCGAAGAAATCCGCCTCCGCCTCATCATCGCGGCTAAACTTAAGAAAGGCAAGCGGCAAGCCGTTCATCGCCATGCTCAAGCCGTAGTAAGCTCCCATGGACATGGGGGTGAACATCAGAGGCAACATCGCAAACTGCAAAAGCGTCTGCTTGGTCATGTTCGACGCCCAATGGCGGCAGGCGACGTGGGCAATCTCGTGAGCCATGACGCCTGCGATCTGGTCCTCTTCGGTCGCGGCCAGCAGCGTTCCCGTGTTCATGTAGAGAAATCCGCCGGGAAGAGCAAAAGCATTGATCGTAGGGTCGTCA
This sequence comes from Terriglobia bacterium, assembly GCA_035531475.1. Lineage (GTDB taxonomy): Bacteria > Acidobacteriota > Terriglobia > UBA7540 > UBA7540 > CALCEB01. The sequence continues at coordinate 3,407 of DATKST010000006.1, forward strand.
ATGAGCTTAACGCTGACTGGAACTTTCACGTCCGAGTTGCGCGCCACGTTTTGCACGACTCGATTCACGTATTCATTGATCACCGGATCCTTCAGCAGTTTGGCCGACTGGTCAATCTGCATCGAGTACTGCTTGCCGATGCCGATTTCCTTCTCTTCGGAAATGATGCTGCGGTGGGCGACACGCCGGTTGCCAATATCATTGACGTTGTCCTTCTGATTGTTGGCGCCCACCGGAGCAACGAAGATCGCTAGAATGGAAATGACCGTAAAGATTGAAACGAGCCGCTTTTTCATGGCTGTTCTCCTGGCGCTCAGGTCTGTTTCCAGTATATACTGGAAACGACGCTTAGCCCCGGCGTTTTTTTCCGCACCCGGCTCCGAATGTCCATTGACCTCAGCCTCTATCGCCAGGAATTCCCGGTCACGTGCTCCGCAATCTATTTGAACCACGCCGCCGTTTCACCGGTATCTTGCCGCGTGCGCGACGCCATGACCAACCTCATTGAAGATGTCTGCCGGTTCGGCGGCAACCATTGGGAGCGCTGGCTGGATGCTTACGAAGCGATCCGGGCAAAGGTAGCATCGTTCCTAAACGCCGCGCCGGAGGAGATCGCCTTTATCAAGAACACCTCTGAAGGCATCTCTCTCTTCGCCAATGGATTAGATTGGAAAGACGGCGATGAGGTTGTCTCGATTGCCCCGGAATTCCCTGCCAACTACTATCCGTGGAAATATCTGGAGCGCAAAGGCGTGCGGTTGCGCCTGGTCCCGGAGAGGGACGGCGTCATCACCGTTGAAGACATTGCCGCGGCGCTCCGCCCCAACACCCGCGTGGTGGCGGTCAGCTTCGTCCAATTCCTTTCCGGCTGCCGCCTTGACCTTGAGCGTCTTGGCAAAGTCTGCCAGGAGCGCGGCGCCCTGCTTTTTGTGGATGCCATTCAGGGTTTGGGGGCGTTTCCGATCGATGTCAAAAGGGCGAACATCGCTGCGCTTGCCGCTGACGGCCACAAGTGGCTGATGGGTCCGGAAGGATCCGGGTTGTTTTATATTCGCCGTGATCTGATCGAGCGCATCCAGCCTTCTTCCGTGGGTTGGATGAGCGTGAAGGCAGCGGAGGATTTTTCCTCCCGGAAACTCGAATGGGCGGAGGGTGCCCGGCGGTTTGAATGCGGAACGCTCAACACTGCCGGGGTCTATGGGCTGGGCGCGGCCCTGGATCTGTTGCAGGAGGTGGGCGCGGAACCTATCGCCCGGCGCATCCTGTCTCTCACCGGCAGGTTACGAGAAGGCTTGCGGCAAAAGGGGCATCGCGTTTTCGGACCCTCGGTGCCGGAGCAGTGTTCGGGAATCGTTTCCTTTACCCCGGCGGATGTCGATCCCGCCGAAATGGTGAGGAGGCTCAGCAGCCGTGGAGTGAGCGTGGCGGCGCGCTGTGGCAAGGTGCGAATTTCGCCGCATTTTTACAATACGGAAGAAGAAATAGACCGGGCGCTGGCCCTGCTTTGAAGCCTCGTCCGGGCGCCGGAATGCCGCAGTTCAGCCGGCTGCGAAGCGGACGCCGGCGCGACGGCCAAACATTGCGATCCTTTGATTGAGTTGCCAACCATGCGCAGAGAAATCAGGCCAGGCGAGATTTGGAAGGACGATTCCTCCGGCGACCATTGGCTGGTGACCAAGGTTTATACCGAGGCGTTTGATTCCTATGCCTTCGTGCGCAGAGTCAGTGGCAACCAGGAGGAAACTCGCCGCCTGAGCATCGTAAAGAGCCCGGAGGGCGCGAGCCTGCCCGGGTTCACGCTGGTAATGGCCTGACGGCCGCCGAAGTGATATTCGTGCATCATCCGGCTTAACTCCAATACTGTTCAGTTAAGGCAAGCCTCATGATCTTGATATCAGAGGCGTCGCGTGACCCCTCACCCACCGCTGCGCGGTGGGTGAGGGGCTCTAGTTCAACCGTGTGCTATGTTCTCGAACGGACCTTGAGTGAACAGTATGGGGCTTAACTCCCTTCATGCTCAACCACACCCTCGAACTGGTAGGCCAATTTATTATTAGCGTCATTTCCTACGCCGGCTATCCGGGCGTCGTCTGCCTGATGGCCATAGAATCGGCATGTATCCCGCTGCCCTCAGAAGTCATCATGCCTTTTTCTGGTTTTTTGGTTTATACGGGCCGGTTCAGCCTGCTGGGTGTCGCCCTGGCGGGAGCGATTGGCTGTAATCTGGGATCGATGGTGGCCTATGGAATGGGGGCGTGGGGTGGCAGGCCGTTAATCCAGAAATATGGCCGCTTCGTTCTGATCTCTCACCATGATCTGGAGCTGGCAGACCGCTGGTTCGCTCGTTACGGCGACTGGACCGTTTTCTTTGCGCGCCTTCTACCTTTGGTTCGCACCTTCATCGCGTTTCCCGCCGGTGTTTCCCGCATGAATGTCGTCCGCTTTAACATTTATACTTTCCTTGGCTCGTTTCCGTGGTGTTATGCGTTGGCCTATGCCGGAGTCAAGCTCGGCGCCCACTGGACCGTCCTGCGGGATTACTTCCACCGCTTTGACGCTCTGCTCACCGTGGTCATGCTCGTGGCCGTGGCTTGGTTCGTCTGGACCCGTTGGCAAAACCGTGCCGCGGCGTAGCTTCAGCCGGTGGGATTCCAAGTGCTGCCGGCGGGAAACAGCCCACAGGAAGCTGCAATATCTCTTTGGACAACGGTTGCTTCTCAAGCCGCACGCGAATACAATGCTGGCTCGCAAGCAGGGTGCTTATTGGCGGCCCGGGCCTCTGCCCGATTGAAATTCTCCAATCAGGGGTGAGTGATTGAGAACAAATCAAGCGATATGCCCGGCGATGGGATTGTTGGCGGCTGCTTTCTTGGTAGCTCTGCTCGCACTCTCGCCAGTTTTCTCCGAGACCAGCAAGCCCGATTACAGCCAGGTTTTCACCAAAACTTCCGCCATGATTCCCATGCGTGATGGCGTGCAGTTGCACACGGAAATTTACACCCCTCAACATGCCGCAGTACCGCTGCCCATCCTGATCGAGCGCACACCTTATGGCATTGCCGAGGACGCTTCGGGCTACACCACCAAGCTCAACATCTACAAGGAGCTCATTGCTGACGGATACATCTTCGTCTTCCAGGATATCCGGGGCCGCTACCAGTCCGGTGGAAAATTCGTGATGAACCGTCCGCCGCGCGATCCGCACGATCCCAAAGCCGTCGACGAAAGCACCGACACGTACGACACCATCGATTGGCTCATCCGCCACGTCCCGAACAACAACGGCAAAGTGGGTATTCTGGGGATTTCTTACGGAGGTTGGCTCACCACGATGGCGGCGATCGATCCGCATCCTGCCTTGAAGGCCGCCTCCGAGCAGGCTTCACCCGCCGACATGTTTCTGGGCGACGACTTCCATCACAACGGCGCCTTCCGCTTGAGCTACGGCTTTGAATACGCGGCGTTGATGGAAACCTCCAAGGAAAATTTCCACTTTGCTTTCGATCTCTATGACACATTTGAGTGGTATTTGCGCCTGGGTCCGCTCGCCAATGCCAACCGGCTCTATTTCCATGGCAATCTGCCCACATGGGACAATTTTGTGAATCATCCCAACTACGATACGTTCTGGCAGAAACAGGCCGTGGCGCCGTACCTCACGGCGGTCAAGGTCCCTATGTTGAACGTAGCCGGCTGGTGGGATCAGGAAGATTTCTACGGACCTGTGAAAATTTACGAGACGCTTGAAAAGCATGACCATCACCATTGGAATTATCTGGCGGTCGGACCCTGGAATCATGGCGGTTGGGCGCACGGCAGCGGGCGAACGCTGGGTCCGGTGGACTTTGGCAGCGATACCGCAGCCTATTTCCGCAAGAACATTCAGGCGCCGTGGTTTGCCTACTGGCTGAAAGGCAAAGGCAAACTGCAAGCGGAGGCGGTGACCTTTGAGACCGGCTCGAACCAATGGCAGTCCTTTAATGCCTGGCCGCCGCGCCAGGGAGTGGCAGAACAAAGCCTCTACTTTCACAGTCATGGCGGTCTTTCGTTCCAGCCGCCGTCATCGCCGGGAGCCTCTGTAAACAGCACTGCCTATGAGAGTTACGTTTCCGATCCGCGTTATCCCGTGCCCTACCGCCATCGCCCGGTTGAACCGACTTATCCGGGCGGGGGATGGCCCACGTGGCTCCTTCAGGACCAGCGATATGTTCACATGAGACCGGACGTGGCCACTTGGGAAACGGGGCCGCTCGACAAGCCCGTGACCGTCGCCGGAGATATCGTGGCTCATCTTTACGCTTCCACCACCGGGTCGGATAGCGATTGGATCGTGAAGCTGATCGACGTTTACCCGCAGGATTATCCGTCCGCCCCGCGCATGGGGGGATATCAACTGATGATTGCCAACGACGTTTTCCGCGGTCGCTTCCGGAAGAGCTTTGAGAAGCCGCATGCGATTCCTCCCAATAAAGTAGAGGAATACACCATCGATCTTCACACCAATGACCACGCATTCCTCAAAGGCCATTGCATTATGGTGCAGGTACAGAGCACCTGGTTCCCCGTGATTGACCGCAACCCTCAGAAGTTTGTTCCTAACATTTTCAAAGCCTCGGCATCGGACTACCAGGAGGCAACGCAGCACATCTACCGGTCGCCACGGTATCCATCCCATATTGAATTACCGGTATTAAGTAACGGCCAGAACACAGCCGTGCAGTAAAATTCCTGAAAGTGAAGGGTGGCGCGCGAAATCTGGGCACAGCAACATGCGTATTTTGCGGGGGTACTTTAGCCTGGATTATTCACGAAGTTTTGTCCAAAGACCGGAAGGGCATGGCTTCAGCCATGCCGTGGCAGCTCGTTCCCCTCACCCCAGCCCTCTCCCCGCAAGCGGGGAGAGGGGGGACCGCGGAGCGGTGGGGGGGGGCGCGAGAATACGTGAGCGAACTTACGAAACGCTGCACTTAGCCTGGATTATTCACGAAATTTTATTCGAAGGCCCGAAGGGCATGGCTTCAGCCATGCCGTGGCAGCTCGTTCCCCTCACCCCAGCCCTCTCCCCGCAAGCGGGGAGAGGGGGGACCGCGGAGCGGTGGGTGAGGGGTTCGCGTTGGGCGATGGGCAGTTGTTCTCGACCGGACCCTAAGTGAACAGTGTTGAGGTTAGACCACGCAGTCGCCAAACCCCGAATTGAATCCGGTTATGATGATGGATGATGGCGCCCATTCGAGTCCTGGTCGTAACGAATCTCTGGCCATATGAGGGCGATCCGAGCTATGGCTGCTTCATCCGTTCGCAGATGGAGTCGCTGCGGCCGCTGGGTGTAGACTATTCCGTATTGTTCGTTAACGGCAGGGAAGCGAAATCGAATTATTGGAAGTCCGTGGGCGCGCTGCACAGAATGCTCCGGGCAAATTCGTTTGACTTGGTCCATGCCCACATGGGACTGGCAGGCTGGGTAGCACGCTGCCAATTCCGGCTGCCGCTGGTGGTTTCGTTCCTGGGCAACGACGTGCTGGGAAAGTTCACAAACATCGGACGCGTGACGCTCTATGACCGTTTCCTGATGGCGTCGAGCTTTGTATTGGCGCGAATGGCGCGGGCGGTGATCGTGAAGAGCGACGAAATGAAGAAAAAACTCGGACTCGCTTCGGCCCATGTGATTCCGAACGGTGTAGACTTTGATCTGTTCAGACCGATGGCGCAAGAGGAAGCGCGCCGGGCGCTGGGTTTGGATTCAAGGAAAAAATTCGTGTTGTTCCCCTACCGGTCCAACGAAGCGCGAAAAAGGTATGAAATCGTGAAAGCTGCAACAGAGATTGCCCAGCATTCGATCCCAAACTTAGAGATGTTACATGTTATCCGCATCCCGCCGGGTCAGATGCCGCTATACATGAACGCCGCCGATGTGATGGCTGTAGCATCCGAAAGCGAAGGTTCGCCGAATGCTGTGAAGGAAGCCCTGGCAGTGAACCTGCCGGTGGTCACGGTGGACGTGGGAGATACTCCCGATCTGCTGAGCGGGACCGAAGGCAATTACCTGGTGCCTCGCGATCCCCAGGCGATGGCGGAAAAGATTGTGGAAGTGTGCCGGAACGGAAGTCGCGCCCGCAGCCGGGAACAGATTGCGCGGCTTTCTGTTGAAAATGTTGCAAAGCAAGTGGTGGGAGTTTACGAGTCGGCTCTGGGAGGCCGGTCCTAACAATGATATGCGGCCTGGGTTTAGTACTGCCATTCGTAATTACGGCGATGTATTCATACAACGCCCTTCAATAACCCCTCACCCCCAGCCCCTCTCCCCAAAAGGGAGAGGGGAGAGTTAACGCGAATTCTGCGGCCCTCTCGCCAAAAGGGAGAGGGGAGAGTTAACGCGAATTCTGCGGCCCCCTCCCCAAAAGGGAGAGGGGAGAGTTAACGCGAATTCTGCGGCCCTCTCCCCAAAAGGGAGAGGGTGGCGCTCAGCGCCGGGTGAGGGGGCAGAAGGGCAAAGTTTTGACTCCGTCCTTCCCACGTTAAAAAGGAACCGAGTGAATCGTTTATTTTATTGCGGTGCTCATAAGATCGATTTCATACATCTCATAAGCTGGCGCGTCGAGCCAGAAAGATCATGGCGAAAGACAACCGTACTGGCGTTTTACTGATCCTCGAAAATCTTCCTTTTCCTTTTGTCCGGCGGGCGTGGCAGGAAGCGGTGGCCTTGCGAGATGCCGGCTACCGGGTACACGTCATCTCTCCCAAGGGAGCCGGTTATGAAACGAACCACGAAGTTATCGAGGACATTGATATTTATCGTTACCGGGTGTACGAAGCCTCGGGGCCATTTGGTTACGCTCTTGAATATTGCAAGGCCCTGGCCGCACAACTCTACCTGGCTTCCAAGATTTTCTGGCGCTATGGTTTTCGCGTGGTCCACACCTGGAACCCGCCGGATATCATGTTTTTGAACGGCTTGATCTTCAAGGCTTTTGGCGCTCGTTACATCTTTGACCATCTCGATCTGAATCCGGAGTTATATCTGGCCAAATTCGGCAAGCAAGATGTTTTCTATAAACTCGTCTGCCTGGTTGAGAAGTGCGCTTTCCACACGGCCGACGTTTCGCTGGCTACCAATCAATCCTACCGCGAGATTGCCATTCAGCGCGGCGGTAAGCAGCCCGACCGCGTGTTCATTGTCCGAGTCAGTCCCGAGCCGGACAAAATGAAGCGCCTCGATCCAATCCCGGAACTGAAAATGGGTCGCAAGTTCCTGGTGGTCTATCTGGGAGTGATGGGACCGCAGGACGGCGTGGACCTGCTGATCCAGTCGATTGAACACATCATCCGCAAGGGCCGGGACGACATCCAATTCACATTGATCGGCTCCGGAACCGAGGTTCCCCATCTCAAATCCCTGGTGGCCCAAAAGAAATTGGAACCCTGGGTGAACTTCACCGGCCGCATTCCGGGAGGCGAGCTGGCAAATTACCTTTCCACCGCCGACGTGGGCGTGGCGTCCGATCCCCTGAATGCCATGAATGACAAATCCACCATGGGGAAGGTACTGGAATACATGGCCTTTAATATTCCGGTGGTGCAATATGAAGTGACCGAAGGGAGGCGTTCCGCGGGTGAGGCCTCACTTTACGCTCGTCCCAATGATCCGGCAGATTTTGCCTGTAAAATCCTGCAGCTCATTGACTCGGAGGAATTGCGGCGGCGCATGGGACAGATCGGACGACAACGCATCGAACAGGATTTCAATTGGGAAATTGACCGTAAATCGCTCCTGAGTGCTTACGCCAAGGCGCTGGAAGGATAGCCTCCAGGGCAGGTAGTTAAGAAGGCGAACTCGGTCCGGTGTTATGCAGGCGGCCGTAAGTCAGCGACGCCCAGTCGCTGGCTTATGTCCTCGTGCGTAGCATCCCCCCTTCGGATAGAATGAGCCCATGACTAGGAGCCGAATCAGAATGCGACTGCTGTTAACAATGGCGCTCTTGATAACCTGCGGCGCCGCGCAAGGCCACGCCTCGGGTCCGAAAGCGGGCGAATTGCGGACCTCACGCTATCTCGATTCCATTCGCCATCAACCCTCGATGCTGCTCGCCTTCGTCCGCGGCCTGCCCAAGGGCGGCGATCTGCATAATCATCTTTCGGGCGCGGTCTACGCCGAAAGCTACATCCAATATGCAGCCCGGGACAGCGATTGCATCGATGAAGGAACCATGACCTTCGTTCCGGCTCCGTGCGATTCGAGCCACGGAAAGCCTCCTGCTTCCGAAGCTTTTGCGGACTCCAATCTCTACACGCAGTTGTTGGACGCCCTTTCCATGCGCCAATTCATTCCAGGCGCCGAATCCGGCCACGATCATTTTTTTGCAACCTTCGGAAAGTTCTCTCTCGCCACCAAAGGTCACACCGGGGACATGCTGGCGGATGCAACCACGTTGGCCGCTTCCGATCATGTCACCTATTTGGAGCTGATCTTCAATCCTGACCAGGGCCTTGCCGCAAAGCTTGGCGCCAAGCTAGGGTGGAATCCGGATTTCAACCAATTCCGCTCCAACCTGCTCCACAACGGCATGAGTCAAGTGGTCGCCGCGGGAAGCAGGAACCTGGATGAAGCCGAGACCCACATGCGCCAGGTTCTGCATTGCGGCCAGCCCAGCGCCCGGCCCGGCTGCGGCGTTACGGTTCGATATATCTACCAGGTTGCACGGGGGTTGCCGCCGCAAATGGTGTTTGCGCAAATGGTGGCCGGTTTTGAAATGGCCAAGTCGGACCCGCGCGTCGTGGGTTTGAATCTGGTGATGCCGGAAGATGGATACATCTCCATGCGCGATTTTATCCTGCACATGAAGATGCTTGATGATCTCCACGGCGATTATCCCACGGTTCACATTTCGCTTCACGCCGGGGAAATCACCCCTGACTTGGTTCCTCCGGACGGTTTGCGATTTCACATCCGCCAATCTGTGGAATTGGGCCACGCAGAAAGAATCGGGCACGGCGTGGATGTGATGCACGAAGATCACCCCATCCAACTCTTGAAGGAGATGGCCCAGCGGCATGTGCTGGTGGAAATTTGCCTTACCTCCAATGATGTGATCCTGGGCGTTCGCGGCGCGCAACACCCCTTCCCCACTTATCTTCGTTTTGGTGTTCCCGTGGCGCTGGCGACCGATGATGAAGGCGTCTCGCGTTCCGACATGAACCGCGAATACCTGCGCGCCATCGAAGGCTATGACCTGACATACCTGCAATTGAAGATGATGATCCGCGACAGCCTGGATCATGCCTTCATTTCCGGCGCAAGCCTGTGGGTCGCGCCCGAAGATTTTGTGCCCGTGACGGCTTGTTCGAAAAATGCAATGGGATCTGCACATCCTTCCGCACGCTGCAATACATTTCTGGCTGCAAACCCTCGCGCGCGGCTTGAATGGAAGGAAGAAGGCAAGTTGAATCAGTTCGAGAAGCGCTATTGACACTCATGGCGCTGCTCAAACCGTCTTATCGGTCGAATCGCAGGTCTTCTCCAAAGGGCAATCCGCGCACAGCGGCTTGCGCGCCTGGCAGATTTTCCGGCCAAACCAGATGACTTGGTGGCTGAAGCTGATCCACCGGTCTTTGGGGACAATCTTCATCAAGTCCTGCTCAATTTTTTCCGGAGTCTTCTGGCACGTGAGCTTTAGGCGGTGAGTGATGCGGAACACGTGAGTGTCCACGACAATGCCCGAGGCAATCCCATACGCCGTGCCAAGCACCACGTTGGCGGTTTTGCGCGCCACACCCGGAAGCGGGAGCAATTCCTCCATCGTCCTCGGCACCTCACCCTTGAATTCGCTGACGATTTTTGCGGCGGCGCCGCTAATGCTCTTTGCCTTGTTGCGGAAGAATCCGGTGGACTTGATGTCCTCCGCCAGCACTTCAGGACGAACGGCTGCGAAATCGGCGGGCGTGGGATACTTCTGAAACAAGCCGGGCGTGACCTTATTCACCCGCTCATCCGTACACTGCGCGGAAAGGATGGTGGCTATCAAAAGCTGGAAGGGGTTGGCGTGATGCAAGGCGCATTCAGCCTGCGG
>DATKST010000007.1:0-5823 GCA_035531475.1 Terriglobia bacterium
GCTAGCTGCGTGGCGGGCTAGAGGGCCCTTCACTCTCAGTCGGAGCAAACTCTTTCGTGGCTCTCGTCGGGAAGCAGATTACCCTAACTTCGGCGGCGGCACAAATTGAGCGAGCCCCGCGATTTTGAAAATGGTGCTCCAAGACGGACCCGTTTCTGAATCTCTGCCTCCTTGTGCCGGGCTGCTAGAGCCATCCGGACTGCGTTCGCAAGCCGGGCAGCCGTAAAGGCCAGTAGCCCGTTACCATCAGCAAAGGTGATATCTCCAGGGTTCACGACTAGCGAACAACAATGGACGGCTAGGTCTATCTCTCCATAGCGGTCCGTGACTGCTTTTCGGGAATGTATGCAGCGGGAAAAGAATAGGATAACCTTGCGCGTTGACTTCCAGCGTATCGCGCGCTGCACGGTTAATAGTGCCTTTAAAACCCCTCGACTGCGCCGAGAGGTGGACATCGGCCGCCCCAAGGCTCGCGGTCGACTGAGCCAGAGGCCACCAGAACCTCACGTGGCTGAGTGAGGTGAAGGGCATGCTACAAACTCAGATTCTCGCCAGGTTGGCAGCTAGCCATTGTAGCTGGTGCGCAGATGTGAGACTTCGGATCCACCGGCCGGATGTTCGTTTCGATGAGATGAGCTGGCCCGAACCTGTCCGCCAACTGACATAGAGAGACCGTTTGAGGCCGCTGTAGGAGTTCCGTATAGATGGGTCCCATATTATATGTGCCCATTTCTCACAACATTTTGCGTTAGCGTGGCCCAACAAAGTTACCTACGGAGGCCTCAAGGTTTTCGCTCGCGTTTACGAAAAACCAAATTAATCCGGGAGCAAGCGTTATCAGCGCAGTCAAATCCAAAGCTCGGGTCCAACCAAACCGAGTAATGATGTACGCCGTTACGACGGGCGAGAGGCATCCAGCAAAATTGCCGAACGAATTCATTAAAGCGGACAGCGAGGCAGAATAGTTCGGCATCAGATCAATACACGCGGCCCACCAGGCTGGAAGGGAGAAAAAGTTGAAGCCGGCAGCGGCAGCCAGTAGAGGAATAGCAATGAGGTTGTTGTGTGTGTGAGCTCCAATCAAAAGCAGCAGGGGGGAACACGCGACTCCGACCCAAACTGTGCTTTGGCGCCCGCGATACTTGCCGAATCTCTGCACCGCGCGGTCAGAAAGCCATCCACCCAAGAGCGCGAGCAAGGTTACGGCGATGAAGGGAGTTGAAGTCCACACGCTCCCTTGCTTCATCGTGAGACCGCGCCCTCGTATCAGATAGATATAGAACCAATCGTAGTAAACAAAAAACGCGTAATTCTGGAAGGAGTAGCTGACGAGCAGTCCCCAGACCGAGCGGCTTGATAGCATCCTTATCCACGGCAGGCGCTGTAGAACTGAGCCCTTCTGCGACGCGCCTGCGGTGCGCTCTGCCCGGGGACGGATAAGCTCGAGTTCCGCAGCATTGATGCGGGGATGCTCCTCCGGCCGGTTCGTCGCATAGCACCACCAGACGATTGCCACTACAGACCCCAAGATCCCGCTCAGGTAGAAGGATGCTCGCCAGCCCCAGTGCTGCGTGGTCCAAGCAATGAGTATCGGAGTGAATATGCCACCGAGGCCGAAGCCCACCGACATATAGCTCATCCCCGCACCCCGTTGGGTCTCGTCCATCCAGAGGGCGACGATCTTGTTGATGGCGGGCGAAGCCGCCGCCTCGCCGACGCCGACCAAGAACCGTATGACGGCAATCGACCACGCCACCGTGAACCATGTGCCTAGGGCAAAGTGTGGGGCAAGACCCACCACAATGGTAAAAACCGACCAAAACAGGATAGCAAACGTCATTACCCGGTGAGGACCATAGCGGTCTGCGGCATAGCCCCAAGGAACCTGGAAGATTGCGTAGCCCAGAAAGAAGGCACCGAAGACATAGCCCATCGCTTGGGTGCTCAAGGCAAACTGGTCTTGGATGGTTTTTCCCGCAATGCTCAGGTTCAAGCGGTCGAGCGCAGCCACAGCCATAATGATCACGACCAAACCAAAAATACCTTTGCGAACGCCCGTCGGGTGAAGATCGCGGCGGGCGCTCTGGGGCTGCTCCACTTTCGTCGAAAGGGTACGAAGGTTTTTCAAGCAACTCTCCAGACATACAGCTTCATGAGCCCCACCGCCATACAGAGGGTCAGGGGCATTTGCCTGTAGCCATAACCCAGCGGCAGCGACTAAGGTCATCTTCTGAATTTGTGAGGCTGAGTCGCGCCACTAAACGGATACAGCACCGAATTGACAGGGTGTGCCGCGGCCGGACTACCTCCCGAAAAAGTTACACAACTTTAAGTGCGTACGCCGCTCCAACCCACTTACCAAATGATCTTCAGCGCAAACTGAATTTCCCTTGAGGCATTTGTTGTAGAGGTCAGCAACCCAGCAACGCCGGTCGGAGCGCCAGTCGAATCGAAGATGTCCGTATTGTCGGGGGTTACTGGTGGAGCGAAGCTCGCGCGGTTGAGGATGTTAAAGAACTCTGCCCGGAATTGGATGCTAAAGTTCTCCGAAACTCTCTTCACGGGAATATTTTTGTAAAGAGAAAAATCGAAGTCCGCGATCCCGGGAGCCGTCATGATATTGCGACCCGAGGTGCCACGAAGATTAAAGCACTGGGGAGCAACGCCCTGGGTCGGATCGCAATTCGCAGCGTAGAAGGCAGCGGACGGGGCCGTCGGGACCGTGAAGCATTGGGTCTTGATGTAATTGTTGGGATTGCCGGGATTAACGAGTGAACTGCACCCTGAGCCGGTTAGGCGATTCGGGAATGCCCACGGGTCGCTGCTGTTAAGGCCCTGCGGGTCGCCGTCAGTGCCCCAGGTAGCAGTAAAAGGCTGACCATCACTGGCTGTAAAAATACCCCCCACTTCCCATCCGCCGAGCGCAAATTGTGTGAACCCTGTCCACGATTTCGGGGCGGGGATGTCCCAAATGCCATTAACCACAAGCGTGCGGCCGACATTGAAGTCTGACACACCGCGATCCAGTGCTAAATTGTACCAAGGCAAACTTGAGATGGAATTGGTAAACTGGTCGCCCGCTTGAGTTGCCGAGCCGGTATCAATGCTCTTGCCCCATGTGAACGAGCCCTGCAATTGGAAGCCGTGACTCATTCTTTTAGTGATTTGCGTTTCCAGAGCATCATAGAACGAATTCCCCGCCCACATCAGAGCCCTAATTGAACCGAAGTTTGGGTTAAGGGTAGTCCCGCTTCCTACCGGTGATGGCCAGAGGTAGCCCTGAGGAGTGAGGGAGGGAAGCACAATGTTGATATCGTCGGCTCGGAAGGGCTGGTGGACGCCGCGTGAACCCACATAGCCGATCATCGCCGTCAAGGTTGGGGCGAGTTCGCGCTGGACGTTGAGGTTCCACTGCATCACGTAATTGCGACTGGGGTTGTGTTCAATGGACGTCGCTTGCAAGGACTGCGGAGTCAGCAGTGAAAACGCTCCCGCATAGAAGGACCCCGGTGGCACGCGGCTTGCAGAACCCAGTGCGAAGAATGGAGTCGCGAGGTAATCTGTAAGCATGGTCTCATAAGGCAGGGGCAGCACATCGAACAATCCGAATCCTCCGCGCACCGCGGTCTTACCATTACGGAACGGATCCCAGGCGAAGCCTACCCGCGGTTCAAAGTTACGAAGGGTGGGATTCAAGAAATACGGGTTACCTAGATGTGATTGTGCGTCAGTAAGATGGAGCAGGTTAGAGAGCTTGCTCTGAACTTCGGTAGGCACGCTTGTCATCTCATACCGGAGCCCCAGATTGAACGTTAAGTTTGGATGCCACCGCCAATCGTCCTGGGCGTAGAGCCCGAAAAGTGTTTGGCGAAGACCACGTGCTGTAAGCAAAGTTGGGAAGGCTGCACTGAACCGCTGAGGGCGATTTAAGAGAAAGTCCTGCAGTGATCTGAAATTAAATTCGCCGTTAGGGATGTCTCCCGACAGGGAATTCAGTTGCATCCGCTCAAAGGCCACACCGAACTTTATGGAATGGGCTCCTTTGGTCAGAAAGGCATCGTCGTAGACCTGAAATGAATTCCAACGGAAAAGAAACGTTGCCTGCCCGCCCAAACCTCCCTGGAGGGGCGCAATTCCCGGCACAGATATTCCGGCAGCAGTCCGTCCAGGCACAGCCCCCAAAGACAGGTCGTTCGCAAGTGGATTGATGGCCGCCAAGTTTTGCGCTGCGTTCGCAAGCGCTCGGTTGAACCCGAACCGAATCGCATTGACTAAGGTGGGACTAAAACTGTGGGTCTCTTCAAGGACGACGGTCTGACGCCGCGTTTTATTGCCTATTAATGTGTTATCCAGGTTGTCGGGAGCGCTGTACGGGGTGTTGTCATACATGTAGGTCCCGAATAGGCTGTCCCTGTCTGAAAACCTGCGGTCCACTCGGGTAACTACAAAGTCCTCGTTAATGATTTGATTTGCTGGAAAACTGAATATTCCTACATCTCCTGAACGCAAAAGAGGCCCGTTAGGCAGAGCATAGAAACCCAAGTATTTCTGGGCCGATGGGTCCACCGTCACTGTGCCGCTTGAAAGGTTGCCGGCCCGTGCTGCTGCGGACGGCACCGTGTCAACTTGAGTGATACCCTCGAACTGGCGTACACCCTCGTAGTCGCCGAAGATGAAGGTGCGATCCTTCTGTATTGGACCGCCCGCCGAGGCTCCGAATTGATTCCGCCTAAAGGGCGGAATGCTCGCATCGAAGAAATTTCGCGCATCCAGCGAGCTGTTGCGCAAGAACTCATAGGCATCTCCATGGAATTCATTGGTACCCGACTTCGTGATGGCGTTGACGACCCCACCCGAAGTTCTCCCGTACTCGGCCGAATAGTTACTGGTCAAGACGGAGAATTCCTGGATGGCGTCCACGCCCAAATTACCTCCCAATACGCTGCCAGGGCCGGCGTTGGCGTAATCGTTGATGCTAATGCCGTCCAGGCGATAGTTATTCTGCTCAGGGCGGGCGCCTGAGATCGCGTCCTGCGCCCCGAAACCGCGGATCCCACGCCCGGCCGCTCCCGCCGGGCTAGTGAATTGCCTCTGAGTTTTGATTGTCTGGACTCCGGGCTGAAGTGCCGCTAGATCGGTCCAGGAGCGGCCGTTCAACGGCAATTGGCGCATGGTGGTCGAACCAACCTGTGCGCTGATTGCTGATGAAGTGAGTTGCACGGTTGACGGAGCCGCGGTGACCTGGACCTTCTGCGTCACAGGCCCTACCTGCAATGTGAAGTTCAGCAATTGGGTGGCGCCCACCGTCAGGGTCACGCCGCTCTGTACGGCGGTGGAGAAGCCGGTTTTGGAGACTGTCACGTCATAGCTTCCCGGCAGCAGGTTAGGAGCTGAGTAAAGACCCTGGGAGTCGCTTCTGACAATCCGAGTCACTCCCGTCGCCGTGTTCTTGATGGAGACTTGCGCGCTCGGTATTACCGCGCCGGACGCGTCCGTCACCGTTCCCGTAAGCGTAGCCCCGGCAACCTGCGCACGTGCCGGAACCGAGGCAACCAGGCTAAGCGCGAGTATCAATAAGGCTTCAAACCCGACTGCGATTCTCTTCCCGCCTATCTCAAGCATCATGCTATGCCTCCTCGTGGCTGCGTCGGGTTACGTTCACTCTGTTGAGTTCGTCAGATTACTAGTATATCGATTCACTAAATTAGATACGTATTTAGCGCATCAAATTTCTTCCATTGGTGGACTACCGGCTCCTGGTTAATTTCCCCAATGCCGAGCAATATTCGATCTTTTAGTTCTTGGCGAGAGGTGACGCGAATA
>DATKST010000008.1:0-8851 GCA_035531475.1 Terriglobia bacterium
ACCGCAGGCGCTGCTCACTCCCTCACCCCGCGTGCCCGGAACCGATGGACGGAAAATGTCCAAGAGCTACAACAATGCCATTTACCTTTCCGATCCTCCGGATACGGTTTCCAAGAAGATCCTGACCATGGTAACGGACCCGGCCCGTAAGCGCCGCACGGACAAGGGGAATCCGGACGTTTGTCCGGTGTTCGATCTTCACAAGATTTATTCCTCGCCGCTGGTGATTGACCGCGTGAACCGAGAGTGCCGGACGGCGGAAATCGGCTGTGTCGATTGCAAGAAGCTCTTGATCGAGGGGTTGAACCGGTCGCTCGAACCTCTGCGGGAGCGCCGCCAGGAGTTTGAAAAGCATCCGCAGCGCGTCTGGGAAATTCTTGAGGATGGGACCAGCAAGGCTCGGACGGTCGCCCAGGCAACTATGGCAGAGGTTCGACAGGCGATGCACTTGGCGTAAGATGCTCGGACAAAGCGGAACCCGGAACTCCACTAACCCTATTGGAATAAATGACATTCGCTGCTATAAGTCGCATGTTTCAGAAAACAAGGAAGATATTACTGTGAGCGGACACCTGAGTGGCGTGGCGCGCAGAAATTGACTCCCGACCCAAGGTCGGCCCAAGTGATGTTTGACGATATTCACGATCCCATTTCGCCCGTCACACCGGAGCGGGAATCCGCCGGCATGGCGACGTCAAGCACAGTCCGCGCCACCAATAAGGACACTCCGGCGCCGGGCCTGAAGCTTGAAATGTATGAAGGGCCACTCGACCTTCTCCTTGACCTGATTCGCAAGCAGGAAGTGAACATTTACGACATTCCCATCGCCCGGATCACGGGCCAGTACCTGGATTATCTGCATGTGCTGGAAGAACTTAACATCAATGTAGCGGGCGAGTTTATCCTGATGGCGGCAACCTTGATTTACATCAAATCGCGAATGCTCCTGCCGCCCGACCCCACCGCGCCGCTCGAAGATCAGGAAGACCCGAGAATGGATCTGGTGCAGCGGCTGCTCGAGCACGAGCAGTTCAAAAATGCAGCCGAAATGCTGCAATCAAAGCGCATGGTTGAGGATGCCATGTGGTCTCAGCCGGGAATCGGTGAGTTTGCCGAAGCAGAGGACGAGCCGGGTCTGGCGGTCTCCATATTCGACCTCATTTCCGTCTTCCGGGAGATTCTGGAACGCGCCAAGTCCAACCCCGCCATCAACTTGCAGCGTGAGCAAGTAACCGTGGGGCAGATGATCGAACGCGTGCGCCAGGCGCTGACGTCGAACCCGCACCCCATTCGTCTGGATGACTTGGCTTCCGGGTTCGTCGCCCGCACCGCCCTGATTGCGCTCTTCATCGCCCTGCTCGAACTGGTCCGGCTGCGAGCTATTCTGCTGCGCCAGAAGGATTTGTTCTCTCCCATCACTATTCAGCGTTCGCCCCATTTTGAGGAAGCGCTGGCCGGAGCAAACCTGGAGACCGTCGAATCAGGCTTGGCGGAGACGCTGGCTGAATCCAACGATGGATGAGTGCAGTGCCGGAGGCCGTATCGGAGTTGTGGCGTAGCCACATTAATTGGCAGGAATGGCTTGATTGTGGGAATGACGTGCTGGCGGGAGTGGCCCATTGGTGGGAGTGACGAATGTCGGGAAAGCCATTGATCGGACAGAGAAACCGTAGACGATTATGACGGACGAAACCCTGAAAGCCCTGATCGAGGCCATCCTTTATGTAGCCCCGGATCCGGTTCCGCTCGATACCCTGGTGAAAGCCCTGGAGGCTGAAGGCGGCGACCGGGTCGAAGCAAAGCTCGGCGAGCTGGTCGCGGACTTTGACCGTCCTGAACACGGGATCCAGATTCGTCAAGTGGCGGGCGGTTATAAGATCTCCTCGAAGCCGGAGCACCATGAAGTTCTCCGCAACTTTGTGAAGAGTCTGAAACCACCCATGCGGCTTTCCAAGCCCGCGCTTGAGACTTTGGCCGTCATCGCCTATCGCCAGCCCGCAACTGTCCCGGAAATTGAAGAAATCAGGGGAGTTAACTGCGGCGGCGTCATCCATACCCTGCTTGAAAGGAAGCTGATCGTTACCTCGGGCAGGAAAAACGTGCTGGGCCGCCCCATCCTTTACCGCACCTCGAAGGACTTTCTGGTCCATTTCGGCCTGAAAGACGTGAGCGAGCTCCCCAGCCTTCGTGAATTTGAGGAGTTGGCCAAGCAATCGCTGGGCGGGGACGCGCTGGCCGGCCCAGAGCCAGCAACTACTGGACAGGAAACCGTTGCAGAGCAATCAGCCGAAGTCAAGCAGGAGGAAGTCGAACCCGGCGTCGGACCGGAGGAGCTTGGGAAGTGATTTGGAGTGCGGGAGCTTGCTCCCGCTTTTTAGAGGCAATTCCTGCTTCGCCACCAAGCTTCTGTGAGCCACAGCCGAAATAAAGCGGCGGCAAGCCGCCGCACTCCGAAATCGGAACGGATGGTGGCGGATTCACCAAGCCACAGGAAACACGATGCAAGAACGCTTACAAAAAATCATCTCGGCGGCCGGACTCACCTCGCGGCGCAAAGCCGAAGCGTGGATCACGGGCGGCCGGGTGACCGTGAACGGCCAGGTGGTGACGCAACTTGGCTCAAAGGCTGATCCCGACGTCGATCAAATCCGCGTGGGCAGCCGGTCGCTGCGCATTCCGGACCATCACGCTTACTATCTGCTGCACAAGCCGGTGGGTTACGTTTCAACGGTGCGCGACCCGGAGGGACGCCCAACCGTGGTATCGCTCATGCGGCGGGTTAAAGAGCGGGTTTATCCGGTGGGGCGCCTCGACTACCACACTTCAGGGCTTATCATTCTGACCAATGACGGCGAGCTGGCCAATTTCCTGATGTCCCGTACATCCGCCGTGCCGCGAACGTATCACGCCAAGCTCAGCGGGGACCCGGATGCGGCCGCGATCAAGAGGCTCGAGCAAGGCATCGTCCTGGACGGCCGCAAGACGGCGCCCGCCCGCATCCGCGTTCTGCCCATGAAAGGACACAAGGAGAAGCCCTGGTACGAAGTGACGTTGGTGGAGGGCCGTTATCATCAGGTTCGGCGCATGTTTGAGCGCATTGGCGTGATGGTGGTAAAGTTGAAACGCGTGCGCATTGGCTTTCTGGAATTGGAAGGCATACCTCCCGGTAAATTCCGGGAAATCACACCGGCGGAAGTGGAACGGCTGCGCAAGCTGCGGGAGAAGAAGGCAGTGGTTAGTGATTAGTGATTAGTGATTAGTGGTTAGCGATTCGTGATAAGTGACAAGCGAGCAGTGAGAATGTTACTTCTTACTGGCCACTATCCACTAAGGGCCCGTTCAGAAATAACTGTTCCATCTTCCAACCGGTACCCCTCACCCGCCGCTTCGCGTCACCCTCTCCCCGCTGGCGGGGAGAGGGCAGGGGTGAGGGGATGTATTGGGTCCGAAATGGAACAGTTATTATCTGACAGACCCTAACCACCAATCACTAACCACTAATCACCGATCACTAACCACTAATCACTCGTCACTGCTTTTAAGGCCCTGGGAAAACTCATGGTGCGGTCATCAATTCGCGATCAAGCTCCGGCGTGGGTGAACCGGATTCGCCCTTATCCACCCGGCAAGCCCATTGAAGAGGTTGAGCGGGAGCTGGGGCATCCCGCCATCAAGCTGGCTTCCAATGAAAATCCGCTGGGTCCCTCACCCCGGGCGCTGGAGGCCATCCGCGCGGCGCTGGACCGCCTTCACCTCTATCCCGACGGCAATGGTTACTCGCTGCGGGAGAAGCTGGCCGGAATTGCCGCCCTGGAGATGAACCAGATTGTTCTGGGAGCTGGCTCAACCGACCTGATTGAGCTTGTGGCCAGGACGTTTCTTTCTTCGGCGGATGAAGGTATCACCGCCGAATCGTCGTTTTACATCTACCGCCTTGCTATTGAGGAAATGGGCGCCGCGCTCATCCAGGTCCCGCTTTTCCATCTCGCTTACGACCTTGCGGCCCTGGCTCACGCCGTCACCCCTCGCACCAAGGTTATCTACTTGGCCAATCCCAATAACCCCACCGGCACCATGTTCACGGCGGATGAGTTTGACCGCTTCCTGCGCGCCGTGCCGGACCGCGTGCTGGTGGTTCTGGACGAGGCTTATTACGATTACGTGCAGCGGCCGGATTACTCCCGCTCGCTCGATCATGTCCGCGAGGGCAGAAACCTCTTGGTGCTCCGCACGTTCTCCAAAGTATACGGCTTGGCAGGCTTGCGCATCGGCTACGGCATGGGCCACCCGGAGCTGATCGATTGCCTGAATCGTATCCGCTCGCCTTTCAACGCATCCTCGCTGGCTCAAGCGGGAGCGATGGCGGCCATTGACGACCGGGAGCACGTTTCAAGGTCGGTCGAATCCAACCGCCGGGAGATGGAGTTTGTGACCAAGGAGCTTTCGCTGATGGGGGTGCGGTTCACGCCCAGTGTGGCAAATTTCATCCTGATTGACACGGCACGGGATTGCGAGGATGATTTCATCAGGCTGCTCGACCGGGGAGTGATTGTACGGCCCATGAAGCTTTACGGGTTCCCAACCTCGCTACGTGTGACGGTAGGGAAACACCAGGATAACGAGCAATTCCTTGAAGCCATGCGCAGCATGATGATGGCCCCTGCCCGGGCCGCGCGTTAGCGGGTTTCTGAAGTACCTGGCACGGGTATCATTCTGAGCGTAGCGAAGAATCTGACTCTTGAAAGAATGAGCAAATTACGGGATTCTTCGTCGCCTTCGTCGTCTCAGAATGACAGCGAATCGGCATTTTTCAGCAGCCTGTTGAAGTGCAAAGCAGGGATTTTCGAGGTGCCGATTCGATGAGTGGGAGAATGACGGCCAGAACTCCACAGGCTGGGGCAGTTGTTGATCCTCGCAACGCGGCGGAGCCTCTCGCGCCAGGGCGCGACCCCATCACCGCCATCCTCAACCGCTACAAGCGGGTCGCCGTGGTCGGGCTATCACCCAAGATTTCCCGCCCCAGTTACGGCGTGGCTGCCTATCTCAAGGCACGAGGCTACCGCGTGATTCCTGTGAACCCCCACGCGAAGCGGGTCTTCAACGAAAAGTGTTACGCCACCCTCGAAGCGATTCCCGAACCCATTGATATGGTGGTGATCTTCCGCAAGGCGGAGTTTGTTCCGGAAATTGTGAAGAGCGCCATTAAAGTGGGGGCAAGGGTGATCTGGATGCAAGAAGGCGTCACCCATGAGCCGGCGGCGCGCCGCGCCCGTTCCGCCGGCCTTGAAGTAATCCAGGACCGCTGTATCCTCAAAGAACACGCCAAACGCTTCGTCAGTGAAGGCATTTGAGGCTCAATCTTATTGAGGGATGGCGTGGTGCTTTAGCGGGACGAATCCTACGTCACCGTAATTCCTGAAACTTCTCCAACGTGACACCCAGTTGCCGCAGAATCTTAAACAACAAAGGAGGGCCAACCTCTCGGCCACCTTGAAGCGGAATCGTGACGGCTCGTCCGTCGGGGTGATTCCAACGTTCGTGGCTCCCGGACTGTCTCGTCTTGGAAAATCCCAGGCTGCGCGCTGCGTTTTGAAATTCGCGAGCCGTGACGCTAGCCCGCATTTCTCACCAGCTTTTTGAAAACCGCTCAGGAGGTCTAATTTTCGGTCCTCGTCCTGGTTTTCGACCCCGCTGTCGTCAAAAGTAGGGAGTCTGGCTTCTCCTCGAGACCCTCACCCGCGTTCGATGACCCGTACGCTCTGCATGACCAGGACTCGCCACGCGGGCCGGGCACACTTCCCCCGGTGGATATTTCGCAGTGACAAGGAGGGGAATTCTTACTCCACGTTTCAGCTTCGCAGGGGAATCTGCTAAAGCTGAGCCCAAATCCTCGTACCCCAGCGCCAACCCGTACACCCGCTGCGCCACCAACTCCTTCACCGTGTGCTCGACCCGTTCCGCATCCCGATGGTCCGTAAAGCAGGCCGCAAACCGCTCGATGATCCCCGTCCGCTTCTCCACCTCCCGCAGCAGCAATCCTCCCCCATCGCTGGTGATCGTCCCCCCATCAAAACCCGCCCGCACTTCCCGCTTCCCCTTTCAATTGTTTAGTGGGAAATCCGGGCTAGCCGGGCAGTCAATCCGGAGGGCACCGGCGGTGTGCCTGCGGTGCGATCATTTCCTGTGATCCTGAACCCCGTTTACTGGCGCTTCGATGGGTGAGCCGGGGGGGAAGAATTCCCACGCGGGGCCGGCTGAGGGTGGGGCGGAAACTCGCGGTCACGCATCGGACCAGCAGGTTTGCCAGCGCGCAGGTTGGCCCTCTGCTGCGGCTCCAGCGGCCGGCCGGGATGCTCCTGCATGGCCTGGCGGCGCGCGGCGAATGGCACCGGGCGCGGAGGCGGAGGAGTTCGAGTGATGAACCGCGGCGCGTTGTTGCGGGGTGCGGGCGTCGCCCCCCTTTGCGGCGGCGCGTTTCGGTTGATCAGCGGTGGACGTGAAGACGACGACCGCGCCAGCGGCCGTGAATTCTGGACGGCGGCGGGCGGACGCGAATATTGAGCGGGGGATGGCGCACGGGAAGCTGTCTCGCGCCCTACCGGGGCAGTCCTGGTGAACCTAACGGCTCGAACCGGAGGAGCTGCAACTTGCTTTCCCGCGAAGGTGGCCGAGGCGGTAGGGTTCAGGAACGGGTGTGGGATAATTTGTGCCCGGGCGATTTGCTGCGGCGTAATCCGAACCATTTGCCGTGCGACGGGTTGTCCGCTGCGGAATACTGTAGCAGGCACGGCGGTTACGGCGGTTCGTTGGTAAGCGTAGTGAATGCTGTTGATGTTCCTCACATTGATGATATTCGTGATGTTGGTGACGTTGCGGATGTTGGTGATGTTTACTTCGCGTAAATAGGTGGGGCCGTAGTGATACCACGGGAAGTAAGGATCGCGGGGTCCGAGCGGGAACCAGCCGACCGGAGTTCCGATGCTCAAGCCAATGCCAAAGCCACTGCCACCCAAAAACGCCACAAACGCCGGCGCGTAGACTGGCATGATCGCTACGGGACCCGGCATCCAGCCCCATCGGGGGCCAATCATCGCCCAGCGGCCATAATGAAAGGGAGCCCAACCCCAAGGTTCGTCTTCCACCCAAGTCCAACCCCACGGCGAAACCCAAGCCCATCGCCCATAGCGGTACGGCACCCAGCCTCCCGGAACACCCCCGGGATACCACACCGGCCCATATTGCGGCGCCATCTGCCAACTACCGTAGGCATCCAGGTCTTCGCTGCCGGGAACATCGGGGCTGAAATACTGAGGATGGCGGTACGACTCCACGCGGCGGTCGCGGCTGGCGCACCATTCGTCAAACCCATCTTGACCGGGAGGTGAAACAAACTGAACCTGGATGGGATCCGTCCCGGTGAGCTTGACGGCTTGCCCGGAGTCGACCCTCTGGTTGGCGCCACCGCCCGTGACTTGCAGGCTGCCACGGTTGACGATGACCAACGTGGAACCGTCATTGGGATACGTCTCCACGCGATAGCTTCCGGGAGAGAGCACCGTGAGAGCGCCGTTGGGCGTGTCCACTTCCGCCGTGTTGCCATTGGGCAGCGCAAAAACACTGACGCGGAGAACGCCCTGTCCCAGGCCAAGCTGCATGATCTGGTCACTCAGGTTGGCCAGGGTGAGGTCGGTGGTTTCGGACAGGTGTACCGAGAAAGGACCGGCCTCGATTTCCGCCCGGGCGCCTTGATCTGCGTAGAGGCGGTCGCCAGTGGTCACGGGGTAATTCAGCGACGCTTGACTCCATTGGCTTTCACCGGAGGGCTGGAAGGAAACGTTGCCCTGCACGTCGCTGATCCGGGCGACACGGGCGGGCGGGTCACCTTCATTCGCAAACAATGGGACGGCCAATAGCCCTGCCAGCAGGGCCAGGATCAGTTGAAGCGCAATCCGGCGAAGTCTTGCAGTTTCCATTTCCATGTTCGCTCCCAGGTTCAAAAGATGGCTTGAAGAACACATGTGACTCTCCCTGACTGGATCAGGGCCGCAAGGCCATCTTAACCTAATTGGATGTCGCCGGATGTAAAAACGGGCAGCCGTTTTCTTTTGAAGAGAAAGCTGGGGTATCGGCCGTTTGAGTGGAATTTCCGTTGCGGCAGAGAGTTGGACCTAAGCTCAGTACTGGTCAGTCAGACACCACCCGCAGTGCGGGTGGCTTGATGAGTAGGGCCCCGTCAAACGGGGCGGGGTGGTTGGTTAAGGCGTCGCGCCAAGCGCGCCTTGCTTCACGGCATCAGAACTTTCCGCTGGTTCCATCCGCTTCTTCTTGTTCGCGGATGTACTGGCGGACTTGCTCCAATTCGAACCCGACGGTGGACACGGCGTAGCCACGGGCCCAGAAATGTTCGCCCGTGAAATTCCGCTCCTTGCCACCCAGTCTGGCCACAGCAATAGCGCTCTTCCCTTTCAGAAACCCGATCACCGACCTTGTACACCAGCCGGTGCTCCTGCGTGATCCGCCTCGACCAACAGCCTGAGAGCACGAACTTCAACGGTTCCGGCTTGCCAATACCGGTGAACGGATCCCTCATGACCGCTTCAACAAGGTCCAGAACCCGAAGCGCCACTGCCCGGTGATTCGCCCGTTCGACGTGAGCTATCACTGGAGCCTGGATCAAGTCGAGTTCTCCACCGATCTCGTCTTCCGCTGCCGGGAGGACTTGCAAGCGATCTACGGCCACCTCACTCGCACCGCCATCCACACCGTGAAGCCCGATAACATCGCCACCTTCCTGGGCCGCAAGCTCAGTCCTCTCTACCAGGGGGAGATGGGTAACCGCTTCAACACCCGC
>DATKST010000009.1:0-22192 GCA_035531475.1 Terriglobia bacterium
ACCCGCGTGCACTTGCGATGGTCCGGTTCGCTCGCGGAAAACCTCCGCTTCCTGGGTGACCACTGGGAACGGGCTTACGGAGATCTCGAGTGGCGCGGGTATGCCGACGAGCGCGTCATGCCGTGGTATTTTATCGCCTCGACCGGCCAGGTGACGCATGGCTACGGCGTGAAGACGGGCGCCGGAGCTTTTTGTTTCTGGCAAGTGGACCCCGTGGGAATTTCTCTGTGGCTGGACGTGCGCAACGGAGGTTGCGGAGTGCAACTGGGGGAGCGTCCGCTTCTGGCCGCCGAGGTGGTCGCGCTGGAAGGTTGGCCGAACTCGACACCATTTCAAGCGGCCCGGGCACTCTGCCGCAAGCTCTGTGATCACCCTCGCTTGCCGCAAGAGTCCGTCTATGGCTCGAACAATTGGTACTACCTTTACGGTGCCAACATGACGGTGGAAGGCGTTCTGCGCGATGTTGAGCAACTCGCGGAGCTTTCGCCCTCGGGCGCAAATCGCCCTTACATGGTGGTCGACATGGGTTGGGGTAAAGCGCCGGAGGGAGCAGGGCCCTGGACGCAGGATAATGCCCGTCTCCCGGACATGCCCGATATTGCCGCCCAGATAAAAAAGCGCGGAGTGAGGCCGGCGATCTGGGTAAGGCCGCTTCTGACGGTGGAAGCCCTGCCCGAGGCATGGCGAATAGCGACGCCCAATCGAGTCGGGGGCGAACATAAGCCTCCGCTCTTTGGCATCGATCCCAGCCACCCCGAAGCGGAGGCCCACATCCAGGAAGGCCTTCGCCGTATCAGGACTTGGGGATATGAGTTGGTCAAGCACGATTTTTCCACCTTCGACCTTCTCGGGCGCTGGGGTTCGCAGATGGGGGCCGAGTTGACCTCCTCGGGATGGCACTTTGCCAACCGCTGCAAGACGACGGCGGAGATCGTGTTGCAGTTCTATCGCGCAATTCGCGAGGCTGTGGGCGACACGTTGCTGATGGGGTGCAACACAGTGGGGCATCTGGGTGCGGGGATATTCGAAGTCCAGCGCATCGGCGATGATATCAGCGGCCGCGACTGGAATCGAACTCGTAAGATGGGCGTGAACGCCTTGGGGTTCCGCTTACCCCAGCATGGCGCGTTCTTCCTGGCTGACCCGGATTGTGTGCCGGTGACCAAAGCTATCCCGTTCAAGATGACGCGCCAGTGGTGCGACTTGGTCGCGCGAAGCGGAACAGCGCTTTTTGTCTCAGCGGATCCCGCGACGGTGACCGCCGAAGATAGGAAAATGCTCAAAGCGGCCTTGGCGGCTGGTTCGCGGCTTCAGCCTCAAGCTGAGCCACTGGACTGGATGGAAACGATGTCGCCAGACAAGTGGAAGCTGCATGGCAAGACGGTCGGCTTCAATTGGTTTGGCGAGGAAGGTGCGGATCCGCTTGCGATGTAAGTGCATGTGTCGCAAGGATTTCAAGGGATGATTTTCGACCTCCGTATCGTCAAAAATAGGGCCTCACTCTCCTTTTCGGCTTCGCAGGGGAATCTGCTGAAGCTGAGCCCCAATCCTCGCCCACCGTTCCGCGCACGGATAGCCTCCCGCCAGCGCCATCCAAACCTTCCGCACCGTCACCAGCATCAGCAACTCATTTGCATGGGCGGATCCTCCACCGCCTTGCGTTTTTTCCCCGCAAAAACCTCCATTTTCTCAAACTGCCGGTCGGTCACCGCCACCAGCCGCACCTGCCCGTGCTGGGGCAGCGCGCCGCGCACCACGTTGCGCAAGGCGCGCTCCGTGTCGTCGCTCGCCACATAGTGGGCGTAGACGGAGTATTGCAGCATGGTAAAACCGGAGCGCAGCAGGGCCTTGCGGAAGCGAGTGTATTCCTTGCGCAGGTCCGGCTCCGTCACGGGAAGGTCAAACATGGCAAACAGCCACATGGCGCGATAGCCCGAAAGTGCAAGACGATGGGCGGGCATGGGTTCTGTGCTGTAGCGCCGCTCTATGAGCGGCGCAATCAAGACCGCCGGTCATAGACCGGCGCTACAGACCGGCGCAGCAATCGCAAGGCGGCGATCACCGCCGGTCACAGACCGGCGCTACAGACCGGCGCTATTGGAAATTCAGGCGGTGGATCTCACCCTGATAAGGCCACCCTTCCGGTTGAGAGACCAATCCGGCACGAACGGGGTTGTCCCTCACGTAGAGCCACTTCTGTTGATACGATTCTGCTGATCTCATAACATGGTCAAAGAACCCGTGCTGCCAGTGCGGGGCGGGCCAGCCCATGGTGCGCAGAGCCTTGGAGAGTGTGTTCTTGAGGGACTTTACCCAGTCCGACAAGCGCACGGATTCCGGCGCCAGAGCCACGAACAAGTGCAGGTGATCGGGCATCAGCACGTAACGGCCCACCCTGGCTCCCCGCTCAGCCGCGCCGCCACAAAAGTTCGCAAAGCATTGGTGAACGCCGGGGTTATCGAGCCAGCGGCCGCGATGGTGCGTACAGGCCGTTACGAAGTAGAGCGGGTAAGGCTGGAAAAGGATGTTTAGACGCCTCAGACGCGGCTTATGCATAAGATTTTCGCTGTAGCGCCGCCTGTAGCGCCGCTCTATGAGCGGCGCAGAGTGGCGCAATCAAGACCGCCGGTCATAGACCGGCGCTACAACCCTTGGTCAATTTCGCCGGTCATAGACCGGCGCTACAGAGGCGCGGAATTTCCAGGCGCTTCTCGCGGCCGTCCACCACCGCCGCCAGCGAAAAGGCGCAGCGGCTGACCCAATCAAACAGCGACCGGGATTCACCGTTGGCATCGTAACGCCCCAGCAGCGGCTCGAGCAAGGCGCGCTTGGCCTCGCGGTCAAACTCCGCCGCGCTTCCCATCGAATCGCTCAGCCGCGCCACCACGCGGTCCACCAGCGGGCGGAACGGCTCCATCAGGTCGTCCGCCAGGCAGAAGGCGTCATAGCGGTTGTGGTGGTGCAGGCCGAAGGTGGGATGCAGCCCCGCCCCGCACAGGGCTCGGGCCACGATGGCGCGCAGCACCGCGTAACCGTAATTCAAATGCCGGTTCAGGTCTTCGGCGTCGCGGTCGCGACGGAACTCCATCTCCCCAAACAGCGCCTTCCAGTAGACGCGCGCGGCGTGGGATTCCAGGTTGCCCGCGTCGCCGGAGCGGATCCGCCCCGCCATCAGCTTGAGTCCCCAATCCTGTCCGGTCCGTTCTTCAAGCAGGCGCGCCTGCGCCAGGATTTTCTCCTTCGCAATCTGCTGCCACAGCCGCTTCGCCACAGGCAGCGCCAGCTTGGCCTGCACCGCAAAACGCTCCGTTTGCAGGTGGTGGGAAACCAGCGGCAGCAGCATGGCGGCGGGCATGTGCTTCGCGTCACAGGCCACAAACATGGCGCCCGCCTCCGCCAGTCCCGCCAGCACCGCGTGCGTGTAGGAGATTTGCGGATGGGAAGTGATGACCACGGCCACATCTGCGAACGGCACGGTGATCTCCGGCTCGTTTTCCAGACGAACCACCAACAGGCCGTTCCTGGCGCCCAGGTGCGCTGGCCGGTCGGACAAATCAATCACCCGGTCAGTCATGGGCTTCCGTCACTTCCCCCAACGGGCTGACGGCAACTTTACGGGGCCGCAGCGCCCTTAATGGATTTAGGAATGGCCGCCAATATAAGCCAGATTTGGTGATGTCTGATTTTTTGCGGGCATCACGGACACGAACCAGGAAAAGGCGTGGGGAACCTTTCTCCGAGGTCATGCCCCTAACCACCCATAACCCACGCTTCCCGTCTTCAATGTCACATTCAACGATTTCGCCTGGCGCTAGCGAAAACTTGAATCTCACGAGCGGCCCGTGGTCACGTTGGACGACGGGCTTTCCAGCCTTGAGGCGCTGATAAGCCTCATACATTGGGACCACTTCGCCATCCCATTTGTCTTCGTCGCCGTTCTTGTCGAGCTCGGCGTAGATTTCGACGTGGTGGTTGGATTCACTCGCCACGTGGCGAGCCGCGCGGCCCTCGCCAAGCCTGATGACGGGAACCGCCTTGTTGATCCGCACGCGCTTGATGGCAATCCGGCGGCCGTCTTTGGTCACAAAACACGGAAAGCGATCAAGGTTTTCGTGCTCGTCGGGTGGCGGGAATTTCTTGGGATCGCCACCGAGCTCGGCGAGCTTCGCTTCGACGAGCTTCCGAACGCCGGCGTCAACGATCTTTTCTATCTCCGGCTTCGTGAGTTTGTCGAGCGGCTTGCGCACGCGAACGTCTGTAGCGCCGCTCTGTGAGCGGCGGCCTTCGCCGTTGGCTTTCTCTCGCCGGTCATAGACCGGCGCTACAGGTTTCGGCGGCGAATAGATGGTTTCCTCGTGCAGCGCCCCACTAACCTTTCTGGAGACACGGTGGGAGACCACGATGTGGTCGATTTCGGCGCGAACGCTTTCCACAAAGTCCGGCCACGGCCCTTCGAGCGGCGCGAAGCGGCGGCGGCGCGCCAGCGGGGCGTGCTCCGCCGCAAGGCTGAGCCGCTGGATCATCCGGGCGTTGGTGAGGGCAATGGCTACGGCATCCACGGCATGGTGGCGATGGTCCGCCCGCGACTTGGGCACGGCGCCGCCTTGGGCGCTGGGTCCGTCGTTCAGGATGGCGTTCAGACCCCACAAGCTGCGCAAGTAGGCCGTCACCTGCCCGGTGCAGGTGTGGATGCGGCGCTCGTGCTCCTCGTCCACTCGCCCGCCGTAAAGCAACGCCATGTAATCTGCCGCGAGCTTTGAGGCGTAGCGCGTGTCATTCAGGTAACGGTCCTTGAACTCCGCCAGGTAGATTTCCAAATCCTCCCCCTGCAACTGAAAACGTTTGAGTTTAGCGGCCACCAGTTCACGGCCTCCATTGAAGCGCCTGACGCGGTCCAGCATCGCCTCGAAACGCCCTTCGTCCTGGCCGTATGCTTCAAACGGCGTCTTGTTGGTTTTTACGTTGCGGTTCTCATCCACGGCGCAGAGCGTTTTGTTGCTGAATGCATCATCCAGCGAGCGGCTGAAGGGAATGATGTGCTCAACATCAAATTGCGGCGCGTCGCCGAACAGCGCACGGAACGGGATCGAGCGCCCCGTGTAAGGGCACACACCTTTGCATTCGTCCCACAGCAAGGCTTTCTCAATATCCCGGCGCACGGGTTGCGGGATGCCGGCTTCCGCCATGATGCGCTCCGCCATTTTCTTGCGCAGGTCTTCCTGGTCCTTCATCCGCTTGGACATTCCTTCCCGCTGCTTCTTGGTGTTGCGCAGGTCGCGGGCCAACTCAATGGTGATGCCCTGGGGCTTGCCGTACTGCCGGATGAGGGCATTCACCACTTTGCGGAGCTCCGTCAGGCTGCGGATCACGGCGGGGTTGCGAATTTCCTTGAATTCGCTCACCGCAGGCAGCAATGGCGCTGGCTCGCGCGGCTTGAAGACCTCGGGGTAAACCTGTTTGCGCGCTTCGGCATAAGTCATACCTTGCTCGAGCAACGGCAAAACCCGTTCCATGGCCCGGCGGGAAAGACTC
This sequence comes from Terriglobia bacterium, assembly GCA_035531475.1. Classification (GTDB taxonomy): domain Bacteria; phylum Acidobacteriota; class Terriglobia; order UBA7540; family UBA7540; genus CALCEB01. Next base: position 5,533 of record DATKST010000009.1, read on the forward strand.
AAATAATCTGGTTCCAGCGTGATCTCCGCGAAGGCGCTGGCGGCGTCTTCGCTGAGACCCCAGCGATGCATTCCGCGCCGCTTGAGGACTTCCGGCTTTTGAATGCTCAGCACATCCTGGAGCGCCTCTTGCCGCTGGGCGTCCGTGAATTCGCGCCAGCGCGCGCCAAAGACTTTCGCAAAGGCGGCGTTGGTGCGATTGCCAGGAACGCGCTTCTCCCCACCCCGCTCCAGGTTGAAGGAATAGGTTTTAGGAAGGTCCAGCAGTTTGCGGATTTGAGCGAAGGTGCGGTCGCCTTGCTCTTCCAGGGCTTGGGTGAGCTTGGTCCAATCCTCGCGGGTCAGATCGCGCTCCGCCTCATCGGGTGGCAGCACTTTGAGGTTGTTCACCGTTTGCAACATGCGGAAGCGTTGCGCCACCGGCAAATAACGGGGAGCGCGTTTCGAGCCCGCTTCCAGTTCGCAATCGCCCACCAGACTGCGCGGGATTTTGAGCGGCCGCTGGAAGAAGAGAGCGTTCTTCAGTTGCTTGCGGCGCTCTTCAGTGAGTAAATCGGGATGATCAGTGCGTTGCGCCTCCCAAATGAGCGCAAATTCCTCCTCGTACATGGAGCGGTGCGTGTAACGGCCCCGGATGCGTTGCTCGGAAGGCTTGAGGTGGGCGAAATACTCACCGAGCGTTCGGGCTTGCGATTCCTGCATCTTGGCGCGCAGTTCGCTGATGCCCTCCTTGACCGGGCCCTCGTCCTTCTTCTTATCATTGCTTGTGGAACTCTTGCGGTTGCTCAGGAAACCGCGCCGCTGGGCGAGATGGTAAAGGGCGCGGCCCAGGAAGTGCGGATCAAGACGTTCGTCCAAGGCTGCCGCGCGCAAAAGATAAGGCATTATCTGCATCGGCTCTTTCAGCGCGACGCTCTTCTGTTTTTCTGCAAACCACGTCGAGGCTAAAATGGTTTGGTCGAGTTGATTCAAGAAGTCCTGGCGGCGGTCGGCAGTCTGCTGAACCTTCTGTAGCGGCGCTCTCCGAGCGCCGGAGGTAGCGCCGGGCTTTAGCCCGGCATCTTCGCCTTCAACACCTGCCGCCCTGAAGGGCGGCGCTATGGGGGGCAGCAGTCCAAAATGTTGCAGTAAGTTAAAAACTTTCGTCAAGCGTCGGCGTCGTCGCCAAAGCTGGCGGCGGTGCAGCCGCGCCTCGCGGCGCGTGGCATTGCGCGACTCCTCGCGTCCGGATTCAATGTTGCCTTCCATGCCGGCTTCGAAAATGCGGACGCCGGCGCGCAGCAGTCCAGCCGGCTCGCCGTCAATCAGCCGCACAACGGCCCAGCCAGCCGAAGTTGATCCCAGGTCGATTCCGAGAATGTATGCGTGATCGGTTGGAGAGTCCATTTTCCCCCTTGATTTCAAAAGGAACCGCGTTATAATACACCAAGTGTATCTCAGTAGCGATTGCCTGCTTATCTTAGTAAGTAGCTTTGCTACGTAAGGCTCCGCTAGCGATAGCGCCCTTAAGCGCCGCCCAGTGCGGCGCTTTTGTTTTTTGGCAGAAGGCTTCAATGGCTGGCCCCCGTTCCGCGCACAGTGTACACCCAAGCGCGTAGCGCGGAGTTTCACATTTCATAAGCCGTGCGGCCTGGCGCGGGTGGTGCAGACATTGCCTTCCAAGTCGGCGCCCCGGTGAAGTGCTACGCGTGCGCTCACGATCTTAGGGTCTGGCGGCAAGGAAGGGCAGCAGGTTGCGCAGACCAGGTCCCGAAGGTCTGCGGCTTGAATGTTATGGGCGGCAAAACCGCGAACCTTTGACAACGGGTCCGCCCGCCCTGCCCTAGCCGGTTGCAACCACGGCAAAAATAATTTGTCTCACGCGTCTCATCGGCTATGTTCTGATGCCTGAGCACTGCAATCTGCTGATCTGGCCCTGTGATCTCGCTGACCCTATCCCAGATCGTGCAGAAGCTGGCAGAACGTACGGCCAACTTTGTTCTTCGAAATCTGCGCCGGAACTCGGCTTTCCCCTGGTGCCAAAGGGTGCTGAATCGGCTTGAATTGCCCCCCCCACGGTGCACCACCACGCGTCTGGCAAAGGGGTGGATACGACATGAACATTTGGAGCGAGAAGAAGCGCCTTGAGAAACTGAATTACATGCATAATAATCCAGTCAAGCGAGGGCTGGTTGCCCAGCCGGATGGCTGGCCTTGGTCAAGTTGGAGGTTCTATTACCTGGAGGATATCCATTCTGGGGATGGACAGGATGCCGTGAGCGCTTGCGGGGGCGCATATATAAAAGCCAATGTCTGCGCCACCCGCGAACCTCAACTGAACAGCATTGCGGCTATGGCTTTTTCTCAATCCAACAAACGGCTGCTGCATTTCGCCTGGCCGGGAGACGCGTGAAATGGGTGGCGTTTGCCAGCGGGATTCAAACCCTGGCGCGGTGTATGGATGATTGTAGTTCTGCGATAGAATGCACCCATGCCGGTGAGAACCAGCCCATTGGAACCGATTCTGATTGCCCATCTTTATCCCAAGGTTGAAGCCAGATTGCTCGAAGTCCTCCGGTCACTCTCGCCGGAGGATTGGGAGAAGCAAACCATCGCGCCCAAGTGGAAAGTGAAGGACGTCGCCGCCCATCTGCTCGACACACAACTCCGCAGGCTTTCGATCTGCCGGGACGGCCATGCGCTGGAGAGTCCGGGAATCAATGAAAATTTAGCTGCCTTCATCAATCGCATGAATGCCGAGGGTGTTGCCAATTACCGGCGCTTGAGCCCTGCCGTGCTGATCTCCTTGATGGAAACCGTTTCCGCCCAGAGCGCGGAGTATCACAGTTCCTTGGACCCTTTCGCGGATGCGCTTTTTCCGGTCAGTTGGGCGGGCGATCACAAGTCGCCAAATTGGTTTGATACGGCGCGCGAGCTTACGGAGCGCTGGCACCATCAACAACAGATCAGATTGGCTGTCAACAAGCCGGGGATCATGACACGGGAACTGTATTTTCCAGTCCTGGATTGCTTCATGCGCGCTCTTCCGTTCACCTATCGCACGATGACCTGCAAACCGGGGACTTTTGCACAGTTCAACATTGTAGGAGATTGTGGGGGAAGTTGGTTCTTATACCGCGAAGCCGAATCCTGGCAGTTGGCCGCTTCTGCGCTTGGCACGCCGGAGAGTGAAGCCACCATTCCCCAGGAGATTGCTTGGCGCATCTTTACCAAAGGAATTGGCAAGGAGGCCGCAATCTCCCAGGTCAGCGTGAGCGGCAATCGGGAATTAGGGCTGCATATTCTGAATATGGTTTCAATTGTGGGTTAAAGAGGTGGGGCGGGTCTTGTGGCCGCCCCTACCGGTGCTCACGAGGGATGTCCCAACCCGTCCCGCTTCACCCGGAGTCAATTAGCCGCGTGCCGCCGCCACACCATGACGTTTTTCTCCGACGTGGCGGCGATGTACCGGCCGTCGGGTGAAAACGCCAGCGTGACCAGAGAGCTGGGGCTTTCCCGCAACACCTGGACCAGCTTGCCATCTTCGGCGGACCAGACGCGGACCGTCTTATCCTCGCCGGCGGAAGCGATCCAGCGCCCGTCCGGAGAGAAGTCGGCCCAGTGAACGGGTCCTACGTGGCCAGTGAGTGTTTTGACCAGCTTCCAATCGGGAACGGACCAGAGGCGAACCGTGCCATCTTCGCAGGCGGTGACCAGCTTTTTGTTGTCCTGGGAAAACCGCGCGCTTAAGACCACGCCGCGATGACCGGCCAGGACATCAGCAAACTGGTGGTCTTGCATGGCCACAACGATGGGATTGGGCGATGCATTCATTTCAATCTGGGCCAGAACCAGCCACTTGCCATCCGGCGAAAATTGGAAAAAATGGGGAGGCTGGGTGAGTTGAGGCACCATAAACTCGCCGGACTTGCCGGTCACAGGATCCCAAAGCACAAAATGACTTTCCTTGTAAAGGCACAGGTCATGGAAATGCGGAAAATAACGGGCCGGTAGAAAGCCACCTTTCTGGCCGATGGCATCCACCTTGCCGGCCAATTGATCCTTCATCGGATCCCATTGGAAGGCAAGCTCCGGGCTGCGGATGACAGCGCCTTTGCCTTTGCTGCGGAATAAGCCGTTGGCGAGGACAAACAGGTGTCCATTGGGAAGGGAATCGGCAGATTGTATTTGTATATCGCTGATGTTTTGCAACTGGACGTGAAGCACTTTACCGATCTCTCGCGTGCTCAGGTTATTAAGGACAATTTTGCTCTTGCTGACTACGGCCAGGAGGGAACCGTCCGGCGAGAATGCTCCAACCGGTGAATAGCGCAACGCCAGGTGTCCTTCGGAGTGGAAGAAATTTTCCCAAACGTATTGCGGAGATGGGCCCGCCACGGATTCAACCTGGACCGCTGAGGGAAGAGTGGCGCCGGATAACGTGGCAACCACCAGAATGGCTATCCCAAGGAGCCCGGACCGCCTGAATCCGAACCGCCGCTTGGCTCTTGCGCGCTCACCCAATGATGGAATATTAACCTCCACGCTGAAGATTTCGATGCAATTTTGGCGCGCTTGGACTTAGGGGCTGTCAGATAATAACTGTTTCATTTCGGACCCAAGATATCCCCTCACCCCTACCCTCTCCCCGCAAGCGGGGAGAGGGTAGGGGTGAGGGGCGCCGGTTGGAAGACGGAACAGTCATTTCTGAACGGGGCCCTCAGCGGGTCACGGCGCCTCATTTTTCATAAGCCTCTGCACCACTTCGCGGTCCGCTTCAAGAAAAGGGTACTCGGCTAATTTTGCGCGCGGCGCCCACTCAATGGATTCAAACACGTTGTTGCGAGGAACGCCCTTAAACATTGGCACAGCGAAGAAGACAACTTCCACATCCCGGTCAGGATAGCGGTGCCGCAGCCGGAAGATTTCCGGTCCGATCTCTGCATCGATCCCCAGCTCCTCTTTGAGTTCGCGGCGAAGCGCCTCTTCGAGCGATTCCCCCCGGTTCACTTTGCCGCCGGGAAACTCCCACTGCCCGCCATAAGCATCCGAGTGATGACGCTGGCAGACCAGGAAGCAATCTTCATTTGACAGGATTCCCGCGGCCACCAGGACCGGTAACGATTTGGACATGTTTGGCGGCGATCTTGCCTTCCGGCAATCATTGATTCAGAAATTCAGCTTCCGCCGCTTGCGCTCTCTTGGCGCGGGCAATCCGGTCAAGCAGAACCTTGTTGGCGGGGTCCAGCGTCAGGCCTTGGCGGTAGTCAAGGATGGCTTGGTCGTACTGTCCCAACTCGAACAACCTATCACCATTCTTCAAATTTGCCGCGATCATGCGGGCCAGGGCAGCACTGTCCACCGGGACAGGGATCACAGGCTTCGTCGATGCGGTGTTTGCCTTCTCAGGTTGGGAGTGGGTGGCAGTCCTTGCTTCCGCAGGATTCAATTTAACCAGCGGTTTTGATTCCTTCGCCATGCGGCTCTTCGTGGTTTCAGCAGGAGTCGCCGGCTTCTGGCTTAACTCTGCATCGCCTTGGGCAGATTTCTTGTTTTGCGTGGATTGCCCGGCCGCTGGCGTTGCCGGGTGCGCATTGGGAGGAGCGTCCGAGGCTGATATTGCCAAATCTGCCGCCGGGGTATTTGAGGCTTGGGCTATGACCGGCGGAAGCGAGGTTGAGGCACTCTGTTGGCCGGCGGCCGGAATAGGGGCGCTGGGCCGTGAGGAATACTGTTGCTCCATCCTGCGGCTCCACGAATGGAGTCCTGTCTCGATCTTTTGGGCTGAAGTGTGTAAGCTGGCCTCCAACCCTCGGCCCCAATTGTCAAACCGGGCTTGATTGATGCTGTTCGCCGCCTTCCAAGGGATCTTGCTTCTGAAGTAATAGCCGGCCGCACCCATGCCCACTACAGCGATCAGAATCGATGCCGCTGTTACCCAAACCTTGGCGGTTCCGCGGGAGGGGGCAAGGGACTCGATGGAGCCGGCTGCATCAACTCCCGCAGGGGCAATCTCCACCGACTCCACCGGCAAAATTGCGGCGGGAGTCTGGGGGGATGGAACCACGTTCGCAACCTTTGTTTCTGCTGGCTTAACCTTTGGAGCCGGTGGTTCCAAGGTTCTTGCATCGGGTTTGGCTTTGTTTCTGTCGGAAAGCAAGGCAAAGCTGGGCGCTTGAATAGCTCTGGCCCGGGCCCGGCCGTGGAGTCCCTCAAATATCTCAAGCCTCTGAACCACGGTCCGGGCGCTTTCCAGGCGCTTTTCGCGCGACTTGGCCAGCATCAGATGGATGAGTTGATCCAGATCTTCGGGAATCTTCAAGTCCGGGTAGCACTCGCGCAGGCCGGGCAGGGTGCCCATGACGTGCCACATCAGCGATTCGAGGGGTGGCTCTGGTGAGGGCAATCGTCCGGTGAGAAGCTGCCAGAAGATCACCCCCAATGAGTAAATATCGCAGCGGCCGTCCAGGGAATCGGCCCGCAATCCCGTCGCCTGCTCCGGCGAAAGGTAGTGTGGATCGCCCATCAGCGGTCCGGGGTCTTTCAGCGTCAGCCGGTGCAGGCTATAAGTGAAATTTTCCCTGAGCCGGGCCATTCCGAAGTCGAGGATGCGGACTTGCTCCGCGCCTTCCGAGGGGCAGAGAATCATATTATCCGGACGGAGGTCGCCATGAACCAATTTCAGCCGCTGGGCGGCGTCGAGCGCCAGAGCGGTCTGGCGGACAATGTGACAGGCACGCGGGACTTCAAATGGCACACCGCCGGCAATGGTGCTCTTCAAGCTCGGGCCTTCGGCGAAGTCCCGGACCAAAATCGTTCCACCGGCGCCTTCGTATTCCGCCGCTTGCCAGCGCAGGACGGCAGGGTGACGAAGCTCATTGGATTTTGCAACCGCTTGTTCCACCGACTCCCTGGGGATTAGCGAAGGAACCAGCGAAGCGTCCAATACTTTGATCACGCGAATGGTGTTCGATCCCAGAACCAGGGCTTTGTAAGAGAGGCCAAGGCTGCCCTGACCGAGTTCGGCCAGAATCCGGTATTTGCGATTTACAAGAGCGCCTTCAGCAAACATAATGGCTAACGTAGGGCAGGATTCAGCTCAACGGGACGCGCGCACCCGTGGGGCCGCTCCGCAGCAGGAGCGGCGCCGGCAAGTTTAGCCCCGTTTGCTAGTATAACAAAATACGGAATCACTCCAGATGCGGCACTTGATGCAGAAATCGCTTTATTTTCATCAGATTCACCTTGAGAAGTTCCCCTTGGATGAGCGTAACTTTTGGGTCGGATGGGTGTTACATAAGGTGTGGCAACAATGACCGTCGACTCAGACCTGGAGTTGATGCTGCGGGTCCGAAGTGGCGATGCCGATTCATTTGAAGTTCTATTGAACCGGTACAGGGCGCGGCTGGTGAGCTATTTTTCGCGGATGGTTCGGGACCCTGCCTTGGCGGAGGACCTTGCCCAGGAGGTGTTCCTGCGTGTCTACAAGGCGCGGAACCGGTACCGTCCTGACGCGCGCTTCACCACCTGGCTCTATCGCATTGCCACCAACCTGGCCTTGAATGCCATTCGCGACCGCAAGGTCGATGGCTATGCTGTTGCCGACGACGGCTTCGACATGGAGCCAGCCGCCGCAAGGATTCCGGACAAAAAGCCGACTGCCGAGCAGGAGCTGATGGATTGCGACCGCGAAAAGCTGATTCGTGGCGCAGTGGAAGATCTCCCGGACAACCAACGGGCGGCCGTAATCCTTCACAAGTATCAGGATGTGGATTACCGGCAGATCGCAAAAGTTTTGAATGTGAGTGAAGGCGCGGTCAAGTCGCTCCTGTTTCGAGCCTATGAAAATCTCAGGCGCCGTCTCGAGCCTTTTATGAGAGGTGGGCAACTATGAAAAAAGAGACATCCTGCTTGGAGAAAGAACAAATTTTCTACTTTGTGCAGGGGATGATGGAGGCTCGGGAGGCGGAGCGCGTCCGCTGCCATTTGGCCGACTGCCTGGCATGCCGGCAAGTTACGGAAGGCTATCAGAAGCTGGACCTCGTTCTGGACTCTTGGAGGGTTGGCGGTCCCTCGGCCTGGTTTGAATCAACGCTGCAAGCGAAGCTGGCCTCCGCCACGGATGAGCGCCGGGGTTTCTTCGGGCTGCCGTGGGGACGCTGGCTGGCTCCGGCATCGCTTGCGGCCATGGTCGTATTCGGCATGGTGATGGTGCATCCGTGGCGCCAACCTGGAAGGTTCTCTCCTCCCGTTGCTCCAACCTCATCGCGGCCGGCTCAAGGGGTCCAGGTGCAATCCCGGCCCCAGGCACAGCCCGCGCCGGCGGCGTCTTTACAGGGTGCGGACGCCAAGCCTGCGGATGACGAACTGACCCTTTATAAGAATCTGCCCGTGCTCGAAAACTATGACATGCTCTCCAATTTCGATGTGCTTTCGGAGCTGGCGACAGCGGATGGCAAAGCGGCAGACTGAGATGCGCGTTCAAACCTTCAACCTATTGCGCGACTCGATGCGGGTCCTGGGGACGATGGTGGCCTTGGGGGCGGGCTTGGTCCTGACCTCCGGTTTCGGGTGGACACAGCAGCCCGACCAGGCCGCCCGCCGCAACGCTCAGCAGATGCAGGAGCGGAACCAGCAGAGGCAGCGCCAGCTCCAGCGGCAGCGGGAACAGCAGCACAACCATCCGCCCGGGTTCTTGCAGCGGCTCCGCGACTTGCCTCCCAACCAGCAGGAAAAAATCCTGCAGAACAACCGGCGCTTTCAGAAGCTTCCCCCGGCGCGGCAACAACAGATACGCCAGAATCTCGCACGTTGGAATTCGCTCTCGCCCCATCAGAAACAGGTTATCCGCCAACGTCAGAATGAGCTCCAGAGCCTCTCTCCGAAGCAGCGCCAGCAGTTGAAATCGGTTTTTCAGCGCTACCGCCAGTTGCCTGCCGATCGTCGGCAAGCGGTGAACCGCGCCTTTCTTCTCATGCGCAGTATGTCCCCGGAGGACCGCCGCCGCTTTCTATCCAGTCCTCGAGTCCGCCGTAATTTCTCCTCCGATGAACAGCATATGCTGAAGAAGCTCAACAAAGTTCTGCCATCCCATTAAAGCTGGCGGAATGGGTTTCTTTTCTGAGGGCGAGTCGGCCTTATTGCCCGCTGCTGGCGGCGCTGGCCACTTGTTCGTTGGCTTTGGGAGCAAAATAACCAGGCCGCGTGCGGACGATCAGACGGGTCTTGGTATGAGGAAGGAATGCCACCACCCGTACTTGGCGGAAGCTGCCATCCTTCTTGACGTTGGTGGGATAGTAGGCCAGCGTGTACTGGTTGCGGATGTCGTGGGCGATCTGCTGGCAAATGGAATCAACCTGGGTGAGGTTTTTCGGAAAAAAAGCCTTGCCGCCGGTCGCTTCGGAGAGTTTCTTCAGAATTTTCTCCGCATGTTTGTCTCCGCCGCTGTGAATCTTAAACAGGCCGGTGGTTGTCTGGTCACCCAGGAGTCCAATGGCATAAATTTCGGCGTTCGACTTCTGGGCGTATTGCACGAGCTGGTCGAAAGTGTAGCGGCTGGAATTGTCCTCGCCATCGGTGATGACCAGCAGGACTTTCTTGTCGCGGTTGCCCAGCCTCAAATGGTCGAGCGAGGCGTACATGGCGTCATAAAGCGCCGTGCCGCCGCGCGAGTCGATTTTGCCCAAAGCCAGCTTCAAGTCCTCCATGCTGGTGGCAAAATTCCCCGGAGTATCCAGATAATAGACGTCGTTGAAATTGACCACAAACACTTGATCATCAGGATTCGAAGTCTTGACAAAGGTCAACGCCGCGGCGTTCACGGAAGGCCGTTTGGGGCGCATGCTGCCGCTGTCATCGATCACGATGCCCATGGTCACGGGCACGTCGGCGTGGGAGAAGACGGAAAGCTTCTGGCGCACGGCGTCTTCAAACACCTGAAAATCCTTTTGGCCAAGGTTGTTCACCATGTGGCCCTTCTTGTCCAGAACGGTGGCGTGCAGCACTACCAAATTCACGTCCGCATGGAGCGTAAAGCCCTGGCCCTTCCTCTGCAGCTTCGCTCCGTGGCCCGTTTCAAGTTGGGGGGCCTGCGTGGCGCCTGGGGCGGCTACAGCGCCCTTTGCAGGCGGCTTGGTGGACGGACTCTGTGCCGCAGGGGCTTGGGTTTGTGCGGATGAGGCCGGGGACGGAGCCGGATAGGCCCGCAAAAGGCCAAGCGGAAGGGATAAGACGGCAAGGAAGGCCAAAAATGTGCTATTGGGTCGGTGCATAGTAACCGGTGCGGGCATAAACCTGGAGTGGTGGCAATCCTTTCGGTGGATCGAGCTTGACCCGGATGCGGCGCCATCTGCCGTCACGGATCAGGTTCGAAGGTTTATAACCGATCACGTACTGATTGCGAAGCTCGATCGAAATTTTTTCTGCGATGTCGGGAAGCTCATCGGCATCCTCGACGCTGAACATGCGGCCCCCGGAAATCGACGCCAGGTCGGAGAGCAGGCTGGGTCCGGACGCCTCCTCGGGCGTTCGTGCTCTGGATGCAAGCGGCTCAAAGATGCCCACCGCATAGATTTCAACGTCGGCTTCCTTCACCATTTGTTTGATGTCTCGCTCGGTGTAACGGCTATGATTTTCTCCGCCATCCGAAATCACTAAAATGGCCTTGCGGCTGGACGTCGCCTTCTTCATCTGCGATAGGCCCAGATAAATAGCATCGAGCAGAGCCGTCCTCCCTCCGGACTTGACGAACAGCAGTCGGTCTTGCAGATTTTCGAACTTCGAGGTGAACCCGGAAATCAGGTTGGGGCGCTCCGCGAAGTTGATCAGCATAAACTCATCCTGAGGATTGGATGTCTTGAAGAATTCCAGGGCTGCTTCCTTCGATTTCTGTATTTTGTCGGACATGGAGCCGCTGGAATCGAAAATGATCCCCACTGAAATCGGAGAGTCCTCCGTGGAGAATGAAACGATCTTCTGGTGGACCTTATTATCATAAACATCAAAGTTTGATTCATCGAGTCCGGTCACAATGCGGTCGTACTGATCTGTCACGGTAACGTTCACCAGGACCATATTGACGTTCAACTGCAGCGGCGTGGTGTGGATGGGCGGCTCGCGCACCACGATCTGCGAGCCCTGTTTGGACTTGGTCTTGGTTTCAGTATCCCCCGACGGCTTTGAGCCGTCCCGCCCAGCCAGCAGAACCGGACAGGCTGCCACCACCACGAGCAAAAGCGCAAGCCGCCATCGTCTGAGCCATGAAGAGGTGACCGTCATCGCAGTGGCTCCTTCCTGCCTGGCCGCCGGAGAGAACCTGGGGTCGGGCCGGTGGAACGGCAGGGAAGTCCGAGGTGCCCAAACCGTATCTTACCACATGACGCATCATTGCAAATGACGCTTGTCCGGCAGGGGCGCGGGCGAAGTGGCGGTTGCTATGCCGGAGGCGGGCAGTAGGTGCGACCCTTGTGGTCAGCCCACGGGCGGGCACAAGGCCCCGCCCCTACTTAAGCGCCGAATTTCGGCTTTGAATTGGCTTTGCTGGCCGAGCAAACCCACAATCTGCGAAAGCAAAGCCATAGTTCCTTATGAGCCTTGTGTTTTCTATGGTTTACGAGGATTACTCCTAAACATTCATTATCTCTTCTATATTCAATGGCTTACGGAGATACCTTGGTTTTGTTCCTGGATTGTTAGGTGTTTTTATTGTTAATTGATCCATGTTTTCAATGACTTACAAAGTAGCCCACCGCAAAAAAGAGTGTTTTTTTCAGTCCATTCGGCTCGCACCCGCATTTTTACTGGGTTTCCTGATGACAACCACAAAGGAACGTAACCAACCGGTCAGAGACCTAGTGTCCTGTCCCACTTAATTCTTTACCGGCGCTCAGTGCTCGGGTGGGTGATGTCTACTCTTTGCTCGCCGCTTACGAGAGAAGGCGGTAGCTGCCGCTACCGCAGTCCACAGCGGGCTTCGCCCGCAAGTTCACGGCAGGGCCGCAGGCGCCTTGGAGTGCGGCTGCGAAGCTGCCGCCTTACCCTACATTGTCAAGAATTAGGTGTGACAGGACACTAGATGCGGCAAACTTGTTGCGTTTGAGTCAAGTTCTACATCGCCCCTCACCCCCAACCCCTCTCCCCCGAACTGTGGGAGAGGGTGGCCCGCGTAGCGGGACGGGTGAGGGGGTCACAACTAGCCGGTCTGAGGCGGAGCCTCGTTAGTGTAGAGTCCACGAAATAACGGGACCATTCGCTTTCCGTAGTGCCGGCATCCTGCCGGCAAATGCCGCCGGGACGGCGGCGCTACGCTGTCCCCCAATTCCCGGACACTACACCGGAGGTTCGTGAATAATCTGGGTTAGCCGAATCAGGTATAGGAGGCGATGTGATACCATAATTGCTGAGTTCAGTTTCTGGATGCGCGGGACGTAATTACCAGGTCCCACTCAGACCATTGCGTCCAACCGGCTCCAAATGAAAACCCAGAATGCTGATGCCCAACCCCGAAACTTTTCACTCAACCGGCAAGCCACCCACTTCTATCACTTTCTGGAGAAGTTCGAGGCAGGAATTGAGTTGACGGGAACTGAGGTGAAGTCCATCCGCGAGGGCCGTGCCAATCTAAGGGATGGTTACGCCATGGTCCGTCGCGGGGAAGTGTGGTTGCTCGATTGCCACATCGGTGTTTATCTGGCGGGTAGTTACTTCAACAAAGAACCGCTGAGGCCGAGACGGCTTTTGCTGCACCGCCGCGAAATCGATAAGCTGATGGGGCGAACTCAGGAAAAAGGGCTGACCATCATTCCCCTGCGGCTGTATCAGAAGAATAACCTGATTAAATGCGAGCTTGCCCTGGCGCGAGGCAAGACGGAATACGACCACCGGGAGACGCTGCGGCGCCGGGCCATTGACCGGGAGACCGAGCAGGACATCCGGGAGCACCGCAGGCGGCACGCATGAGATACCGGTGCTCCAACACTGTAGCGCCGGTCTGCGACCGGCGCATTTCGCCGCTTCCTGTCAGGGCATGCTCCGAGCGGCCGGTCTCCGAATAGGCCTTTGTGAATAATCTGGGTCAACCCATAAAATCCGCTTGGCAGTTTTGGGAAGGAGCAGAAGAAATTGAAAATCGACTTCGTAGACGATGCGATTGACCACTTGCAATCGCCCCTGTTGGCTGCCTATGCCTTTGAAGGAAGCGCGGCCAGCGGCGGAACCGTGGAACAACTTCCGGAAGCCACTCGAACTGTGTTGAAGACGCTCGAGGCGAGTGGCGAGCTGACGGGTAAGGCTTACGAATGTACCTTAATCCACCAACCCGCTGGACTGGCGGCACAAAAGTTGCTGGTGGTGGGCGCGGGTAAGAAGGAGAAATTCACAAACACCCTTGCCAGCCGCCTGGCCGGGACTGCGGTCCGTTACGCGCGGGCGCGCGGCGTCCGTCAAATTGCTTGGCTGACTGAAAAGAAGGGCGAGACGGATTCGATTCAAAACGCCGTTCAGGGGGCAATTCTGGCCGACTACGACGCGGATAGTTACCGGACAGATCGCAATCCAAACCGGCGCATAGACCAGTTCATTCTGGCGACGGGTGGCAACCCTGCCGGGAAGGCCGAGTCCGCCGCTGCGGATGCCGGCAGGGTGATCGCAGAGTCCCAGAATTTTACCCGGGATTTGGTGAATGAGCCTTCGAACCGCATGACGCCCACGCTGCTCGCGGAGCGCGCATTGGAGATGGCCAAGCAGTTTCAGATGGATGCAGAAGCGCTGGGTCCGGACGAAATTGCCAAGCTGAAGATGGGTGCGTTGATGGCCGTGGCGCAGGGAAGCGCGGAGCCTCCCCGCTTCATCGTCCTCCGTTATCTCCCTGCCGACGCGCCGGAATCTCCGGTCATCGGCCTGGTGGGAAAAGGCGTGACGTTTGACACCGGTGGCATCTCCATCAAGCCCGCAACGGACATGCACGAAATGAAGACGGATATGGCCGGTGGCGCCACCATGCTGGGAGTGATGCGGGCCATCGCCCAACTGAAGCCGCGGGTGCGGGTGATCGCATTTGTCCCAACCGCGGAGAATATGTTGGGCAGCAAAGCATACCGGCCGGGGGATGTGATTACCTCGATGGCCGGGAAGACGATCGAAATTCTGAACACGGATGCCGAGGGCCGCTTGTTGCTGGCGGATGCCTTGCATTATGCCCGGACGCAAGGTTGCTCAGTCTTGATCGATGCGGCCACACTGACGGGCGCTGTCACCGTCGCGCTCGGTAATATCACTACCGGCGTTTTTGGATGGGACAAGAATTGGGTGAGGCGCATTCTGGCCAGCGCCGAGGCCGTGGGGGAGCGCATGTGGGAATTGCCGGTTGACGATGATTACCGCGAGCAATATAAGAGCGCCATCGCCGACCTTGCCAACACCGGCGGACGTTACGGCGGCGCGATTACCGCCGCCATGTTTGTGGGTGAGTTTGCGGGTGATACTCCCTGGGTGCATCTGGATATTGCCGGTACTCGATGGTCAAACGAGGAAAAACCTTATTTGGCAAAGGGTCCAACCGGCCATCCGGTCCAAACCCTGGTTCACCTGTTGACGCACATGGGGAAATAACGACAGAGTCCGATTCGGCGTGCGTTGTGCGGCTGCGTAATTCGCAACCATCGCTGCAAACGGAAACTCGGGCGGGTCTTTTCATGTTTTGCACAACAGATGCCGCCATTTTACTTTGAATCCTCACTCAGCGCGGCATCATCTAATTTGAAAGTAGTGTCGCAGTTTGCTGTAGCGGCGCTCCAAGAGCGCCGGAAACCGTTGAGGAGCCAAGTTCGGCGCTCATAGAGCGCCGCTACAGCAAACAAACGGAAACACTATCAATTTGAGGCGAATTTAGAGTAGAACTCGATCCTTCGAAATGGTGCTACGGCCCGGTTATGAACTGTTCCTGTGTCCCGCAGTCGCAAGCTCCCAAGTCAACGGCACTCTATCGCGATTACGTTTACGGCCCGGATCACCTCTCCCGGTTTTACCAACACTCTCCTTTTGATTCCTCCAGTTTCCATTCCGCTGCTGAAGCGATCCGCGGTTTTCACAAAAATCGCACGCGCCTTGCGGAAATTCTGCTTCGCCAGAACCGGGCGTTTGGCTGCGGCGAAGCGACCCTGGCAAACATCGCGCGCTTGGCGGAGCCCGGGACGTTCGCTGTGGTGACGGGCCAGCAGGTGGGCTTGTTTTCAGGGCCGGTTTTCACGTTTTACAAGGCCCTGACTGCGGTTCGCCTGGCCAGCGCGATCTCCGATTCGGGCCTGCCTGCCGTCCCTGTTTTCTGGCTGGCTACTGAAGATCACGACCTTGAGGAAGTGGCCCAAGCTCAGGTCTTAAATGAAGAATATGAAACAATCTCACTTCGGGACCAGGGCGTGCGCCCGGCCGAGCGAAGTTCAGTGGGCACCGTCAAGCTGTCCGATGGCATGGCGCTGACTCTGGGGGAAATTGAGAACTGTCTGCCCCCCGGCGATGCCCGCGATCAAATGATGGAAGCTCTGCGTGACTCTTACCGGCCCGGCGCCACCTGGGGCGCGGCCTTTGGCAGGCTCATGGCCCGGTTGTTCAGCGCTTGGGGTGTGATCCTTCTCGACCCGCTGGACGATGGCATTCATCAGCTCGCAGCGCCCATCTATGAGCGGGCCATTCTTCAAGCGGCGCGCGTCCGGGATCTCTTGCGGGAGCGGTCCGAAACGCTGATCCGGTCCGGTTACCACGCCCAGGTCCATGTGGGCGTGGATTCCACTCTGGTATTCGCCACGCACGAAGGCAGCCGGGTATCGATTCACCAGCGGGGCGGCGAATACCAGGTCGAAGGCGCAGGGCAGATTTCCGCAGCAGACTTGAAAAGCTGGGTGAACCGCAGGCCCATCGATTTTTCTCCCAGCGCATTGCTTCGCCCGCTGGTTCAGGATTTTCTCCTGCCTACGGTATCCTATGTGGCCGGCCCGGCGGAAATCGCATATCTGGCGCAATCCCAGGTAGTCTATGAGGAGTTTGGGCGGCCTTTTCCCGTGATCTTCCCGCGCGCCAGTTTCACGTTGGTGGACCATCGCACGCAGCGGCTTCTCGAAAAGTACAAGCTTGAAGTTCCGGAGGTCTGGCACGGCGAAGAACACCTGCAACGCAAAATTGCCGCCGCCGGTTTTGGGGATGGCGGCGCCGAAGGTTGGTCGGGGCGGATGGAGCAAAGTGAAAAGGAGATTGAGCGGCTGCTGGACCGCATTCGCGCCGATATCGAGCGAATTGATCCGACCCTTCTCGATCTGCTGAAACACACTGAAGAAAAGATGGAATACCAGATCGAAAGGCTGCGGGGCAAGCTGAGCCGCGCCGCATTCGAGCGGTCGGCTGTCCTCAAGCGCCACGAGCAGGAAGTGATGAAGTTCCTGATGCCGACCGGCCACCTTCAGGAGCGGGTGGTGAGTGGCGTTTACTTCCTGGGCCGGGCCGGAAACGGATTGCTCGACCGGCTGCTGGACCAAATCCAGACACGATCTTCAAACCATCAGATTCTTAACTTTTGAAGGCATTCTTCTATACACACGGTCGTAAGTCGGCGGCTTGTCAAGCAATCAAGTCTACGGGTGGTGGTTCAGTTTGCTGTAGCGGCGGTCTCTGACCGCCGGAAACCGTTGAAGAAT
>DATKST010000010.1:0-13832 GCA_035531475.1 Terriglobia bacterium
AGGGTCTGAACAACCGCCTGAAACTGACTCTCAGAAAAGCCTATGGCTTTCGAACCTTCAAAGCGGTTGAAGTGGCGCTCTACCATAGCCTTGGGGCGTTACCAGAACCAGAATGGACCCACAAATTTTGCTGAGGAACCACAAATTCAAGCCCATGAAAGGTGATATTCGCTGCCCCAACTGCGGCCAGACGATTCCTCCGGGGATCAGGAATTGTCCCTTCTGCGCCCGCCGCAAGCAACACGCGTTGCGTCAGGATACGATCCTGGCCTTATGCCTGCCGGTAATGGCCGTGCTTTTTGCCATCACGGGTTTTGCCGTCAAGATGCACAACGCCAAGTGGCAAGCCATTTCAGCGCAGTGGTCTGCAAAAGGTGATAAGGACCTGCAGGAAGGCCGCCCGCAGTTTGCCGTGGACGATTTTCGGACCGCCTTGCTCTATTCCGAGGAAAGCAGTTTGCTGCAACTCCAACTGGCTCGAGCCCTTTTCGCTGCCAATCGCACCGGCCAGGCCCACGATTACCTTTTGAAGTTGTGGGAGGACAATCCGGCCGATGGCGCCGTGAATCTGGAGATGGGAAGAATTGCCTTGCGCGACGGCAACATGGCCCAAGCCATCCGCTATTACCATAGTGCCATCGATGGGGTCTGGCCGGATGGCGCCGACGTCCATCGCCGCCCGGTCCGCAGGGAATTGTGCCAGGCCCTGCTTGACCGTGGTTACAGGACCGAAGCCCTTGCGGAATTGGCGGCGCTTTCGGCTGAGACCCCGGACAACGCCAATCTGCGGGCGGAGGTCGGCTTGCTTTTTATGCGCGCTCAGGACGATGACGTGGCGTTGAAGCAATTCCAGCAAGCTCTCCGGCTCGACCGCCACCTGGAAGTTGCCTGGAAGGGCGCGGGAGAAGCATCATTCCATTTGGGCGATTACCAGACGGCCCGCCGCTACCTCTTGCACGCTCTCTACCAGGATTCCCAGAACCATCAGATCGCGCAAATGCTGAACGTCGCGGACTTTGTGCTGGAAGTCGATCCTTTCTATCCTCGCCTTTCACTGGCGCAGCGAAGAAGGCGCGTGATCCGGGTCTACCAACAGGCCTTGGCGCGGCTCAAAGCTTGCGCCTCATCGCAAGATGAGAATCTTGAGGTTTCAAAACCGGTGACACCATTGCAGACCGCATATGCTCAAGGGCTTAAATTGAATATTGAGGCCACGGAGCGCGCGCTCCGGCGCGATCCCGACCTGGAGGACGGCCTTATGAACCAGGCTTTTCAGATGGAACAAGCTGCGTCCGAGGTTTGTGGTCCCGCGCAGGGCTTGGACCAGGCCATCCTACTCATCGCACAAAGGAACGGAGGACCCCGGTAATGGGCGAAGTTGAACCGGAACCATCCGGGAAGGCGTCCACCGTCAAACTGGAAGCACATGAGCCACGGACGCCGGACGATCCATCCATCGGGATGTCCAGCAATCGCCTCCTCGCCTGGTGGCGCCGCTTTTCCCGGAGCGGCCGCAGTTACGGGTTGCGCGAAGGCAACCTCTTTCTGATTCTTTCGGTCATCATCGGCGTTATTTCCGGCCTTTTGGTGGTTTGCTTCCGCATCAGTATTCAAGCCATTCATGTGTGGCTCTTCGGCTCTTCGCTGAATCCCTCATGGCCCAGGTTGCTCCTGGCGCCCACCCTGACCGGGCTGGTGACTGCGGCTTTGGTCCTGCGCTACTTTCGCCGGGTTCGCGGCAGTGGAGTGAATCAGACCAAGGCCGCGGTGTTTATCTATGACGGCTTCATTCCCTTCCGCACCGTCATCGGCAAATTTCTGGTCTGCGCGCTGGCCATCGGCAGCGGCCAATCGCTGGGGCCGGAAGATCCCTCGTTGCAAATCGGCGCCGGCATCGCATCGGCATTGGGGCGGAGGCTGCAACTCTCGCGGGATAAAATCCGCCTGATTGCTCCTGTGGGTGCGGCGGCCGGACTGGCGGCGGCGTTCAACGCCCCAATTTCTGCGGTCATCTTCGTGATCGAAGAGGTTATTGGCAAATGGAGCGCGGGCGTGCTGGGCGCAATTGTGCTCGCTGCCGTTTCTAGCGTCGTCGTGGTGCGCGGCTTTCTCGGCTCGGAACCGCTGTTTCATATTCCGGTCTACCGCCTGGTACACCCCACGGAATTGATCGCCTATGCCATCCTCGGCGTCATTGGCGGCGTCTCCTCACTGGTCCTGGTTAAACTCATTAGCAAGTTCCGGCCCCAATTGAAGGCGCTGCCCGAATGGACCCAGTACCTCCAACCCGCTCTTGCCGGCCTGGCCATCGGCATCATCGGCCTGCGGCTTCCCCAAGTGATGGGCGCCGGTTACAACTACATTGATGAGGCCATGCACGGGCAGTTCACCTGGCAGATGCTGGCGATCCTGGGCGCCGTGAAGATCATTGCCACCACGCTGTCCTTTGTCAGCGGCACACCGGGCGGCATGTTTGCGCCTTCGCTGTTCATTGGCGCCATGATGGGCGGCGCGGTGGGCGGCGTGGAGCACCACTTTTTCCCCGGCCTCGGCATCACCACCGGGGCTTACGCCCTGGTGGGGATGGGAACACTGTTTGCGGCGTTCCTGCGCGTGCCCATGACCTCCGTCTTCATGGTTCTCGAGGTCAGTGGAAATTACTCCATCATCCTTCCGGTGATGGTTTCGAACACCATTGCCTACCTCATCTCGCGCAAGTTCCAACCCACCGGGCTTTTTGACATGCTCTCCCGCCAGGACGGTGTGGAACTTCCCTCTATGGAAGAGCAACGCGAGGAATCGCCCTTGCGCGTGGAAGACGCGATGCGGCCTGAGCCCCATCCCATCCTCTCCGGTGATGAGAGCTTCGCCGGAGCCTTCCGAAAAATCCAGAATCTGCCCGAGCAACATTTCCTGATCAATCAGGGCAATCGAGGTTGGAGCAGCATCACCAAGGAACTCTTGCAGTGGCAAGCCCTCGGCGATAATCCTGATCAGCCACTCGACACTCTGCCTTCCAACATGCGCCTGCCCTGGCTCCATCCGGATCAGTCTCTCGATGTGGCCATGCGGCTGATCGGCGACCGGCCTTTGCTCCCCGTGGTGAATCGCGCCGCGCCCGATAAGCTGGAGGGCATTGTGACCTTGAAGGATATTCTGGAAACTTATCAGGGCTCCTTCCAAAGAGGAGCATCGGCCGGTCCTGATGATGCAGATTTCAAGACCGTTCCTCTCCAACCTTCGTGATTTTGCCCACCGAACTCCGCTTGACACGAAAGCATCGCGGGCCTATCTTATGGGCCGACACCCTTATACCGAGTTTCGTAAAATAGAGTGACGTCAACTTTTGTGCCGGCGTCTGCGGTCGCCGATTTTCCGGCACTCCCTGTCAGGGCAACCTCGGAGCGCCGCAGAGCAAACGGTCGTCGCTACATTTTGACGTTTTCCGCGCCTGAAGCAGGAGGCGGGAACAAGGGTAGTGGTGCAGTTTGCTGTAGCGGCGTCTCTGACCGCCGGAAGGTATTGATAAAACAATTCGGCGGTCAGAGACCGCCGCTACGGCCGCCAAAACGTACCACTACCCAGTGGACAGGTTGCTGAAAAGATTTTGGAGCCTGTCATTCTGAGCGATCACAGCCTTGCGGCTGCCCATCATTGGCAGAAACTCGACGCGTCGCCAGAGGAGAGCGAATGCTGAATCTAAATGATTTACGCATCGAGTTTCTGCAGAGCGCGGGGAAGAGTCGAAGCCTTCCCATTTCAATATGGCAATATAGGCGGATTCGGGTGGGCATTTCAAAATAAAGGAGAAGATAAAAATGACAATCTGTGAATCCTTGAGGCGCCTCGCGGTTGGCTCGGCGCTGGGCCTGATGATGGTCGCGGTTGGCCCGCCGCCCTGCCTTGCGCAAGCGAAACGGGCCGTGAATCTTGCGGCAGCGCATGCGCCGCTTCCGTTCAGCGATGGCATTCGCGTGGGCAACACCCTGTATGTGGCCGGTCAGCAGGGAACGGGTAGCACCGGCAAGCTGGAAGAAGGAATCAGCGGCCAGACTCGGGCCGCGTTGGAAACCATCCGGCGCGTCGTTACCAAAGAGGGCTTCAGGATGAGCGACGTGGTGGCGGTGAATGTGTACCTCTCGGACATCCATGATTTTGCGGCGATGAATAAGGTGTACACCACTTTCTTCCCCGATCCCAAGCCTACCCGGACGACAGTTCAAGTGGCGGCTCTGGTGAATGGGGCGAAAATTGAGATCTCGGCCATCGCTGCCAAACCATGAAAGCCGGACCGCCGCCGTCAAACCTGGCTTGCCGCGGGAGGTCGCGTAGCGCCGCCCCCCCGCGGCGAAGCCAGCCTGGGCTGATGTTGTCAGGACGGGCCTTCTGCATGGCGGTTCCCCGCCTTCGATTCAATTAATTAATGATCCTAAAAAATGGTTGACATCGACTCCAAAATAGAATAACCCTCCTAGAGTTGAGCAAAAAGTTTCCAAGATGTGAGCGTTATTTTCAGCGAATGAAAATGACATTTCTCAATCAACCTTTGTCGAAGACGCCGCCCGCAGTGGGCCCAGGCGCCAGGGAGGTGCGGAATGTTCTCAAATCGAAGGACCTTGTGCGGATTAGCCGCAGCGGTGCTGTTTGGAGGGCTGGCGCTTTGGGCTGCCATCACGGGCAGCATTTCGGGTGTGATTAAGGACCCGAGCGGAGCAGTGATTCCCGATGTGAAGGTGGTCGCGGTAAATACCCAGACCGGAATCCGGCAGACGGTGGTCACTAACAGCACAGGATTTTACGAATTTCCGGTCCTGCCGATTGGCGTTTATGAAATCGAAGTGCAACAAGCTGGTTTCAAACGTTACCGTCAAACCGGCTTAATCATTAATGCCAACTCAGCGCTGCGCGTGGACGCGAGTCTCGCAGTGGGCGCCACAACCCAGGAGGTAACCGTCTCCAGCGCAGCCCTTCACGTCGAAACACAAAGCACGCAAATGGGAGAAGTTATTGGGGGCGCCAAGATGACTGCCGTCCCTCTCAATGGTCGGAGCTTCACGAATTTGCTGTCCTTGCAGCCCGGCGTATCACCTTACTACAACGTGGCCATCGGCGGAGATCGTCCTGCCTCGGGCAACATCACGGACTCCGGGAACCAGTCTGTAAACGGTCAGCGGGAAGCTGCGAATGGGTTTATGGTGAACGGCGCGAACGTTGAAGAGGGGCGCAACAACGGCGCGGCGATCATTCCCAACCTGGATTCCATTGCGGAATTCCGCATCATTACCAACAATTTTGACGCCGAATATGGAAATTACAGCGGCGGCCAAGTCAACATGGCCACCAAATCCGGCGCCAACCAGTTTCATGGCGATGCTTTCGATTTTGTGCGCAATACGAGTTTTGACGCCCGTAACTTTTATTCCCCCACCATCGGGACATTCGATCAAAACCAATTCGGCGGAACCTTCGGAGGGCCGATCAAACACGACAAGGCTTTCTTCTTCGTGGACTACCAGGGGACGCGCCAAGTCCAAGGAGTCGATACCGGTCTGATCCCTGTTCCGTCACCCCAGGACCGGCTGGGGAGTCTCGCGGATCAAGCGGGTTCGTTGACGGGTTCCGTGAATGGTTCATACTGGGCCAATAGCCTGGCGGCAAAGCTGGGATATCCCGTAACCGCCGGTGAGCCTTATTACACTTCCGGCTGCACCAGCTCTGCGCAATGCGTGTTTCCCAATGCAGTCATTCCTCAGCGGGCCTGGTCGTCTCCCACCACTCCCTTGATGAAATATATCCCCTTGCCCAACGTGCCCGGAAATTTCTTCTCCTCTTCCGCCTTTGACCAACGTTTGCGGGATGATAAGGGTGGAGTTCGGGTGGACGGCAACTCCCGCTACGGCATGCTTTCCGCCTATTATTTCATGGACGATTACAACCTCAATAATCCTTATCACAATGCGCCGGAATTTCCGGGTTTTAATGCCATCACGCCGGGCCGCGCGCAATTGCTCGATCTGGGGGATACCAAGTCGTTGGGAGCCACCGCCGTCAACCAGTTCCACTTCAGTTATCTTCGGGATGCCAATGTTTTCGCTAAACCCGTGGGTGGCGTCGGTCCAACCTTAAGCTCTCTCGGTTTCTCCGGGAGCTTCACCTCGCCGGGCGGCATCGGGCCGGTCCTGCCGTCATTGCAGGGTGTCCCGCTCATGCAGTTCAATTCTTACAATTTCGGTCTTCCCGATGGCACGACAGGACAATACAACAACACTTTTGAATGGCTCGATAACTTTACGAAAGTCGTCGGAACGCACAGTGTGAAACTTGGCGGGGAATTCCACTACGATCAGATCAACGAGCGCAATACCTATGCTGAAAACGGCGTTTTCGGGTTCAACGGCAGTGAAACCGGCTCAGACTTCGCGGACTTTCTTATCGGTGCGCCTGCTTCTCTCATTCAAAGCAGCCGACAATTCCTCGACTCGCGAAGTAAATACTTGGGCCTGTTCGCGCAGGACAGCTGGCGCGCCAAGCCTGATTTGACGTTGAACTATGGGTTGCGATGGGAGTTCAGCCAGCCTTGGTACGACACTCAGAACAAGACGGAGACCATCATTCCCGGCGAGCAATCCGTTGTATTTCCCGGGGCGCCTAAAGGCTGGCTGGTCCCGGGCGATCCCGGTGTTCCACCCACGCTGGCGCCCACCTATTATGGCGGTATTTCCCCTCGAGTCGGCTTGGCGTATTCGCCCAGCACCGAGAATGGCTTGCTTGGGAAGTTGTTGGGAGGTCCCGGCAAAACCAGTATCCGCATGGGTTACGGAATCTTCTATACATCGGTGGAGGACTTGACCCAATTTGTTGAAGTCGGCGACTCGCCTTACGGTCTGTTCTATGTCAGTCCTGTGCCACCCCTCTTTGCCACGCCGTATATTGACCGGGCCACCGGCAACAGCGAAGGCCAGCGGTTCCCGTTCGTCTTTCCGCCGGCGAATTCGTCAGCCACCCACCCCGATACCACGTTCAACTGGCCTGCGGTCGAGCCGATCTCCGGCGCGCCGGTCTTCTTTCACAAGAACCAGATGCCTTATTCGGAGGACTATGAGGTCTCGCTGCAACGCCAATTCGGCCTGGACACGGTGCTCAGCATGAGCTTTGTGGGGGACCAAGGACATAACTTGATTGCTTTCCTCGAATCGAATCCTGGCAATCAGGCGCTGTGTCTTTCCCTGAGCCAGCCGAGTGAAGTTGCGCCAGGAAGCCCGACCTGCGGCCCGAATCTTGAAGGAGCGGTTTTTACCAGGGCCAACGGACAGGTTATCAATGGGACGCGCCAGCCTCTTGGCAATCTGTTCGGAAGCAACGCCTATATGGATGAAATGGCCAATTCCAATTACAATTCGCTGCAGGTCAGCTTGCGTCACACCAGCGCGAACTCGTCTTTTCTTGTGGGATACACCTACAGCAAATGCCTCACTAACTCTTCGGGCCTCTTCCAGGGCATTAACCCGCTGAACTATGCCGCCAGCACGTCTCTTTGCTCCTTTGACCTGACCCATAATTTTGTGGCCAGTTAC
Organism: Terriglobia bacterium; assembly: GCA_035531475.1. GTDB lineage: Bacteria > Acidobacteriota > Terriglobia > UBA7540 > UBA7540 > CALCEB01. Next base: position 7,575 of record DATKST010000010.1, read on the forward strand.
ACCGTCCGCCCTTTTGACAGACTTTCATTTGCCAACAGCAGGGTTGGAAGCCAAGTCGTGAAAGGGTGGGAGCTCACCGGAATCACTACCTTTGCGACGGGCCTGCCCATCCTCTTGTCGGAAGTGGATGACCGCTCTCTTTTGGGAACGGGGACGGGCGTTGATGTGCCCAACGTAGCAGCCGGGAAAATTCTGAATAACACCAATCCTCGCAGCGGGCTGACCTATTTCAATACGTCCTTATTCAGCCCAGAACCGCTGGGGTCGTTGGGAAACGCCAATCGCGCCTTTTTCCACGGGCCGGGATTGAACAACTTTGACATGGCGCTTCTCAAAAACTTCAATCTTACTGAATCGAAGACACTGGAGTTCCGCCTGGAGGCTTTCAACGTGTTTAACCACGCCCAGTTTACCAATCCGAGCGGTAATATCAACAATGGCGCATTCGGCCTCGTCACCAACGCCATGCCGCCTCGCATCTTGCAAATGGCGCTCAAGTTCATATTCTAAATTTGGGAACCGCCCGGCTGGCTGATTTTGGACAGGATTTCACTTGCGATGCGTTGTGGCCCGCCCCAGGATGACCGGATCGCACTTCGCAAGGTGCTTGGGACAAGTATCCGACGGCACCTGGCGGGCGTAGGCGGCTTGATCCTCTTGCTGTTTCTGGTCATTCCGGTTTTGACTTCAACCGCCGCCTCCAGGAACACTGATCCCGCCGACACCGGTTTGGCGCAAGGCAAACAATCCTTCGTATTACACTGTGGCGGCTGCCACGGAATGGACGGACGCGGCGGTGAACACGCGCCGGATATCGCCACCAGCCCCATCGTCCAAGCCTTTTCGGAGGCTGATCTCGAGCTCATCGTTACTAACGGCATTCCTTCCCACGGCATGCCTGGCTTCAATAACCTTGGGCCAGCCGGCATCAAGGCTGTGGTGGAGTACCTCCTCATTCTCCAAGGAAAACAGTCCACGGCGGCCGTCCGGGGGAATCCTGCGCAGGGGAAGCATCTCTTTTTTGGCCGCGCCCAATGTTCGAGTTGCCACATGGTTCATGGAAAAGGAGGATTCCTGGGGGCGGACTTAACGGAATATTCCCGCACGCATTCGCCCCAGGAGATGAAAGAAGCCATCGTCAATCCTTACAAAAATCTGAGTCCCCGGCAGGACACTGTGGTGGCTGTTACTCGCGATGGACAAAAGCTCACCGGCATCGCGCGCAACGAGGACAACTTCTCAGTTCAGTTGCAGACGGCGGACGGCGCTTTTCATCTGCTCATGAAGTCCAACTTGGCGGCTCTGCATCACGGGCCCCGGTCCCTGATGCCCTCCGATTACGCTTCCAAGCTCAGCGCCAGCGAGATCGACGATTTAATCAGCTTTCTTGCTGAGACGGGTGAGACAAGCGAGACCAAAAAATCCGGGGGAAACCGCTCGAATTAGCATGAGGACGTGTCAGACGGCCGCCAGCATCCATTTCAGAAGACCAAGACTTTCAGGAGGCACTTCGTGATGGTTCGTAAAAGGTGCAAATCCTTTACTTGTGGTGCCGCTTTGGGACTCGTCCTTTGTTTCGCCATAACTCTTGAGCCGGCAGGTCCACCGCCCCGGCAATTCAAGCTTCAGGCGCTCTTACCGCAATTCTGGAATCTTGTTCCGCGCCATGCGAAGCTGACGCGAATCGCCACTGGCTTTGGGTTTACGGAAGGGCCGGTGTGGGACCGGAAGAATTTTCTGTACGTTAGTGATGAAGTCCAGAACAAAATCTATCGTGTTTATCCGGATGGCCGCCGGGAAACGGTAGCCTCGCTGGTTGACCCGGACGGGAATACTTATGACCTGGACCTTAACCTGCTTGATTGTGCCAGCATCCTGCACGCCATCATTCGCGTCAGACCTACCGGCCGATACACGATTCTCGCGGACCGTTTCGAGGGAAAGAGCTTTAACAGTCCGAACGATGTGGTGCTGGGACCGGACCGGGCGATCTACTTTACGGACCCCACGCTCGACTTGCCCAAAGGACAAAAGCAGGAAATCCCCTTTCAAGGTGTTTACCGGCTGGATTCGCGCGGCAAGATCCAGTTGGAGACCAAGGACCTGACGCAGCCCAACGGCCTCGCCTTCTCTCCGGATGGCAAGCACCTCTATATTGATGATAGCGATCAGCGTAACATTCGGGTCTATACCTTTAATGCGGATGGGACGCTATCCGGCGGGCGCATTTTCGGAGATGAAAAAGCGGGCCCCGGTGATGGCGTCCCGGATGGAATGAAGCTTGACTCGCGTGGTGACTTGTTTGTGGTGGGGCCGAAAGGGATTTGGGTGTGGGACGCGCAGGGCCGCCATTTGGGAACTATCGTGGTGCCGGAGCAGCCCGCCAACTTGGCTTGGGGAGATCACGACTATCGTACTTTGTATATCACCGCCACCACTTCGGTCTATCGCCTGCGGGTCCGCGTCCGCGGGTTCATTCCTTATTTGGCATATGTCCAAAAGACCTCCGTGATTCACCGTCAATGATTGTTAAAAAGCAAACGGTCAACTTCTGCCGTAGAGGTTACATCCCGCCGGGCTTGAACCTGGCACTCGCTTTCATCGCTGTCCTGTTCTTGTGGAAACCACCATCGGGAATGACCGTTCAGGCGCCAAACCGGGGGACCTCTCCCATACCGGCATCCGGCGAGGCTTCACTCCTTGCGCACGGGGAGTCGGCGTACCACAGCGGGCGTCTTGACCTGGCACGGCACTACCTGGAGGAAGCTATCCGTCTTGCTCCCCAGTCGGCTCGGGCTCACGCGCTTCTGGGCTTGACGATGGCACGGCAGAAAGACTTCAAAGAAGCTCTGGCCAACCTTCGCCAAGCCCATGAATACGATCCTGCCAATGGCGATTATGCCTTTGACTACGCCGTTCTGCTGCTTCAGGATGGGCGCTTTGCCGCAGCAATTCCTGTTCTGGAGGACCTGCACCGGAAATCTCCGCAATCCGGTGACGTGCTGGTGAATTTGGCCCGAGCTGACGCTGGCGCTGCCCAATTTCAGAAGCTGTCCGCTCTGGTCTCAGCGCTGCCCGCCGTGGATTATCACGACGCCGCGCTGTTGAAGACTTTGGCCACCGTCCTGGCCGGGACCAAACAAACGTCAACACTTGAAAAGCTATGGCGATCGGCGATTAAGAATGATCCCACCGGGCCCCTGGCTTACGCTGCTTTAGCCGGCATTTGGACCACACAGGACAAGGCGATCAAGGCATTGGCGCTATTGGATGGAGCGCCCGCTGCGGCGCGCGGGCCTGTCTATCTCTACGCCCGGGGCAAAACGCTCCTGGCCTTGGGAAGGTACGACGAGGCAAGCCAATCGTTCCGTGGGATCACCGTGCAAATCCCGCAAAATGAACAAGCCTGGCATGAGATGATCTGGGCCGAAGTGTTGGCCAATCACCTGAGAAAGGCGGACGCAGAAGCCGGGGAAGCCGCGAAGAAATTTTCCCAGGTCACCGAATTCAGGTATCAGCAAGCCGTTGTTAATTACATGCTGGGCCGCACCACCATTGCCATCGACGCCTTAACACGCATTCTTCAAAAGGGCGGCGTAAAAGACCCTCGACCGGTCCTGCTGATGGCAGTCCTCGAATCTCAAACCGGGAATTATGAGAGTGCCGTGAGTTACTTTGCCCGCTTGCCGCAGCTTGAATCGGGCTGTGATGCGCTGGCTTCCTATTTCTATGGCTCGACTCTGTTACGGATGCATCGGCCCGATGCCGCTGCAATCCAATTGCAGGCCGCCATCCGTTGCCGCCTCCGCTTCGCGCTTGCCGAATACCGTCTGGGCCAGGCGCTGACCGATTCGGGAAAGCTACGCGAAGCGCTCACCGTGCTCGAGCAGGCCACACAGGATGATCCCTCGCTCGCGGAGCCATACTACGCTTTGGCCCAGCTTCGAAGGCGGCTGGGCGATAACGCGGGCGCCGAGGCTGCGATTGCCCGGTTCAATAGTGTTCACCAGCATGTTAAGAATTCTGACCAGGAACTATTGCGAAATGGTTTGCAGTGAGGAAATCAAGTATCCTGTAGAGGCGCTCCTGATGGCCGCCCTTTTGGGCTTATACAAGACGCGCCATTGCTGTGGGCAGTTTTGGACTGAGCGCCGAACCTGAATCGGGGGTCATTATGGACAACTTTGTTACACGTCGAGGGTTTTTCCGATGGGGAAGCTGCATCCTCGCGGCGCTCGGACTGGAGAGCGCGCCGGGGGCTCTCGATGCCGCGCCGGATTCGAAGAGCCAGCATGAAGCGCCAGTCGATTATTACGACAAACTTGGCGTGGCCAAGATCATCAATGCGGCAGGGACGTACACGATCCTGACCGCCTCAATCATACCGCCCCCGGTTCAATCTGCCACTGCGATCGCGGCCCGGTATCCGGTGCGCCTACTCGATCTGCAAAAGGCCTCGGGTGAGTATCTTGCCCGGCGATTACATTGCGAAGGCGCATTGGTGACCGCAGGCGCAGCCTCCGCGCTGACTCTGGGAACCGCCGCGTGTGTCACGGCGGGTCACCAGAAGGCGATTGAATCGATTCCGACCGATCTCAACCAACTCAAGGACGAAGTCCTGATCCAGAAAGCCCACCGGTATGATTACGATCACGCCCTGCGGAATTGCGGCATTCGTTTTGTGGAAGTTGAGACCCTTCAAGATTACCAGGCCGCCTTCAATCGCCGGACGGTCATGGCCCATTTCTTCAACGCCGCCGAAGGCGGCAAGATCAGCCGTGAGGACTGGATCCGAGTGGCTCACCAGCACGGCGTGCCGTGCTTCAACGACGCTGCCGCCGATGTCCCGCCCATCTCGAATCTTTGGAATTATACAAAGATGGGTTTTGACCTGGTAACGTTCTCTGGGGGCAAGGGGATGCGGGGGCCGCAGAATGCGGGCCTGCTGCTTGGGAGAAAGGACCTGATCGATGCGGCGCAAGAGAACAACAATCCGTTCTCAGACACGGTGGGAAGAGGAATGAAAGTTGCGAAGGAACAAATCGTGGGCATGGTTGCCGCGGTGGATTGGTTCCTGAGTCAAACGGACGAGGGAATGGAGAAGGAATTCCGGCGGCGCGCTGAACGGATCAGGGACAAGCTCAAAGGCATCCCGACGGTTCAAACTCAAATCTATGTACCTCCGGTTGCGAACCATGTCCCTCATCTGCTGATTCGCTATGATCCCAAGCGATTAATGATTACGCCCTCGCAGGTTGCAGATAAGTTACGCCACGGAAGTCCCAGCATTGAGTTGAATCCGGCGACGGGTATGACGGCCGTCAGTTCGGGCTTGCCTTCTGATGAGAATACGATCGTTGTGGGAGTTTGGATGCTTCAACCGGGCGAAGACTTGATTGTGGCAAGGCGGCTCCGCGAGGTCTTGGATCGAGCGGCGCAGGACGGCAAAAATGCGTGAGCAAATACCGGGGAACATCCCAATCATGCTGCCATTTTTGCCAGGTCACAACCGTCTTCGTGCCGGCTATACATTGAGAAAGGACGCTTGCACCGGAGCAGTTGAAAGAGGCGCCGGACGGTCCTCGATCGGCGACCGGCCAAAATCCAGAAGGGTCACACTTCCAACACCACGGGTAGGACCATCGGGCGCTTGCCGGTTTCACGGTCGAAGAAGCGCCGAAGCTCGGCGCGAATCTTATCCTTGATCACGCCCCAATCGCCCACTTCTTCCAGATTGGATTTGGCCAGCGTCGCCCGCACCACCTGCCGGGCGCTTTCCACCAGCTCCGTCGCTTCATCCAGGGGCAGGAAGCCGCGAGAGACAATTTCCGGTTCTGCCTCCAACTGCCCCGTATGCTTGTTAATGGCGATGATCGGAATCACGAAGCCCTCGGCGGAGATATGGCGCCGTTCCTTCAGGATCACGTCGCCCACTTCATCGAGTGATCCCTCGTCAATGCAAATGCGGCCCACTTTCACCCGGCCATTGCGATGCGCGCCCGATTCGTCAAACTCCAGGACGTCGCCCGATTCCAACAGAAAGGTTTCCCCGCTGGTGGACGCGAGCTCCTGCGCCATCTCCCGGTGGCGGCACAACTGGCGGTATTCGCCATGCACGGGAATAAAGTACTTGGGCTTGACCAGGCTCAGCATCAGGCGCAATTCTTCAGCACTGCCGTGTCCGGAGACGTGCACCAGCGGGTGGCTGCCATCGTCGTAGTGGACGCGCGTGCCGCGCCGGTAAAGGTGATCCATCAT
>DATKST010000011.1:0-5895 GCA_035531475.1 Terriglobia bacterium
GAACCGGGCCACCCGCCAATGTGCGGTATTTCACTACCTCAAATGAGGTGGGCCAAAGTCTGGACATTCCGGTATGCGAGATACGCTAAGGCTGCCAAGAATCAGCTATTGGTTCAACCTGGGGCCATGAGCCGATTATCTGTCGACACCATCTGAGGTTGGAGAGATAATTGGCTGCGGAAACCGAAAGAGGAGGCGAGGACTTTATGCGAGCCCCAAAATCCACAATCCTCCGTGCTCTGGCCGCTTTGGCATCTCTCCTGGTCCTGTTCACCGCATGTCCAGCCCAGCAAAGCCATCTTGGAGCTGGTGAGGCCGATCCGCGCATTGCTGCCTTAGGGAGTGATGAACCAGGCCACCTGAAGTACGACCCAAACACCCTGCAGATAGCCCGAATCATTGGAGTCGAATCCGACATCGAGAAACTCTACACTCTAACTTCTGCAAGGGAAGCTAGTGCAGCAGCTGTTCCATCCCTTGAGGAACTGATGCTTCGCCAGCGGATTACTGAAGCCGTAGTGGCGGCATCTCTCGATATCGATTCCGCTGCGGCCGAACTCATCTACGAGCGGGACCAAACAGTGGAACTGCGCAGTTTATTACGCCTCAAGCGGGATCGCGCAATCGGCAGTACAAACCTCGCCGTACTGGCGGCTGGCACTGGCCTGGGCATCGTCAGCGGTCTTCTGCAGTTCAGCAATACCACTTCAGATGCGGGCAGCATGATAGGCTTCGCCGGCGGTGGTCTTTCCACTCTGTTTTCGCTCCGCAGCTACCGGCAGGTACATAGCGGGAAGCGGCCGGCCTGGGTTCTCCCTAACATGCTGGCGGCCCTTCTTGGCGAGCCGGAGGAGCAGCACAGCCACTACCCTGCCGACATCTGGGCCTATCTAAACAGTGTTCCCGCCGGAGCAACCTCAAGCAGGAAGGAGCAGTTGTTAGTGGGATGGGCGGCGGCGGGCCGCATAGGTCCGCCAGATTCTTCCAAATCGAAACGGAGAATCGCGCTGCTTACCAGCACGAACGCGGCAGACAAGGATCTCAACATTGAACTATTGAACGAGCGAGCGGCGATGCTCGCGGATGTCGTCGATCAAGTCTCTTTGATGAAACACGATCTTGCCGATCTCCTTCGTAGTTTAAGGCCATAATGATGTCAATGGTCAACAACGATTGACGTTTGCCGCCAAGGGTCGAAGTCGTTATTGGTGTTATTGGTACCGTTTGGGGCGGCTTTTTCTCGCACACTTGATGTTGTTCTCGTCCTTCTGCCTGGGAGTTTCTCGTATGAGACGCACTAAAACAGCTCCGCGGATGTTCTGGTTGTCAGGTCTCGTTCTCTCGGCAACGCTCCCCTTGTCGTCACAGTTAACTTCGTCCACCGTGGAAATCAATTCTCCCGATCTGGGCATGATTCTGCAACGCATGGAGGACATCCAGCACCAGAACCCAGCTCAATCTCGACCCTATGAGGTCACGCGAGAATACAAAGTGTTCCGCGGCCATAGCAAGCAGCCCATCTCCGAGGTCACGACGCAGATCGTTTTTTCCCCTCCCAACACGAGGACATACAAGATTATTCAGTCGAGCGGTAACTCGAGGGGAGAAAAAATGGTACGTGAGCTTTTAGACCGGGAGACCGCATCGGCGAAGAAAGAACGTGGTAGCGAGATCAGTCGCGCAAACTATGCCTTCGTTTTTCTCAGGCGAGAGAACTTCGGCGTCGTTCCTGAATACGTTTTAGGGATCTTCCCGAAGCGGAAGGATAAGTATCTCTTACTCGGGCAGGTTTGGGTGGATGCAAGTACCTTCCATATCCGCAGAATTGAAGGAGTACCTGCCAAGAGTCCCTCCTTTTGGCTCAAGGACATTCATATCACCCTGCAATTTGCAGAACTTGGCGGCATGTGGGTCCCCGTTACTTTCGACGCCATCGCGAGAGTTCGCTTTCTGGGAGAGTTCACACTTACCGGCCTCAATATCCAATCATCCGAATCCTTATCCGCTGAGCCGAATGAGTCATCCGCGGTAACCTCCGGATTGTCGCAATCCGGAGACTCCATTCCGATGCTCTCCGTTTACGCCCAATCGCCATGCGCTCATTGAAGACGGATAGGTCTTCAAATGTCGGCTACGCACCCAGCATGCGACTCCAGACACCCGCTTGTTCTTCCACAATCGTGGGTGCCCCATCCTTCAGACAGTTTTACCGTTCGAAGGGTGAGATCGCTCGCGCGCCCCATATCCTCATGCGAAAATCCGGGTGCTGGCAGGCCGCCGAGCCGCGCCCCAATTCCAAGACCCAGCCCCCAGCCCCTAGGTCTCCGACCGCTAAAAGATGTATGAATGTTGGGTGCCCCAGGTCTCGATTTTGAGACCTGGGAAACCGCGATCTCAAGGTACAAAATCATGCGGTCAGAGACCCAGTCCCTGGAGCGTGTTTCAGGAACCCGCTCGCCGCGGCGAGTGCCAGGGGACGACTTCACAGGCTACGGAAAAACCCCCTCGGCGCAGCGAATCGTATCAGGGCGCGGCTGGTAACTCAGGGCTTCACAGGCCTGCGGAAAAGGTCGCCGCTTTGAAAGGGAACGACTGGTAGGTCAGGGCTTCAGCCCTGACTGCCAAAAACGCCACAAAATCAAAGCGGGCTTCACAGGCTGCGGAAAAACTCATTGCCTTGAAGGGTACGGGCTTCAGCCCGTACATAACCGCCATGGAATCAAAGGGGCCTTTAGGCCCTGAGGCATGCTTTTCGGGCAGCTGACCCAAAATCGTGTCTTTTTCCGCAGCCTGTTTAGCCCCCCGAGGGACGCTTTTCCCGGTTCAATGAATTTCTGCTCGATTCGCCAGGGACTGCCCACCCCCTGCGGCCACGCAAAAAACACAACCGCCCCCTCAGCCCATTCCGCGCCAAGGCGATCTCGTGTTAGCCGAGAGCACCGCCAGGGTTTCGTTCTTACATGGGCGTTCTCGCTACCGATCCTGCGTGGCGGGCTGAGCACTGATTGATTCTGGCGTATCGGGGCGATAACACCCCGCCGTCGCCGTCCAGGACGCCTGGCAGCGTGCCCCTGTTCGTCAACGTTTCAATCCATTCCTGCGTTATTAACCGAAATATAACTACTGACGAGCTAGCGACCAACCATCCGGAACTATGAAAAGCCCTTCGTGCTTCGAACGAATTCTGTTCCTGTTGGCTTTGGATTACCCCTCGTCTACGGAGCGCACGCCAACGTCTCCGGCGTTTCCTGTCTATGGGGCGTGGTCTTGTCACTCAAATTTAGGACTGTGTTTGACCGACGCAACGGGCCATCGTGGCGAGGAGCTTTGGGAGCACGTCTGCCTTCGTAATACTTGTAATTCACATAGCGCTAACCTTAAACGTGTGCTCGCTGTCCGATAAGCAGTTCATTTCATGCTTACGTGGGTGCGCAAGACCTCTACGCTCGATGGGGACGTCACGCTGTCGCTTTGTTCGGCGGTAATGAACACATCGAAATCCTTCGAAACCGTCTCCATTTTCAATTCGCCACTTAGATTCTTGTTTACCCCGATCGCACCTTGTTTGAATGCCTCGCCGCCGTTTGGGCGGATCCAAACGAGATAGTTACTGGCTGAGGGAGTCAGGCTCGAAGGTCTCGCAAGATGGTCCACTTTCATATCAAGCTTTATGTTTCCGTTATCCTTATCTTCTTGAGCTTTCACAGTTCCCGTCGCCGCCGGAACACCGGTAGCGGGGGTCATATGGTATTCCCTGGCTGAAGTGAACGGCCAAATTGCCAGCAACGCGATCATTGCGATTGTAATTTTCATATGTTCTCCTGAACATTGCAGGATCGCGCGATCACTATGCTCTATCGATCTCGATCAACTTCATCCGAGACTCAGCAGGCGCAAACGCGGTGCCTAACCTTCGTATTATGGAACATCACGATTGTTGAACACTGGTCACAATTGCTCGTCGATAAGACTTAGGCCATCGAACCTCGTGTTCAGAGCCCCTGTAACTGCCGCAAACGCCACAAAATCAAAGCGGGCTTTACAGGCTACGGAAAAACTCAAGCTTTGTATCAGGGCACGACTTCAGTCGTGCCGCAAAGCCAACAGAATCAATGGGCTTTAGCCCCTGACGGCCACTCTTCTCAAACTGAACCACTACCTGGCTTCCTTTCAGTTCACGGCACGGCTGAAAATTCCTCTGCGCCCGGTAATCCTCCATGCGCTCCGGCCCGGAATCTTGTCTCCAGAGCCGCATTCGTTCCTCGCCCGGGCCCGTTCAGGTCCGTTTCCGAACCTCGCGGTTGAGACGATGCGTCCAGGCAAGAAAGCTCAGCAGTTCCCATCGCGAAGTCCACAGAAAGCCGAATATGCTGCGGGCCGTCTGTTTCTCGGCCCACTGGCCGGAATAGGTCTCCACCCGCCAGCGCAGGTACTCGCTTCGCCACGGAGCCAAACGGTGGCCACGCGTCGCGTTCCAGATGAAACGGATCGGACCGAACAAGATACATCCTTTCCCCACCGAGTATAGAGGGCGTGGCTCCCGCCGCGGCCTCCTTGCACGGCCGCTCCCAACTGTTTTGCGCTTGCCCTGCGCGAAGTATCGGTGTCAAGATCCCCGCTGCCGGGCCCCGTCGTTATTGGATTGATTTCACATGGGTTATGCGCCCATGTGGGTTGCGTTCCATTTATCGTCAAATCGATATACTGAACTCGCGATCCAGGAAGGCATCCGCCCGCGGATGCTTTTTTGCTTTTCGGCGTCTCAAGGAAGCCAGCTCTCGCGGGCTTTCTTGCCGTTAACCCTTTTAGAATCAGGATCCTGCAAATAACTCCAATCCGTTCAGGAATTTACGGCGCTTCTCTCACGGCAATCTGTTGAAAACAAATAACTTGCCTGCAGAGTATGGGGGGATAGGGGGTCCTCGGGAGAGTCCACATGTTTCAGGAATGCCGACACATCATGCCGAGCGGCGCCAGGTGTCACTCGCCTGCCCTCCGCGAAGCGCCCTACTGCTACTTCCACGCGCGCCTCCACCGCCTCACGCCAAGGCAACTCCGCTTTCAGGACGAACCGCTCGAACTCCCTCCGTTGGAAGACCGCGGCGCCATCCAGATTGCGCTCGCCCAGGTCCTCGGTGCGCTGGCCTCCTCTCGGCTCGATCCCCGGCGTGCAGGGTTGATGCTCTACGGCCTGCAGATCGCCTCGAAAACTGTCCCTTCTCTCAGCCGCGTCCTCGACAGCGAAGCGGTGCGCGCCCTGAGCTACGATAGCGACGGCGGCGAGCTTGCCGAAGAACACACCAACTGCGAACCTCCCGACGATTGCTGCGACTGCCCCAAAAAGGACACGTGTGACGACTACGAACAGTAATTCTCCGAAGAAGATCAGGAAGACGGCTAACCCGGCTGCGGGACGAACCGCGCACGCCGTGTTTCACCCCGCGGCTTGATCAGAGCTTGTCGAAGAGGCTCCCCGATCCCAGTTGCGAGATCACGTTGATCAGCGCCGTCTGCTGCGTCTCGGCCAGGGAAAGCTGCGTGGCGATCTGCGCCACATCGGCCTGCATCAGGTTGGTCTGCGCCGCCGTCAGTTGCGTCTTTTCGCTCGTCACCGAGTCCGAGGCGGCCGTGAGCCGGCTCAGCGAATCGTCGATGACGACGCGCTGCTGCGAGAGGTAGCCGAGAGCCTTGTTGAGTGCGGCCGTGTCAGCCGCCGCCTGCGCGGGATTGACGGTGCCGCTGGAATAGTCGGCGACGAGATTATTCAGCGCGCCAAAGACGCTGTTGGCGCCGCTACCCAGAAATATCTGGTCGCCCGGAACGTTCAACTGAATGCTCTGGCCGTTGGGCGTCTGGAGATAATTGACGTCTTCATCGCCGCTATAGCTCGTGGTG
>DATKST010000012.1:0-9582 GCA_035531475.1 Terriglobia bacterium
GATGGCGCGATGGCGGATTTCGTTCCAAGAAAGCGGCATGGGTGGATTATATACACAACGCAATAAGTCAGCGACGGTCATTCGCTGTAGCGCCGCTCTATGAGCGGCGAAATACGCCGGTCGCAGACCGGCGCTACAGACTTGGAGCGCCGCCGACTTACTTCGTTGTGTATAGCAAAGCAATCCTAAGCCGCTCGGCCTTCTGTATACAATGTATCGCTTCGATACAAAGCACTTTTTCCATCCATACGCCCTGCCCTTGGCTAAAATGGTATGGACTCCATGGCGGTTTGCAACCGGCAGAAGGCTTCCCGGAGGTGGGGGGAGTGGCGAGCGCAACCAAAATTTTCGGAACGAACCCTAAGAGTGTATGAAAACAAAGGATCAAGGTTTGGAACGAACCCTAAGAACCTATTTCTCACTCGGCTCGCTGCCGCAACGGAAGGGTGGGGTTAATACCCCGCCGAGAAAAGCAGCTCACACCATTTTTTCGGAACGAACCCTAAGAGTGTATGAAAACAAAGGATCGAGGTTTGGAACGAACCCTAAGAACCCATTTCTCACCGGGTTTGCTTGTCGCAACGGGTCGGGCAGCCATCAAGTAGCGCAGACCCGAAAGGCGCAGGTCTGCGCTACTTGATGGCGTCACGGCGTGAATTGACGCGGGGCAAGCGGGCTGATAGCATAGTCTTACGACTAAATTCAAGGAGCAAAACCTGTGGCAGGACTGACGCGAAAAGAGTTGAAGCAGGATGAGTTCACATCCACCTACGAGGCTTTTCAAGACTACGTGCGGGAGCACTACCGTGAATTGATCGTGGCGGCGTTCGCTGCCTTCATCGTGATTGGAGCGCTGGCTGGCTGGAAGGTTTACAACCGGAATCAGGAAGCCGCAGCGAACACCCTCTTGGGCACCGCCCTCAACTCCTTCCACGCCTACGTGGGAGCCGCCGCGCCGGGCGCGCTGGCGCCAGGCCAGGCCAGCTTTCCCACCGCCAATGCCAAGTACAAAAAGGCCATTGACCAATTTAGCCAAGTCGTGCAGAAATACCCGCGCCAGCGCGCGGCGGAAATCGCCCGCTATCACATCGGCATCTGCCAGTCTGAACTCGGTGACAATACCGCTGCCATCAAGACTCTTCAGGCCGCGAGCGCCGCATCCGACCTTCAAATCCGGGCACTCTCCCGCTTCGCGCTCGCAGGAGTGATGGTGAAGGCCGGCAAGCTGAATGATGCCGTGAAGATTTATGAAGACCTTGCGGCGCATCCCACCACCAGCGTGCCCAAAGCGACCGCCATGCTGGCGCTGGCCGATGCTTACCGGCCCACCCAGCCGGCTGAGGCCCGCCGGATTTACGAGCGGATGCAAAAGGAATTCGCCAGCGACTCGTACCTGGCAGACATCCTGAAGCAACAGATGTCCGGTTTGCCGCAATAGGGATCATTGCGCCCGCGAGAACCCAGCCTCTCACGAGACGAGCCTCCATGCCAGTCCGGTCCAGGTGAACACCCATGCCTCCCATTGAGCGCGAAACACTTGAAACCGATGTGCTGATTGTGGGCGCGGGTCCGGCAGGACTCAGTTGCGCATTGCGATTAGCCCAGCTTTTCAAGGCGCACAACGAGCAGGCGGAATCGGGGCGCTCGTCTGTCCCCCATTTCAGAGCGGAGAACATCTACGTTTTGGAAAAGGCGGCGGAGATCGGCGCCCACAGCCTTTCCGGAGCCGTGCTCGATCCACGCGCCTTGCGCGAACTGGTCCCGGATTTCGAGCGGCAAGGCGCGCCGCTGGAGTCTCCGGTCACGAATAACGCTGTCTATTACTTCACCTCTGGCCGCCAATTCAAGTTCCCCATCAATCCTCCATTCTTCCACAATCACGGCAATTACATCATCTCCCTCAACCGCTTCACGAAGTGGCTGGGCGGTCTGGTGGAGCGTGAAGGCGTAAGCCTGTTTCCGGGTTTCGCGGGCATGGAAGTGCTTTACGAGGGCGAGCGCGTGGCGGGCGTGCACACGGATGACAAGGGAATGGACAAGAATAGCCAACCCAAACCCAACTTCCAACCGGGTTACGATCTGCGCGCCAAGGTGACCATTTTCACAGAGGGGCCGCGCGGCTCGCTGACCAAACAACTGGTGAGCCGGATGGGATTGGACCGCGACCGCAATCCGCAGACCTATGCCATTGGCGTGAAGGAGCTGTGGGATATTCCCGCCGGGCGGGTGCGGGCTGGGCAGGTGATCCACACCGCTGGGTGGCCGCTGAACTCGCGCCAATTCGGCGGTGGATTCATTTACGCCGTATCCGGGACGCGGCTTTCGTTGGGACTGGTGGCGGGGCTGAACGACGAAGACCCGCGTTTTGATGGTCACAATGCATTTCAGCGATGGAAAACGCATCCCTGGATGAAGCGGCTGCTGGAAGGCGGCCAGATGGTGCGCTATGGCGCAAAAACCATTCCCGAAGGCGGCTATTTCTCGATTCCGCGCACCGCAACCGACGGCGCACTGATCGCCGGCGACTCCGCCGGGTTCGTGAATTCGCAGCGGCTGAAGGGCATCCATCTGGCCATGAAGACCGGCATGATGGCGGCGGAAACGGCCTTTGTGGCGCTTGCCAAGAATGACTTTTCCGTTGCGACGCTGAATCATTTTGAAGATTTGTGGCGGGCGAGCTGGGTACAGAAAGAATTGTGGACGGTGCGCAACTATCACCAGGCTTTCGATCGCGGATTTTATGCTGGCATGTTGGACGCGGGTCTGCAATTCATTTCCGGCGGGCGCGGGTTATGGGGGCGCTACCCTGCACGGCCGGATCACGAGCACATGAAGACGCTTGCGGAAGTAAACGGCCGGCCCGCCGAGCGAGTGAAGCCGGACGGCAAACTCACTTTTGATAAGCTCGCCGACGTCTACCACTCCGCAACACATCACGAGGAGGATCAACCTTCTCATCTGCGCATTGCGGACACCAACATCTGCAACAACCGCTGCGTGGTTGAATACGGCAACCCCTGCCAGTATTTTTGCCCCGCCGCCGTCTACGAAATGGAAGACGCTCCTGGCGGCGCCGGCAAGCGCCTGAAGGTGAATGCCTCGAATTGCGTCCACTGCAAAACCTGCGACATCGCCGACCCCTACCAGATCATCACCTGGGTTTGCCCTGAAGGCGGTGGCGGGCCGCATTACGACGGGATGTAGAGCCGTTCCAACCCTCTGACCCCATCCGGTTGAAAATTGCAGGCGAGCAACCTGTGCCAAGGGCGCCGGGCAAGATTTTGCTCCTGCGCCTCACTTTCTTCTTGCAGGACCCTTGAAACCCTGTATATTGCAAATACCAGCCCACATTTTGCGGCCTGAGGGCGGCCACCACGCAGGAGGACGAAGAGAAGAGAATTGAGCACGCTTTCACTGCCTGCCCAGCCTCAGCCGCAAGCCCTCCCCAAAGCGAAGACCCGCATCGCCAAGCTCACTCTTTGGCCTCTCGTTGCCGCCACCTTCTTCATGGTGTCCGGTGGAACTTACGGCACGGAGGACATTGTTCATGGCGCGGGCTACGGTCTGGCGATCCTGATCCTGGTGTTGACGCCCGTCCTTTGGAGCCTGCCAACGGCGTTTATGATCGGCGAGCTGGCCAGCGCCTTGCCGGCCGAGGGCGGCTACTACGCCTGGGTGCGGCGCGGCATGGGCAATTTCTGGGGATTCCAGGAAGCTTGGCTGTCATTGGTGGCCAGTATCTTCGACATGGCGATCTACCCCACGCTGTTCGTCGCCTACTTGACGCGGCTCGCGCCGTGGTTCGCGGTGGGCCACCGTGGAGTGATGGCGGCGCTGTTCGTGGTGGTAGCGTGCGCTGGCTTAAATCTTGCCGGAATCCGGCTGGTGGGCATCACTTCCCTCTGGCTCTTCTTTCTCCTGTCTGCGCCGTTCGCGCTGATCGTATTGCTGGCTCCATTTGAAGCAGGGAGGCTTGCCCATGCGCACACGGCTCCGGTGACTTCGACCGTGGGCCTGCTCGGCGGCACGCTGATCGCCATTTGGAACTACATGGGTTGGGATAACGCCTCCACCATCGCCCAGGAGGTCGAGCGTCCGCAACGGACTTATCCACGGGCCATGATTGCCGCTGTCGTTCTGGTGTCGCTCACCTACATTCTTCCCGTCATTGCGGTGTATATCACGGGCGTGCCTTCTTCCGCCTTTGAAACCGGTTCCTGGGCCGATCTGGCCGGCCTGATGGCCGGCAACTGGCTGCGCGTGGCGCTGGTGCTGGGCGGGATGATGAGCGGCTTTGGCATGTTCAACGCCTTGGTGATGAGCTATTCGCGCCTGCCGCTGGCCATGGCCCAGGACGGCATGTTGCCGCGCATTTTCGCAAAGGTCCATCCCAAGACCCGGGTGCCCTGGGTGGCAATCCTGGTGTGCGCCACGGGCTGGGCGCTGTGCCTGGGGCTTGGATTTGAACGCCTGGTAACGCTGGACATTATGCTCTATGGGGCCAGCCTGACGCTCGAATTCATCACCCTGGCCGTGTTGCGCATTCGCGAGCCCAACCTTCCCCGCGAATTCCGCGTGCCCGGCGGACTTGCCGGAGCCATCCTGGTGGGCGTGTTTCCCGTGCTTCTTCTGACTCTCTCCATCGTTCACAGTGAGGCGGAACATGTGCTTGGCATGAACGGCCTGACTTTTGGCGCGCTGATCATCATGGCGGGATTCACCGTCTACTCGGCAAGAGTATTGCTGCGCCGTGTCCGGGAGCGGAGCGTGGCCGCTGAGGTTTCCAAGCCAGCCTGTGCGCCGCAATAAGCTGTGCTCGTCCAAGTACTTGTCGTGGGCGGCATTGCACATCAAGGCTTGGTTATATAGGCGGAAGTATGGTCATTGATAATCCGCCACCCTTCGGGAAAACGGCGCAGCACCAGCGTGAAAAATCCCTTTGACGTCTTGTCTCCGCTTTGCCTCAACTGCAGCGCGTATTCACCCACCGCCAAGGCCGCATCCGGCGCAAGCAGGGTGACTTGAAGATTTTTGAAGCGCAGTCGCCCCATGGACTTTCCGTGCTGATAGGTTCGCTGGTACCTTTGCTGGATCGCTTTCCAGCCTTGCACGATGCCGCCGGAGCCAACATATTCTGTCCGATCAGATTGCCAATAGCCTTGCATAAAGGCATTCAGATCTCCCTGGTTCCAGGATCGAACCTGTGTGGTGAGAAGCGCGGCAACCTCAGCACGGGCGGACTCCGGCCCTGTCGGGATCGGTCGAGCGAACCCAACACAAAGCAGCAGCGCAAAAAGGATTTGAGTTGTTCTCTTCATTGCCGTTTCCTCCGCACAGATTCGAGTGTCGTGTCCGGTAATCGCACGGACAGCGTAGAGCCGCCGTCCCGGCGGCATAAGCCGGTAAGATGCCGGCGCACCAGGCAAGCGCATTATTCTTGGCGCCGGCGCTCCGGGCGAACCCGCCGCAATGCCTTCGAAACCTCCTAATATAATGCCAATTCCGCTGTCCAGAGGGAGCCCTGAATGATTACAATTTTTTTCAAGAGCCGTCAAAAAACCGTGCTATGATGCCACTCGCAGTTTGTATTTGTAATCCCGATGAGAATCGCAACAGCTGATTGGGTGGCAGGATTGCCGCCACGAGCCATTGTGACCCGCGGTGTTACAGCGGATCGCCGGGTTTCCCCGTCGTTGCCGTACCCACAAATTGCTAATCCCACCCAAAAAGGATGTTTTAAGCATGAAGGAACAAGGCACGGTGAAGTGGTTCAATGCCTCCAAAGGATACGGTTTTATCCAGCGCGAGAGCGGGGATGACGTGTTTGTACACTACTCAGCCATCATCGGCGACGGATATCGCTCGCTCGAAGAGGGCGCCCGGGTAAGCTTTGAGGTCCGCAAGGGTCCGAAGGGCTTGCAAGCTGAAAACGTGGAAAAGGTCTAGTGAAACCGGGGCGGTGGGCTGAATCCTGCATTGCCGGATTTGGCCCGCCGCCCTGTCCAGGGATGACTTCGTTTTGGAACTGGCCAGGATGGACTTGATGGAATTTCCGTTCGAGGGTTTGAAGGATCGCTCCCCGGATTTCTAAGGGCAAGCGCCTTATTTCCCAAAGGCTGGTGCAATCGGGTTTCCTGATCTGCCTGGAGTCCACCCCATAGTTTGTAAATCAGGGTGTTGGATTCCTGCTTGCGGGTATCCCCGTTTACAACTCGAAGTTGAAGTTCTTGCTCATTGACCTGCCAGGGTTCAAGATGGACGGCTCTCAAATTGAGCCGTGCAGCGGCTTTGCGTGTGACACATGCGCGAACACGGTGGTAGTGTGGGCTGACGAAGGATCAATGTTCCGTCACAGAGTTTGGCCAGACCCAGCATGACCTGCCGGCGCATTTTCATGCCATTGGTTTCATCCGGCCACCGCGATGCTCAGATCAAGGGGCGTCTGCGGCGCGCGGTTTTTGCTTGCCTTGTACTTGTCATCCCCTTCCTCTCGCTAAGCCCTCCACACCCTGTGATGGCTTATTCCGTCCTGGCTCATGAGGCCATTGTGGATGCCGTTTGGGATGCGGGCCTGCGCGATCTTTTGATCGCTCGATTCCCCAATGCGACTCCCGCCCAACTCGTCGAGGCTCATGCCTATGCTTACGGAGGCTGTATTATTCAGGACATGGGTTACTACCCCTTTGGGGACCACTTTTTTAGTGACCTGACGCACTACGTCCGTAGCGCCGATTTTATTCTGAGCCTGATTCAAGAGTCTCAGTCCCTGGATGAGTACGCTTTTGCGCTCGGCGCTCTAACCCATTATGCAGCGGATAATGAAGGCCACTCGATCGCCGTGAACCATGCGGTTCCCTTCACTTATCCGCGCCTGCGGAGGAAATACGGCAACACGGTTACTTATGAAGAAGATCGCAAAGCGCATTTGCTGGTGGAGTTTTCATTCGATGTCGCCCAGGTGGCCGGGCGCCTCTATCCCCCGCAGGCTTACCATGACTTCATCGGATTCAAGGTTTCGGAGCCGGTCCTTAACCGGGCTTTCAAAACCACGTATGGCCTCGACATCCGCGATGTCCTGCTGGATGAGGACTTGGCTCTCTACTTCTATCGTCATGCGGCGAGCAAGCTCATTCCTTCGATGACTCAGGTGGCGTGGACGAAGGAAAAGGATAATATTGAAAAGGTGGCGCCCGGCATCACCCGCCAGCGCTTCGTTTACGTCCTGAGCCGGCGGGAATACAAGCGTGAATGGGGCAAGACGTATCACCGGCCCAGGTTCCTTTCAAAGGCTTGGTTCAGAAGGTACAAGAATCCGGGCTTCCTATCTCACCTGTTACTCTTCATCTTTGACCTCATTCCCAAGATCGGGCCGCTCCGCACGCTGGAGTTCCGGCCGCCCACCCCGCAAACGGAAGCCCTGTTCCTGAAGAGTTTTAAAGCCGTCATCGGAAGCGATGAGCAGTATTTGATGGAGATCAAGAGGGCTCATTTGAAGCTGCCTGACACCAATCTTGACACTGGGAAACCGGTTCGCCGGGGAGATTACAGGCTGGCAGATAAAGCTTACCAGGAACTCCTCGGCCGGCTTGCCCATGCGCGCTTCAAGAACACCTCATCCCCACTTCAAGCCAATATTTTAGCCTTTTATCAGAGCGGACCAGGAAGGCGAAGCTGGAGAAACTTTGAAAGGCGCCGCAAGATGGAACATGAAATCCAGGCTCTGAAGAATCTTCAGACGACGTCGGTGGCGGGGGCTGGGAAACTGAAGCCTGTGGCTGAGCCTTGAGGAGCCGAAACCTGCAGCAGAGCCCGAAGGTCAGCAGTGCCTTTGGAGTTGGGATCTGTCATTTATTGGCAAAATATCTTTGAACGTCCTACCGGTTGGGTTCGGGCGGCGGCAGACGATGGAGTCGTCATTCCCGCTTGCGCGGATATGACCGGTTGCAATGTGATGTTGGCATGTGATGCTGGTGGAAGGGAGGGTGTTCGCCTGGGGCAGTTAACAGTGCGCCGGATCGCGGGCACAAAGCGCAATGGCCGCTGCAGACACACTCCAACGGCAATGTGGAAGCAGCATCACGTTGCCGAGTTATCCAGCGGCAGCAGAGGCCCGCCGTTGCTGGAAGCACTCGCGGCAAAAAACCGGGCGGCCCTGAGTCGGCTTGAAGGGGACGGTGGTTTCCTTACCACACTGCGAGCAAACCGTCGTCGTGACCGTTCGTTGCGGTGCGCTCTGGCCCTCGTAGGACTGACTCCGCTTGGCCTTGCAACCCTTGCAACGCTTGGGCTCGTTCTTAAATCCCTTTTCCGCGTAGAAGAGCTGCTCCCCGGCCGTGAAAACAAATTCGCTTCCGCAGTCAATACACTTCAGCGCTCTATCTCGGTATTCCATAACCGCTCCCCCCGAGCAAAAGAGTTGCTTGCCGCCCCAGCCAATGAAATGGAATCGCTTCTTGTATTCGAAGGCCCTTTTCTGGCCGGTTTGCCCTGGTTAATCGCGCTCGAGCCGGGCCTTTTTCCGGACACGCTTGCGGGCCAACGCTTCTTTCACCCGCCGCTTTTCCCCTGGCTTGAGATAGTAGGAGTGACGTTTGATTTCTTTGATGATGTCTTCCTGCTGGACCTTGCGCTTGAAACGGCGAAGCGCATTTTCCAAAGACTCGCCTTCCTGAAGCCGAACTTCAGCCAATCGATCTCCACCTCCATTCCCTAATAAAATAATGGAATCATAAGAGCGGTAACGGATGCTCACATTCTTACTTGGATGCTGTTGACAAGTCAAGCGGATTATTAGAATGTGGCCCCACCGCAAGCCAACCGCGAAAAAACCACCCGCGCCTTATGCTTTCAAAGTTGGCGATGGCTCTCGAGGAGCCCAATCGCGATTCCGGCCCTTTCACCGGGCCGCTGCAAGCTCGGAAGTGCATTGTGGGCAACGCTTCGCTTTCAAAGGAATCAAAGAAGCGCAAAAGGGGCATTCCTTCGTGGTGGGCGCCGGTGGTTCAGACTCTTGCAGTGTGGCCGTCAGCCGGTTCACCACCCGAATAACCAGAAAGATGGCAAAGGCCACAATCACAAACTCCAGAACCGTGTTAATGAACATCCCGTAATTCAAAGTGGGTGCGCCCGCCTTCTTGGCAGCGGCAAGCGAGTCAAAATGCTGTGAAGAGAGATTAATGAAGAGGTTTGAGAAATCAACGTGGCCCAGCACCAGACCGAGCGGCGGCATCAGGATATCATTCACCAGCGAAGTGGCAATCTTTCCGAAAGCGGCCCCGATGATGATCCCCACGGCCATGTCCATAACATTGCCACGCAGGATAAAGGTCTTGAATTCCTTGACCATGCTTCACTCTCCATTCGAACATTCTAGTGTCCTGTCACACCTAATTCTTGACAATGGTGGGTAAGGCGGCAGCTTCGCAGCCGCACTCCAAGGCGCCTGCGGCGCGGCCGTGAACTTGCGGGCGAAGCCCGCCGTGGACTGCGGTAGCGGCAGCTACCGCCTTCTCTCGTAAGCGGCGAGCAAAGAGTAGACATCACCCACCCGAGCACTGAGCGCCTGTAAAGAATTAAGTGGGA
>DATKST010000013.1:0-36372 GCA_035531475.1 Terriglobia bacterium
CACATCATAGACAATGAAAAGGCCAATGTCAAGTACTTACATGGGTACAACATAGCGCCCCTACCTGAACCTTCCAGCATGAAAATAAATCGCTTACCTCAGATTCCAAGGGTCAAGGGAGGGGGAAAATCCGTCGGAGAAAAACGATTTCCAACGTAGAATCAATAACTTACAGTCGCAGTGAAGTCTGTAAGTTGTTGATTCTACGTGCAGCAAGATTTCTCTCCGACAGACTCCTAGGAATCCTTTTCGATACCTAGCCTTGCGAGCGAGTCCAGGTCAATTTCAGGGAAACCCTGGAACAGAACATCGGCGTGAAGGAGATCGCCGGACGGACGGCTGTGGGTGATGGCGATACATTTCATTCCGGCGGCGTGGGCGGCCCGGACTCCGGCCGGCGCGTCTTCTATGGCCACGCAATCGCCCGCATGAAGCGGAGAACCACTAAAAGCAGGAAGCTGGCGAAGGCGCTCGATGGCGCAAATGTAAATTTGCGGATTGGGCTTCGACCGCTCCGTGTCCTCGGCGCTGGCAATGACGTGAAACGCATCGCGCAAGCCAAGCTTGCCGAGCAGGTATTCGATCTCATGTCTCATGCTGCCGCTGGCGATGGCGAGCGGATAACGTTCTGCCGCCATCCGCACAAACTCCACAGCTCCCGGCATCGGCGGCAACCCGTCGCCGATGGCTTCCATATAGGTCCGGGCTTTCCATTCCACCAGCTCGTCCCGCCGTCGCGGATCGCACTCAAGTTCGTGGGTGCGGTAGAGGTGCTCGATAATGCCGCGATCATCCAATGCCAGGTAATCCCGGTAATATTCTTCCTCGGTTAGCAACCAGCCCTGTTGCGCGGCCATCTGCTGGGTGAGCCGCATAATGAGTGGTTCGCTATCCACGATGATACCGTCGAAATCAAAGATGATGGCTCGTAGCAATAAATACCTCATGTCTTCGGGGACGGCTCTTGGACAGCCGGACCCGGATGGATTTTGAAAGTGCTTTCGATCAACCCGTAAGCCCATGCCGCAGCAGTTGGAATTGGCTTCCGGGAAGGCTTGACGGAAAGGCCGAACAGCCACGGCGTTCCTTTGTACTGATATGATAAACTGACTCTTTCAAGCACGCAATTCTTCGATTCTCCCTGTTGACAGGGGCTGGACTGCTGGGGTTTTAATTCCTCGATTTCCCAATCCCACAGTCAGATGCTGAAAAGGAAGTATCCCGGTTCCACATGATCGCAGCGTGTGGCAGCAGAACCTCCGGTTCCGGTCCTGCATCAAAGATAGAGTGGGTAATCGGCACCGAATAAGCCATCTATGGGCCACCAACTGAGCATTCCAATCGCGTTCCTCGCGGGAGTGGTTTCATTCCTCTCGCCGTGCGTGCTGCCATTGATTCCGGGCTACATTTCCATGTTATCCGGTGTTTCCATGGAGGAGCTGAAAGGCGGGGGGGATGCGGCCCTGGTTCAACGCATTGTTCGCAATTCCTTCGCCTTCGTCATCGGCTTTTCCATCGTCTTCATCTCGCTCGGAGCATCCGCCACATTTGTTGGCAACTTCCTGCTTTCCAAACGGACCGTCTTCAATATCATCGCGGGCGTCATTATCATTATCTTCGGTCTTCACTTGACGGGCCTCATCAAGATTCCGTTCCTTTACCGGGATGCGCGGATTCATACCGGAGCGCCCAAGAGAGGATTTCTCGGCGCATTTCTCTTGGGTTTTGCCTTTGCTTTCGGTTGGACGCCCTGCATTGGGCCGATTCTGGCCGGCATTCTGGCCCTTGCGGCAACTCGTCAGACGGTCTTCCAAGGCATGTTCCTTCTGGCCATTTATTCGGCGGGGCTGGCCATCCCCTTCCTGGCAACCAGCCTGGGGTTGAGCCAGTTCCTGAAGTTTTACGGGCGCTTCCGCAAACATTTGCACGCGGTGGAAGTGGCGTCGGGAGTGCTCTTGATCGTCATCGGGACGTTGATCGCGCTGAATAAATTCACGATTCTTTCGGGCTACCTCAGTTTTCTGAATCGCTTCACGCTGTAGGGGCGGGCCCTGTGCCCGCCCACGGGCGACCACAAGGGTCGCCCCTACGGGAATTGAACCCCATGCATCCGGTGCTCCTCAGAATCGGCTCTTTCGACCTTCCGACTTACGGCTTCCTGCTAGCTCTGGCTTTGATCGCTGCGTTGGTGACCGTCGTGAAGCTGGGACGGCGCGAAGGCTTGGACACGAACCTGCTGGTCGATTTCAGCACCTGGATCATCCTGGTGGCGCTAGTCGGAGCCAAAGTGCTGATGGTTATTTCTGACTTCCGGGATTTCGATACCTTCGGCAAGATCTTCAGCTTGGCCACGCTGCAGGCCGGAGGTGTTTTTTACGGCGGATTCATTGCTGCCGTGCTTTACTCCTGGTGGTACACGCGAAAGCATAAGATGCCTGTGCTGAAGGTCTTTGACGTTTATGCCCCGGCGATTGCATTGGGGCAGAGCATTGGCCGCCTTGGCTGCTTCTCCGCGGGTGATGACTACGGCAAGGTTACGTCGTCTCCTCTCGGAGTGGTTTTCACGAACGCCTATGCCCATCAGATCGGGGGAGTTCCGCTGGGAGTGAAGGTTTATCCAGTCCAACTTTTTGAATCGGCCGCCACTTTGATCATCTTTGCTATCCTCCTCTGGCAGTTTCGGCGCAAGACCCGCGATGGCCAGATCTTTCTGCTTTATCTTGCCCTTTATGCCGTGGCCCGGTTCTTCCTGGAGTTCTTGCGGGGCGACCCCGACCGGGGATTTGTGTTCAATCATTTGCTTTCAACCTCGCAATTTATTGCGATTCTTGCGATTATTACAGCAGCTATCATTTACGTGAAAGCCTACCGGGGTCAAAGCACCCGGCAAGCGGCGAAACGGGTGGTGCCGCAGGCCAAGCGGGCGTAGGCCGGAATTAGATGCGCGTTTCAGACGCACCGCAGTGGTTACGCCCCACCCGCCTGGCGGGGCGCCCCAAGGAGAATAAAAAGATGGCGACGAATGAAGTGTTACCCGGGCAACCTGAAAGTGACTCGCATCCCCCCCAAGCCCCCCGCCGGATGTCCGGTAACAGGAAGGCCATAGTAGTTATTGCCTTGATTTTCGTGGTTGTAGTCGGCCTTTACTTCGCCAACCGTTATTGGATTGCGCCGGTTACTGCGAACACGCGCGCCGCTTCAGGAAACTACCCTGCCGCTCCCGACTTTACGGTGGCCGACCTTTCGGGACAGACCGTCAAGCTATCGGATTACCGGGGCGATGTATTGTTGCTCGATTTCTGGGCGACCTGGTGCGGGCCCTGCCGCATGGAAATTCCGGGCTTCGTCAAATTGCAGGATCGTTACCGCGATCAAGGCTTTCGAGTTCTCGGCATCTCGATGGACGACAGCGTGCAGCCGGTTCATGAGTTTTACCAGCAGTTTCACTTGAACTACACGGTGGCCATGGGCAATGACCGGCTGGGCGAGCTCTACGGCGGCATCATCGGATTGCCCACGACCTTTCTGATCGGGCGTGACGGTCGAATCTATGACAAAGTCGCCGGCGCGGTGGATGCGTCCCGCTTCGAGCAGGAAATCAAAATGCTCCTGGCCGCCAAGCCGGGAGGGGCAGTGCAGGATTTCCAGACCGAAGGAAGGTCGGATTCCATCGATGTGGAGACGCCCGCAGAAGTGAACTCTCAGGTTCCCGGCGTTGATCTGAGCAAATTGACTCCGCAACAGATTGCCGAATACAAGCAGATGCTGACCAAGCAAAATTGCACCTGCGGGTGCAATTACAACCTGCTGGACTGCCGCACCAAGGACCGCAGTTGCGGAGTGAGCAAGCAGATTGCCCGGAACATGCTTACCAAAATGGAAAAGAGCAAAATCTGATTAGAGCGCTTTCCAATTCCTGATCGCCGTTGAAGCACTGAAGGAGTTCGATAGAGAGCAAAATATCATGTTCAGCTTTTTCACGGCAATCGTACCCAAACCCTTAAAGTTTGTGCTGGCCGTCGCTGTGGGATGCCTATTGTGCTGGCTTGTTTCTTCTGCCCCGCGCGGCTTCGCGCAAGGACCGCCCCGCGTGGTGGAGGCGCATGTTGCGTTGGCATCCGACGGCGTGCATCCCGGCTCCTCGCAAAAGGCTGCCATCGTGTCCAGCGTTTCCCCCGGGTACCACATCAACGCCCACAAACCTTCTTTCGATTACCTGATTCCGACCGAAGTCAAGTTTGATAACAATCATGCCGTTTCTATCGAGAAGACTCGATATCCCGCGGGCAAGCCGCAAAAACTTTCGTTTTCGGACGATCCTCTTTCTGTCTACCAAGGCAGATTCCTGATCGGCTTGGACCTGAAAGTTCCAGCCGGGATCACGCCTGGAGTCTATACGATCAAGGGGGAACTTCATTACCAGGCTTGCAATGATCGAGCCTGCCTGGCTCCATCCCGAGTTCCCTTGACTTTAACTGTCAAGGTTGTTCCTGCCACCAGGCCCTTGAAACCGGAGAATTCGGCTATTTTCCACGAGCTGCGGACAATCCAAGCGGATTAGCTGATGTCAACTTCGCCCTCCGCAGGCCCAAACCGCTCTGCCATTGGCTTCGTCGCGGTCACCCTGATCTTGCTTGCGGCCTTGGTGTGGGGCATGAGGCCAGATCATCCCCACTTGGTCCCGTCCCCGCTTCAGGCGCAGACGCCCGGTTGTCCAAGGACCAGCTCCACATTCGTTCCATCCAACATCACCTCACTCAGAGGCGCTGACCTTGCGGCCTTGCCTTCAGAAGTCAAGAATCGAGTGCTGCTTCGCGCTAACATGGAGCCTTGTACGTGTGGCTGCGCGATGAGCATCGCCTCATGCCGCGCCAGCCAGCCCCAATGTGAGACGTCAAAGAAACTGCTCGGCTCAATGACTTCCGGAGCACAAAACGGGAATTGACCTCAAGCCTGTTCACTTAAGGTCCGTTCGAGAATAATGCACACGGTTGAACCGGAACCCCTCACCCACCGCTGTGCGGTTCCCCCTCTCCCCGCTTGCGGGGCGCGGGCTGGGGTGAGGGGTCAGGCGACGCCTATGACATCAAGATCATGAGACTCGCCTTAACTGAACAGTATTGGAATTAACCTGGATTATTCACGAACTTCTGATCGGGGACCGTCACGAAGATTGGTGTGGTATCAGACACTCACGGCTTCTTCGACCCGGCGCTGCGCCAAATCTTTGCCGGGGTCAAGGAAATACTCCATGCCGGTGATGTTGGCTCGCCTGAAGTCCTGGACGAGCTCAGGCTGATTGCGCCGGTTCGGGCCGTCAAGGGAAATGTGGATTCCGCTGAACTCGGGTTGCCGCTGTCACTCAAGGGCAATATTGGCCTGCTGCAAATCGAAATGCTCCACATCCTGCCCGGTTTGCAGTCCGAGCTTGAGGGGTGGGCGCAAAGCGCCCTGTTGCAACCGCGTGAGTCTCGAAAGCAGCAAGCCTTCCTTCGCTCGTTCGATCCCGTCACGCGCTTGATCATCTTTGGCCACAGTCATGAACCCTGCCTGGTGTCACTCAGCAGAATTGCCTTCTTCAACCCCGGCAGCGCGGGAAAGAAGCGTTTTTCATTGCCTCGCTGTTGCGGATTGATGAACTTCGTGAACGGCGGCGTGGAACTGACAATTGTTGCACTGGAGGGTTATAATAGGGCTGTGGTAAAGCGAATGTCTTTGCGCTTAGGAGAATGAGCGCCATGGCAAATTTCAAAAACGTCAAACGTGCGCTTCAAATCATCGCCACGATCGTCGCGGTGGCTCTGGTCGTCATTGAAAGACTTGAAAAAATCTGACCGCTCCGGACGCCCCGCCGGAGTTCAGTTGTGAGGACTCGACGGGCGTAGCGGGCTCCGTAGAGGCCGGCTTCAGCCGGGCAAGAGTTCAACCCCTGGATGTGGTGAGGAATTCAATCTAAGTATGGGGCGAAGCCGCATTCAAATATTCAACGGCGCGCTGTAGCCGGCTCACCACCCGCTCCTTGCCGAGCACATCGATCACATCAAACAAGCTGGGCGCCACGCCTTGCCCGGTCAGGGCCACCCGGGAGGCATTAATCAGTAATCCTGCCTTGACCTGCTTCTCTTCCGCCAAATCGCGCAGGCATTTCTCAGTATTGGCTGAAGTGAAGGGTTCCGTTTGCGATAGCCTTGAAGCCAACTCCGCCAGAAGGCTTGGCAATGCGGAGTCCTTCCAGAACTTTTGAACCGCTCCTGGTTCATAGGAAAAGTCGTCGCTGAAGAAGGCGCGACCCGTCTCAGCAAAGTCCTTCAAGTTCCGGGCTCGCGCTTGCAGCAATTGCACGGAGCGTTCGAATCGGTCGCGATCCTCCGCCTCAAACGCGGGCTGCCACAAAGATGCTGCCTCAAGTTCCTCACGCACCAACAGCAGCAGGCGGGCTTTGGGGAGCTGGCGGAGGTATTCGGCATTCATCCAAGCGAGTTTTTCAAAGTCGAACACGGCATTCGATTTGGATACGCCTTCCAGCGCGAAGGCCGGGATCATTTCCTCAACACTCACGATTTCCTTCTGGTCCGGCGGCGTCCAGCCCAGCAAAGCCAGAAAGTTAGACAAAGCTTCGGGCAGAATTCCCTGCTCGCGATAAGCACCCACGGCCGTTGCCCCGTGGCGTTTGGAAAGCCGCTGGCGGTCGGGGCCGAGAATAAGCGGTAGGTGAGCGAAAACCGGCACCGCAGCGCCGAGCGCCTGGTAGAGCAGAATCTGTTTTGGCGTATTCGAGAGGTGATCGGCGCCCCGCACCACGTGCGTCACCTGCATGTCCAGGTCGTCCACCACCACGCCCAGGTGGTAGGTCGGATTGCCATCCGAGCGCAGCAGGACAAAATCCTCCAACTCATTGTGGGCGAGCTCAATCCTGCCAAAAACCTGATCGTCAAAGGCGGTGGCGCCACCTTGCGGCACTTTGAATCGCAGCGCGGAAGGCCGCCCTTGCTCACGAAGCCCGGACAGTTCGTCCTCGGAAAGCCCACGGCAGCGGCCATCATATTTCCCGGGGCGATGGTCGGCTTCAGCCTGGGCGCGCCGCGCCTGCAGTTCTTCGGGGGTACAGAAGCAGGGATAAGCATGGCCTGAAACCTCAAGCTCACGGGCCACGCCGCGATACCGGTTCAGGCGATCCGACTGGAAAAATGGCCCTTCGTCCCAGTTCAGCCCCAGCCAATGAAGACTTTCAATGATGGCCGTCACCAGTTCGGGTTTCGAGCGGTCCACGTCCGTATCTTCGATGCGCAGGATGAAGGCGCCACCGTGCCGGCGCGCGAAAAGCCAATTGAAAAGTGCGGTCCGAGCTCCACCCACGTGCAGAAAGCCGGTGGGTGACGGCGCAAAGCGCACTCGAATCTTGTCCATGAGGTTTTCCTCTGTGCGAGCGCCCTGTGGATTCGGGACGCAACCTCAGAATCATCCATGTTACGCGATTTGATGAAAGGGCAGTAGACACAGCACTTTGTGAAAGTGACTTATTTTGAGCCATAGAGCAGAACTCTACGATTGTTTATAATTGTGGTCCTTCCGGGTTTGGAGTGGGTAGCCCCAATATATATTAGATTCAGTATTCGCTCTCCTCTGGCGACGCGTCGAGTTTCTGCCAATGATGGGCAGCCAAAAGGCTGTCAATGCTCAGAATGACAGCATTAGAGGTTTGGCTCTGAATGACAGCACCGGCGGCTTGACTGAAATTTCCAGACTCCAGCCTTCCATTCTGCGCCCGTTAAATCGCCAGCGCATCTTCCAGACTCCAGTCGGGGATGGCTCCAGGGTGGCTGGCGATGAGCGCCCCGACGCGATTGGCAAAGTCGGCGATCTTGGCTGCGGGCCAGCCGCTTTGATAGCCGTGCAGAAATGCTGCCGCAAAAGCATCCCCGGCGCCGATCGCATCCGCGATTCTTACCTTGTAACCTGGCGATTCCAGGTATTCACCGCGCACGAACAGGGCACAGCCCTGCGCTCCTCGCGTCACGCAAACGGCTTCCCAGCCAAACTCGCGGGCGTGGGTGCGGCAAAACTTTTCGATGGAATCGTTACGGCCTCCCAGCATCTCGTCGACTTCGGCAATTTCCTGATCGTTCAGTTTGACCACGTTTGCAAGGGAAAGGAGCTCGCGCACCAATGGATTGTTGTACGATTGCGGCCGCAGGTTCACGTCATAAAGCTTTCCGCTTGCCGGAGCCGCCGAGATCAAGCGCAAGGCGAGGCTTTTCACGCTTTCCGCCATCAGTGAAAGCGTTCCGAAGTAGATCCAATCGGGAGGAGGCGAGACCAGTTCGGAGATTAGATCGTCCCTGAGTCCAGGATAATCATACGCTGCCGGCCGGTGCAGCGTGAACCGAGGCTGGCCACCTTCAATGAGCTCAACCGTCACCAGTCCCGTCGCGGCTTCCGGGGCGGTTCGAACGTAGCGCGTGGAAAGCCCCATCTGCTCCATGCGGTTGAGGATGCGTTGACCGCGATCGTCCTGCCCGGCGCCGCTCACGAAAAACACTTCGTGGCCTAGCTTCCGCGCGTGCGCGGAGAAATTGAACGACGCGCCACCCAAGTGCTCCTCCGCACCCAGCACGTCCCACAGGACTTCGCCAATGCTGACGATCTTCATGCCCGATTCCCAGCCTATCACCGCCGCGAACAGTGCGGACATGGTAGGGCACCGGGCGGAGCGAGTCAACCGCAAAGGTGAAGGGGGTCTTGACTGAAGTAACGTTGCCTACCATGCCTTCATTTTTCATGGAAATATGACGGCATGGCTGAACGGCCGGTCAGTCCTCAAGGTCCGCTGGCCCGGCGTGCTTCTTGTGCTTGGGAGGTTTGTCCTTGCCGATTTCAAGCGGGCGCAGCGGGTAGCGCAGAGTTGTTTTTTAACTCTGCGGTTCTTTGCATCTGTTTCAAATCCTTGCCTTCTCATCGGCTGGCAACCCAACGCGGTCGGTGCGGAGGATCTGTTGACGCCGCAGCGATTCTCCCTCCGGCCCGGCGTAATTTGCGTAACTTGACCACGGCCGCTCGCTGCGACTCTTCACCAACCCGCGCCGCACCGGATTCCAGTGAATATACTCCACCGTCTCGTGGTATTCCTTCACCGTCCTCAGCGCCCGGTCAAAAAAACGTCCCTGCCACAGCCGGTCCCGTTCCTTGCGCCGCGTGTTCATTTGCCGGGTGGAGCTTACCTTGACCGCTTCCATCACCAGGGATATCGTCTTCGGATAGCGCGCGCCCAGGATGGCATGCCAGTGGTCTGGAAGAAAGACCCACGCGGTGAGCAGAAAACCGTGCTCCTCGCGGCGAGCCTCGATCACCCGCGCCAGGACTCCGAAATCGTCATCATCCAACCGGTTCCTGGTGCGTAGCAGATTGCAGGTAACGAAGAAATAGCGGTCGGAAACCACCAGCCGGCGCAGCCGCGACATGCAACAAGCCTACAACCCGCAGAGTTAAAAAACAACTCTGCGCTACCCGCGCCTCCTTGCTGGCTTGCCCCGAGGGCACGTACAGGAACGGCCGCCCCGCCCGCTCCGCGATCCGTTCAGCGCAGGCTTTCACCCCCGCCGAGAACTTCTCGACGAAGGCCGCGAAACCCTTAAACGGAACTCGCTGGTTCCCCATGAAATAATTCAGCCCTTCGACGTAGCAGATCGAACGCAATACGCCCCGAAACAAAAGCCGGTCAAACCCTGCTATGCTTCCCAGGTGGCGGTCTTTGTGCCGCTTCAAAAAACGCTCCATGACGGCCCTCCGTATGACGTTCCTTACAAATATCATGCCGGAAACCGCCATGGAGTGTCATGGCTTTTGGTTGCGGCTCCGCCGCGCTGCGCTACCGGCTATCCGTAGGTGCGCCACCCGGTCCAGTTAGGATCAAACCAAAAGCAAGGCTCTCCAGAAAGACGATCGGAACATACCAAGCCGTCCGAATCTCGACTCCACCGCGAAAAAGACAAACGAAGGCGCCGCAGTGAAGGGCAAAAAGTGCGAGGAAGACGACCAAGCACCTTCCTTGTTTTAGATCACCCCGAACACGATAACCCAATCCGCCGAATATCACGGCTGTAAAAAGCCCGAACTCAATCCATTTCATCCAATCGTGTAGCAGCCAGTCTGCGAGAAAATAGATTCCCAATGCTAAGGGGATACTAACCCCTGCAAGAGCAGCAA
Source organism: Terriglobia bacterium (assembly GCA_035531475.1). Taxonomy (GTDB): domain Bacteria; phylum Acidobacteriota; class Terriglobia; order UBA7540; family UBA7540; genus CALCEB01. Next base: position 10,204 of record DATKST010000013.1, read on the forward strand.
TTACGAGGTTCTCTTTTAGCGCTCGGCCCATTGAATAAACCAAAACTACCAAGAGGGCGACGTACATCCGCCGTTAAACTTAGCCTGGATCATTTTCTCCGTCGCGATCGTTGCTTCAACATCGGTAGCTACTGCTGCAAGAGTTCCTGCCCATTTGAGATTCCTGCCCAACCACGCAAATTGTCCGTTGGACATGCCCAGGCTTGGTACAATCTCTCGCACTGCAGACCTGAAGGCTGAATCGTACATTACGGGGGAGGCGGACATCCCAGCGCTATCTATCGCAGTATCTCTAAAGAGGAACGAAATCAGTCCCGACGGCGAGACACCGATAAGCTGCTCCACATAAAAGTCAAAGCAACTAGGCTTGGGGGCTGCCTGGATGGAGGGTCGGTTATCCGGTGGCCCCTGAATGGAGAAACCACCGTTTCCAGCCGCTGAGCCACCCAAGAAATCAAAGGCGTTGCCAACCTGGGTGGTTGTCCAACCTCCCGGCGTGTAGATCGAGTAGGAAACCGAATATCCGTCGTAAGCAGAAGGGGTATCGCCCGAAATGAATTGCGGAGGCTCGTATGATTGTGTCACCACTGGGACGTTGAGCAGGCTGAACTCATCCCAGCCGTCGATCGTGCCGCTGGGCCAACTCTGCGGAGTAGTGGCGCCGCCGGGGGGATAGTACGTGCCGCCACTGCATATGCCGTGCTGCTCCGCCTGCGGCGAGCACTGGCCAAGTCCCAGCGGATCAATCAGCGTCGCCGGATTATTCAGCACATACGCATAGCGGTTGAGGGACTGGGGATTGGTGAGGTCGCCACCCAGCGGGTCCGGCGTCAGCCAGCGGCCCTGGTTGAAGCTGTATTGCCGGGCCCGGCCGGCGTAGGTGTCAATCATCGTGTTCACGTCAGAGAACCCCGCGAACAGCCCTTCTTGCGATGTCCAGGCACGCCCCCACGGATACGCCAGGAAGTCCCACACGACCGAACCGCCGTAGCCCGTCGCCATGGTGTCAGAACCCAAAGCATTCACGTGTGGGAACCCGGCGCCCCCGTTCGAATACGATGCCAGGATGCGTCCGCCCAAGGGGATCATCTGGGCGATCCAGGAACCACTGCCCGGGTCGAAATAGCCCACGTCATGCCCCCACGGATCATAAACGTAATTGGGCGAGTTTCCGCTTTGCCAATAGACCCACTGCCCCAGGGCGTTATACGCAAAGGTGTTCGTGCTGCCGTTATCCACACTCGCGAGGCGTCCCTCCCCATCCCATTGGTAGGTGTTGCCAGCAAAGTCCTTCGTCAAATCCCCCGCCGCGTCGTAGGTGTAACCGTTGCTGTTAATTTGATTGGTGCTCTGGTTGTAAGCCAGCGTGTCGCATTGGCCGTTCGTCGTGGTACAGGTCATATTGCCATAGCGATCGTAGCTGAACGTGTAGCTGTATTGGCTCGATCCCGTGGCTACGGCGGTGGCCAGCCGGTTCAGACTGTCGTACTGATAGGCGCTGGTGTGCGTCCACCCCGGGTGAATGGCCCCCTGCATGAAGTCAGCCGCCACCGTGCCGTTATTCCCCGAGGCCCCCGACCCCGGCGGGCTGAAGGCGCAGGGGGTGCCCGAACCCGATTCGGCGACCGCAGTTAAGTTGAAAATGTAGTGCAGACCTTGGAGATCGCCTTGCTGAACATAAGCCACTTACTGGCTGCACACCCCCTCAACTGCGAAAGTTGGGCTAGTGAAGACTGTTGAGATTGAGGCACGCCGCTGGCTTCTAGCGCCGGGCGAGTAATCAGGTTGAGACTCCCTATTGATACCAAAAAATCTTCTTTGTCGGACAAGGACAATACAGAACCATCCGGTCCAGCTTTTAGGACTGCCTTCTCTGGACGCGTGGAGCTATTCAGATACAAAGCTGGAACTTCGTTTTCGAGGCAAAGTACAGCTCCGCCTCTTCGGTTGGTATCGTAAAGCACGAGAGCCGGTCCACTCTCTAGGAAGCACAGGCAGCCACCCAATCGGCCTTTGGAGTCCCTGAGTATGAATTCTTCGGCCTCAACGACGCAGCTCTTTGCTTGGGGTTGATCTATCTTTAGTGCGATCTCATCCATGTGGGCATCGATGATTCGGCCCACCGTTTCGCTCAATGCCGCCATCATTGTCTCTAATTTGTCCGACCGTTCGATTATATCTTGTGAGTTTGGCATCTCCGAGGCCACTGTTTCCTCCTTGACAGCAATGATAGGATCAAAATGAAAACGCCGCTCGTGAGAAGGATCAATATCATGAAGCCATCCGAGACATCAACGCAAAAGAAAATCGATGAGACGCGCAAGGCTATTACGGACCGGAACCGACGCCTCGCGGAGAAAGTCATGCGCGGATTCAGGGATAAGCCTGAGCTGTTGAAGGAGCAAAGTGCAGATCCCGATAGCGTGGTGGTGTGCCCTATACAAGACGAAAATATTAAGAATCTTTCAATTTCCGAATTGTCTCATCGAATTCTTGAATCCGAGAAGCAATGGCTAAAGCAGCACTACCCCGATTCTCTGCTTGTGCTTTTTCAAAGGCAACTCTTGCCGTGGAAATTTGAGTCAAAAGACACTGTTGTAACGCCAGCATGTCTGCCCTCAACTCCGCAACTGAAGCGTGAAGAAATTTAAGCTCGTCAAAGGTGAAGATCAAAGGGTCTTTGACCTTGCTGTCCATTTTCTACCTCCTAGCGACGTAGATGTGGCAGGCATTCTATCGCGCTCTTCCGTCCGTGTGAAGCGCCGTTACAGGCTAGGTGGGAAGGGTAAGAGCATCACGCCAAGACGATCGGGGGAGAACACAGGGAACCTAGGTCAACGTCGATCTCGTTCATTGAGTCCGTAGACTGAGGCCCAAACCTTTTGTACGCCTCTCCTAATTGGGAATAGATGGGAAACAGATGCAGTCCTGTTTCTAGCCTTAGAATGAAAAAAGTTGTTTCCCTGCCGACACCGGGGGGATTCTCCCCAATTCTCTTTGCCTCGAATATGTGATACGAGGCCCTTATTACCCCGATTTTGTTGGCGAAATCGCAACATTATGCTGGCCGTCACTCTGCCAGTTCCTATGGCGGCAAAGTCTCGTTCAGAAAATAGTCTTCCGTTCTGCTCGTCGGTAAAAAAGAGATACGGAGTCGTATCAATAAAGCCAGCGATAATCAGGTCACACTCAATTTTCATATCCTCAATTGCTCGCCATGCATCCTCCGATTGCTTAGGTGGGATGCGGTCGCTTTGCGTAAACTCCCTGTACGTCAATGAAAACTTGCTCCTGACGTAGTCCTCAATCAAAGAATCTTTGTAATCCCAAATGCAGCGCTGAAGCGTATCCTTGACATTGGCTCTCGTGAGCGTGACTCCGGCTATGACCTCCGAGATTTTGCCACTAACCGCCCTTGCATTACTGATGACGCCAGCGAACATACCAACCCAATGCGGATGCTGAAGGCTTACGATCTTGATCTCATTATTGGAGCTTGGGACTTCTGTCTCGATCCGTGTATCGGCACAGAGAATAATGCACTGATCGGCAGGCGGAGGCGGAGTCGAAACGGCGGCAATGCACAGCGTCAAGTTAATGCTCCGGGTATCCAGTTTGTTTTTGGGGATACGAGATTATCTAAATCTTTTACGAAAATCAACCGCCTCACGCGGAAAGCCAGGTATGCTACTCGGCATTGGAATCACTCCCAACACAGTTTTAGGACACTACCAGCCGCCCGATGCTGGCATTGGGAATGGTTGGGGCCAATTAAGGCCCATCCGAAAAGGGACATAAGCTATACTTTCCTGCCGCCGGCCCTCAGCGGGGCGCGGTGCCCGGCGCGACCCATGCTTTGGATGCGAGATGCGGCAGATGGGAAATCCGGCGAACGCAAGAATGAATCGGAGTTTTAGGATGCCAACAGTTAGAGGTGACGCCAAGAAAGATGATCCACCCCGGCTGCTCGCTGCCGGAACTGCGTTGCCCTTCGTTCTGGTCACCGCGCTATTCCTACTGTGGGGGATTCCCAACAACCTGAATGACATTCTGATCAAGCAGTTCATGAAGTCATTCGAGTTGACGCGCTTCAAGGCGGGACTGATCCAATCGGCCTTTTACATGGGTTACTTCCTGCTTTCCATGCCCGCTGCACTCCTCATGCGAAAGTATGGCTATAAGGCGGGTCTGGTGACGGGGTTGTTCCTTTACAGTGCGGGAACTTTTCTGTTCTGGCCGGCGGCCCTCGTTCGAGACTATAGCTTTTTTCTGTTTGCGCTGTTCGTCATTGCCAGCGGTTTGGCATTCCTTGAAACGGGATCGAACTCCTTCATCGCCGTCTTGGGTGATCCCAGGACTTCGGAGCGGCGGCTGAACCTCTCCCAGGCTTTCAATCCGGTGGGCGCGGTGACCGGCGCGCTGATTGGAACCGTCTTCATCTTTTCAGGCATTGAGCTCGACCCGCATCAAGTCAGCGCCCTGCGTGCAGCCGGAAAGTACCAGGCCTATCTGCGGAGCGAAACTTTGAGGGTGGTAACACCTTATCTGATCTTGGGCTCGGTGGTCTTCATCTGGGCGTTCTTGATTCTGAAGACCAAATTCCCCAAGATTGCCGATGAAGGCGAAGCCCCAGACCGCCGCCCTCACGGCAATTCTGCGACCTTGCTTCGCTACCCCCATTTTGTTCAAGGAGTCGTCGCCCAATTCTTTTATGTTGGGGCGCAGGTGGGAACGTGGAGCTACTTCATCCAATACATCCAGGATTACACGCACCGCCCCGAAAAAGTAGCCGGTCTTTTTCTGACTGGAACCCTGGTAGCTTTTGGGATTGGGAGATTCACCGCGACCTACCTGATGAAGTTTATCCAGCCGAACCGGCTCATGGGCATTTTTGGGATCATCAATATCGCGCTGGTTTCCGCCGGAGTTTTGCTTCCCGGCAGGGTGGGAGTGTGGGCTGTCTTCACCACCAGTTTTTTCATGTCGCTGATGTTTCCCACCATCTTTGCGCTGGGCATCAAGGGATTGGGGCCGAACACCAAGCTGGGCGGCTCCGTCATCATTATGGCAATCATTGGCGGCGCCGTCGCGCCTCCGGCGATGGGGCTGATCTACCAATTCACCCACAGCATGGCGACGGCCATGGCCGTGCCTCTGGTCTGCTACGTTTTTATTACCTATTACTCCTTCTATGGCTCAAGAGTGCGCGTTCCGGAAGCGGCGGGGGCAGGCTATTGATTCCCGCTTCCGCGGGAATGACCGTTCTGCGGCGGTTTTGTCTCCGCCTATTCCCGGTGAGGTGAAAGCCATTGATCGCAATTACGCACCCGGCCCTCCCGGTAGCGCTGGCTCAGGACTCGTGACCTGGCTCAAGCAGTAATTGGTGCCGCCGTTCTGCTGGTCGTCGTAGGCGCTGTAGATGCGTTGCACGGTCCAGACGTTGGAGTTGGTGGTTGGGGAAATGGTGTCCGACTGTCCGTTGCAAATGTCGCCGCACTCGCCACTGTTCGGGTCGCTCTGATCGTACCAGCCGGTGGGCGGATTAGGGTCGGTCACCGCCTCGGCAAATTCGTGGCTGGTCACTTGAGTGCGCCGTTGCTCTTGCGTCTGGCTGAGTTGCAAGGTGCATCCCGTGCTTCCGCCGCATGAATTCTGGAGACAGGCATCATCCAGCGCCGGAATCACACAATAGTAAAAGGGATTACCGGCTGCGGTTGTGAAGCCATTGTGGTAGCCGAACGCCGTGTCGCCGGAAGGCTCGCACATCACCACGCCGAGATTGGAGTCATTCACCTCAGTATTCTCGTCGAGATAAATGATGAGTAATTGGGAGGCATTATTGGCGGGCGGTTCCGGGATCGCACCCGAATTGATATTGGTCTGGATGGCGGTTTGAATGTCCGAATCGGTCAATTGATTGGCAACGCTGGCAACGAATGAAGCCGCACCGAAGCTGCCGCTGCCGGCTCCCGTGCCCACGCCGTACTGGGCCAGAACATTCATGAAGTTGCTGTTCAAAAGGTCCTGCATGAACTGGCTCAGGCGCTGCGCTGCCGCCTGATGGGCCGCGTCGCTCCACAAGGCTCCCCAAAAGCTTGTGTAAACCACTGGGGACGTTATCACCGGGCCGCTATTGTAGATAAATCCCGGATAAGCCGGCTGGCCTGCTTGGGCTGCGGCCAGTTGCGGCTTTCGCAACGCTGGAACGCCACCGATCACGGCGCTGGTGATCCGCGCTTTCCCCTTTGCGAAAGACTGGAATGCTCTCCCACTTTGTGTTCCGTGCAAGTTGCTCTCATTCCCTGTCATGTTCTCTCCTTTGAGGATTGGATTTTCCTTAATATCGGTCAAGTAAGGTCCGAATGCCAGTGCTGTTTTAGGAAATCATCAAGATGCTTGGAATCGCGGAAAGCCTCAGTCCCTCCCGGGCGCGTTGTGGAAAAAGCACCTGCCAGATTTGCGTACTCAAGGCATCGTCCCGGGGCCGCCCCTTGAACAAATTGGTGGATAAACCCGGCGTCGAAACTGTCTCCCGCGCCTACTGTGTCCGCCACCGTGACCGGTATGGCGGGACGATTTAGGATTTTGCCATGCTGGCAAAGACATCCACCCTGGGCGCCGAGCTTGACGGCCAACATGGGCACTAAACTTGAAAGACTTTCGATTCCAGACTGGCGATCCTGCTTTCCAGTCACCTTTTTTAGCTCTCGCTCATTCAGAAAGAAGACGTCAACGTAGGGCAGAACTTGTCGGAGCTGCGAATCCCAGCGGTCCTCTGGATCATCGTTGATATCCAAAGATGTAGTGAGGCCCGCAACCTTCATGGCTTCAAACAGACCGGCCACTTGGGGCAGCAGCGCCCGGTGCAGAAAGAATGAGGAGAGATGGAAATGGCGCGAATCTTTCAGATAGTCAAGGTCCAGGTCCGCAAGGCACATCTCAAACATCGTGCCGGGATAGGTTAATATATTCCGGGAATCGGCGCGAGGTAAGATCACCGTCAGCCCTGTGGTCACTGGCCCATCGACTCTTTTGACCTTGGACACATCAACACCGCTGGTGGCCAGCCGTTCAAGACTGATCTGGCCCAACGCATCGCTTCCGATTCGTGAAATGAATCCCACCCGGCTGCCGAGCCGTGCGAGGTTGTGCGCGAAAATTGCGGAAGAGCTGCCCAGGGTCAGCGTCAAACCGCTCGCCAGAAGCTCGCGCTCCGGCGGCAAGTCGTGAGGAAGACCGTAGAGGATCAGATCCAAGTTGAGTTCGCCCACCACAGCGACATCAAAACGCTTCATTCTGGACAAGACGGTTTGGCTCCAATCCGAATATTTAGTAATGGGAATACCCTTGCTTCACTCACTTCGCTGCTCCCCGGTTCGTTTGCTTTCCTCTCCTCGCCCCGCTCCGCTCCACTTCCTCAATCTTCAGATTCGCTTTCCGAATTTCGGGTGGTGACGCAATTTGCTGTAGCGGCGCTCTATGAGCGCCGGAAACCGCTGAGGATTCAGGTTCGGCGCTCATAGAGCACCGCTACAGCAAACAAACCACGCCACTACCGAATTTCGGAATCCGGAATCAATCTGAGCCATGTATTCTACAATGGACTTCATGGATTCCGCTGGCTCACGACAATTCCAGGATCGTACACCGAAAGCCATGACCTCGAACTCCGGCAAACCAACCCTCATGCTGATCGGACTGGGCAGTCTGGGGACCGCAGTCCTGGAACTCTTGGCGCGCGAACCGGACATTGGACGAATCACCGTCTGCAGCCGTAACCAGGGGCGCGGAATGGCCCGGTGTAATGTGACCCGCCTGGGCGCGGTGGCCCAAGGCTATGCCCCCTCCATCCGGTTTGTGGCATTGGACCTTAATAGCCCGGGCCAAGTCGTGGAAACGGTCGTCCGCGAAGCGCCGGATATTATTTTGAATACTGTAACGATGCAGCCCTGGTGGATGCTCGATCTCTTGCCGCCCGAGGCCGCGCGCCCGCTGCAGAGAGCGCGGTTTGGCGTCTGGCTCGCGCCCAACTTCGCGTTAACGCTGAAACTGATGCGGGCGTTGCGCTCCGCAAACTTTAGCGGCTTTACGGTCACGGCGCCGTTTCCAGATGTGGTGAATTGTGTTCTGGCAAAGCTTGGCCTTGCCGCCGAATGCGGCGTGGGTAACCTTGATGAAATTGCGGCCAAAGTACGCCTGCTGGCTGCGGAAAGGCAGGGAGTTTCGCCCGGCCAGATTCGCGTCGAGTTGGTAGCCCATCACGCCCTGGAAGCCGCGGCGTTCGGCGGATTGATCGATCCGGTTCCGCCCTATTTCCTGCGGGTCTATTTTGGGCGCGAGGATATCAGCACCAGCATCCACGCATCAGCATTGTTGCTGGCGAATTATCCTTTGCCCCCAGGCCCGGCCAGCTCCTTCTTGACGGCAGGATGCGTGGCTCGCCTGGTGAAGGCCCTCATCTCTGACGGTGAGACGTGGATGCACGCGCCATCCCCTCACGGGTTGCCGGGCGGATACCCGGTGATCGTCCGGCGCGGCTCGGTGGAGTGCGCGCCCATCCAGGGACTATCCCAAGCGGAAGCGGTCGCCATCAACGAGCGGTCACACCCCTTCGACGGGATCGAGCGGATTGAACCCGACGGCACTGCTGTTTTTTGCAGCGAAGACGCCGCGATTCTGCGCCAGACTCTCCACTATGATTGTGATAAGCTTTCGCCCAGCGAAGCAGAAGCGAGAGCTGTGGAGCTCATCGCCCGGTTCCGTGAATACTCTGCAAAGGTTGGAGTGGACCTTGACCGACTACCAGGCAACCTGATTTAGCTGCAACACTGCTCAGTTAGGGTGACCGTCATGATATTTTTTCCAGGGCCGTCGCCTTTCCCCTCACCCCGACCCTCTCCCCGCAAGCGGAGAGAGGGGGAACCGCGCAGCGGTGGGTGAGGGGCTCGGGTCTAGCGATGTGCAGTTATTCTCGATCGGACCTTAAGTGAACAGCATTGGATTTATCTGGGATTATCCTAACGAACTTGCACGGACGGTCTCGACTCAACGAGGGTGGCAACAAATGCTCGGGCTTGAGGGAAAACGCGTTGTGGTGACCGGTGGGGCCAGCGGCATTGGAGCTGCGACGGCGGCCCGGTTTCTTAAAGAGGGAGCGAAGGTTTGTGTCCTCGACCGTGATCCGGCGGCCCGTCTTCGGATCGAGCAGAAACTTCCGGCTTTGTCCGGGGTCCTGCACTGCGATGTCTCCGATCTCAACCTGGTGGAGACGGCGTTCCGCCAGGCGGTGTGGCTGATGAGCGGAGTGAACGTCCTGATCAATAACGCGGGTATCAGCATTCGCCACAATTTTCTGGAAATCACCCCGGAGGAATGGCAAAAAACCATGGCCGTAAACCTGACGGGAAGTTTTTACGTGGCCCAGACTGCCGCGCGCCACATGATGGCAAACGGCGGCGGAGTGATCCTCAACACCGCTTCTACCAACGGCCTGACGGGTTATCCCTATTATGCCGATTACAATGCCACAAAAGCCGGCGTGATTGCCTTGACCAAGACCATGGCGCTGGAACTCGCTCCCACACTGCGGGTGAATGCCGTTGCCCCCGGCTACGTGCTGACGCCCATGCAGCGCGCCGAGTATACGGACGAGATGTTGGAGGCCGTGAACCGCAAAATACCACTGGGACGTCACGCCAAGCCGGAGGAGGTCGCCGCGCTCTTCGCCTTTCTTGCATCGGACGAGGCGGCCTTCATCACCGGCCAGGTTTATACCATTGATGGGGCTGAAACCACGGGAGGACTGGCGAGCCGATGACGTAGGGGCGGGCCTTGTGCCCGCCCGATCACGGGCGACCACCAGGGTCGCCCCTACCACACCAGCAAGCCGGAGAAGCTTTACCATCGGGCTTTGCAGGTCCTGACCGAGGGCGGCAGTTCGCCCTCGCACGGCCCCGCCAATTATGGCTCTTATCCCCTATTCATCGGACGCGGCGAGGGTGCGTACCTCTATGATGTGGACGGAAATCGTTACGTCGATTGGATGATGGCATATGGCGCTCTGCCCCTGGGCCACGCGCGCCCGCTGGTCGTGAAGGCCATAGCGGAGGCGGCGCAGGAGTCATGGAGGCACTGGCTTGGCGACTGAGATGACGAATGGTATGGCCAACAACCGGCAAGCCCTGCACGGGAAGGTGGCGCTGATCACCGGCGGCGCCTCTGGTATTGGCCGGGCCACGGCGCTGCTGTTTGCAAAGGAAGGAGCGGCCGTGGTCATTGCCGACCTCAATGAGGCGGGCGGAAAAGAGGTGGAGCAGGCCATCATCCAAAACGGCGGCCAGGCTATGTTTGTGCCCACCGATGTGACCTGTGCCCAGGATTGCCACCGCGCCGTCCAACGCACGCTTGAAGCATTCGGCGGCCTTCACGTTCTTTTCAATAACGCCGGCATCATTCGCCGCGCTTCGGTCACGGAGCTCGAAGAATCCGATTGGGACCGGGTGATGAACGTAAACGTGAAATCGGTCTTCCTCATGTCGAAGCAAGTGGTCCCGGTCATGGCCAACGCGGGCGGCGGGTCCATCATCAATACGGCTTCCGGCTGGGGCTTGGTGGGCGGTCCGAAGGCGGCCGCCTACTGCGCTTCAAAGGGGGCGGTGGTGCTGCTCACCAAGGCCATGGCCATCGATCACGGGCCGGAGAAGATCCGTGTCAATTGCATTTGCCCTGGCGACACGAACACTTCCATGTTGCGCGCCGAAGCGCGGCAACTGGGTCAAACCGAGGACGGCTTTCTGGCGGAAGCGGCGGACCGTCCTTTACGGAGGATCGGAAGGCCGGAGGAAATCGCGCAGGCGGCGCTCTACTTGGCCAGCGACGCTTCCTCTTTTGTGACCGGAACAACTCTGGTGGTGGATGGCGGGGGACTGGCGGGATGACACGACGGCGCGCGAATGCTTCATTCCGTTTGCGTGCCTGCCGCCGGCCTCATTGCGGAATTTCCACTTCGGCGCCGCGCCGCTCCGCCGAAACGTAGGCGCTGTAAAGCACCGCAATGGTGTCGCGGGCGAGCGCCCCATTGGAAAGCGGCTCCCGGCCGGCGTGGAAGCACTCCGCGAAATCCTGAATCTCCTGCGGATAGCCATGCTGCCAGTCCTCGTCCGGCGCAGGGTTGCTCCACCCTTGCTTGGTGCCGATTTTCTCAGTCACGTAAACGTCCTTCAGCAGTTCTTCGCACGGGTTGTAGGTCTCAAGGGCGTCAATCGGATTCAGATTGCAACGGGTGCGGTGATTATTGGCGAAGACTTCGAGCCAGTTGTGGACGCCACCCAACACCAGTTCGCTCGAAAATATATCGGCCACCGTTCCGTCGTCGAAGGTGACATGGATTTGCGCATAATCTTCCACATCGTCGTAACTGGTTCGCAAATAGCCCGCATCGATGAAGCTCTTGAGCCGTGTAATTTCATGGGTTCGGGCGCTAACGGTGGCAGGTCGGATTGGCTTCCGGCTTCGCGCCTCGCCTTCGGACCGTTTGAGGCTTAAGGCGGCGGTCAGCGGATGGCAGGCCTTGCCCACGGCGGAACCTCCGCCCGAAAATTTCCACGCGCCGTAGTAAGGTGAGTGCGAACCGCTGTGGGACTCGTCACCCATGATCCACAATAACTGGCCGCCGCTCTTCACCAGGATTTCGCGTTCTTTGGTGATGGCCGGCGCATAGACCCAGTTTTCAGCGTAGGCAATCTGCTTGCCCGATTCTTTTGCTGCGGCCAAAATGCGATCGCAGCTTGCCAGGGCCTCGCGCAACATGGTCTCTTTGGAGAAGGTATTACCGCGAAATTCGTCCGTTTTCGGCCCGTAATAGCCGGTGAAGGGTTTTTCAATAATCACGTGCTTGCCGCGCCGGAGCGCCTGCACAGCCAATGGCTCATGCACCGCTCCCGGAGCACAGACGTCAATCACGTCAGCCGCGCCGCACAATGCCTCCATTGATTCAAAGGCCGCGATGCCCTGCTCCCTCGCGAAGGCCTCACGGGATTCGGCCTGCGCGGAGGTCACGCCAACGACCTGGACCGGAACTCCGTACACTTGCTGGAACGCTTTCCAATGGAAGCGCGCGGCAAATCGCGCGCCCACAATGCCCACGCGGATCATGTTCTCCACCTTCGCATTTTCCAAAGTTCTCCCGCCGCGAGCAATTGGCCCGGAGGGCGGACGGCGTCAAGATTCCATCACCCGGAGTAACCGGGATGGCTTTTATTGAGGCAAACCCCCGTTTGCCAGATGGACTCGAATCGTTAGCGCGCCCACTTCGGACCCGGAAGATTGAGCGCGGATGGCCACGTTGTTCCAGCTTCCCACTTGGCCAGAGGGCGCAAGGATGACGCACTCGGCCGGGTAGGTCTGGTGTGGTGGCACGGGATATATCTCGGCACCGGCTTGCGCAGCCCAACCCTCTGGCAGGTCCAACTGGAGTGTCACTTGGCGGGCAGAATCCGTATCATTGTGGATCAGGACCGGAATGTGCAGAACTCTGGCGCCAATCTCCACCTCGGGCAGAAGCAGGCTCGGCAGGTGATCCAGCCCGTGGGCCGGCCAGAAGCGTTGATAAAAAGCAAAGGGACCGCCGAACTCAATGGAAAGCGAGGCGCGGGTTGCCGGATGGTAGCCGGGATGCGGTGCAAAAAGAATGGGCTTGGCATCCACTCCCGCAAAAACGTCAGCGGTTGGAGCGGACGGAACCAGCGACTTGCCGAAGATCAAGCGCACCGGCTGCTTGAAAAAGCTCAAGTCGCCGGAAGCGAGCGCCTGCTTCGCAAGCTGTCCGGTGTCGTCTTGAGTGAGATGGAACTTCATCTCTTCCGCAGCAATGCGGTAATACGGAAGGTGGCGAGTGGGAGAAATTCCGGTGTCTTCGTAGACCGGACCTTGGCCCCTCAAGAAGCTGGTGTGCGAAGCGTCTGTGAAGTAGTAGATCTTCTTGGGCTGCCAGGGATGCAGCCCTTCGGTCAGGTTACTAATGCCCTGACGGTTGCGGGGCGCAGCGATTTGTTCTGGAAACCAGGTAGCGTCACCCGCCAGGTCAAAAGCCTCGGTGGCGATGACGCCGGCGGCCTGGTGGTCGCCGTGATTCTCTCCGGCGACGTAGTGAGGTAGCCAGGTCAGGATGACTTCCGGACGGGTCAGCCTGAACAGGCGAACCATTTGATCGAGCGCCGTGCCGTGGTTCCAGGTTTCGAGCGACCGCAAGACATCTTGCCCGGGAGTATCCGGCCCGCTCAGAAACCAGACATTCATCACGCCCAGATAAGCCAGGGCGCGGCGCGCTTCGATCTCGCGCTCGGCGCCCAGCGCCGCCGCCTGCTCCTCGCCCTCGGCATTCCCACCACCATTTCCGCGCGTTCCGAAGATCACCGCCACGCGGCGATGGTGTTCCTCGATCTGCTGAGCAAGATAGGGAGTGACTTCCGTTTCGTCATCGGGATGGGCCACGACCACCAGAAGGTCCGCCTTGTAGCGCGGGTCGGGCTGCAAAAGGGGCGGAGCTTCCTGGGTCTGGGCGATGGCCGCGCCCATAAATATTACGCTGAAAATAGCCGCTTGCAGAAATTGCCTTTTCATAGTCACCCAAAAACCTCCGCCGCCGGGATATGAGGTGGCGAACAGAAGAAGATGCACGGCTTCGAGCCCACCCCTGAAAAATCCCAGGAAGCATATCGAGTCCAGAGGATTTTTACAATGCCGTCTTTCGGTCTTTGTGAACACATTACTCGTCACAGGCAAACTTGTGGGACAATGCGAGCTTTGGCGGCGTTTGGGGTTGCGAGGGCAAGGCGAGATTTCGAAGGAGGAATCAGCAATGCTGTGGGAAGAGGAAATTTCGGCACGGCAGGAACGAGGCCGCTCGGCGATCCAGAGTATTCTGGCCAAGCCCCCCGGCGAAGCCTACGGTGATTACCAGGTGGCGTCCACCAGCGGTAGAAATTACAAGGTAGCCCTGCGCGGGCCGGGACTCTTTGAGAATTTCTGTTCTTGTCCTGACTTTACGCGCAACACCTTGGGAACCTGCAAGCACATTGAGTCCCTGCTCCAGAAGCTGCGGAAGCGCTTCGGCGCGTCTCTGGCCAAGAAAACTTATCATCGCACCCGGGCCTCGCTTTCCCTGCAGTATGGCGAGACGATTACCGTGCGCCTGCGGCTTCCGAATTCGCCCACGCCGGAACTGACCCGTATCGCCACCCGTTACTTCGACGATGACGGCCTGCTCCAGCCGGAACACTTCAGGCAATTCGAGCACGTGTTGGAGGAAATTCGCAAAGCCGATGACCTGGCGGTGGTCTACTCGGACGTGTTGGAGTTCATTGGCCATGAGAACGAGTTGGCCGCGGGCGTCGAAAGGGAGAGGGCGGTGCTGAAAGAGATGGAGGCCGGCAAGTAGCCTCTGGAGAACTTGCTAAAGGTTCCGCTGTTTCCCTATCAGGCGCGGGGCGCGCTGTTCGCCGCCTGTCACGGGCGCTCCGTGTTGGCGGACGACATGGGATTGGGCAAGACCATCCAGGCCATTGCCGCTGCGGAGCTGCTGCGGAGCTGGCAAGGAATTTCCCGCGTGTTGGTGATCGCGCCGGCTTCGGTCAAATACCAGTGGAAAACCGAAATCGAAAAGTTTTGCGGCCTTCCCGCCCAGGTTATTGACGGTCCCCTGGCCCACCGCAAGCAGCTCTATGACTCTCCCGAGTTTTTCACGCTGACCAGCTACGAAGTGGCGATCAAGGATTTGGCGGAAATGATCAATTTGCGCCCGGACTTGATTATTCTGGACGAGGCGCAGCGCATCCGCAATTGGGCGACAGCCACGGCAAGGGCCATCAAGCAGCTCAAGAGCCGTTACGTGATCGTGCTGACGGGCACGCCGCTCGAAAACAAGATCGAAGAGCTTTACTCTGTTGTCGAATTTGTCGATGGGCGCCGCTTGGGACCGGCCTTCCGCTTTCTTAAGGAACACCGTGTTGTGGATGAAAAAGGAAAGCTTCTGGGCTATCGGGGCTTGGACCAAATTCATCGCCAACTCGATCCGATTCTCCTGCGCCGCACTCGCAAGGAGGTGTTGAGTCAATTGCCGGGCCGCGCCGATCAAATATTCCGCGTCCGGATGACCCCGCAGCAGGCAGGGCCCTACCGCGAACAAAACGATATTCTGGCGCGACTGATGAGCAGGTGGACGCGGCAGGGGTGGCTTTCCGAAATCGACCTGCGGCGTATCTCCTGCTGCATTCAGAACATGCGGATGCTCTGTAATTCCACCTACTTGTTTGACAAGGAGACCAATTTCTCCCCAAAGCTTGATGAATTCAGGGAGATCATCCGCGAGCTGGCGATCGAAGAAAACCGCAAAGTGGTGGTGTTCAGCGAATACGAGCGCATGACGCGCCTGGCCGGGCAGTTATTGGACAAGCTGAAGATCTGTTGGGTCTCGCTGCACGGCAGCGTTCCGGGGCCGAAGCGCGGTGATCTGATCAAACGGTTTCGCGAAGATCCGGATTGCAAGGTCTTCCTTTCGACGGATGCGGGCGGTGTGGGCTTGAACCTGCAAGCCGCATCGGCCGTGGTGAACTTTGAGCCGCCCTGGAATCCGGCGCGGCTGGAGCAGCGCATCGGGCGCGTCCATCGCATGGGGCAGACCCGTCCCGTCCAAGTGATCCATCTGCTCACCGAGCACAGCATCGAAGAACGGGTGTGGGAAACGCTGCGGCTCAAGAAGGCCCTGTTCGCGGGTTTATTCGATTCAGCGGCGGCGGAAATCAGCTTTGAGAAGCTGGGGCGCAAGACCATGTTGCAAGCGATGAAGGAGGTTTTCGCGGAACCTGCTGCCGCCGGCGTCCCCGCCCCTGGAGACAGTGAGGTATCAGTCGTAGCGGCGCGAGCCACCCCACCGAGGAAGTCTGAAAACGGGGCTGCCACGGCGTTGGAGCCGCCAAGCCCATTACCTGTCGAACCGGCGGCGGTAATCCCGGACGTGAGGACAGAATCAGAACATCGACCCGCTGCTCCGCTGCTAACAACCGGCAACCGGCCCGCGCTTGATTTGGTTCAAAGCGCCACCACGCTGCTCGAAGCCGGCTTGGGCTTCCTGCGCTCACTCGAATCGGGTTCTTCTGCGGTCCCGGCTTCCAATCGGCTGGAACCATTTCAGCAGAAATTGGCCAGCCTCATTCGCACTGATCCGCAAAGCCAACGCCCGGTGTTGTCGATACCGCTGCCCGCGAGCTTTACGCTGGACCGGATTGCCCGCGCCTTCAGGGAGCTTCTCCAGAACCAGGCGGGATCTTCCTGACACCGGAGAGGATGGGTTATCCCTGCGGCGAACGGTGTTTTGCCTGCTCCATGGCAATCTCATTGATGTGGGAAAGCGCGCGGGCCCCGGAAGCTCCTTCGATGGCTCTGACCGCGATTTCCTGCACCTGATGCTTGGCTTCCGCCAGTTGCTTTTCAAGCGCCTCGATCTGTGCTGTCTGCCGGGTTAGATTTTCCTGCATGGTCTTGATCTGAAGCTCCGCCAGACGCTTCTCAGACTCGTTTTCTTTCTTCAACAGCACGACCTGCTGATCGAACTTCTGTTGAGCAGCTCGTGAGGCTTCGGCCGCGGACTGCTCGGCGGTCTGCTTCAGGCGCAGCGGAAATTCCTCGGACTCCTTGCGCAACCGCGCCAAGTCTTCTTCACGCTCTTTGAGTGCGGCCTCCCGCTGCTGCCAGCTCTTGTCCAGGGACTCCTGCTTTTCCTGATTTTGCCGCTCCTGCAGCTTCCTCTCCTCTTCGTACTTATCCTGGGCTTTCTTCCGTTCGAGCGCCTTTTTGTATTCGTATTCTTCGATCTCTCGCTGGCGCTGTTTCTTCAGCAAATCTTCCTGTTCCTTCTGGTCCCTCTCCGTCCGGCGCATCTCCTCTTCCCAAGCCGTTCGCTGCGAGGAGATCTCTGCCTCAAGCTGCTCTTTTTGGCGGGCATAATCCTGCACGAGTTGATCGAGAGCTGTGGCCGCAACATCAATCTTGTGAAGTTGCTCGAGATCACCTCGTTCCAGCGCCACCGCCTCGCGGACTGTTCCCAGCCGCTCCACTTCCTCCAACAACTGGCCGGAAAGACTGGCCAGCGCCTTTGAGACCTCAAGGCCCAATCCGGAGATTTTCTGCACCACCCCTTCGGCTGTAATCCCATCCACCGCCTGTCGAATCCCCGCTTGTCTCGTTTTGGTTGCCTCTTCCAATTTTGAATCCGACGCTTCCCGCGCGGAGGTCACTTCTTCCTGGATTTCTTCAAATTCCTGCTGGACCTCAGGTTTCGACCGTTTCGGCCGGACGGCTGACTTCGTAACTTTGGCCATGACGATTCTCCTCTCCCGTTTCCTTATTTCGCTTGATGATGCTTGAAACAAAGGATACCACAAGCGGGTTGAAGCATCCGTGTGCGGCTAATCGCCGCGTCAAATACCGGTTCCAGTGGATCCGTGAATAGCCAGCAGCGATTTCGAATTAACGCGGGTCATGGCAATAATAAAAACAACCCTCTTGACAGTGGGAAGGGTTCGTTAGATAAATGGAATCCCACTTGAATGCTTTCAGGAGAAATGCTCATGATTCGAAGCGGAAGGCTACTTCCAACCGGTTTTGCTTTCTTGGCGCTGGCATTCTTTTTATCGATTCAATCCGCCTTCTGCCAGGCCGTCTCCGGAAACATCGTCGGAACGGTCTCGGATCCGTCAGGCGCCGCCGTGCCCAGCGTTCAAGTTGTGATTCGTGACCTGGATCGCGGTGTCGACTACCGGGTTCAAACCAACTCGACCGGCAACTACCTTCAAACCCATCTGTTGGCGGGGCATTATCGCGTCACTGTTGATGCTTCCGGTTTTGAGAAGTTTGTGGCGGACCTCACCGTGCAGGTGGATGCCTCGACTCGAGTTGACGCTCACCTGGTGCTCGGCAAATCTACCAGCACAGTGGTGGTCACGGGCGAAACGCCGCTGCTCAAAACCGATCGCGCCGATGTCAGCAACACTTTATCCTCCACGGAACTGGAGAGCCTTCCCGCGCTGAACCGCAATTTGACGGAACTGGTGCTGGCCATGCCCGGTGCGCAGCAGAATGGATGGGCGCACGCGGCCAGTGAAAACCCGCAGGCGGGTCTGCAAATTGACGCCAACGGCCAGATCTTCACGTCCAATGGGTTTCTGTTGGACGGCACGGAGAATGAAAGCCCACTGCTGGGCATTGCCGTCATCAATCCCAACATGGATTCGCTGCAGGAATTCAAAGTGACCACCAGCAACTACGATGCGGAGTTTGGCTCGGTCTCCGGCGCTCTTCTGCAGGCTACCACCAAGTCCGGCACCAATCAATTCCACGGCACGCTCTTTGAGTTTCTGCGCAATGACATCTTCAATTCGGCCGATCCCTTCACTCAGCTAAATCCACCATTCCAGTGGAACCAATTTGGCGGATCGATCGGCGGCCCCATCAAGAAGGACAAGCTTTTCTTCTTCGGCGATTTCCAGGGCACGCGCCGCCGCACGGGCGCTTCGCTGGTGACGACCGTGCCCACCGCGGCGGAACGCAGCGGCAACCTGCAAGGCCTGCTGGGGAGCTACATTTGTGCCGATGGCACCACCTCGAACAACGCTTGCGCCAACCCGGTCATGGTGCAAACAACCCAGGGTACGCAGGTTCCCGCCCAGGCAGGTATGGTGTTTGACCCGAACACCGGCAATGCGGATGGAACCGGGCGGCAAGCCATTTCCACGGGTGGCCAGGTCAACGTCCTGACCGTTCCCGCGCCTCTTACCAAGATTCTGGGTTATCTTCCCTTGCCCAACACCGGCTCCGCCGGCCAGATCGTGAACAACTACATTGCCTCCGGCTCCGAGCTTTATGATGACAATCAGTCTGACATGCGGCTGGATTACAACATGTCGGAAAAATCGCACTTCTTCGGCCGCTATACCATCAGCACTTTTCTGATTAATGCCCCTGGCGCTTTTGGTGACATTGCAGGTGGGCCAGCACTGAATGGCCTCAACTTCGCCGGCAGCTCCCACGCGAGGAACCAGAGCCTGGCGTTGGGCTACACTTATACCTTGAGCCCGACCCTGGTGGCGGACTTCCGTTTTGGCGCCTTCCGATACCGCGTCCGCGTGGACCCCAACGGGGTCGGGACCACGCCCGCAACCAGTTCCGGGCTTCCCGGCCTGAATCTGGGAACCATCGCCACCAGCGGCATGCCGGCCTTTTACGTCAACGGCAACGGGGGATTTAATTTCGGCTACGCCTTGGGCGTCAACCAGTGCAATTGCCCGCTGAGCGAGACAGAAAACCAATTTCAATGGGTCAGCAATTGGACGAAGGAATACGGCAATCACGCCATCAAGTGGGGCGCGGACGTTCGCCGCGATCAGCAACAGCGCATCCCCAGTGACTCGCACCGCTCGGGGGAAATCACCTTTGCGGATGCTGTGACCGGCAATGCTACAGTGGACGCCATTGCCAACGGCAACGCCACCACGGGCGCGGCGCTCGCATCGTTCCTGCTGGGCCAGCCCTCAGCTTTTGCCCGTTACTTCACCGGCAGCGGCTTTTACCCCGGTCTGCGCCAGACCCGCCTTTTTCTCTACGGACAGGACTCTTGGCGCGTCACCCCCAAGCTGACGCTCAATTACGGCCTGCGCTGGGAGGATTATCTCCCTCAGACCGCTGCCAAACCGGGCGGGGCAGGGAGCTTTGATCCAAACACTGGACAGGTGCTGGCCGCCGGCATCGGGTCCGTGCCGCTCAACATGGGTGTGGTCCCATTCAACCTGGGCTTTGCGCCTCGCTTCGGCATCGACTACCAGGCGCAGAGCAACACCGTGCTTCGGGGCGGCTATGGATGGAGCTATACGCCGAGCGGATTGGGATCGGTCTTTGGGCAGGCGCCGGAATACGATCCTCCCATCTTGATTCCCCAGACCATTCCGCAATCCGGCCCTTACGCTTCGGATTTCAATCTGCTCGCCGGTCCACCGTTCCCCACCAATCCACCCATCGGCTCCAATGGCCGTTATCCGCTCCCGGATGGGATCGGTGTGGATTATTTCTTTAATCCGCCCAGCTCTTTCCGTATCCCGATGGCTTATTTCTGGAACACCACGATTCAGCACGAGTTTTCCAACAACCTTTCCTTCCAAGTGGCCTACGTGGGCAACGTGGGGCGGCATATTTTCCTCAACAACAACATCAATCAAGCCATTCCGGGTCCCGGCCCGTTCGATTCCCGGCGGCCGCTTTACCCTAAGTTTGGACTTGAACAAGGCATCTACCAGGATTGCAATTGCGCCAACAGCAGCTACAACAGCCTGCAGGCGGAACTGCAAAAGCACGCTTCACACGGCCTGGACTTTATGCTGACTTATACCTACTCCAAGGCCATGGATTACACGGAGACCGGCCCCGCCGACAACAATTACAATTGGCGTCCGGACTACGGCCCCGCGAGCTGGGACCGGACTCATGCCCTCACGCTCACCAACGTCTGGCAATTGCCTTACGGCCACGGCCGGCGCTTCGGCTCCAACAGCAGCAAGGTCGCGGACGCGATTCTCGGTGGCTGGAGCCTGGATGGCGTAACCACGCTCGACTCCGGCTTCCCGTTCACCCCGAATGTCTCGAACACTGCCTCCGTCAACGCGGACTTTAATAATGTCCGGCCGGATATCATCGGCAACCCCATCGTTTCAAACCAGAGCGCCGCGCTCTGGTTCAATCCCGCCGCCTATACCGATCCGCGCCAGCTTTATCGTGACGGCACGGCCTCCCGCGATTCACTTTGGGGGCCGGCGATGTACGTCTTCAATCTGGCGCTGGCCAAGACCTTCGTCATTTCTGAAACCAAGCGGCTTGAATTCCGCTGGGAAAATTACAACGCTTTCAACGCGGATAACTTAGGTTTACCGAACAATATTGTGGACATCTCCGGCGCTGGCCAGATCACTTCCACTCAAGTGCCCATGCGCCAAATGCAGATTGGATTGCACTTGTTTTTCTAGCGGGCAGGGTGTCTATCCTTGCCATATTGAGGTGGGGCTTTGTGCCATGGCGGTACCCCTGAATCCGAGGATGTATACTTATAGTGTGCGCTTGAAGCCGCTGGCAATAGGCTATTGTTACCGTTGGCGTGATCTGCATTGTGATAGGGTTGGGACTTCGAGTGAATCAGGTATATGGATGCAGCGCAACCTTTATTTCGAGTGAGATTCATGTTGATGCGATTCAAGGCAAACGATGAGAGTATGCGCCGGTGCGCACGAACCGAAGCGAGGCTGACGGGGATGGCACGGAGCCGGTAAAATGGTGGCAGATGTACTTTGAGATCGCCGTTGAGATCTCCGAGATCGGGACTATTGCTACAGGACGAGGCATCCGAAGACTCAGATTCTTGCGAAAACGTTATGGTGGCCGAAACTGGCGCAAACAGAAAGGCGTTGCGGCGGTTCGCTTGCCGGGCGGCTCGATTCGACAGGCTGAAGTGCACTGGTACGAAGCTCACGGTGTTGGGCAAAAGGGCTGGAAGATTAAACGGTTCTTGGACTGACGGCCATGATGAACGGTGAGAATCCACGACCGAGGTTCGTACTCTGCATCCGCAATAACGGCGCGGACGATTTGGAACTCCGAAAGGTTTATCAGGTTGTGCCCGACCCGGCGGCCTCACGAGAGGGCCTTGTGCGAATCATCGACGAGTCAGGAGAAGATTATCTATATCCGGCCGATTACTTCGTACCCTTGAAGCTGCCAACGGCCGTATCGCGAGAATTGGCATCGGCCAGCAGAGAGTGGCAGTCCGAGCGCAGCAGGTAGACCTTTGAAACCCCGCCGCGGCACGCGCGTTTTTCCGGCGGAATGTTCTGAGTCACCTCGGGTCGTTTTCATGGCAGAGGCTGTGCTACTTCTCTTTGCCGTCCCGATATTTAAGAAATCGCAGCATCCCTCACAATGAACAGGGAGTTCCATTGAATAACTCCAGCCTTGCTCTGCAAACAGCGGGCCGCCTCACAAGTTTCCTGGCTTGCTTAACACTTATCTGCTTCGTCTCTACCCTCGCCCCTTGCGCATCGGCTGCAAGCCCCGGTTGCTCTGTTCCCATCGCCGCCGGGCCTAGCTATATCATTCCTGGTGCGCTGAACGGCATCGTTTATCACGCGGACCTCACGCTGGACGCTTACGCGCCTCCGGGAAAGCCAAGACCCGCCGCCATTGTGATTCATGGCAGTCACGGCAACAGCCGCACCCACATCGACCAGCTTCTTGAAGTCCTTACCCGCGCCAACTACGCCTGGTTCTCCGTGAATTATCACGACGCCCAGGACGTGGCGGCTGCGATCGATTACGTTCGCTGCCCTGGCCGCTTCAATATTACGCATCATGTGATTCTGGCCGGCGCGGGAACTGGCGCAGCCATTGCCTTGAAGCTGGCTGCGGACAGCCACGTGCAGGGCGTTGTGACCTTCGGAACGCGGTTTCCTCCATCACCCGGAACCGGTTCCCAGCAGCTTCCCTCAAAATCTTTGCCTTCGTGCCCCGTGCTCATGTTTCACGGCACAA
Organism: Terriglobia bacterium; assembly: GCA_035531475.1. Taxonomy (GTDB): domain Bacteria; phylum Acidobacteriota; class Terriglobia; order UBA7540; family UBA7540; genus CALCEB01. The sequence continues at coordinate 32,824 of DATKST010000013.1, forward strand.
AGGACGATGATTCGCCGCCCGCGCCCTTCGAAGCATTGTGCAAGCGCATGAAGTCGTGTGTCTTCGTGCCCGTGCCCGGCGCCATTCATGAGCTTGAGAATTGGCATCCCGATCAGTGGCAGTGGAAGGAGCAACTCGCGGCGTGGCTTCGCGGCCATCGGCACGGCTTGTGGAAGGACATCGCCTACTCCCGTCCCGGCGGCCGCGATTTGTTGATGGATGCTTTTATCCCGCCGGGGAAGGGTCCATTCCCGGCCGTCATCATCATGCACGGAGGCGGCTGGGAAGCGGGCGACAAGACAACCTATGTCTCGCCCGTGTTTCAGCCGCTGGCTCGCGCCGGGTTTGCCTGGTTTTCGATCGATTACCGTCTTACCCCCTACGTCCGCATTCCCGATCAGTTGGCCGACCTGCGCGCCGCTATCCGCTTCGTCCGCGGCCATGCCGCCTGGTTTCACGTTGATCCCCAGCGCATCGCCATTCTGGGCGAATCCGCCAGTGGACATCTGGTGGCTCAAGTGGCTTCGGAGCCTTGCGACGGCTGCAACGTCCAAGCCGTGGTCTCCTTCTACGGCGTTTACGACTTCATTCCCTGGACTCAAAACCTGGAATCGAAGGCATTCCTGGACCGGCTATTCGGCCCCTGGACTCCGCAAACTCTTCGGCAATACTCGCCCATCGATCATGTCAGCCGGGCCATGCCGCCCATCCTCCTGATCCAGGGGACGGGCGACGAGCTTTACAAGGGAACCATGAGCTATGTGGAGCGCCTGAAGCAGGCCCACGTTCGCTATAATTTGGTATTGTTGAAAGGCGCGCCGCACGGTATGGAGAATTGGGAAGGCCACCCGGAATGGGCTTTCTACAGACAGCGTTTGATCGAGTGGCTTCGCGCCACGCTTCAGAAATGAGGAGGCAGCGCGCGGGCTGCCGTTTGCCGCCAAAGAAATCTTCGCCGCAAGCCGCAACGATTCCCCACGGCGTTCGTATTACTGGTAACAGGACATATTGTTCATAACTCCGTGAATTAAGGGGAGTGCCTAAATGAAGACTGCGGCCACTGCGGTCCAAATGTTGATCCGGCTTGTTGGTTTGATCCTGATCGTTCTCGGCGTGCTCTTTTGGACGGGCCACGATCTGGAGTTGATTCCGGTTCACATCTACATCGGCCTTTTCTTCGTGTTGCTACTCTGGACGCAATCCCTGATGGCGGCGCGCGCCAAGGTGGGCTTGGGCCTGGTCGGCGTCGAAATTGTGTGGGGCATCGCCGTGCTGGTTCTCGGCATGATGCAAGGACAACTGCTTCCGGGAAACGCGCACTGGGTGATTCAGGTGCTCCACCTGCTGCTGGGCGCCGGGGCCATCGGCTTTGCCGAAGCGTTGGGCGCCCGGATGAAGCGTGCGACGCGACCCGAGTAACGCTGCCGAAGTTTATCCATCCGGTTGCTGAGTCTTATCCCCATTCCAAGTCGACCCGCCGGACGTCACGATCCGGTCAAGCCAGTCTTGCCAAAACAAAGGAAGACCCGCAGGGTATGAGATACGAGCCCTACAATCCCAGGCCCATCATCCATAGGCCCGATACAAGTGGTTTGGTGGCTCAAAATTCCCACCATACCAGCAGGCAGCGGAGCGCGGCATGATGTTCGTGCAGAGTATCGGGGCTTCGCGGAGAAGTTGCCGGCGGGGGCAAATCAGCGGTTGCTTGCTGCGGGCAGTAGGGGCGACCCTCGTGGTCGCCCGCGGGCGGGCACAAGGCCCGCCCCTCCCTAACCCAACTTTCGCAGTTGAAGGGGTGTGCAGCCAGTAAGTGGCTTGTTTTCAGCAAAGCGTTCTTCAAGGTCGGCACTACATTTGCAACTTTGGCGAAGCCGTCTGTGAAATCTCCTGCGCCTTGATTCTCGGTGGCGGCTGGGACGGCAGCGTGAGCTCCAGGCGATGCAACATCAGTTGCTGATCGGGTTCTGGCTGCGTATAGCGGGGCATGATCAGCCACCGTCCGTCGGTGGTGGGGAGGCACACGTCGAGCATTTGAATCGTGGCCAGTTTTTCCAGCACCGCACGCGGCGTGAGGCCCGGCGCTAAGGCTTCGAGCCTTTGTTTCAGGGTGACGGAAAGGGCGTAGGCCAGAAAGGCCACGAAGATGTGGGCCTCCACGCGCTTCTCCAACTGATGATCGATCGGACGCAGCCCCAATTCGCTCTTCAGGATTTTGAAGGCCGCCTCAATCTGGGTCAGTTGCACCTAACGTTCCCACAATACCGAGGGGTCTTCACCCACCGGGTTCGAGCGCAGCAGATAATGTCCGTCCCGCCGTTCCGCCTTCTTCAACTTCTCTTTGTCCACATGAAAGGTGAACGTCGGGCGCGTGACCTCCTCGCCTTCTTCGGGCAAGTGAATCGGCACGAAGCCGAAGGCCCGCCCCGCTTCCTTCTTGGCGGCCCCGATCCGCAGCAGGAGTTGATCGCGAGCCGGGCAACTGCGGCGCAGCTTGCGCAGCGTCTTCAACAACCCGACCAGCTTGCGCCGCCGCATCGCCTGCTCCTTGGCTCGCCGCCCTTCGCTCTTGGCCAGCACATATAATTCTCCACCCTCCGCGAACAGCTTCACCTCCACCGACTCGCGCACCTTCTGCCACGGCAACTCCAGCCACTTCTTCTCGTACTGTCGAATCTTGCCCCGCGGCGTGTCCACCAGATAAAACACTTTTCGCTCCGGGTCGCGCATCTCCTCCAACACTTCCTCGGTCGGTGTCCCCCGGTCCATCACCCACACCCGCCGCGCCCGCCCATACTGCGCTTCGATCTTCGCCAGAAAGCTCCGCAGCGTCGTGCGGTCCGACGTATTGCCTTCCATCACTTCGTAGGCCAGCGGCAGCCCTTCCGGCGTGACCACCAGCGCGATCACCACTTGCCGACAATCGAACCGCTTGTCCCGGCTGTAGCCATACCTCGCCTTGGGAATCTCTTCACCCTCGCCTTCGATGTACGTGCTGGTCAGGTCGTAGAACAACACATCGAATCGCGCCTGGAACAACTCTTGCCAGCGTTGCTTGAGATGATCGAACAACGCCGCCTTGTGTTCCACCACGCGGTCCAGGCAGCGATACAATCGATCCTTCTCCACCACCCGAAAGCCCGTGGCCGGCGCAATTCCATCTCCCCCAGCTTTACCTGCACGCCATCCAGCGCGTCGGCGGGAATCTCACGGTCTTCCGGAAACAAGCTCAGCGTCGTCGCCCGCTGTTCGGCTTCATCAAACACCTCCAGCCTCTCTCGCCACGCCGCTGCCTGGCGATCATTGATCTCTCCCAAAAACAAGACCTGCCGTTGCGCCACTCGCCCCGAACCCACACGGCGATTCTCCACCCCGCTGAAATAGCGGTGCGCCTTGCCGTCCTTGAATCGCCTTTTGCTGCGCAGAAACATCGCCAGCGCGCATCCTGACAAATCCCCTCGGTGCTTGTAAAGGGGGTAGGTCGGCACTACAGCGCCTTTTCCATAGGCTGGCATTGACAACTCAGAAGTTGCACCGATACAGAGTCCGAAT
>DATKST010000014.1:0-14099 GCA_035531475.1 Terriglobia bacterium
GCCGGGCAGCATCTCGCGTAAGGCGCCGAGACTGCGGACAAGACGTCCGCGCAACTCCAACTCAGGATCACCAGGCATCCGGGCTCCGGACCTCCTATCTGACATTGATAATACTGTCAGATACCAGCCCTGTCAAGTCCCGGTAGTGTCGCAGTCTGCTGTAGCGGCGCTCTATGGGCGCCGGAAACCGTTGAGGATCCAAGCTCGGCGCTCATAGAGCGCCGCTACAGCAGCGAAAATGCACCACTACCCCTCGGATGGTTGGATGGACTTTGAGACTGGGTTTTGAACATAGATGGAAAGATTACAAATCCTCAGAGTTTGAAGTGGATTTTTACGCCTACCATTGTCTTGGAGTATCATTTTCAAATGAATCGCCGAAAGTTTCTTTCGCTTGCTTCGAGCTCCCTCGCATCTCAAGTGTTTGCGAAAACGGAGCCCTCGCTGCGGCCGGAAACACTCGATTTACGCCAGCCGGTCCAGCTTGGTGTTCAATGCATGACCCATCGCATGGATCCGGATGAGCGTTGGCGCCCGTGGTTTGCGATAGACGTAAAGGACTGGACACCGTTCCGCCTGCGTCATGACGTGTGGGATTTCGGCGACACCGGCGGGAGGTTTCTGGAAGCTTTCATCGAAGCGCGGCAAATGGTGGTCCCAAATCCACAAACTTTGGCGTGTGAGCAAAAGATCCGCCGCTTTGTGAACTCGCTCTTCGGACCGGACGGAGTGATTGGCAACCCGGAGCTGAAAGGCCCGGACCACATGTTCGCGCAGGGCAGCGCCTTGTACGGCCTGGTGACGGATTACGAGGACAGCCGCGATCCCGCGCTTCAAGCCCGCATTGAGCATTTCATTGTCTCGCTCGATCGTATGGCCGTACATGAAAAGGACTACCTTTGGTTTCCCCAGGTGGCGACCCCAATTGCTCCCTGCTCGCACATGGCTGCGTATCAGGTGCTGCCTGTGGTGCGGTTTTATGAGCTGACTGGATACGCTCCGGCGCTCCGTTATGCCGAGCAATTGAGTCGTTGGGCTTTCTATTATGATCCGACCGTCACCCCGGAAGGCGTCATCATCAAGACCGGGTGGGAAGGGCATTTACACGCCTGGATGGACACTTTCAGCGGGATCATTCGCTGTGCACGGGCAGGAGGAGAATTGGATCAGGTCGCTGTGCTTGAGCGTTCGCGGCGTCTTTATGAATGGGTCAGAGCCAACTATTGTTCACGCTTCGGTTGGGTGGCTGATTCGGTGGGATCAAAGACGTGCGAGACGGACACGATCACCAGCGCCGTGCGTTTGGCGCTTGAACTCATCAAGGCAGGACACGTCGCTTACTGGAACGATGTAGAGCGATATGTTCGCAATCAGCTCGTCGAGAATCAATTTGGCGAGGTTTCCAATCTCCGGATTCAGAACCCGGTGGTGGCAAGAGGCCTGCGGGGGGCCTTCGAGAGCTATGCCGACCCGAACAGGCTGATCGCCTTGAAAAACGGCACGATTGAAGGTTGTTGTATCAACGGCGGAATCCGGGGATTCTTCCTCGCGTACGAACACGCCCTTGCTGAAAATGAAGAAATGATCCGCGTGAACTTGTTAGTGAATTGTGGCAACAGGAACCTTGAAGTGGCCAGCTATATGCCCTTTGAGGGACGGATTGACCTCTATCCAAGAACCACAAAGCCGCTCCTTGTTCGCTTGCCAGACTGGTTAGAACCGCACGCAGTTAAAATCGATGGACACGCTGGCCTGCAGGTCGAACCTGGAGAGGCAAACCACCTTCGCATCGGCGTGAGTAGGGAGAATGCCAGAGTCACGCTCCGATTTAACCAGCCGGAAAGCCGGATGGAGACCGTTGTTGCGGGCCGTTCTTACCGGGTACGCTGGCGCGGGGACACAGTTGTCGACCTTGGACCCGCAGGGCAACCTTATCCCATTTATCAAAGGGCGAGTTTTCGGAGCGATCATGCCCCTATGAGAAATGGGTGTCTGCCATACCGCCGGCCTCGAATATCCTGGTAGAAGAAACGGCTTCGATGGCACCCCTTTGCGATTTCCCCGCTCGCGACCCATTTGAAATCAGCCCCGGCCTCGAATCGTAGCCTGAAGAGCATAGAATGACCGCAATGAGCTTTATCGATCTTTAACATCAATCCACGCCGGATTAGACCACGGCGAGGGTCCCTGTCGGTTGTAGGATCGGAGCCGGTATGTAACGTGGCCTTTCGGGATCTGTTGGTCTCGAAACTCCAGCGCATCACCCCCCAGTTCCCCCACTACGTTCCACGGTCCGTAATTGACGGAGCGATCGATCTCCACGCGGCTTACTTTGGCGTAAGCCTTCCAGCGGAGTTCGATACCGTCTTTGGCGCGCTGGGCCTGCAATTCGCCTGGCGTATCCGGTACTGCCGGCCAGTCCAGGTAGGAAGCATCAGCAACGGCCATGACGCTGTCTTTCAAAGGTACGCGAAGACTGCCGGGGGCTTTCCAGCTCAGCGGGGCCACCGCTCCAGTGCGGACGTCGATCAGAACTGGATTGTGAACGTCCGGGTCCGAAATTTTGAGGGTTGCCTGAACGGGCTGGAAATGGTCTTGCGGCTGGGCAATCACGGCCAACCAGAAGGCATAGATCCGCCGGCCGGAAATTTTGTCTCTAAACACATAGCTTTGGAGCTGGCCGTGCTGGTATTCGGGCGGAACAGCATCAATTCCGAACGCCGCCATGGGATCGCGCGCAGTTTGTCCGAACAGCGCGGATACGGTTTCAAACGAGCGGTAGGCCTCGTGGGGCTGGAAAGAATCAGGGCCGGGGGTCTGGCCGTGGATGATGCCGTAAAGGTCGTCCTCATTACCATCGGTGCTGGGTATCAGCACCCACATGAAGCCTTTCAAGTGCTGAGCCAGGCTGTACAGATAGAATCGCGGGACATAGCGTGCCTGAACAGAGTCATTCGAATTCTTCCACTTCGGCGAGACGTTCCACTCGTTGACCCAGAACTGAAGGTCATTCCGGATTCCTGGAATATGCATGATCTGGGTCCGAAAATCCGATGCATGCTCAACGGTGTCTGATTCCTCCGGCATATGGTTGGAACCGAATCCCGGATAGGTGTGATACGCGACCACGTCCACCCGGCGCGCACACTCAGCGAGGGCCGCGCGGTCAAAGATCAAGTCCGGGCTGGACGTCCCTGCGGAAATGACTTTGGCCTGGGGGTCGGCCTGGTGGACAACGGCAGCAACTCTTGACAAGAGGCGCCCGTAACTTTTTGCCTTCGCAACAAGTTCTTCATTGTTTTTCGTTTGGGGCTGCCAGTAGCCAATGTCGGGTTCGTTCCACAATTCCCAGTATTCCACCTTGCCCTTATACCGGTTCACCATGAAGCGCGCGTATTTAAGGAAGGCATCAATTTGTTCGCGGGTGGTCGGGGGATTGAAGATCGGATTGGGAGGATGGTCATTCTGGCCGATGCCGGGGGGCGGAAGAATCACACGCCGCGGGCGAGCGGCAGGACCACCTTGGTACAGCGGATTGGAATATTGCAGCTCGATTTCAATGTGGACACCGTTTTCGACAAGCGACCGTATCGCCTCATCCAGATCCTCCGTCGCTCTGTAGTGACCCGGGGTCTGTTCGATCCAATCCCAACTCGTCCTTTCCGACGAATTCTCGTACTGGCCGATACGCACCCATTTGATGCCCGAATCAAAAATCCGAGTCCACCAGCGCTGAGTCCACGGCAAGCGTGGCTCGCGAGGCAGATCAACGTTCATGCCGAATCCGTCCTGGAGTTGATAGGAGCGCCGGGGGAGAACTTGATGCGGAATTTGCTGGCTGAAGCTCCACCCCGAGAACATTAAAAAGAGCAATAGCAGCCATCGCGCACATCGGGGAGTGTTCAATGAATGTCTCCTTCGAAAGTGATAGCGCCAATGCTGGAGAGTCCCTCCACGACGCCAAACTTCAATAGCCTGCCTTGCGTCGATCCATGCGCATATCTTATCTCGAATTGCGCGTTCCATGTTGCAAGGATGGCCAGTCGGGGGCTCGAAGACAGCGACATTGAGGTTTCGCCACTCCCCAAACGATCCGAGCAGCCAGCAGTGTCGAAAGACGGAAAGGTCAAAACTCAAGCCACCCGTAACTGTGTACCCTCGTTCACTTGCGCTGTCGCACCCGCCGTGCGCTAATGCACTTTGCGGTCGTGTCCTGCCCAATAAGGCTCGCGCAGGGTTCGCTTCAGGATCTTACCGGTGCCGCCCTTGGGCAAGCTCTCCCGGAATTCCACGGATTTCGGAACCTTGAACCCTGCCAAATGTTGACGGCAATGGGAAAGAATTTCCTCTTGAGATGCGGCGGCACCCGGCCGCAAAGTAACGATGGCTTTGGGCACTTCGCCCCATTTATCGTCGGGCACGGCGATGACCGCGCATTCGAGCACGGCGGGATGGCCGTAAATAACTCGTTCAACTTCGGCGCTGCCAATGTTTTCACCGCCGCTTAGGATCATGTCCTTGGAGCGGTCCACGATCAGGATATAACCTTCATCATCCACGGTGGCAAGGTCTCCGGTGTGGAACCAACCATCGCCCAGGACGCGGGCCGTTTCTTCCGGTTGCTTCCAATAACCCGCCATCACCACGTCACCCCGGACAATCACTTCTCCAACTTCGCGCCCATCGTGCGCCACTTCTTGGCCGTCGAGATCTGCCACGCGTACCTCGCTGCAAGGCAGGGGGAAGCCCGCCGTGGCGGTGCGGCGTAGCCGCGTCTCCTCGGGTTCGCCGGCCAAGCTGCTCTTGCGCCCGGCCACGGTGATGACGGGAGAGGTTTCGGTGAGTCCGTAGCCGCCGAAGGTGTTGCAGCCCGGTATCTTGCGCTCCATTTCGCGGATCAAAGCCACGCTGGCGGGCGCGCCGCCCACATTGATCTTGCGCAGGCTTGAGAGGTCAAATCGGCTGAATTCGGGGTGATTGATCAAGGCAATCGCCATGGCTGGGACCAAGCCGAGCGAGGTCACCCGCTCGCTCTGGATAAGCCGTAACACAGTTGGCGGGTCGAACTTCCTCATCATCACGTGGCGGCCGCCCACCATGGTCAGATAATGCGGGGTGCCCCAGGCATTCACGTGAAACAAGGGAACGGTGTAAAGGACAACATCGGTCTCGACGGGCTGCACGGCCCCGCTGGCCGCGCAGTAGAGCGCATGGAGAAAAAGGTTGCGATGGGTCAGCATGACGCCCTTGGGATGGGCCGTGGTGCCGCTGGTATAAAAAAGCTCAGCGGTGGAGTTTTCGTCGATTGCGAGGGAGTCAATTTCGCGTGGTTGGGCGGCTTCGATCAAGTCATCGTAAGTTTCAGGATAGGCCCAGGTTGGCGGAATGCCGTCCAATTGGATGGTGCGCTCCACGGCCTGAACGTGGGGACGCAGGCCTTCGACCAAAGGCGCGAATTCGGAGTCAAAGAACAGCAGGCGCGGCGCGGCGTCGTTCAGGATAAACGCCAGTTCTTCCGGGCTCAGCCGGATGTTGAGCGGCAGTAGAATCCCCCTGATTTGGGGCACTCCGTAATAGCCCTCGAGCAGGCGGTGGCAGTTGAAGCTGAGAAACGCGACGCGGTCTCCCGGCTGAAGGCCCAGCCCGAGCAAGGCGTTGGAAAGGCGGTCAGCCCGGTCGTTGAATTGGGAATAGGTAAACCGGCTCTCGCCGCAAACCACGCCAATCTTCCGGCCATAGATTTGTGCAGCATGGCGCTTGAACCGCACCGGGGTTAAGGGAAGGATCATGTCGCATCCTCGGACTAGGGTTGATCAACGACATCGCCGAACGCCAGCTATCTTAACGCAGGTTGGAAAACGGTCGCACGGGAAATCGGGGCGATCTGCGTGCGCCTCAGTCGTCCTTGGTGATTGGCACGGTCACGCCTTGCACTCCAATCGTTGTTCTTGCTCAGGCTCCCATAGCAGGCGCAACAGCAGGCGCAACAGGTCTTGGCAAGCGGCCATTTATAACCCGTATTCTTCGCCCGGCCTCATTCATGACGTCCTGGTGGGTATGTTCGTTCAACCGGGGATATCGGCCTTTTAGGGTGGAAAATTGAATTCCCGCCGAATTAATCTTGACGCACTTGTAAAGATATAGCGATAATGAACTCTGATCTAACCACACCGAAATGTGCAGTAATAAATTTCGGATTCAATTTGGGGTTTGAATCATCTCTACTTCGTTGTATAGTTGAATGGAGTGAACGGTTTGTAATGTTCGGGTACAGGCTAGGGCGGTAAAGCCAAAATGTCCTTGATAGGGAGCCAACGGAATGAATACTGAAGTCACCACCATTGAACAGCTTGCAACCAAGGAATATCAGTTCGGCTTTGTGACGGAGATTGAGGCCGATACCGTCCCGCCCGGGCTGAATGAGGACGTGGTCCGGGTGATCTCCGCCAAGAAGAATGAGCCGGAGTGGATGCTGGAATGGCGGCTGCGGGCCTTCCGCCACTGGCTGACCATGAAAGAACCGACCTGGGCGAACGTGCACTATCCTCCCATTGACTATCAAGCCGCCACTTACTATTCCGCACCGAAGAGCAAAAACGACGGGCCGAAGAGCCTGGAAGATGTCGATCCGAAGCTGCTTGAGACTTATGAAAAGCTCGGCATTCCATTGAAAGAGCGTGAGTTGCTGGCCGGCGTGGCAGTGGATGCGGTGTTTGACAGCGTTTCTGTGGCCACGACTTACCGTGAGAAACTGGCGAAGCTGGGCATCATCTTCGGCTCCATGTCTGAGGCGATTCAGAACCACCCCGACTTGGTGAAGAAGTACCTGGGCTCGGTGGTCCCCTATACGGACAATTTCTTCGCCACGCTCAATTCCGCCGTCTTTAGCGACGGGTCTTTCGCCTACATCCCCAAGGGTGTGCGCTGCCCCATGGAGCTTTCCACCTACTTCCGCATCAACGCCCAAAACACGGGGCAGTTTGAGCGCACGCTGATTGTGGCGGAAGAAGGCGCCTACGTCAGCTATCTGGAAGGCTGCACCGCGCCCATGCGCGACACCAATCAACTTCACGCCGCGGTGGTGGAGTTGGTGGCGCTGGATAACGCCCAGATCAAGTACTCGACGGTGCAGAACTGGTATCCGGGGGATAAGGAAGGCAAGGGCGGCATCTACAATTTCGTCACCAAGCGCGGCAAGTGCCTGGGCGTGAATTCCAAGATTTCCTGGACGCAGGTGGAGACCGGTTCCGCCATCACCTGGAAATATCCAAGCTGCATTTTGCAAGGCGATAACTCGATTGGCGAGTTTTACTCCGTAGCCGTGGTGAACAATTATCAGCAGGCCGATACCGGCACCAAGATGATGCACATCGGCAAGAACACCCGGAGCACGATTGTGTCGAAGGGCATCTCCGCCGGGCGCGGGCAGAACACCTATCGCGGCGCGGTGAAAATCCTAAAGGGCGCAAAGGGCGCAAGGAACTTCTCGCAGTGCGATTCGTTGCTCATCGGCGACCAGTGCGGCGCGCATACTTTCCCTTACCTCGAAGTGAAGAACAACACGGCGCAAGTGGAGCACGAGGCTTCCACGTCAAAGATCGGCGAAGACCAGATTTTCTATTGCCGCCAGCGCGGACTTTCCACCGAAGACGCCGTCTCCATGATCGTCAACGGCTTCTGCAAGGAAGTCTTCCGCGCCCTGCCCATGGAGTTCGCGGTGGAAGCGCAAAAGCTGCTGAGCGTGAGTCTGGAAGGAAGCGTGGGGTGATTTCGGGAGATGAGTTTTGTAGCCCCGAAGGGGCGTGATCTTATGGCCCACGGCGCAAGCCGTGGGATGACGAATTGAGCGATGGGTGCAAGCCCCGTCAGGGGCGACATCCAAAAGCATGATGGCAGCAACGAAGCCAGTTTGATACCGCCCTGGCGGGGCTGAGTAAAGTCGAGTGATGCTTGTCGTCCCACCTGGATTCGACTGACGATTGATTTTCCATGGCTTGCGCCGTGGGCCACAAGATTGCGCCCCTCCGGGGCTTCGATGGAGCACAAGAAAAATGACAGCACAAGCAAATGACCTGCGTTATCCCGTTGGAAAGTTTCATTGGCAAGAAGAAAAGCTGACTTTTGCGCAGCGCGAACACTTAATCAGCGAGATCGAGCAAGCCCCGGCGCGGCTGCGGGCGGCGGTGGCGGGATTATCCGACGCGCAGCTTGATACTCCGTACCGCGAAAGCGGATGGACGGTGCGTCAGGTAGTCCATCACCTTGCGGACAGCCACATAAATGCCTACATCCGCTTCCGGCTGGCACTGACCGAGCAAGAACCGCAGATCAAGCCTTACAACCAGGACGATTGGGCGAAGCTGGTGGACGCTCGCACCGCGCCCATCGAGCTTTCGCTTCGGCTGCTCGAATCGCTGCATCAGCGCTGGGTTCTGTTGCTGAAGTCAATGACCGGTGATGACTTTGCGCGGACGCTGCGCCATCCCGAGCAAGGGGTGGTAGGCCTCGATCGCAATCTGGCGATTTATGCCTGGCACGGGCGGCATCACGTGGCGCAGATCAATTCACTGCGGGAACGGAGCGGCTGGGGCGCGCGAATGGCGCAGGCTTAGGGGCTGTCAGATGATAACTGTTCCATTTCGGACCCAAACCATCCCCTCACCCCTGCCCTCTCCCCGCAAGCGGGGAGAGGGTGACGCGAAGCGGCGGGTGAGGGGTGCCCCTCGAGGGCACAAGGCCCGCCCCTGCAGCAAAATTGAAACGGAGTAGATGAATGCTTGAGATCAAGAATCTGCATGCAGAAATTAGCGGCAAGAAAATCCTGAAGGGCGTGGACCTAAAGGTGAATGCGGGCGAAGTCCACGCCATTATGGGTCCAAACGGCTCCGGCAAGAGCACGCTGGCGCAGGTGCTGGCCGGGCGCGACCTCTACGCCGTGACCGAAGGCGAGATTACTTACCGGGGCAAAGACCTGCTGGCGATGGCGCCGGAAGACCGCGCGCGCGAAGGCATCTTCCTGGCCTTCCAATATCCGCTGGAGATTCCGGGAGTCAGCAATATGTATTTCCTGAAGGCGGCAGTGAACACCATTCGCAAGGGCCGGGGCGAGGCGGAGCTGGACGCCATGGAATTCCTCGCCATCGTCCGGGAAAAAATGAAGCTGCTGGGCATTGATGAAGCCATGATGAGCCGCGCCGTGAATGAAGGATTTTCCGGGGGCGAAAAGAAACGGAATGAGATTTTCCAGATGTCGGTGCTGGAGCCGAGGCTCGCCATCCTGGATGAAACGGATTCAGGCCTGGATATTGACGCGCTGCGCGTGGTGGCGGACGGCGTGAACCGCCTCCGTTCGAAGGACCGCGCCACCATTGTAGTGACACATTACCAGCGCCTGTTGAATTACATTGTTCCGGACTTTGTCCACGTGCTTTCCGCCGGCCGCATGGTGAAATCGGGCGGCCGGGAGCTGGCGTTGGAGCTTGAGCAGAAAGGCTACGGCTGGCTGGAAGAGGAATTCGAGGCCGTTAAGGCCTAGGTCACATGGCGGTGCGGGGCTTAGATCAACAATACAAGAGTGGGAAGGAATCCCGCAGAGATGGCGGCAATTAAGGAACAGAGAGAACAAACGGACCATTATTTTTCGGCTTTTTCAGCGCTTGAGGCGCGGCGGGCTCTGAAGGGGGGCTCGTGGTTTGATGCAACGCGCCGCGAAGCGATGGAGCACTTTGGCGAGGTTGGATTTCCCACCACGCGCCTGGAGAATTGGAAATACACCAGCGTGCAGCCCATCGCCCGCGCGACTTTTCAGTTGGAGGAATCCGGCGGGGCCAAGGTTTCTGCAAATCATCTTGAAGGCTTGCCATTTGGAGATCAGGTTGCCGCAACCCTGGTTTTTGTCAACGGCTTCTTTGCCGCTTCGCTCTCCGACCTGGCAAGGCTTCCGGGCAATGTTGCGGCGGGAAGTCTGGCCATGTATCTTGGCAATCGGCCGGACGGCTTCGAGCATCACTTGGCGCGATATGCCTCGCCCATAGAGAACTCATTTATCGCCCTCAACACCGCGTTTCTCGAGGATGGCGCTTGCATTGAGTTCCCCAGCGGAACGGTACTTGATAAGCCGGTTCATGTGATCCACTTGACGGTGCCGGGCAGCCAGCCATTGATGGCAAATCCCCGGACCCTGATCGTGGCGGGCCAGGACGTCCAGGCGGTGGTGATTGAGAGTTATGTGGGCACGGAAGGCACGGTTTATTTTTCCAACGGCGTCACAGAAATCTACCTCGGCGAAAACAGCAGCTTGGAGCACGCCCAAGTTCAGCAGGAGGGCAGTAAAGCTTTTTCCATTTCGGCGCTGCACACTCGCCAGCAGCGATCGAGCCGCCTGCTCTGCCACAATGTCACGCTGGGAGCGGAGCTCGCCCGGAATGATGTCAACTGCGTCCTGGCGGGTGAAGGCGGGGAATGTACTCTGAATGGCCTTTATCACACCATCGGGCGGCAGCACGTGGATAATCACACCCTGATGGATCATGCCAAGCCGCACTGCAGCAGCCGCGAATACTACAAGGGCGTGTTGGATGGCCAATCGACGGGAGTCTTCAGCGGCAGTATTCTGGTTCGAAAGGACGCACAGAAGACTGACGCCATCCAGAGTAACAAGAACCTGCTGCTTTCTGAAGACGCGGTGATCAACACCAAGCCGGAGTTGCAAATCCTGGCGGACGATGTGCGCTGTACGCACGGGGCGACGATTGGCCAGCTTGATGCCGAGGCGATTTTTTACATGCAGGCGCGGGGCATCAGCAAGGCCGCGGCGCGCAATTTGTTGACCCGCGCCTTCGCCAACGATGTGATCGGGCGAGTCAGCTTCACTCCGCTGCGCGAACGGTTGGAGGCGACGCTGCTGGAGCGCCTGTCCAAAGGATGGAAGGCAGAGGAGGTCTTATGACGACACCGGGCACCGTGTTGAGCCATACTGCCGGTGAGCACGCGGCGCCGGGGTTTGACGTGCGGCGCGTCCGCGACGACTTCCCCATCCTGCGGCAGAAGATTCACGGCAAGCCGCTGGTTTATCTGGATAACGCCGCCACCAGCCAGAAACCACTGGCGGTTTTGGATGCCCTCCACCACTTCTACACCTCCGATTGCTCCAACATTCACCGGGGGGTACACCTGTTGAGCGAGCGCGCCACGAACGCATACGAAGCGGCACGAGTGAAGATCCAGCGATTCCTCAATGCAGCGGATTCCAGAGAAATCATTTTCGTCAAGGGAACAACGGACGCCATCAATCTGGTAGCCCACACTTTCGGCAGGCAGAGGGTTCAGGCAGGTGATGAAATTCTTTTGACCGCGATGGAGCATCACTCCAACATTGTTCCGTGGCAACTCCTTGGTGAGGAGAAAGGCGCGCAGTTGCGGGTGGCGCCGATGAACGAGGCTGGAGAGCTGCGGATGGAGGAATTTGAAAAGCTGCTTTCGCCTCGGGTCAAGATTGCGGCAATCTCTCACGTTTCCAATGCTCTTGGCACTGTCAATCCGGTGAAGAAAATGATTGCCCTTTGCCACTCCCACGGGATTCCGGTGCTCATTGACGGCGCCCAGGCTGCGCCCCACCTGAAGATTGACGTTGGCGATCTGGACGCGGATTTTTATGCGATTTCCGCTCACAAGATGTATGGTCCGACTGGCATCGGGGCGCTCTACGGCAAGACGGCGCTGCTCGATTCCATGCCGCCCTATCAGGGCGGGGGAGATATGATCCGCTCCGTCACGTTTGAGAAGACGGAGTTCAACGTTTTGCCTTACAAGTTTGAGGCCGGGACCCCGCACATTGCGGGGGGTATCGGCATGGGCGCGGCGGTGGATTACATGGAGCAGGTTGGCATGGAGCGGATTGCCACACACGAACACAGACTGCTGGAGTATGGGACGGAACTGCTTTCCTCCATTTCCGGCCTCCGGCTGGTGGGGACGGCGCGCGAGAAGGCAAGTGTGCTTTCCTTTGTCCTGGAAGGCGTTCATCCCCACGACGTGGGAACGATCCTGGACCTGGAAGGCATTGCCGTGCGCACGGGGCACCACTGCGCGCAGCCGGTGATGGACCGCTTCGGTATCCCCGCCACCACCCGCGCCTCTTTGGCGCTTTATAACACACGGGAGGAGTTGGACACGCTGGCCGCCGGCATTCGCAAAGTGAAAGAGGTTTTCAACTGATGGCTGATTTGCGCGACCTTTATCAGGAACTCGTGATCGATCACAGCAAGCGTCCCCGGAATTTCCACAAACTGGAGGGAGCGAACATTACCGCCCAGGGCTACAATCCGCTGTGTGGGGACCGGGTCACCATTTACCTGAAGTTTGAGAATGGGCGGGTTCAGGACATCGCTTTTGAGGGAACGGGCTGTGCAATTTCCACCGCTTCGACCTCAATGATGACCGAGGCGATGAAGGGCAAAACGAAGGAGGAAGCCGAGGCTGCTTTTGAACGCTTCCACGATCTGGTGACGGGCGTCTACCCGCGCCAGGCCTCTGATCCTCCGCTCGGGAAACTTGAAGTTTTTTGTAATGTCAGCGATTACCCGGTGCGCGTTAAGTGCGCCACGCTGGCTTGGCACACCCTGCGTTCGGCGCTCGAAGGAACGGGCGATACTATCTCGACGGAGTAAAACAATGGAAGAAGCGGCTCCCGCAAAAGAACAGGAAAGGTCAGATTCAGCCCCACTTTCGCTTTCTGTTTCGGAGGCGATCCTGATGCAGGACAAGGTCGTGGAGGTGCTCAAAGGCTGCTACGATCCTGAGATTCCTGTGAACATTTACGACTTGGGTTTGATCTACGACGTGAAAGTGGATATGTCTGGCGCGGCGGATATCAAAATGACCCTGACCTCGCCCAGTTGTCCGGCAGCCGGAATGTTGCCCGGGGAGATTGAGTTTAAGGTCAAAGAAATTCCCGGAATCAAGGACGTCCGGTTGGATCTGGTGTGGGACCCGCCGTGGGACACGACGAAAATGTCCGAAGCCGCGCGACTGCAGCTTGGGATGTGGTGATGTGTGACGAAAAGGGGATTCGACAGTCAAGGAGTTTGCCATGTCGCTTTGTGGCGCCTGAAAACCACGGAAATGATCGGGTAGGGGCGCCCCTAGTGGGTGCCCACGGGCGGGCGCAAGAACGGCCCCACCAACGCGCAAGGCAGCAGAATTGAGCTTAAGTATTTTCGGGCTCATGGATTGAGCAAGGAGGTTAAGAAATGAAATTCACAGCGAATGAGGAGTACGGTCTCCGGTGTCTTTTGCGGCTTGGGAAAGAAGCCCCGGGCGGCAGCTTGACCCTTCCTGAAATCAGCCGGGCGGAAGGCATCTCCATGCCCTATGCCGCCAAGATCATGCGCGCCCTCCGGCAGGGCGGGTTTGTGCAGAGCGTACGAGGGAAGTTGGGCGGGTACAGCCTTTCGCGTCCACCTGAGCAAATTTATCTGGGAGAATTCCTGGCGGCACTCGGAGGCCGCCTTTATGATCCCACATTCTGCGGCCGTCATACCGGGATTGAGGATGTCTGCACCAATTCGGTGGACTGCTCGGTCCGGGATCTCTGGCAGTCCGTGCAATTGGCCGTGGATCAAGTGGTCAGCCGGATGACCCTTGGAGATTTGCTACTGCTGCACGTCCAGCAACTTTCCCATGAGAAAGGCGCGTTGATTCAGGTCGGAGTTGACCGTGGACAGAGCGCGGCCCCTCCACCCGAGCCCTCAAGCCTCACCCACCCGTAACTTGTGTCTTCCTTCGCTTCCTCGGTGAAATCTTCCCAGATAAGTTACACACCAGAGGACGTTAGGTTCAGCCTTTCCACACTGTGTTTCTCCTTTACGCACCCCCTCTTACAAGTTCTAGTGTCCTGTCACACCTAATTCTTGACAATGTAGGGTAAGGCGGCAGCTTCGCAGCCGCACTCCAAGGCTCCTGCGGCGCGGCCGTGAACTTGCGGGCGAAGCCCGCCGTGGACTGCGGTAGCGGCAGCTACCGCCTTCTCTCGTAAGCGGCGAGCAAAGAGTAGACATCACCCACCCGAGCACTGAGCGCCTGTAAAGAATTAAGTGGGA
>DATKST010000015.1:0-81446 GCA_035531475.1 Terriglobia bacterium
ACGTAGAAGACACCGTTCATCACACTTTTTACAACCGCCAGTTGGTCACCCACGGGTATGCACCGCTTTCTGGTAAATTTCGATCAATTGCCCGTAATTCTTTTCCGCCGTATACCGCAACTCAAATTCCCGCCGCGCTTCGATTCCCATTGCTCGCATTGACTCTGGATGGGTCCATGCCCATTCCATCTTTCGCGCTAAATCTTCCGCATCTCCGGGCGTAAAGTGCAGTCCGGTCCTGCCATCATCCACGATTTCCTGCATGGCTCCCATGCGCGTTGCAATCACCGGCGTCCCACAGGCAAACGCTTCCACCATCGTCAGGCCAAAAGTCTCATACCACTCGCTGGAGAAGACCAGGAACCGGGCCTTCTTCATCAGGGAGAAGGCTTGCTCCCGGGCCACTTGCCCCACAAACCTGACGTGGGAGAGGCCGAGCTTTGCAACCTCAGCTTCGAGCCTCTCCCGCTCCGGACCGGTTCCGGCGATGAGGAATGGGAACCGGGAAGGGACGCTCGCCAGCGCCTGAATAACCCGGTCTGGCCGTTTTTCGGGCATCAGCCGCCCCATAAACAGGCCATACTCACCGTCGGACTCACGAACTCCAGGGTCCGGATCCACAAAGTTGGGCTTGACGAAAATCCTTTCCGTCGGCAGGCCCGCTTCCACAAATTTGTCTCTTGCGAACCGCGTCAGGGCGATGTACGAGGTGACCTTCTTCTTCCACGTTCCAATCTCCCGGTGGACGGAAAGCATCATGGCCACGGTTGCGGTGGCCAATCGTGAGTCACGGTAACAGGCATAACGAACGCCGCGCCACGGGCCGTGGGGGATGCATTCCTCGCAAACCTTCCCCGCACGGAAAAACGTGGCTGCCGGGCACAGCAGCCGGTAATTGTGCAGCGTCTGCACCACCGGCACCCCTGCCGCGCCACAGGCCCAATAAACGGAAGGCGAAATCACCATAAACGTGTTGTGGACATGAACAACGTCCGGTTTCACCTCGTTCAAGAGCTTGGTAATCTCCCGGTCCGTTCGCCGTGACCAGATGGTCTCCGCTGCGATTCCAATCCGCCCGCTCTCGCGCCCCACCTCATCGTTGGCGCGATGATAGAGGTGAACCTGATGTCCGTACCGTTCCAGCAAACGGCGCTCTTGCTCGAAAACGACGTCCTCCCCGCCCGGACGCTGATAAGCATTGTGGACCAGCAGGATCTTCACACCCGCTCTGGACTTCCTGGCTCAACCGGGCCCGCAGTTTGGAATCTATAGCTCACGCTTGCTGGCTCCAGCAGCTCTTCGCCCCTCCACTTTCTCAGCGTGACTTGTAAATTCGTCCCTTCGGCAACCAGCGCCGCCGCAAATTCCGGTCCAACCTCGAGGTCAAACAAAGACCAACGCGCGTTTTCCCCAGAGCTTTCGGAAAGCTCCAAAAGCGTTTCCGGCCCTTCCGGCGAAATGGGAATTTCCGTCCTTTGCAAGCCTCCGGACAGCCCTTCGCCGCGCGCTTTCAGCAGGGCTTCCTTGCGCGTCCAAGCCGCAAAAAAGGCGGAAGATCGCAACGTTTCGGGCTGAGAGGCGAGAAAAGCGGCTTCGCTGCGGCTGAAGAACCGGCGAGCCACTGCCAGGCCCGAAAAATCCTTTCGGACCCTTTCGATATCCACCCCCAAATGCGGGCCCGGCGAGAATGCGTGGAGAACCGTCCCTGCCGAGTGAGAAACGTTGAACTGAAGCGAAACGCTGCGGAGAGTGTGAACCAGCCCGGGCTTACCGTGAGGTCCGGCGGCAAACTGAAGTTCGCGGGGGTCTGCGTCCAAGTACGCGCCCAGCAGGAGACGCAGCAGCCCCCGGCCAAGAGTGAATTCAAGCCTTGTCTCTTCGCGGCGAAAACGCGCGGCGCGGTCCAGCTCATCACTCGATAGCGTTCGCTCCATCAGACTCAAGTGGGAATGGGCGCCGTCGATGTTGGAGAGCCAGACGTGAACTTCCCCCGGAGTGAGCCGGACCGCGCGTCCGGCAAGATTCCAAGGGCAATCGCTGATGTCCGTCAAGAAGCAGGGCATGGCAAATGATCCGGGCACGGAACCGGGCAGTGATCTCAGGCCCAAGCCCGATCCGGAACCGTTTGAATCAACCTCTGAAAACCTTGATGGCCAGAACAACCCGATTCGCTAATGATCCCTGCGCTGACTCGTGATGCCCGTTTCCCTTAAGAGCGGAATCGCCTGTTCCATATAGGGGCGGGCCTTGTGCCCGCCCGAGAGGCGACCACAAGGGGCGCCTCTACCTTGTGTTTTTCCCGTGCCCAGCCTAGAGCCGCGAATAAATGGCTTCGGGAATCGGAAAGGTACGGTTGTTCAGGACGGCGCCGAGCAGCTTCAACCCGGAGGCCTCGATGGTTTCCTTGGCCTTGCGGGCCGCCTCACGGCGTGTTGAATTCGCGCCCAGAACCAGGATCACTCCATCGGTCAATTGTCCCAGAGTGACCGCATCCGCAAAAAGGTTAACCGGGGGCAGGTCAATCAGAACAAAGTCAAACTCAGCCCGCAGCTCAGCCAGTCGCGTCTGCAAACGCGCCGACTTAAGGATGAGATGAGGGTCGTCAGTGGCTGCCCCGGCCGTCATCAGCCAAAGATTCTCGTCTTGAACTTGTTGCAAGAATTTTGTGACAGGTCCAGTTTCGTTGACGGATTCCGCCAAGCCCGATTGATTGTCCACGCCGAAACGTTGGTGGAGAACCGGTGAGCGGAGATTGGCATCCACCAGGCAGACTGTGCCCTGAACTCTTGAAGCCATGAGCTCAGCGGAGCGCGAGGTTACCCAACTGCACCCATCCCCGCGCTCAACTCCAGAAAAGGCCACGACGCGGGGGGCCGACGGGCCAGGCGTCAGGAAAATCGCTTGGACCAGCTTGATGATCTCCTCTCGACAAATGGAGTCCACAGTTTGGCCCTGGCTTGACCGCGCTCCTGCTGGCCGTGAGAAGACGCGGGGGCGGTCCCCTGGCGCTGCCATCTCCCTTTCAACCTGGCTGAGTAGCTCGAAATTCTTGCTCATTATTCCTCCACGAGGGCTGCGTGTGCTGCTTCCCGGTTTCCCGCGTCCTCATTGCTTTCCCTTTGGATATAAGGCAGCCGCGGCAACCGGAACCGCGAGCCCAGATTGGTGTCGGGCTGAATTTGATTGGAAAAGCGCAAATTGATCTCCGAACCGGCGCGGAACGCCCCGTCCTGGGAATCAGACCCCGGATGGGAAACGGGATGTGTCATGGCCCCATCCATGTGGTCCGGTGGCCGATTTTCAATTGCTGCCGGCTCGCTTCCGGTTCGTGGCAAAGGACCCGACTCCGCGATTTCATGCCGTACCCCGGAATACAGGTATTCGCTTTGGGCAGCCGCCTGCGCCACCCCGGTTTCAACCGGGGGTGCCTCGGGTGCCAAGGGCGAAAGATCCAGGTCAGCAAGGACCTCTTGGATGATGCCGGCGGAAACTGTCTTCTGGCCCATGGCGCAGGCGAGTGACATGGCGTTGAAACAGAGGTTATTGATGTTGCGTGGGATACCCTCGCTCGCCGAAGCCAAGAGGGATCGAGCCTCCGAAGTGAACAGCGGAGGACCGTCATGGCCCGCCACCGACAACCGGTAATCAATGTAGGCGGAGGTTTCACCGGCACTGAAAGGGTGAAGTCTCGCCACAATTGAAACCCGTTGTCGCAGTTGCGACATGGAGGGATGAGCCAGCTTTTCAGCAAGTTGCGGCTGGCCGGCCAGGACAATCTGCATGAGTTTGGCGCGCGGCGTTTCAAAGTTGGACAGCATGCGGACCACTTCCAGCACCGAATTGTCAAGGTTCTGTGCTTCGTCCACCACCAGCACAAACCGCCGCCCCGCGTGCATCTCCTGGATCAGCACTTCATTGAGCTTGGCGTGCATTTGCACCAAGTCACCCTCGGCATTATCCATGCCCAGATCGGCGAGCAAACTGCGAATAAAATCCTTTGCGTCACACTGGGTCTGAAAAATGAAAACCGTCCGGGCTGAATTGCCCAGTCGTTGCAACAGTTGGAACAGGATCGTGGTCTTGCCCATGCCGGGCTTGGCAATCAGACCCATGAACCCACGCCCCACTTCAATCCCATAAACCAATGAGGCCAGAGCCTCCCGGTGCGTCGGGCTAAGGTAGAGGTAGCGCGTGTCAGGGGTAACCCCAAACGGTTGCTCCCGAAGACCAAAAAAGCTAAGAAGCATAAACCTGCTATCTCACCCCGAAATCAGGGCAGTCCATAATGAAGGATGCAAAAACCAGTGTTTTCAATTGGGTCGCCAACAAACAAGACAAGAGCAATTGGGTTGCCACCATTTTCCGGTTGGAAGCGCCCTGAAATCAGCGCATTAAGCCAAGTCTTGCAAACCATCAGTCCTTGAATTGGCAAGCTATTTCACTTTAGTGGCAAGATTTTTCTCAATCAATACGCTTTGACCGCTCTGCATCGAGCCGTGCCGCCAGCTTGTTGCATATTGCTGAAATACCAGCCAAGTAAACTGAATTAAATTTGACCGATTCCCATTAAATAGTCTTTGACCGCAGCCTTATTGCTTCAAGGCTGGCTCACCGAGAACTGGCCGCCAAATTTGGAGAGAGGTTGGATGCTAATTGAGAGCCTTCCCAAGGCTCACATCCAGGTCGGGATTTTATTCTAGACAGGGATGCATGTCAAACTAAATTCTACCTTGAGATCGTGCCATAACCTGAGCGGAGCGATGGGGCCGGAACCGAGCTTCGCGCCACATGCGGAAGAGTGCCAAAACAGAGCCATTTGCTGTCTCATCTAAATTTTAACTCATTGATTATAAAATAATTAATTGGATTCTCCTCTAAATCGAAGCAACTTCATCACAAAAAATGATTGAGTCAATTTCTCAATGGCTGGGAATGGTTCCCGGTGTGTCTGTAAAATCCTGTGGTCTGCGGGGAGACAGATAGACAGGGTCATTGGTGAGATTCAGGATTAATCGATGGTGATGGGCACGTAACGGCTTCATTTGATTGCCGGTTAGGCCGGTTATCGTGAACCTTCCGCTGGCTCCGGCGATTCGAAGGGGATGGGGATTTGCCGCAATGGTCCAAGCGGCCAACCTGGTTTGATTGCCCTTCTTGAAGACCAGAATATAGTCCGACTTCTGTCCCGCCACCAGCCTGTGGTCAAAGGTGAACCCGTTCAATGCTTTATAGAGGGACTTGGCGGCATTATAGGCGGGCTTGGGTTGGAGACGAACCTGCCCATCGTGCCCGCTGACCGGCTTGACCAAGCCAAAATGCCCTTCCGGGTCAGTTGGGTCGCCACCGTCATCCTGCCAGTCGTACCAGAAGGTAAGTGGCACGCCATCCGCCATATCGGTCAGGAATTCGCGCGCTAAGAGCCTTGCCTGCATTTGCTGATCCATCCCGTCCCATTTCCACCGGCTTGAGTACCCCCATTCACTGGGGATCACAGGAATTTTCTTTCCGGCAGGGGCGTATTTGGCGATCAGCCAGCGGACGGCGTAATACTCCGCCCAGACCGATTCCGGATATCTCTGCCGGTAGGGATGGACGGTGACGGCCGACCAGTAGTTGAGCAGTCCTGCTTGAAAACAGGCGGCCAAGAACTTCAAGTCTATGAGTGCTGAAGCCGGCCCTACCATCATTTCGCCGGGGTCATTTTCGGCCATGGCTTCTCCCACGCCCAAAGCCAAGCGGATGTAATCCTGGACGTTCACCTGAGGCCGCCAGAACCGGCCGTAATTCGGCTCATTGTAAATTTCCCACAGGATGCTGTGGCCCCGAAAATGGTGAACCGCGGCAAGCGCCCACCGCGTAAATGCCTCCCGCCCCGCATCCGTGTAAGGTGAAAGGCCGTGATCGTAGAGAGCGTTGGAGTAGCAGAGGATCAGCATGGTCTGCAGATGGCTCTGGCCGAGCGCCTGGACCAGCCCATCGTAAGCTGAAAAGTCGTATACGCCCGGCTTCTTTTCCGTCCCGCTCCAGGAGAGATCGATGCGGATCGACCGGAAGCCCGCATCCTTGATCATTTGAAGCTCGCCGGGCTGCGGTTGAAGGAAATGAATGTTCACCCCAAACCCGTCCGGGATGGGAGGATCTTGCGGAATCTGCCCGAAGGCGGAACGATGGTTGGCTGCCAGGCAGACGAGCGAAGCAAGGATGAGAAGAGTCCGGCTTCGAAAAATTCTCTGCCGCAAAGGTGAGACGCAATGGAAACGGGATTTCATGCCGATGCAGCCCTCATAGGTCAAAACACAGTCCGCTTTTGCACGGTGGCCTTTGAGTCCAGCGAAAAGCGTGGCTCAATGGCGCCGTGGCCCGCGATCCGTGCGGCCACGTATTCTCCGATCGCCGGTCCGTGCTTGAATCCGTGGCCAGAGCCCCCGCCCACCAGCCAGATACGATCGTCCTCGGGGTGACGGTCAATGAGGAAGTCGCCGCTCGAAGAGTTCTCATACTGGCGGACCTGGGATTCAACAACCCGCGCCCCTTTTAAGGCGGGAAACCGCTTGGACACGTAATCCTGGGCTTGGCGTAAGCCCTCGGCGGTGGCTACGCGGTCTCCGGTTTCGGGGTCGAAGCGTGGGCCGTGCTGGTCCTGCGCCACCTTCAGGCCCCGTCCTTCGAGATCCGGCAAGCCGTAGGTCTCGCAGGTGTTGTCAATCCAAATGGGCAAGGCGGGCGGGGAGAATTGCTGGTCACCCGCCGGCGTTGCGAAAAAGAAGACCTCCTGCCGGGTGGGGAAAATGCGGGAGCCGAGAAGCTCCGGGAAGATTTTGGGAAGCCACGGACCACCCGCGAAGACGAGGGTCTCGGCGGGAACGTAACTGAGATCTCCCGCCGTTATTTGCACGATGCTACGCTGCTCCGCGTCATATTTCACCAACGAACGCAGGTAAATGACTCCATTTTTCACCGCATCTTCCACCACGGACTGCACGGCCTGGCGCGCCATCACCGCTCCACTGTTCGGCTCCAGAATTCCCCAGGCGGTTTCGCCAAAATCGAATTGCGGATAGCGATTCTCCATCTCGCTGCGGCTCATCTTTTCGTGCTCGATGCCGAGCTTCTGGAAAACGGCCAGCGTTTGTTCGGCATAGGTGTCACCCTCGGCTACAAGCCACAGCACCCCCGTCCGGTGAAACAGCGGCCTGGCGATCCGCTGGAAAAACTCCTGCCACAGGGTGAGCGACCGCTGCGACCAGGCCGTGTAGATTTCATCTTTGCCGTATCCCATGCGGATGATGCGGGATTCGCCGCCGGAACTGGAGCGGCTGTGCGCAGGCCCGTAAGCGTCCAGCAGTAGAACTGATTTTCCGGATTGGGCGAGATGCCATGCCGTCCAGGAGCCGAAGACTCCCGCGCCGATCACGGCTACGTCATAAGAGTTCATGCGCCAGCGAGTTCCTTTGGAATGGGATCTTGCTCCAATTTTATGCCCAGCACGAAGGCGGGGTCCACCCCACCAACGCGAACAGAATTCTCGTTATCCCACACATAGCGGTCTAATGCAAACGCGCTTGGAGTTATTGCAGCGCACATCGCCCGGCTTCGCGCGCTTGCATTAAATCATCGGAAGGAAAATTGATCATGCCGATGAAAACCGGCAGGATTTCCGGGTCAGGTGACCCTGGTGGCGGTGGGCAAGGAAACCGTTTCTAATGTTCTTAGGTCGAGCTTCTGAGAAGCGTGGTCAATGTCGATGCCGACCACATTGCCATCGGCGTCAAAATCCACAACCAGACCCTGGGCAACCTCGCGCGAGTCAGCGCTGGGATTTGAGTTTAGATCGATGTAAAGCGAGTCGGTTTCGGGGTAGTAATGAAGTCTCATTCCCCCTCCTCCTTCACCTTTCCCCTATGGTTTGAAGTCCCGGTCGGGAAAGGCATTGTGGATCGTCTCACCATCTTCCAGCGTAATGACGCGAAGCGCGCGGCCCGCCAATTCAGGAACCCGGCCCCAGTACCGGATTCGGCCGTCGGCTTGGACCTGGCGTCTCAAGGGCGCCGCCACGATTTGTTCGCACCACTCCCGCCGGAGATAAGGCCGCTTACGCAGTATCTGCTCCTCGAAGTAGCGGGTGGTTTTCACAGCCAATGACATTGTGACGAAGCGGTGGGCGATTGTCAAAAGACTGCTCAAAACCCTGCCGAGTTATCACAAACCTGGTATTGCGAGGTCATAGCCGTTATGCCCGGCGTAACGGAAATTCTGTTCTCTTTGTAGTGGCGACCCTTGTGGTCGCCCTGAGGGCGGGCACAAGGCCCCCCTACAGGACATCCGGGCACGCCTGAAGCCTTGACCAAACTTTATGGTCAGAGCATTTGCGCGATGATGGATGGAACCGCGTCCAGGGCCTCTTGCAGTTTTTCCGGCATTTTGCCGCCGGCTTCCGCCATGTCTTTGCGTCCGCCACCGCTGCCGCCCACCAGGGCTGCGGCGGCCTTCACAATCTTGCCAGCATCCAGGCGATCCGTCAGGTCTTTGGAAACGGCTGCCACCAGCGCCACATTGCCGTTGGCGGCGCTGCCGAGAACGATCACGCCACTTTGCAGGCGCGCGCGCAGATGGTCCACCATCTGGCGCAGGGCGGCTCTTTCGCTTCCTTCTGGAGTTTCGACGCGCGAACAGACCACGCGCACGCCCTTCACCTCGCGGGCGCTTTCCGCCAGATCGCCCGCGCTGGCCGCGGCTCGCTTCATCTCCAGCGCTTCAAGCTGCTTGCGCAGCTTCTTTTCGGATTCGGCCAGCTTTTCAGCCGCCTGTAATAGCTCGCCGGGTTTGGCGCGGAGGACTTCCGTGAGGTTATTGAGGGTGGATTGCGCCTCGCGCAAGCGCCGTAGGACGCCTTCGCCCGTCAAAGCCTCAATGCGGCGCGTTCCTGCCGCCACGCTGCTCTCGGAAACCAGCTTGAACAGGCCAATGTCTCCGGTGCGGCGGACGTGCGTGCCGCCACAAAGCTCCTTGGAAAACGAACCCTCGTCGATGGAGACGACGCGCACTTTGTCTCCATACTTTTCGCCAAACAGCGCCATGGCGCCGGAATTGACGGCGGTATCCAGGTCCATCACCTGAGTGCGGACTTCCTCGTTCTGCAGCACGTGCCGGTTCACCAGGTCTTCAATGTCCAGCCGGTCCTGCTCATCGAGCGGCGCGTAATGCGTGAAGTCAAAACGCAAATGGTCCGGGGCAACCAGCGACCCCGCCTGCTTCACGTGCGTGCCAAGCGTCTGGCGCAGCGCGGCATGTAGAAGGTGAGTTGCCGTGTGATTACGCCGGATGGCGTCGCGGCGCTCAGCGTCCACCTGGGTCTTCACCATCGTGCCCACGGTCAGCGGTTCAAGCGCCAGAACTTTGTGAACAATCAGTCCGGTCACGGGGCGCTGCGTGTCCAGCACCTGCGCCAGCTCGTGCCCGTTGCCAGAAACCATCAACCGGCCCGTGTCACCCACCTGGCCACCCGCCTCTGCATAAAACGGCGTATGGTCCAGCACCACTTCCGCTTTTTGGCGCGGGCCAACTTCCTGGACGCTCTTGCCGTCCTGAACCAGCGCCAGAATCCGCGAATCGTCGGACGCGGTTTGACTGTAGCCCTCAAAGACGGTTGGATGGCGCTCCGCCAATTCCTGGTAAATGGGCAGCGCGACTTTCTTTTCCGCGCCCTTCCAACTGGCGCGAGCACGCTCACGCTGCTTCTGCATTTCGGCGTTGTAGCCTTCCATGTCAACGTCGATGCCGTAATTTCTAACGATATCTGCAACGAAATCTGGGCGGAGACCAAAGGTGTCGTGGAGCCTGAACAGATCAGGTCCGGATATCCACGCCAAGCCTTCTGGTGGAAGGTGGTCCGAGGCGACTCCAAGCGCCGACCTCTCATGAGCCAGGAGCAACTTTGAGCCTGGATCGGTTAGACTTAGGCCAGCAGGGCGCCTGAGTTCACCGAATCGCGCTCTTATGTAAAGCATCGCGTCTGAGTACCCCGCAGGAAGTTTGCCGAAGAATAACTCTTGTACTCTTGCGTCCGCCCTAGGGAGGTATTTTCGAACATACTCAAAGCGCCACTGAAGGCCCGATGGGGTCACCACGGGGCTTTCGTCTAGCACCCGCAGACCTTCCTGCGTCGTTTGCCTATACCGTTCTTCCTCAATTTTGATCGCCTTTGCCACGTGCGGTGCTGTTTCCAAGAGTTCTGGATAGGCTCCGCGCATCATCTCCACCACTTTGCCGGAGAGCTTGAAGAGAAATGGTTCATTCAGGCCCAGCGTCTGGCCGTGATAAAGCGCGCGGCGCACAATCTTACGCAGTACATAGCCGCGTTCTTCATTTGAGGGCAGCAGTCCGTCCGAGATCAAGAACGTTGCGGCGCGGGCATGATCTGCAATGATGCGCAGGGAAACGTCCGATTGCACATTTGCGCCGTATTCAGTTTTGGCGAGGGCGGCTGCTTCCTCAATCAAAGGTTTGAATAGATCAGTTTCAAAGTTGGAGAGCTTACCTTGCAGCACGGCGGCCAGGCGCTCAAGACCCGCCCCGGTATCAATGGAAGGGCGGGGCAGCGGCGTCATTGCACCCTGCTCGTCGCGGTTAAACTGCATAAAGACCAGGTTCCACAACTCCACGTAGCGGCCGCAGTCAAGGGGACACGGGAATGGGCAATCGGCGTGCTGTAGTGTGCTCGCCGCCGGACCCATGTCGTAGTGGATTTCCGAGCACGGACCGCAGGGGCCGGTATCGCCCATAGCCCAGAAATTGTCTTTCTCATCCATACGAAAAATGCGGTCGCTAGGAACGCCTGCGGTTTTTGCCCAGATGTCCGCAGCTTCATCGTCCTCGCGGAAGACGGTAACATAAAGTTTTTCCCGTGGGATTCCGTAGCCCTCAGTAATCAGTTCCCAGGCCCAGGGGATGGCTTGCTCCTTGAAATAGTCGCCGAACGAAAAATTGCCGAGCATCTCGAAGAAAGTATGGTGCCGGGCGGTGCGACCCACCTGTTCCAGGTCATTGTGCTTGCCGCCGGCGCGCACGCACTTCTGCGAGGAGCAGGCGCGCACGTAATCGTGCTTCTCGCGGCCAAGAAAGACATCCTTGAATTGGTTCATGCCAGCGTTGGAGAACAGCAGTGTCGGATCATTGGCCGGGACGAGCGAAGACGACCGCACGACGCGATGGCCGCGCGATTGGAAGAACTCAAGGAAGCGGGAGCGAATCTGGTCAGAAGTCATGGTTCACAAGGCAAAAAATACATTTGAAATATGCCGGTAACAGCGCCGCTGCAAAAGTCCGCTGCCTGAGCCGCGTTAGCGGCGATAGCATGTGGCCCACGGCGATGAGCCGTGGGTTATAGTTCCCAAGTCCTCCCGTAAGCCCCGTCAGGGCCGTGGGCCACATGATCACGCCCACCAAGGCGGGCTTTGCCGTAGTTCCAGGCCCTTATTTTAACGCCTATGAGGGTGGGAGGAATCTCCGTGCCCTGACGGTCCCCTACCCGAAGTTCGTGAATAATCCGGGCTGGCGCCAATACTGTTCACTTAAGGTTCGTTCGAGAATGATGCACACTGGTGAACCAGAGCCCCTCACCCACCGCTGCGCGGTTCCCCCTCTCCCCGCAGGCGGGGAGAGGGCCGGGGTGAGGGGCCAGGCGACGCCTCTGACATCAACATCAGCGCGTGGAAACCAACCGCCCTCCGGGAACGGTTCACACTCGCGTCCGGGCGATGCAAGCGAAAGGCTGCCGGAACTATCCGAAATTATCGCGGGCTCTCTCCGAGGCGCGCTTCTGGAGGGGCTTGTTATCGACGCGAAGGGAGGGCGCCAACGATTCAAGCATCTTGCGTTGTTCCCGGTTTAACCGCGTGGGAATGACGACTTGTAGTTTCACGTAGAGGTCACCGCGGCCGTGGTTCTCAACGCCGGGCAGTCCCATGCCGCGCATCCGGAAAACCGTGCTGGGCTGAGTCCCTTCAGGGATTCGCAACCGCTCCTGGCCCCGGAGAGTGGGAACTTTAAGGTCTGCTCCGAGCGCGGCCTGGGCAATCGACACCGGGACGGTGCAATAGAGGTCCTTGCCCCGCCGCTCGAAAATGGGATGTTCACGAACCCGGAGCACAACGTAGAGATCGCCCGAAGAGCCGCCGTGGATGCCCGCCTCGCCTTCGCCGCTGACGCGCAAGCGCATCCCGTCTTCAACGCCGGAAGGAATCTTGATGCCCAGCACGCGTTCTTCGCGCACGCGCCCTTCACCTTTGCAGGAAGGGCAGGCTTCCTTCACGATCTGGCCCGCGCCGCGGCATTGCGGGCAGGTCTGGGTGAGCGTGAAGAAGCCCTGTTGCTGCCGGACCTGGCCACGGCCCGCGCACAGAGGACAGGTGGCGGGTTGTGTGCCCTTTTTGGCCCCTCGCCCGCTGCACTCGGAGCAGGTCTCCCAGCGCGGAATCTTGATCTTGGTTTCCAGGCCTTCTGCCGCTTCCTCGAAGGAGATTTCCAGGTCGTAGCGCAGATCGGAGCCCCGGTTGGCTTGGGTGCGGCGGCCGCCTCGGGCACCGAAGACATCTCCGAAGCCGAAGAAGTCCCCGAAGATGTCGCCGAAATCGGCAAAGATGGTCGAGGAGAAATCCGGAGCGCCGGCTCCCTGGGAGCTGACTCCTTGATGCCCATAGCGGTCATAGCCGCTGCGCTTTTGCCCATCCGCCAGAACGCTGTAGGCTTCGGTGATCTCCTTAAATTTCTCGGTGGCCTCAGCGGTGGATTCCGGGTTGCGGTCTGGATGGTATTGCAGCGCCAGCTTGCGATAGGCGCTCTTAATCTCCTGATCCGTGGCATTCCGCAAAACGCCCAGGACCTCATAATAATCTCGCTTCTGGCTCAACCCTTTCAACCTCAATAACCCGCGCCGTGTCGCGTCCCGCGAGCGGAATCCGCGTTGACGGCCCCGGGAATGTCATTCCGATTTGTTCAACGGTCCAGACGAGGGCGCAGCGGCGCTTTCCATGTGGGAGCGCACCGCGACTTTCACGATGGCGGGCCGGATCAGACGGTTCTTCAACTTGTAACCGCGCTGCAACTCTTCGACGATTTCCTGGTCGTGATGCTTCTCCGACTCGACCATCTCCACGGCTTGGTGGACGTGCGGATCAAAATGCTTGCCCTCGGTATCAACGGATTTGACGCCCGCCCGCTCCAAAACGTCCATCAAGCCTTTGTAGATGAGCTCAATGCCTTGGTAGAAATGGGCGGGGACGCTGGCATCACGATGCTTGAGGGCGCGTTCAAAGCCATCGAGGGTGGGCAGCAGGGCCCGGATCAAATCAAAGGTGGCATGCTGCAGGAATTCTTCCTTCTCCCGCTGCATGCGCTTGCGGAAATTCTCAAGCTCGGCCTGCTTCCGCAGCAGCCGGTCCACCATCTCCTGTTTTTCGATTTGCGCCTGGTGGTAAGCGGCCGCCAAATCGGAGGGATGATTGGCTGGGTCCGCCTCAACCCGCTTGTCCTGTGATTCACGTTCCTCCGTCCGGGAATCGTCCGGCGGAGTGGTTTCCTTCTCGTCTTCCATATCTTTATGATGCAATCCTTATAAGAGATTTTTTCCTGGCCGCAAACGCTCTCACTCCATCATCGAACCCGGAACTGCCCGCTTGCCAGGAGCAACCCCATGCTGGATGATTCGTGCCGTTTGACCATGAGAACTCTTTCCTTTTTGTATCACATAGGGTCTGTTCGGGAATAAATGTAAATACTTGAACCACTACCCCTCACCCGCCGCATTGCGGCACCCTCTCCCCGCAGGCGGGGAGAGGGAAGGGGTGAGGGGTCAGGCGACGACCCTGGCATCAAGATCATGAGACTCGCCTTAACTGAACAATATTGAGGCTAAAGCCCCTACGCAATTCCGATCAGGTCCTCAGTTGGCGCTCAGCAGCCTGCTGGTAAGCTGGGAAACGTAGGCTACCATGTTGATCGCAGAGTCATACTCCATCCGCGTCGGACCAATCACGCCCAGCGCCCCCACGGGGCGGTTCCGGTAATGATAGGGCGCCAGAATGAAAGTACATTGGCGCATTTCGTGGTGAGGATTTTCCCGGCCAATCAAGGCTTGGACGCCCAACCGTGGGGTTTCCAGGCAGGCGCCCAGGATGTGGACCACCTTGATCTTTTGCTCGATGGCCGCCAGTAATTCACCCAGGTGCCCGGTCTCGGCATAGCCGGGTTGTTCCAGGATTCGGGTCGCCCCGCCCACGAACAGCACGGCCGATTCTTCTTCTGCCAGCGCCCCCCACATGAAAAGAGTTGCCACGTTCTTCACCAGGCCGTCCGTGAAGGCTTGCACCTCCTCCATGCGCTTCATCATTTCCAACCGAATGGTGCGCAGTGACCATCCGTGAAATTCGGAGTTCAGGAAATCCGCGGTCCGGTCCAGTTCCTCCTGGGAAAAATCATCATCCAGATGAATTACTCTGTTTTCGATCAGGTCCGGCTTGGAGACGATCACCGCCAGCACGCGGCGGTCTGGCAACCTGACGAATTTTACCTGTTCCAGGAGCTTTTCTTCAAGCGTGGGTGCCAGCACCAAGCCCAGGTTTTTTGAGACCTCTGAAAGAACGTGAGAGATCTGTTCCATCATTTTTTCGACGGGCCCACCTTCGGCGCCCAGGCGCCCTTGAATGTAGCGTTGGATTTCAGGGTCGAGTGTGCTGGCCTGCGCGACGCTATCCACGTAGAGGCGATAGGCTTTGTCCGTGGGCACCCGTCCGGCTGAAGTGTGCGGATGGTGAAGGTATCCAAGCGTTTCCAGCTCTGCCATGACGTTGCGGATGGTTGCCGGACTCAGCGGCGCTACGAGCTGCTCCGAGAGGGTCTTTGATCCCACCGGCTGGCCGCTTGCCACGTACTGGCGGACGATCATGGCCAGGAGGCCGCGTTCGCGCTTTCCCAGATCAGGGGCGTCCATTGTCTACCTAAATTGCCTTCTTTCAAATGATTAGAAGGTGTTCCCAGCATCAATTGTACCGGGATTGCGGGGGGATGTCAAGGAAGCGCGGGTCATGGCAGTGGTTCAGTTTGCTGTAGCGGCGCTCTATGAGCGCCGGAAGGTGCTGATAAATAAGATTCGGCGGTCAGAGACCGCCGCTACAGCCGTGAAAACGTACCACTACCCGGGTCATCGCTTGGTTTGACGGCTGTGGCCGCGTTGTTGCTCAGGGCTGCCGCAGATTTCACTACGTTGCGGCACCGGAGAGAGTGTCGGAACAGTATATTGCACTCCTGCTCGCTGTAGGGGCGGGCCTTGTGCCCGCCCGTGGGCGACCACAAGGGTCGCCCCTACGGGATATCCCCTTATCTGAACAGTATTGCCTTTGGTAGTGTTAAATCTCTTTTGTGCCATGAATCATGTCTTTGGGCTATCTTCTATACATGGGGACATAAAGCGGCGACGTGCATTTGTTGTAGCACCGCTCTATGAGGGGCGAAATCCGCCGGTCAGAGATCGGCGCACCAGGGGTTCAGATCAACCCGTCACGAAGATATGCAGGACCTATTTGACAACATCGTGCATCTCTCCCGCAGAGACTTCTTGCGATCCGCGGTGGCAATGGGAATACCGCATGCCGCCGCTGCGCAACCTCCCATCATGGGCCACGAAGATTCAGTGGTCCGGGTAGCCGCTTCACAGTCCGATCCATTCAGCACGCCCATCAAGTCCGGCTCGCACTTCGCGGCAAAGTTGGTTAATGTCGCGGACGAAGCCGGTCTTCGGGATGTTTGTGTTTTTGGCAACAACATCACCAAACGCTGGATCATTGAGACGACCGGATGCGGCATTGCCTTTTTTGATTATGACCATGACGGGTGGCCGGACATTTTCATGGTGAATGGAACCACGCTGGCGGGCTTTCCCAAGGACGACGGACCGACGAACCATCTTTATCACAACAACCGTGACGGCACATTCACCGACATCACCCGGAAAGCGGGCTTCGAGCGCACCGGTTGGGGGCAGGGCGTCTCGATCGGCGATTACGACAACGACGGCTGGGACGATCTGTTCATCACGTACTGGGGGCAAAACGCGCTCTATCACAATAACGGCAATGGGACCTTCACCGATGTGACGGAAAAGGCCGGCTTGCACCAGCCCGGTCCGCTGCCCCGTTGGAATACGGGCGCGTGTTTCATTGATTATGACCGCGATGGCTGCCTGGACTTGTTCGTTGCCAACTACGTGGCTTTGAACCTGAAGGAAGCTCCGGCCATGGGCTCCGGCAAGTATTGCCACTGGAAAGGCGTGCCGGTGATGTGTGGCCCGCGCGGATTGCCGCCTTCCACCAATCTCCTCTACCACAACAATGGCGATGGAACCTTTACGGAGGTTACGGAAAAAGCGGGCATACTGAAGACGCCCGGACATTATTGCTTTACGGCGCTGACCGCCGACTTCGATAATGACGGCTGGCCGGACATCTACGTGTCATGCGATTCCACGCCCAGCATCCTTTATCACAACAATCACGACGGAACCTTCACCGACATCGGCATCGCCGCCGGCTGTGGACTGAATGGCGACGGAAATACGCAGGCTGGGATGGGCGCCACCTCGGGAGACTACAATTGCGACGGCTGGCTTGATATTTTCAAAACCAATTTTTCCGACGATACCTCGAGCCTCTATTTGAACGACGGCCACGGGTCGTTTTCCGACGCTACCTTCGACGCGGGTATTGGCTTGAACACGCGATGGCTCGGCTGGGGCTGCGGGTTTGCCGATCTGGATAACGACGGTTGGGCGGATATTTTGTTTGCCAACGGGCACGTTTATCCAGAGGTCGAACGGGCCGGCATCGATGAGCCTTTCAAAGAACCGAAAGTTGTCTATCGCAATCTGCGCGATGGCCGGTTCGAGGACGTTTCGAGGCGCGCCGGGCCGGGGGTCTCGCTTCTGGGATCGGGGCGGGGTGTGGCCTTCGGCGATTTCGACAATGACGGCCGCATCGATGTGGTGGTTAACAACATGAATGATGCTCCGGCGCTCTTGCACAATACCGGGGACAACCGCAACCGGTGGTTGAAGGTTAAAGTCATCGGAGTGAAGTCCAACCGCTCCGGAATCGGCGCGCGGGTCCGGGTGGTGGCGGGATCGCATTCGCAGATTGATGAAGTTCGCAGCGGCGGCAGTTATATCTCCCAGAATGAGCTGCGGTTGCACTTTGGTCTGGGACCCGTTGAAAAAGCGGACCTCGTGGAAGTGAAGTGGCCCAGCGGAATGGTGGAGCGCGTGAAGAATGTCGAAACGAATCAGACCATTTGGATTCAGGAAGGTACTGGAATTGTTCGAAGAGAACGGCACGGTTAAGGTCCGTTCGAGAATAACTGCACACGGTTGAACTGGTGCCCCTCACCCACCGCGACGGGAAGCACTGCTTCCCCGCGGTTCTCCCTCTCCCCGCTTGCGGGGAGAGGGCCGGGGTGAGGGGTCACGCGACGCCTCTGCCATCAAGATCATGAGGTTCACATTCACTGAACAGTATTGGGGTTAAGCTCCGAACTTATATCCCAGCCCGGGCACGGTGAGGATGAATTTCGGCTCGCTCGGGTCCGGCTCCAGCTTCTGGCGAAGCCATGCGACGTGTACGTCCACGGTGCGGGTTGCGGGCGTCGCAGTATAACCCCAGACCTCGCGCAACAATTCTTGGCGGGAAAGAGTCACGCCACGGTGTTCGATGAAGTACCGTAAAAGTTGAAACTCGCGTGCCGATAAAGAAACGGCTTTGCCCGCGCGCCGCACTTCGGTGCCCTTCAGGTCTACCCGGACATTTCCAAAACTGAAGGCCGATGGCTCTTCCGGGTCTTTTTGCGGAGGCCGGCGCAGCAGCGCTTCCATGCGGGCCAGAAGCTCCATCATGTCGAAGGGCTTCGAAAGATAATCGTCCGCTCCGATCTTGAGGCCCAACACCTTATCGATGGTTTTTCCACGCGCCGTCAGCATCAGAATGGGAGTGGTCAGGTTGTGCTGGCGCAGATCGCGGCAAACGTCGATGCCGCTCTTGAGCGGCAGCATCACGTCCAGCAGGATCAGGTCAAAAAGTCCAGTGGATGCCCTCTCCAATCCTTGTGCCCCGTCAGCCGCGGTCTCGACGGTATATCCCTCGCTCTCGAGCCGGTCCTTCAACACCCTCAACAGGCCGGGCTCATCGTCGACCAGCAGGATTTTGTTGCGCATAAGAGTCCGAAGACCTCATCGCCCGGGCCTGGGTTTTGCAAGGACACCCGGCTGTTGTCACGCGGGTTCAGCCAGTACCTGTTCACCCTTGTCCATCGCCGGAAGGTGCAGAGTAAACGCGCAACCTTTGCCGGGCTCGCTCCGAACCGTCAAGCTTCCTCCCATCGCGGCGGCAATATCTTTGGCCAGACCCAGGCCGATGCCGGTTCCTCGCGCCTGGGTCGAGTAGGCCATCTGGCCACGATAAAAGGGCTCAAAAATGTGGGGCAGATCAGCCGCGGCAATGCCCGGTCCGCGATCTTCTACCGTCAATTGAATTTCCTCACCGTGGGCTGTCTTGCGGTCTTCGGCCCGCAGCCCCATCCAGCCACCAGCGGCTCCGTATTTTGCAGCATTGCTGATCAAGTTCTGAACACACTGGGCAAGCGCCACTCGATCGGCCCGGACTAGGGGCAAGTCCGGAGGGATGTGCTTTTCCACGTGGAGTCCGGAGGACTCAAGCACGGCGCGTGAACCGTCAAGGACTTGTTCGATGAAACCCTCGATCTCGAGTGGCTGCAGGTCATAACGTACCCGTCCGCTCTCTTGCGCCACAAACGCCAGAACCTGGTCTACCATGGAGGATAAGCGCGCGCCTTCATTGCGGATCAAAGCCCCATAGTCCTTTACCTGGGGTCCGGATGTGACCACGCCATCCGCCAGATTATCCGCTGCGGAACAGATGATGGCGAGCGGCGTTCGCAAATCGTGTGAAACTCCGGCGGCAAAGTCCATCTGGAGCTGGGCCAGGAGGTGGGCGCGCCGCACCGCCACCAGAATCAGCGCCAGGCTCGCCGCCAGCAGCAACAGAACGCCGAATCCTACCGCCAAGTTCCGCCGCTGGAGTTCCTCCACCGCCTTATCCAGCGAGCCGGACCTGTGCTTGACGGCCATGATCCATTCCTGGCTGGTGTTGACGGGGATAATGACCGGCTGCCATTCTGACGCAAAGAACTCCGTATTCGAAGCGGATTCTTCATCCTCCGGGTTATGAATCACTCCGTCCGCATCGTCACCTTGCAACGTTCTGGCAGCGGTGGTTGGCGGATGAATGTCATGGAACAAAGTCATCACCGCATCGGGCGGGGCGAAGTCCGCGGCGGGCATATTCGACGGATTTTGATAAAGGACTTGTTGCGGTCCGGCACCCTGGCGAATCTCAATACGGTAGACCAAGCCTCCCGCCCCGCTAAAGTAACGCCGTACAAATTCCGGCAACATCACTTTGGCCAGGTAAGGATGGTTAAGTTCCAGGACCAGAAAGAGATTCCGTGCTTTGCTCTGCGAACCTTGGGCAGCCGCGGCAGGCACGGTCTCCAGGCGCCGAATGAACACCAGTCCTTTTTCGTCAAACTCCCACAAAGAGCCTCCATTGCGGACAGTACTTAAGGCCAGAAATGCCGGATGGGATGCCAGGGGAGAAACGGCGAGGTTTTGCAATTGATTCGGCAGAGGCTCCTTTTCAAAGCGGCTTGTGGCGGGATTGAGGCGCTGGTATTCCGCGCGCTGGGCATCCCACACGCCGACGCTCTTCAATAAATCGGGGCGGCGGGAAATACGGCGCCAGTCGCCATAATGATCGACGATATCATCGAGCGCCAGTTTAGGTGATTTGGCGGCGGGAGTCTGGAAGGCGCGGCAAAGTGACGTCAGTTGGCTGGAAAGGTCGCGGTTGAACCGTTGGATGGATACGCGTAGACCGCCCCGCAGTCGCTGGCGCTCCGCATGGCTCACTTCCTGGCTCCAGTGAACCTGCAAAAACCCCAGCACAATTAGAATTGAAGCTACCACCGCGACCAATAGTCCCTGGAAATTGGGACGATTCGCCGTTCGCTTTAGCCAACTGAGGGGGACGTAACCCTCGCGATCTTGTAATGCCGCCATGTTGGGAATACACTCTTCAGCAAGTTGCGTAAACTAATCCGGCTTATTCACGAATCTTCCCCCGACGGTCCAGGCGTAATACTTCGAGGATAATCCGGCCAAACCATTAAGAATCCGGGCGCCGCGTTCGCTGAGGCACGGTGCTGTCCACTCGATTTCTGGAAGACACACTGGCATCACGGTTGACCACCGCTACCTTGAGTCTACCAAATGCGGGCTCACGATTGTATCCGGGCGCAGCTCTTCGGAACCATGCAATGCCACTTCATCGCCCTCATGAAGGTCGCCGAAAACCTCTGTCAGGTTGCCGGAGTTGGCCCCTTGCTTAACGTTTACCCATTCGGTTTTCCCGCTACGCACCCGGACCACGAAATTTGCTTCCATGGTTCGGGCCACGGCGGATTGCTGAACAAACAGAGTGGCGTGCGGGCGGCGGACGGGCCAGGAGGCCTCTGGAAACATCCCCGCATCGAGCGTCCCATCTGGATTCCACACATCCAGCTCCACCGGCATGGTGCGGGTCTTCTGATCCAATGAGTCTGCAATGCGCGCCACGGTTCCTGTGAAGGTCCGGCCGGGAAACGCCGGGACCGTGAAATTGACTTGGGTTCCTTGCTTGACTCCCGCCACATAAAGCTCCGGAACGGCTACGACCAGACGCAGACGGGACACTTGTTCAACGGAAAGCATGGGCATTTGGGCGCCCGGCCCTCCGGAAGGTCCTACCAGGGCGCCCGGGTGGACATACCGCTTTGTAACGATGCCGTCGAACGGCGCGGTGACTCGCAAATAGCCTTCAATCTCCTCGACAGAGTGCAAGGTGGCCTGTGCCGCCTCGGCGTTATCGTGCAGAGCCTTGACCCTGGCCCGGTCGGCGTCTGCTATTTTTTCGGCAACTTCCAGTTCTTCTTCTGAAATCACCCCCGGCGTGGCGGCGGCCACCTTCAGCCGGTCATAGGTGCCTTCGTCCGAAGCCAGTTTTGCCTCGGACGCAATGCGGCTGCTCACGGCGCTCTGCAATCTCGCTTGTGCCTCTGCTTTCTGAGCAACGATTTCGGGAGCCACCAAGCGCGCCAGAAGTTGTCCCTGCTTCACCCGCGACCCGCGGTCCACTCCCATCCACTGCACAAACCCGGTGACCTTGGGGTAAATGGCCACCTCTTCGTAGGGCTGCAGTTCGCCGGGCAGTGAAACCGTCATGTTCAGTTCTTGCGAAACCACACGAGTGGTATCAATTGTCGTGACGATGCTTGTGGCGGGATTCGTCGCCGCGGATACTCGACCGTTTCCCGAATTGCAACCAGCGGCCACAAAGACGAAGGCAAGGATGGCGGCTCCAGCAAAAGTGGCCAGAACTGAGGTGCAAATCTGTCCTTGATGCGGGATAACATGACAGTGTTTCATAGTTTTTTCTCCTCTGGAAGAACCCCCATGCTCCAACGTGCGCCAACATTTGTTACTAGCCCCAATACTGTTCACTTAGGGCCCGTTCAGAAATAACTGTTCCATCTTCCAACCGGCACCCCTCACCCGCCGCTTCGCGTCACCCTCTCCCCGCTTGCGGGGAGAGGGCGAGGGGTGAGGGGATGTATTGGGTCCGAAATGGAACAGTTACTATCTGGCAGATCCTTAGCCAACTATTCCATTGGAGCCTGATTCTCACGCGCTGTAGCAGCGGGCGTTGTGCCCGCCCGTGGGCGAGCACGAGGGTCGCCCCTACGAGATATCCCCTTATCTGAGCAGCATTGCTACTAACTCGCCGCTGAATACCGGCTGTCAGGATCCGTGGGATCCAGCGACGCCGATTCCGCAGTCGCCCTTCCTTGCGCCAGCGAAAATACAGCAGGCAAAATCAGAAGGGTGGCCACGGTGGAAGCCATCAATCCGCCAATCACCGCCCGTCCCAACGGCGCCGTCTGGTGGGAGCCTTCGCCCCAGGCCAGCGCCATTGGAATCATTCCAGCAATCATCGCCAGACTGGTCATCAGAATTGCCCGCAGGCGGGTCTTACCGCCATAAACGGCTGCCTCCGCTGCGGAAGCCCCGGCCCGGCGATGCTCCTCCGCGAACGTCACCAAAAGAATGGAATTCGCCACCGATACGCCCAGCGCCATGATTGCGCCCATAAAGGATTGCAGGTTCATGGTGGTCCCGGTTACAAGCAGTGCAAGGATGACGCCACAGACCACTGCGGGCGTGGTGGAGATTACAGCCAAGGCGAGCCGCATGGATTGGAAGTTTGCAGCGAGCAAAAGGAAGATGACCACAATCGCAAAGCCTAACCCCAGGCCCAGGTTGCGCAATGTCTGGCGCATGGGCGCCACTTGGCCGCGCACGTGAAAGGCAACGCCCCGCGGCGGTGTCCCGGCTCGCTGGATGGCCGCGTCCACCTGGTCAGCCGCACGCCCCAGGTCTTCGCCCTCCACGTTGGCGGTCAAGGAAATCATCCGTTCCATGTCGTAGCGGTCATATTCGCCGGTCACCGTACCGTAGGAAAGATGCGCCACATCGCCTAGGTTGGGGTGATTCGCCGGGCCTCCCTGCATCAGCGGGATACTCGCAAGATCATCCAGAGATTTCATCTGTGACTGTGGAACCTCCACTTGTACCTGATAGCCGATTCCAGTTTCGGGGTCCTGCCAGAAATTCCGGGACACAAAGCGGCTGGACCAGGTGGCCGTCTCCACCGATTGGGCAATCTGCTGAACCGTGACGCCGAGTTGCCCTGCCCGCACGCGGTCAATGTCCACATTCAGGCTGGGGTATTCCAGCGGCTGGCCATAATGCAGGTCGCGGAGGAATTTAATTTGGTTCATTGCAGCCCGCACCTTCTCCGCGTAGGCGTGGTTGGCGGTCATCTTGGGGCCGTGAATGGCAACTTCGATTGGCGTCGGTGAACCAAAGTCCATAATCTGGCTCACAATGTCGCCGGATTCGAAGGTAAACGAAGTGTCCGGGAAATCGCGGGCAAGAACCCCTCGCAGCTTTTCTTGTAATGGGGTGACGCGAATGTTTGCGCTCGCTTTCAGTTGGACTCGCAGGACGGCTTCCTGGGGACCGCTGGTCCAGAGGTAAATCAGATTAACGGGATAGCTCGGAGCGTAGGTGCCCACGTAGCCAATGCTGATTTCCACGTTTCCAGGTCCGGCCAGCTTTTTGATCTCATCCAACGTCTTCAGGGCTATCGCCTCGGTTGCCTCAATGCGCGTTCCGGCGGGCGCACGCAGCCGGAGCTGGAACTGGTTTTCAGGAACGTGCGGGAAGATTTCACGGCCCAGTTGCGGGGCCAGCAAGGCAATCATCAGAACCGCCACTAGCAGATACACTCCCACCAGGACGCCGCTGCGCCGCATCAGCTTCTGGATGAAGCCCGCATAGCGGTCACGAAAGTGATCGAATTTCGAGCGACCCTCGCGTTCTTCCGGGTTGGAATGAAGCCGCTTGTTGAGCCAGATATACAGCACCGGCACCAGGGAGTTGGAGAGCAAGTAAGAGGCAACCACGCTGTACGCCACAGCCAGGGACAGCGGAACAAAGAGAGCGCGCGTGATGCCCACCATCAGGAAGGACGGTACAAACACAGCCAGG
The DNA here is from genome assembly GCA_035531475.1 of Terriglobia bacterium. Classification (GTDB taxonomy): domain Bacteria; phylum Acidobacteriota; class Terriglobia; order UBA7540; family UBA7540; genus CALCEB01. The sequence goes on from DATKST010000015.1 coordinate 23,765, forward strand.
ATGGAAAGCATCGCCAGGAAGCGCGGCAGGAGGGTCTGCTGCGTCGCTGTAAGCGCCGCCACCGCCGGCGAATCCGTTTCCTCAAGGACGTGATGAATATTTTCGATTTCCACCGTCATCTCATCCACCAGGATGCCCACAGCGAGCGCCAGCCCTCCCAACGTCATGATGTTGATCGACTGGTTGGACAACCACAAGGCCACAACCGCCGTCAGCAAGCAGAAGGGAATGGTGGCGACTACAATCAATGAACTGCGTAGCTCGCGAAGGAAAAGATACACCATCAAACCGGTGAGCAGTGCCCCCAGGATTCCTTCCCGGATCAGCGAAATCAGCGAATGCGTTACATAGGTGGATTGATCGAACTCAAAGGTCACATGGATGCCGGCCGGAAGAACGTTTTCAAATTGGCTCATGTTCGATTTGACTTCGTTCACCACCGCCAGGGTGGAGGCGTCCGCGCGCTTGGTGACAGGAAGATAGACGGTCCTGTGGCCATTCACCAGGGCGTAACCCAGGGTAATGTCGCTGCCGTCCTCCACCCAACCGATGTCGTGCATGAAGACGGTTGGCCCGGCGCCGGTGCGAATCGGCAAGTCCTCCAAGCTGTGGAAGTCAGTGACGACGGCGTTCATGGGAGTAATGCGGTCCAAATCACCGGTGCGCATGTCACCCGCCGGAGCAATAATGTTTCCCGAGAGAAGCGCCTTCACCACTTCACCCGTGGACATGCGGTAGCTGTTCAGCTTGTCCCGGTCGGCGTGAATGACGATGGTTCGTGAGCTGCCTCCGAAGGTGGCGGGCGAAGAGACGCCGGGCAGGGTGGTGAAGAGCGGGCGAACGCGGTTCAGCGCCAGGTCCTGAAGCTCATCCACGCTGTGCGTTTTACTTGAAAAGACGAGATACCCCACGGGCACACTGCCGGCGTCGAATCGCAGCACGAAAGGAGGAACGGTCCCGGCGGGCATGTAGGCGTGCGCGCGCTCGATGTAGGCAATGGTCTGGGATAAAGATTGATTCATGTCGGTGCCCGGCAGAAACGAAAGCTTCAGCAGGGCAAAATTCTCGACGGATTTAGATTCCACACTTTGGAGACCCGCAATGTAGAGGAAGTTATATTCGTAATAGTACGTCAGATACCCTTCCATCTGGGCGGGGCTCATGCCGCCGTAAGGCTGGGCCACGTAGATCACCGGCAAATTGAGATTCGGAAAGATATCAATGGGCATCCGCGTAATGGCCAGGATGGAGCACAGTGAAATGCCCAGGACTGCGACGATAATGGTAATGGGCCGCCGGAAAGCGGCATGTACAAGCCACATAATTTAGGGTGCTCCCGTTGGAATGCTGGCGGCGAGATTGAGGAAGGGATGTACGTCTCCCTTTGCCGCAGCCAGGTCCGCCAAGGCCCGCCAGATACTCAGCCGGGCGAGCGAGTCGTCAATTTCCGCCTGCACCAGCAGACGTTGTGCTTCTGCCACGTCAACAATGGTCCCAACGCCTGCCCGGAAGCGGGCGCGGGCCTGCGCCTCGCTATCCTGCGAGGCTTTGAGTTCGATCGGCGTGTTTTCCGCCGCGCGCCGGGCGCCGTCCAGAATGGCGCGCTCCCTCTCCAGTTGGCCGGTAACATATTGGACGGTCTGGTCGTAAAGAGCTTTTTCGCGGCGGCGATTGGCAATTTCAATTTTCTTGCGTTCGCGAATGGACCAATAATCAAACAGAGGAAGCGATACGGTAAGGCCGGCCTCCCAATTGTGAGCTTCATCAGCGCCAAGCCCGTTGAACCCGGACGCCGCCGTGCCGTTTGAGTTCGCACCGCTGCCCCGGGCTGAACTCAGTCCTTCCAAAGTGAAGTGAGGGTAATACGAGTGGTTCAGCACGCTGATTCTGGATTGGACCTCTTGAATTCTCTTTTGCTCCACGGCCACAGCCGGATGATTGGCAACGGGCATCTCAGTCCAAGTCTGTTCCGGAGGAATCTGCAAGAACGGGCCGGGTTTAATGTCCACCGGCGTCCCTGCGATCCCCAGTATTTCCGCAAGCGCCGCGCGGGCGACCGCGTGCGTCTCCTGGGCCTGAATCAACTGGGTTCGGGCCGCGGCCAGCTCCGCATCAGCGCGGGAGGCATCGGCGCCCGGCCGGATGTGCGCGTCCACCAGCGCGTGGACCGATCTGGCAAACACCGTTCTTCGATCCACGTCGGCCTGCGATGCCTTCACCCGCTGCGCATCGGCCAGGACCGCCAATGATGCGTCCGCCACCGCGGATGCCACCCCCAACTGTGTCAAGGTGATCTGTGCCACGGTCCGGCTTTCCGTCGCTTCCGAGGACTTGACCTTGGACTGCCGGTATCCAAAATCGAACGGTTCCCAGGTGAAGAGCACACCCATCCCACTCACCCAGAAAGCGCGATCTGATGGCTTTAGGATTGTTCCCTGCGTGCTGGACATGACGGTTGGGAATTGCGGCAGCAGCACACCCAGAACGCTATTGCGGGTTCCCCGGTCGCCTTGCCACAAGGCGTCCAGGCGAGGTAAATAATCGGTCCTGGCCAGACCGACGCCGGCCTTCGCCGCGTTATAGGTTTCAAGAGAGGCCCGGACGGCTGGGTAGTTGGCCAAGGCAAAATCCACCGCTTCTTGAACGGTGAAGACTCGGCCGTGAGCTGGAGCTGATTGCATGGCGCCCGGTTGTTGCGTGGGAGGATACGGCTGTTGAGACGGCTGCGAAGTGGTCCTCGGCATCTGCGCCGCAGTGCATGGGAGACAAAGCAATAGCAGGTTGGGCAGAACCAGTAGACCGCTGCGGAAAGATCTGCGTCTCAACATCATCTGTTTCTCCAGGTATTGGGTCCGTCCATGTCTTCGCAGAGTCACAGCCAGACATTTGCGGTTCAGGATCAAGCGTTCAGAGGAGACCCAATACATCCCCTCACCCCTACCCTCTCCCCGCAAGCGGGGAGAGGGTGACGCGAAGCGGCGGGTGAGGGGTGCCAGTTGGAAGTCGGTGACTGCCCGCGTTGTTTTCACGTTAAGTGAACAGTATTCAGAGGAGGCCAGGTTCCGCGGCCATTGCAAAATGCCGTTTGATCAACGCCTCCTACGGATAGGATTATCGGTGGAAACTCGTTCCCAGTGCTGTTAAATGGCCGTAAAAAGGCCCTTAACACTTGCTTAACATGCAATCCACCCGGGGCGGGCGGGAAGTGGGAAGGAAGAAGAGCGGAGAAATCAGCGCGAGCAAGCCTGTAAGCCGAATTCTGTCCCCGCCGAAGCGGGGGGCGACCATTCATCTAGCCCCGGCATTGCTACCGGGGTCGAGCGACCTACCCGAGAGTTGGCCGGCGCCTCCCTGCCAGGCAATCGGCCGGAAGACGCCTTGCGGGACGGGCCGTCCCTCCTCTCCTATTTGGTCTTGCTCCGTGTGGGGTTTACCCTGCCCCCGGCATCACTGCCGGAGCGGTGCGCTCTTACATTAAGCCGCCGCAGCGGCCGCACCTTTTCACCCTTACCTTGTTTTCCGCCGAGGCCAAAGCCCCGGCAGACGAACAAGGCGGTATATTTTCTGTGGCACTTTCCGTGTCAAAGGCGTATCGCTCCGGCTTCCCGGAGCATCCACCCCCAACCCTCGCCGTTAGCGAGCACACCGCCCTGCGGAGTTCGGACTTTCCTCTCCTTCGCCTCTATGAACCGCCGAAGCGGCCTGGGAAGCAAAGCAGCGATCGCCCGGCTTGCTTGCGCCATCGTTATGATAGCAGTTGTAGGTGGGAAGACTCACAGGATTCGTAGCGCAGTGCGGCCCAACGCCGCATCGTGCCAAGTCAAGCCGAAGTTACTATCTTCTTCCATCGGATTGACCAACAGAAGACGCCGCCGGGCGGACTCCTTCTCCCGCTCCCAAGAGGAAGCCTACTGCGTCGTGGAAATCCCGTGGGGGTAATTTCCATCAACCACCCCGGCGGTTGCGGAAAGAACCTCGGGAATGTCTGCGCCGGCGGGCTTGCCGTCGGTGCTGGTGTGAAAGTAAGGGCTCCTGGGAAGGAGGGAAAGCTCACCATGCTTAAGGTCTTGAAAGCGCAAAGCGCTCAAGGAACCGGGATAGAAATTGCCCGGGGGAAAGGCGGCGGATGACGCTCCCACCAGGACGTTTCCTTTGAAAACAGCTTCCGGAAAGTATTTGGCCATGGTCGCTTTTCCTTCACCCGTCCCGCTTCCAAAAACCCCGTACTTTCCACGCAGGGCGATATTGTTGGTAAAAGTAAAGTTGGAATTGGGCGCCCAGTCTCCACCGGCTGACATTAGGAACCATGTTGAAAAGCCGGTGTTATGATCAATCGTCACGGCGTTTGACCCCTCGGCAAAGAGAAAAAGCCAGTCCTGGGGGTTGCGCCGGTTACCCCATTCCTGGCCATTCAGGTCATACAGCAGATTGTTCTTGATCAGGATGCGGTGGATGCGCATGACCCCTTTCTGGGGGTCGGTGTCATCTGTGCCTCCAATGTCGATTCCGCCTACCGCATGGCGGATGATGTTGTGGGTCACCGTGATATCCTCATCCTCAGTCCATTCATTCTGCCCGTGGATCGTCCGGGGGGTGAACAGGATCACCGAACCGTGCTGGGCCTGGCCCCAACAATTCTCAAAGATATTGCCATCGATGGTGATTCGCTGCCCACTCTTAAATTCCAGGAGATTCTTTACGGTCCAAGGCGTTCCGGCGTAGCCCGGACTGCCGATTTTCCAGGAAAGAGGTTTGAAGAAGTAGTTGTGGCGGATTACGATATCCGATGGAATCACATTGGGGATAAAAGCTCTGGCGCCTCCGAACATGACGTTCTCCCCGGATGCCTCAAGGTAATTGTTAATGATATTGTAAGGGCCGGGGCCATTCCACCCGCAAAGGGCCTGGGTATCCTGGCCAACAATTGCGATCCCGGAGATGTAAGAGTTCTCAACCGTAACGCTGCCCGCGTTCAGCGCAATGCCGCGAATTGAACCTGCTTTAGGGTCACCGTGGACATAATCTCGATCGAAGACAAAGTCATGCGGGAGTTGGGACAATGAGGTTTCTTGCCCTGTTCCAAGGGAAACGAGGTTATACTCCCACTTCCCGGCGGCAGGGTGGAACTCAATTCCAATGAACCGGAAGTGGTGCGCTCCATTCTTCGCCGAGATGACGGGCCCAACATTTGGGGAGACCAGTTTGGGCATAAACTGGGCATAGCTTGGGTTCGCGCGCACATTTTCCGGAGGCAGCGAGGAAAGCGCGGAGCTCTCGATCGTGATATAGCCAGAGCCCGGCTTGTTGGGCAAATTGAAATTGCCCTCGTAGGAAGCACCGGCCTGGAGCTGGATGAAGTCACCCGGCCGGGCCTGATTCAACGCTGCTTGAAAGTTGCCTCCCGCCGGCACCCGAATGGTACCGGCTTGGGTCTGCACCGCACAACCGGTTAAGACCAACCCTAAACACAATAATACTTTATGACCAAGCCGCTGAACCCATTGATCCCCATTCGCAAAATTTTGGCTGAGGTGATTTGAGGTTGATTCGGATTGCATTGGACCTCTTCTTTCCTTTTGAAAGTGGTTGGCTTATTGGCGCTCTTTCCAAAGCCAGGAAAAGAGCCTCAACCGTGAATTCGACGATTTTCCCGCCCCTGCGACCGGCCCGGCGTGGACGTTTTTATAGTAGCATTCTGAACTGAAGACAGAATGGCCATGTGGCAAAAACTCCAGACAACGGCTCGTTGGCTGCCGGGGTACTTATGGCAACGGTCGTTCCGCCGGGCACCCCGTGTCCGCTCCCTCCACCTCATTATCGCCCTTGCAGACCACTTTGAGCCGGCAATTGTTCCCGAGAACCCGAAGGCTTTCGCACCAAGGGACGTGCAACTGAGCCGGTTGGAGGCCTGGATAGGAAAGTACCCAAGTCTGGTGGATTCTTTGCGGGATTCCGGGGGCTTCGCTTTCCGTCACACTTATTTTTATCCAGCGGAGCAATACGACCCGGAAATTGTGGAGATGCTCGCGCAACACTGCCGGGAAGGATGGGGAGAGACCGAAATTCATTTGCACCACGGGGTGGATGCACCAGACACATCGGAAAACACCCGTCGTGTTCTAGAGGGCTTTCGAGACACGCTCGCGGGCCATGGATGCTTGTCGCGCCTCGCTGGAAGCAGCCTGCCGCGCTACGCCTTCGTCCATGGCAACTGGAGCCTGGCCAATTCCGGCAAAGGTTGTTGCGGTGTGGACAATGAGATGCGGATTCTTGCGGAGACGGGTTGCTATGCTGATTTCACACTCCCTTCGGCGCCCAACCCGGCGCAGACGGCCAAAATCAATTCCATCTACGAATGCGCCCTGCCGCTTGACCAACGCGCTCCCCATCGCCGCGGCCATGATTTGAAAGCAGGCACGAAGCCGCACACTTATCCGCTGATCATCCAGGGACCCCTTGCGCTCGCCTACCGCAGAAGGACCAACGGGAAGCGGCGATGGACCATTGAAAATTCGGAAATCTGCGGCTCGAACCCGCCTTCCGTAGGGCGCTTGCAATATTGGATTCGGGCTGGGATTCAGGTTCAAGGCCGGCCGGATTGGATATTCATCAAGCTCCACTGTCACGGCATGGACCCGCGCGACGAGGAGGCCCTACTTGGCGCCCCGATGAGCCGCTTTTTGCAGGATTTAACCGAGGCTGCAAAAGGTGGCAAGGTACAGACGCATTTCGTGACGGCGCGGGAAATGGCCAACATCGCTCTGGCCGCCTGTGATGGCCGGGACGGTAATCCGGGAAAGTACCGTGATTACCAGTTCACACGGACCCGCAATGCCGGTCTTTCAAGGTAAGAAGACAAAACGCCGCGCGTCCGTCCGTTGGCAATTCAAGCAAGGCCGGTGCGCTGCAACAGGATCCGGAATCGTGGATCGGGCCGCAAGCTGTCAAATGCAGAATCTACCTTCAGATTGACACGTGAGATCGAATGCTCTTCATCAGCCTTTTCCAGAAATTGGAATGCCCGTTTTCTATCACCGCAGACGAGGAGGACTGTGGCGATATCCGCAGAGGAAACATAGCGTTGCTTTGACGGTTCCTCCAATTCATCGAGCAATTCCTTGGACGCAGATTTTTAGCCGGAGACAGCAGACGCCTGGGCCAACCGTGTCTTTGGCACGGGTCCACCTCCGGTCGCGGAGCCCGCCATCCGCTTGCCAAACAACACGTGCGTGCCATTCTCCACCCGCAAGACGAAGCGCATCCGCGGATACGCACTCTGCCCCCGGCTGGCCGCGGGGCGACCGAAGGCCCGCTCGTTTTCCTTGTCGTCGGCCACCCCCAAGGTGCTGCCGTCCAGGCTCACCAATGGATTAGCTTCAGTGAACAGCATGGGGGTTAATTCAGTCCCCGGATTGCACTTTCAGGCATCACGCAGAAACTTGGTGGACTCCTCGGGCGGTGTGGGGTTGATGTAGAATCCCGTACCCCATTCAAAGCCTGCCACCTTGGTCAGCTTGGGCATGATCTCCATGTGCCAATGGTAGTAGTCATTGGAAGCATCGGGCACGGGCGAAGTGTGGACGACGAAATTGTAAGCCGGATGTTCCAGTACTTTGTCGAGGCGCATCAGAATATCTTTCAGGATCACCGCAAGCTGCTCAAACTCATGCTTCTTGGACTCCTCAAAAGCCGACTGGTGGCTTTGAGGAATAATGACAACCTCGAATGGGAACCGCGGAGCGAAAGGTGAGAAGGCTACAAACCCATCGTTTTCTGTAATCACCCGGATGCCGTTTTCCTTCTCTTGACGGATCATGTCGCAGAAGATGCAGCGCTCCCTGTATCCGTAATACTCTCTGGACCCATCAACTTCTTCAGCCACGCGCTTGGGAACGACGGGCAGGGCGATCAATTGAGAATGAGTATGTTCCAATGAAGCGCCCGCCGCTTCGCCGTGATTCTTGAAGATCATGATGTACTTGAACCGGCGGTCCCTTTTCAGGTCCAGAATGCGGTCGCGGTAAGCCCACAACACATCTTCGATTTGGGGAACAGGAACGGTCGCCAGCGTCATTTGATGGTTGGGGGTTTCGATGATGACCTCGTGAGCCCCAATACCATTCATCTTGTCATACAGGCCTTCACCCTGACGGTTGAGCGTTCCCTCAATCCCCAGCGCCGGGAACTTGTTCGGCACCACGCGCAAGGTCCAGCCGGGCGTGTCGCGCGCGCTCCCGTCGCTGCGATAAGCGTGGATTTCCGGGGGCGTTTTCAGCTCATTTCCAGGGCAGAATGGACAAAACCCTGAGCCGCGGATTTCCACTTTGTCGCGCACAAAATCCGAAGGCCGCTTGGCGCGATCCGTGGCAATGATCACCCAACGGCCGGTCACAGGATCTTTCCTCAGTTCGGGCAATGCATCCCCTCCATCGGCTTCCAGGCTGCCGGGCCGTTCCTTCGCAGGTCATCAGTTTGGCTCTCAGTCCGCCGGCGTCTTGAATGCGTCCTTGATCAGGCGCAGTTCGAAGCCAGTCCCCGGCATCCAAAGAACGCTCACGATATCAAACCGGTATGAGATGTCCTTGCGGCGCAGCTTCATCATGAAGAGCTGAGCTGAATGGATGATTCGTTTCCTTTGCCCGGCGCTGACGGCGAGCTCGGGCGGACCCGCCAGCGTCGAACTTCGAGTCTTTACTTCAACGAAGGCCAAAACCGGCCCGTCCCAACCCACCATGTCGAGCTCGCCGGAATCGGAGCGCGGGCGCCGGTTGCGGGCGATGACGATGTAACCCGACCGGCGGAGGTACCAATAAGCCAGGTTTTCCCCGCGCCGCCCGCTATCGAGATGAGGGGCAAGCTCTCCCTGAAGCGAAAGGGGCGCGTGGGAAGGCGGGTGCTGTTCCCGCCGCACTCGCCTTCGCTCCTTCCATGCAAGCGCACGGTAAACCAGCCGGGCCAACATGCTCATGCCGGCCTCATCGCGGCTGACCGGCACGCTGCAGAAAGAACGCGTCATTTCTCGATTTCGGCAAGGACGCCATCAAGAATGTCCAGCGCCAGGTCAGCTTGGTCCCGCTCCACCACCAGCGGCGGCATCAGGCGGATGGTGCTATCGCCGCAGCCAAGCACCAGAAGCCCCCGTTCAAAGGCTCGCTGAATCACCTGGTTCCGGGCTTCGGGGTTTGGCTCACGGGTCTTTTGATCCTTGACCAGCTCAAAGCCAATCATCAAGCCCCGGCCCCTCACATCCCCAACCGTGCGATGCCGGGAAGTCCAGCCCGCCAGCCGCCCCATAATATACTCACCCATCCGGGCGGCATTGGAAATGTATTTTTCCTGGAGCAGCCGGATGGTTTCAAGGGCCGCCGCGCAGCAAACCGGATTGCCGCCGAAGGTGGAGGCATGGGCGCCCGCGCCCCAGCTCATGATCTCCGCGCGGGCAATGGTGACGCCGAGCGGCATGCCGGAGGCGATGCCCTTGGCGGTGATCAAAATGTCTGGAGCCACACCATCGTGCTCGCAAGCCCACATTTTCCCGGTCCGGCCCATGCCGCACTGCACCTCGTCAAAAATCAGAAGGATGCCGTGTCGGTCGGCGATCTGGCGGAGCTTCTTCAGGAATCCGGGTGGCGGCACCACATAGCCTCCCTCGCCCTGAACCGGCTCAACCACAATGGCGGCAACGTCTTCCGGCGGCGCCACGGTGCGGAAGAGCAGATTTTCAATCTCATCCGGGCAAATGCAGTCTTTCATGCATTCGGCGCGTTCCCGGCCGTGTGGGCAGCGGTAGGGATTTCCGTAGCGCGTGTGGGTCACGCCGGCCAGCAGGGGACCGAAGTTCCGGCGCTGGGGAACCTTGCTCGAAGTGAGTGACAGCGAACCATAGGTCCGCCCGTGAAAGCAGTTGTAAAACGCAATAAACCGGTCGCGCCGGGTGTAGTAACGGGCGAGCTTCATGGCCGCTTCCATCGCTTCCGTGCCCGAATTCCCGAAATAGACCTTCTTCTCAAAGTTGCCCGGAGCTATTGCAGCGAGCTTTTCGGCGAGCTGGGCGAGCAATGGATAGTAGAAATCCGTTCCCGACATATGGATGAGCTGCCCGGCCTGGCGCTGGATGGCCCCCACCACATCCGGGTGGCAATGTCCGGTTGAGACCACGGCAATACCGGCGCTGAAATCGAGAAAGGTGTTTCCGTCCACGTCCTCAACAATCATTCCCTCTCCGCTCTTGGCGACCAGCGGGTAATCCCGCAAGTAGGACGGCGAAACATAGCGGCGGTCCAGGGCAAGCATCTTCTGCGCTTCGGGCCCTGGCAATGCAGTCTTGATGTGGGGCATTCTGCCTAACATTGAACTCCTCCTTCGGCCTTTTGATCGTTACACCTCGCAGGCCATTGCAATAACTCTCAGTGAATGCCTGGGGCGAACCTTACGGAAGCTGGTCAGCGCGGCTGCGATTCCCGGATTTGGCAAGCCGCCCTCAACATCTCCGGTTGTTCGCCCGAAATTCTTAAAAGGAGGGGTAAATTAGTCGCCACCGAAAAGGTTAGGGCGCGCGTTGAATGGCAGGCGGATTCGCGGGGTGGCTTGGTTCATCGTAGCTTCCTTCAATTCCCATTCCGTTGCGGCTTGCGGCCTCATGATTGGCCATTTGCGTGTTCAACCGCGAAGAATACCAGACGATTCTCAAAAGATCCGATACCTTATTTTGCACCTTTCGTGGAGCAAATGCAATCGCCGTGATCGATAACCGGTACCACCAAGGGTTTACGTAATAGTTACTTGTCCCGAAGCTCCCGGTTCCTTGCGCTGCCCCTTGCTACCGTGGCGCATGAAGATGACGCCAGAAGCATGGCGCTCACCGCCAGAGCAAGCGATGCTGCCAGCGCTTTTCACGCGTGCAGCTTGCGATAAGCCTTCAGGCAGAGTTCAGCGGTTTTCATTTCCGGATCATTGCTGCCTTCCTGTTCGATCAGGTAGTATTCAACTCCGCCCCAGGTTTCAGCCGCCGCAAAAATCTTCTTCCAGGGCGCCACGCCTTGACCAAACAGCACTCGATAACCCTGCTTCGGGGACCAGTCCTTTAAGTGGAGTGACCGGATGCGACCGGGATGGCTGTTGATCCAGGCGACAGGATTGCTGCCGGCTGCGACGCAGGTGCCCACGTCAAGCTGCAGCATGATGCTTTTATCGGTGTTGGTTGCCAGCACTTCCATCGGCGCCTGTCCGTCAATTGGCTTCCACTCCGCATCATGGTTGTGATACCCGGCGTGCATGCCGTGCCGCGCCAGCTCGGTATTGGCGTTGTTCAGCATGTCCGCAATGCCTTTCCATCCGTCCAGGGTGTTGATGTTGCCGGGATAGGCCAGGACAACGAACCGTGAGCCCAGAATTTGGTTTAGTTGGATGGCCTTGCCGATGCCGGCGGCGCTGAATGAAACCGGGCCGTTGTGGGTGGAGTAACAGCGGACGCTGAGACTGTCCAGTTGCTTGCGGACCTGCTTGGCGTGGCCTGGCGTCCAGTCGTAATACGGCGCAAAGAACTCAACGCACTGGTAGCCCATTTTGGCGACGCCCGTGACCGTTCCCATCAGGTTCTTTTGCAGCTCATGGCGAACTGAATAGAGCTCAAGACCGATCGGAATCGCGCGACCGGCGGCCCACAGATTGCGTCCCGCTGCGGCAAGCGGAGCAACGGCCGCAGCCGAAAGAAACGAACGGCGTGATAAAAGTTCAGGTTTTTTCATAGTGAATGCACCATATCACAAGAGAGGACCTATAGACATGGCCGTAAGCCGGCGTCGCCCGGTTAAACCAGCGCCCCTCACCCACCGCTGCGCGGTTCCCCCTCTCCCCGCAAGCGGGGAGAGGGCACCGGCGCCCGCCATGTAATCGCCCGATGTTTCCCCCTCTCCCCGCTAGCGGGGAGAGGGCTGGGGTGAGGGGTCACGCGACGCTTCTGCCATCAAGATCATGGGGTTTACCCTAACTGAACAGTATCGAGGCTAATTGTGCCGTTGCGTCGGCCCGCAACAAGCGGCCACAAGGGCCGCCCTACTTTCCGCTGCGGTGGTCCACCACCACGTTACCCCTGAAAACCACGACTTGAGTGTTGCTGATGGCGTGAATATCCGAGAGCGGATCGCCCTCGACGGCCACCAGGTCGCCCTCTTTCCCTTTCGCAATGCTGCCCACCTGGTCGAGACCCAATAACGCCGCCGTATTCTTGGTGCCAGCGGTCAGCGCCTGCTGCGGGGTCATGCCGTGATGGACAAGGTCAATAATCTCATCCAGCACCGTCCCCTTCAGGACGCCCTTCTTGCCCCAGGCCTCGGGCGGCGAATAGCTCATGTCCGAACCGGCGCCGATGGTGACGCCTTGGCTCATGGCCAGCTTCATTCCTGCAAACTGTTTTGCGGCCAGGTCGCGCCCTTTACGCATGATGTAATCCGGCAGGTGGGCCTTTTCCCCGTAAACCAGAATGCTATCCACAATGTAGGTGGTGGGGTCCAGGACGATGCCGTGCGCCTTCATGTAATCAGCGTCCTCGGGCGTCAACCCGGCGCCGTGCTCGATGGAATCGACCCCGGCCATCAAGGCGTCATGAATGGTTTTGGAGTTTTCGCAGTGGGCGGCCACCTTGGTGTTATCCATGTGGGCTTCTTCCACGATCACCTTCATTTCCTCTGCGGAGACTTGTTCGGCGTAAGGCGAATCGAGCGGAGACATCACTCCGCCCGACGCCAGAATTTTGATGACCTTGGCGCCGTACTTGATTTGAAGGTGAACTGCAGCCTCGGCATCGGCGGGCGAATTGATGAACCCGTTGAGCGGCGTGTAAAACTCGTGTTCCGGCATGCTGGGCGGAAGCGCAATGAAGTCACCGTGGCCGCCGGGAATGGTGAGGGCGTGGGCAGCGGGAATTAGGTGCGGGCCGGGGATGGTGCCTTCGTCAATGGCATTGGCCAGGGCCACGTCAATGAAGCCCTCCGTGCCAAGAATCCTCATGCCCACCACGCCGAGATCGAGCGCATAGGCAACGTCCTTGGAGGCGCGCACGGCGGCCAGCGGATCGGAAGGATGCTCGCCGCGCGGGCCAGTATAAAGGTGGGTGTGGCCATCCACAAATCCGGGCAGCACAGTATAGGCGGAAAGGTCCAGCTTGCGCGCTCCGGCCGGAGCATCCAGGTGGCTGCCAACCGCCTGAACCTTGCCGTCCACAATCACCACGTCGCCGGGCGAAAGCGGAGGCTGGGTGCTGTCGTAAATCAGCTTGCCGCAGTGAACGTAAAGCGTGCCCGGGGGGTTCGCCGCGGCCAGCCCCAGCGTGCCGAGCAGCAAGAAAGATGCAGCCACGAGCACTTTGTTTAGCATTTTCCCTCCATGAGAGGTGGTTGCGTATTTTTCCGCCACCCAACACCTAGACCGAGTCACCGTATTGCGAGTTGCGGCACCCTACTTCGGAAACTTGAATTTCAATTCGTGGCCCATCTCAAATTGGGGCTTTTTGCGCTTGCGAATCAGGCCTGGGTGCTCGGAGAGCGCGCTGACCAGCATCGGCATGGCGATGGTTGAGTCGCAGTGGCAGGTGACCATCTTCGCGTCGTAGGCAATCTTGCCCCAGCTTTGCGCTTCCTCAAACGTGCAGCCGGAAAGCCCGCCCCAATGAGCAGAGTCCGTGATGATCTGCATGGCGTACTTGTGGCCATGGTGCGAGTCGCGAATGAAGGATGCCGTCACTTCCGTCTGATTGGTAAAGTTCTTGGGTGTGCCGCCGCCAAAATAGATCACTCCTGAAGCCGGGGAATCCGCCGCCAGATGCGCCGTTTCCAGCACGTCGCCAATCACGTCAAAGTTGAATTGATTCTTACCCAGGTGGCGGTTTTCAGCAATGCCGATGCCGATGGAAGAATCGCCGATGGCGGGACAATAAATGGGCACCTTGGCCTTGGCCGCGGCAGTCAATATGCCGTCCTCCTTGGCGCGCTTGGAAAGTTCCTTGCCGAGCAGATAGAGAAATTCGCGCGTGGTATAAGCCCGGGATGGGTCGAGGGAGGCTGCGAAGCTGCCAATTTCCAGGTCATGTTCGCGGAACTTGGCCTCGTCGGCCAGCGTGTCATAGATGCGGTCGATGAGGTTTTTTTGGAGCGCCACGTCATCCATCTCAGGGGTGCTCTGGTAGTGATAGTTTCCTTTGCTCTCGTAATAGTCGTGGAACAGGTTGGCGCCGGTCGAGACGAGACAGTCAATCAGCCGGTTCTTGATCATGTAAACGATCAGGCGGCGCATCCCCGCCGGCACCATGGCTCCGGCCAGGCCCATCATGATCATTACCCGGTCGCCCAACATCTCCTTCCAGATCTGGTAGGCAATGCCAAGCTGCCGGCCCTGGAAGGAAATACCGCACATCTTCTCCAATAACGCCGCAACGCTCTTCTTGCTGTCAATGGTCAGTGGCCGGGTGGGCCGGCTCAAAATCTGCTTCCGGTGCATTTCAGGAATTCCTCGTTATTTCGCGGGCAATCTCCCGGCACAAAGCCAATTGGCGACTGATGGTCATTTTAACTTATTGATTCTAAATCAATTGCTTAGCTTTTCCTCTGACATCCACGCATCTTACTTATAATGCAGGGGTTAGCTCGCAGCAACGATCCTCCTCATTCCCGCGCAGCCTATTCCCGCGAAAGGCTGTTCCCGCGTAGGCGGGAAGCCATAGTCTGTCGGCATGGCCCCCACCTGCGCGGGGGTGACAACGAGACTGGCCGCCAAGCCTGCACCCGAGGAAAAAGCCCACGACGAGAAAAGCGCTGGTCGTGGCACCTACTCGTCCACGCCCAGTAAGATGGAGGCTGCGAGCACGGTGGTCCAAAGCCCCCGTTTGTCGCCGACCGCGGATTGAGTAATGTTGGCGGTGCGCACGATCCGGTTTGAAATCCGATAAATTTCCTTCTTTTCGTCCCAACTCCGGTCGGAATCGAATTCCACGCCCAGGGTGGTGGCCAGCATCTCAGCGGCGAGCTCCTCGGCGTAGTCGCCTGCCACTTCTTCCGTTTCGCCGAAGGAATGGTGCTCGGAAAGATACCCGAACATGTTGCGGTCGGTGGGAATGGCCACTCCCACGGAGGCCGCGATCAGGCGGTGCGGCTCGCGCGTGGAGTTCTCGCTCATCACCACGAAGGAGACTTGGCCGGGCTTCAGCTCCTTCACGCCCTCGCTACGGGGAACCAGCTTGCAGCGGGGCGGGAAGATGCTTGAGACGCGAACCAGATTGCAGGCGGCAATGCCAGCCGAGCGAAGAGCCAACTCGAAGCTGGTCAGCTTCTCGCGGTGCTTCCCAACTCCCTTGGTCATAAACATCCGTTTTGGGACAAACATTTCGCTGCATCACCGCCCAGGATTAAAGGTTGAGGCTCAAGGCCAAAGCTCTACCCCGGCCTTGCCGGCCAGGCGATAAAACCGCCCATTGTGAATCACGCAGATGGTGTACGCTAACAAACCGCAAAGAATAGTGTCAATCAATTTCTGGGTAGTGGTGCATTTTCGCTGCTGTAGCGGCGGTCTCTGACCGCCGAATTTTATTTTTCAACAGCTTCCGGCGGTCAGAGACCGCCGCTACAGCAAACTGCACCACTACCAATTTCTGGGGAGGCTTCGCCTCAGACGCAGGGGCAACCCTGGTGGTTGCCCGTGATGGAATCGAATTCCCCAAGCGGGCGGGCGCAAAGCCCATAAGCGCTAACTTAACGTGCTCAAGCATACCCTTTGACAGACGTGACGGCTCAAAACAGGCCGAATCAAGCCTTTATCTTAGCGCCCATGGGCGTAAGGCCCGCCCCCTACCTCCGAAGCATCTCCCGCATACTGCTATAATACGGAATTGGCCTTTCGATCGTGGACTCATCCATAAGTGCCAGGACTCGAATTTCATGTTTAAGACCATTGAATGGACCGGCGAAGGCGTGCGCATGATTGACCAGACGCGCCTTCCGGCTGAAGAAACTTACCGGCTATGCCGGAATTACCAGGACGTGGCAGAGGCCATCCGCTCGATGGTGATTCGCGGCGCTCCGGCGATTGGCGTGGCGGCGGCGATGGGCATTGCTCTGGGGGTGCAGCAATCGCAAGCGAAGAGCGTCGAGGAGCTGAAGTCAGACTTTGAAAATATTGCGGATACGATTTCCCGCACTCGTCCTACGGCGGTCAACCTTTTCTGGGCGGTGCGCCGAATGCGTGGCGTATTCAAAGGCGCCTTGGAAGGCGGCACTTCCGAGGCTGCTGCCATTCGGGAAGTTCAATCCCGGCTGGTCGAAGAAGCGCAGAAAGTGCTTTACGAAGATATTGCCGCGAATGAGGCGATGGGACGCCACGGCGCGGAGCTGCTGGAGGATTCCAGCACGGTGCTCACCCACTGCAACGCCGGGGCGCTGGCCACCGGAGGGTACGGCACCGCTTTGGGGGTGATTCGCGCCGCCATTTCCGCTGGGAAGAAAATCCAGGTATTCGCCGATGAGACTCGCCCCTTCTTGCAGGGCGCGCGCTTGACGGCGTGGGAACTGGCGAAAGACGGCATTCCCGTGACCCTGATCACGGACAGCATGGCGGGCCACTTCATGCACAAGGGCCAAGTGAGCGCCGTGATCGTGGGAGCGGACCGCATCGCCGCCAACGGTGACGTGGCCAACAAAATCGGTACCTATTCGGTGGCCGTGCTGGCGCATGAAAACCGGATTCCCTTTTACGTGGCCGCTCCGCTTTCCACCATTGATCTGAGTCTTTCCGGCGGCGAAGAAATCCCGATTGAGGAGCGCGCGGCGGCGGAAGTCACACACCTGGGCGGCGTTTCCATTGCCCCCGCCAACGTTACGGCGCGCCATCCGGCCTTTGACGTGACACCCAACCAGTACGTCACCGCCATCATCACCGAACGCGGCGTTGCCCGCGAGCCCTACCGCGAGAGTCTGAAGGCGCTGTTCGGATGACACCGATGCCAGCAGCGAAAGAAAACCCGCCGCGGCAGACCCCGCTCGTCAAAATCTTCGGGCCGGAGGGCTGGCTCGCCCGCCATCATCCCCGCTACGAGTTCCGCGCGGCGCAGCTTGAAATGGCGGAGGAAGTGGAATCCTCCTTGGAAAACCGCCGCCACCTAATTGCCGAGGCCGGCACCGGCACCGGAAAGACTCTGGCTTATCTGGTGCCGGTCATCCTGAGCGGCCGCCGCGTGGTGATTTCAACCGGCACCAAGAACTTGCAGGAGCAACTTTTCTTCAAGGACATTCCATTTCTCAAGAAGCTGTTTCCCAAGATCAGCGCCACGCTGATGAAAGGCCGGCAAAATTACCTGTGCCGCCAGAAGTTTTATGACATTGGGGAACAGCCGGTGCTGGCCGGTCTGGATGAAGTTGAGCTGATCCAACAGATCCGGCGTTGGGAGCCGAAGACCGAAACCGGCGACCGCGCCGAGCTGCGTGACATGCCCGATTCGGGCGAACTCTGGCCGCGCATTGACGCGCGCCGCGAAGCCTGCACCGGACAAAAATGCGAGCAGTTCAAGCGCTGCTTCATTACGCTGATGCATCAGCGGGCCCAGGAATCCGACCTGCTCATCGTCAACCACCACCTTTTCTTCGCGGACCTTGCATTGCGGCAAACGGAAGCCACATCCCTTTTGCCGGATTATCACGCCGTGGTTTTTGACGAGGCGCATGAGATTGAGGACGTCGCCACCCGCTATTTTGGCTTGCAGGTGAGCAACTACCGCATTGAAGAGTTGGCGCGCGATACGGAGGCCATGGCCAAACAACGCGACCTTGCCATCGCCGAACTGTTCACGGCGGTGGGCGGACTGCGCCACCGCGCCGAGTTGTTTTTCGACCTCTTTCCGCACACCGAAGGCCGCCGCACATTTGATAACCGCGCCAATTTCCTGGAAGTTAACCGGGAGGCATACTCGGCGCTGTCGAATGCGTTAGTTCGCCTGGAAAGCGAACTGCTTCGCGTCCCGGAGCGGCCGGAGGAGATCACGCAACTGGCGCGGCGCGCGGCGGAACTCCGCAAGGATGGTGAAGTGGTTCTGGAAAGCAAGGACCGCAACCTGGTTTTCTGGTGGGAACGGCGGGGCCGGGGGCTGTTTCTGGAGGCCTCGCCTATTGACGTTTCCTCGATCCTGCGGGAGAAGCTTTTTGAAAAGACCGATTGTGTGGTCTTGACCTCCGCCACGCTCGCCGTCCGGGAAAGCTTTGATTTCCTCAAGTCCCGGCTCGGGGTGAGGTCGGCCCGGGAACGAATTTTTCCATCTCACTTTGACTTCCAGCGGCAGTGCCTGCTTTATACCCCGACCCATCTGCCCGATCCGAGGGAGCCGGACTTCACGCGCCAAGCGTCCGAGGAAATCCTGGAAGTGCTGAAGGCCAGCCAGGGCCGGGCCTTCGTCTTGTTCACCTCGCATCAACAGATGCGCGAAGTTTACGATCGGGTCCGTCGCCGCCTGCGTTATCCCATGCTGGTGCAGGGTAAGGCGCCACGCAACGAGCTGCTGGAAAAGTTCCGCTCCACTCCCAATGCCGTGCTTTTCGCCACCAGCTCCTTCTGGCAGGGAGTGGACGTGCAGGGACCCCAGTTGAGCGCCGTCATTATTGACCGTTTGCCTTTTGCCGTACCCACCGATCCGGTGGTGGCATCACGCATCCGGCAGATCAATGAAGATGGCGGCAACGCATTTGGTGATTATCAAATCCCGCAGGCGGTAATCGCCTTGAAGCAGGGTTTTGGGCGGTTGATTCGTAGCGAAACGGATCGCGGGGTGCTGGTCATTCTGGATCATCGGTTGGTACGAAAAGCCTACGGCAAGGTCTTCCTGGAGAGTCTTCCGCCTTACGGGAGAACCCATCACCTGAATGACGTGATGGATTTTATGCAAAAGTGCTAAGCTGAGTAGGGAATTGAGTCTTTTCCAGCCGCTTCTGCGCCGGAAGTCTTTCCAGGCGGCCTTTCAAGCAGACTGGACAATCGGTAGTGGTAGGTTTTCGCTGCTGTAGCGGCGGTCTCTGACCGCCGAATTTTATTTATCAACACCTTGCGGCGGTCAGAGACCGCCGCTACAGCAACCAAACTGCGCCACGACCGGACAATCCATTGCGTTCGCAGGAATTATGTTTGAAGTCTCCGTCGATTACGGTTTTTGCGCCGGACACGCCTTGCGTGGCTATAAGGGAAAGTGTGAGAATGTTCACGGACACAATTACCGGGTGCGGGTTACAGTCTCCGGCAAGGAGCTTGACCCCACGGGCTTGCTGGTCGATTTCACCGACGTGCGTGGCGCCATCAAGGCTCTCGTGGACCGGATGGATCATCGCTTCCTCAATGATCTTCCGCCCTTTGACCGGATCAATCCCTCAGCGGAAAATTTAGCAAAATATTTCTCTGACGAAATTGAGCCAAGGTTTCGCAGCCGTGATTTTCAGGTTGAGAGCGTTACGGTTTGGGAAACGGACCAGAGTTCAGCCACGTACCGGCCGCGGCAGGATTGAAACCGTGCCCTTCCGTTGCCCTGGAAGGATGCAGCTTAAAACGAAAGTGAGCGCCTAACTGGAATGAACCCGCGTTCCATATTCAGTATGTTTTCTTCCGACCTCGCCATTGACCTGGGCACGGCCAATTCGCTGGTCTATGCCAAGGGCAAGGGAATTGTGGTGAATGAACCCTCGATCGTCGCCATCAACAAGGTGACGGGTGGAATTGAGGCGGTGGGCCGCGAGGCCAAGGAGATGCTGGGCCGCACTCCTGGAAACATCGTCGCCATCCGGCCTTTGAAGGATGGCGTCATTGCGGACTTCAAAGTTACCGAAAAAATGCTGAATTACTTCATCCAGAAGGCCCACAACCGCAAGATGTTCGTTCACCCGCGCATTGTGATCGGAGTGCCTTCGGAAATCACCCAAGTGGAAAAGCGGGCCGTGCAGGACTCCGCCATGCGCGCCAAAGCAAGCGAAGTTTTTCTGGTGGAACAGGCGATGATGGCGGCCATTGGCGCCGGCTTGCCCATCACGGAACCCTCGGGCAGCATGATCGTGGATATTGGCGGCGGCACTTCGGACATTGCAGTCATTTCGCTTTCCGGAATCGTTTACAGCCGCTCCGTGCGCGTGGCTGGAAATGAGATGGACGAGGCCGTGACGGCCTACTTGAAGCGCAAGTACAACATGCTGATTGGGGAGAGAACGGCCGAGCGGATCAAGATGGAAATCGGGTCGGCCTACCCTCTTGAGAAGCCCATGACCATGGAAATCAAAGGCCGCCACCTGCTGGAAGGCATTCCCAAAACCGTGACCATTAACGATACGGAAATTCGGGATGCCCTTTCCGAATGTGTCTCCACCATCCTGAACGCCATCCGCGTGGCGCTGGAGCGTACGCCCCCTGAGCTTTCCGCGGACATTTCCGATCGCGGCATCGTGCTGACCGGGGGCGGGGCGATGCTCAGGAATCTGGATAAGCGCATCCGAGAAGAAACCGGACTTCCGGTCTCCATCGCTGAAGACCCGCTGGCTTCGGTGGTTCTTGGGACCGGGCGCATGTTGACGGATTTCAGCTTGCTTCGCCGCGTGGCGATTGAGTAGTCTGAGGAAATACGATGGGGTAAGGGGAACGTGCTGCGGGGCGTGACGTCCTGCGGCCGCAGGGTTTCCATTCCAGTTACTGGCGCATTGTATCTTTCAGCTCTCCTGGCGGCGACTGGTAAGGGTTCATCAAGTGCGACTTCTCCGGAGCCACCATGCAGGACCACAACTCGGCTGAAATCCGGCGGCCACCTGCTCCCCGAACGCGTGAAGCTCCGGAAATCATGCAGGCATTTGTGGCGCGCCACGTTCCTTTTTTTGTGTTGACCGGCGTTCTGATCGCGCAATTCCTGCTGCTTTCTTTTCAGATCACCCGGAATCACAATATGAGGCTCATCGAGTTCTGGGCCGTCTCGGTTTTTGATCCGTTTGAGCGGTCCGTTTTGGGGATGACGGACGCGGCTTACGGAACGTTCGATCATTTCCAGAGCCTCTGGTCCGTGCAGCAACAGAACAAACAACTCCAGACTGACCTTGCGGCGTCTCATGCGGAAATTCAGCAACTCTCCGAGCAGTCTTCGGAAAACGCCCGCTTGCGGGCGCTGCTGAATTTCAAACAGCAGGCCGCCTATGAAACCGTCCCGGCGGAAGTCATCGCCGCGAGCCCGGGGGCCAATTCAAGCGCGGTCTTCATTGATAAGGGGTCGGACGCGGGCCTCACCACCGATCTTCCCGTCATCACTCCGGAGGGCGTGGTGGGCAAAACCATCGCCGTGTTCTCTCACAGCTCGCAGGTGTTGCTGATCACGGACCCGGCGAGCGGCGTGGGCTCAATGCTCGAAGACAGCCGGCTTCAAGGAGTTCTCAAAGGCGGTGAGCGCAACCTGTGTACGCTTGATTTCATCATGAATGAGGAGAACGTATCTCCGGGAACCGCAATCCTCACTTCGGGGCTTGACCAGATTTATCCCAAGGGTCTTCGGCTGGGGCGGGTAGTGAGCGTGGGAAATGGCAATATCTATGAGAGGATTGACGTCCAGCCGGCTGCGGCCCTGAACCGCCTGGAAGACGTTCTGGTCATCATGAAGTCAGCCGCGACGGTCCAGGCTGAAGGGCTGCCTGCCCATCCGTGAAGAGTAGGCAGTAATTTTTTTGAGGCTGCGGGATTCGGGGCCAATCCATTGGAGGATAGACGTTGCGTTACGACGTTTCGCTCTTAACCAATAACGACCTCCATCTTTTCGGTGAAGGCACGCACCACCGCCTTTACCAGAAGTTTGGGGCGCATCTGACCATTGCCGATGGCGTGCCTGGAGCTTACTTTGCGGTCTGGGCGCCCAACGCCGAGCGAGTTTGCGTGATGGGGGAATTCAATGATTGGGACAAGATGAACCACCCCTTGCAAATGCGTGGCGAATCCGGCGTTTGGGATGGTTTTGTTGAAGGTGTTCAACCCGGAACGAGGTACAAGTATCAGGTGTGTTCGCGCTTCAACGCTTACTCCATCGATAAGACGGACCCTTTGGGCTTCTGCTCAGAGGTTGCGCCCCTCACCGCCTCGAGGGTGTGGGACCTTGCTTACCCATGGGGTGACGCCGATTGGATGAAGTCTCGTTCCTCGCGAAACAGCCACACCAGCCCGATTTCCATCTACGAAGTCCACCTGGGCTCCTGGATGCGCTCGCCGGACGCCCCCGATCAGCTACCTTCTTACCGCGATTTGGCTCCAAAGCTCGCCGAATACATTGGCAAAATGGGTTTCACCCACGCTGAATTTCTGCCCATCATGGAACACCCTTATTATCCTTCGTGGGGCTACCAGATCACCGGTTATTTTGCGCCCACCAGCCGTTATGGAACGCCGCAGGATTTCATGTATTTGGTGGACTACCTTCACCAGCATGGGATCGGGGTGATTCTGGACTGGGTTCCGTCGCACTTTCCAACCGACGGTCACGGTCTTGGCTATTTTGATGGCACTCACCTTTACGAACACGCGGACCCGCGCCAGGGATTCCATCCCGAGTGGAAGAGTTCCATTTTTAACTACGGGCGTAATGAGGTGCGGAGCTTCCTCTCCAGCAGCGCCCTGTTCTGGTTGGATCATTACCACGCCGACGGCCTGCGCGTGGATGGCGTGGCTTCGATGCTTTATCTCGATTATGCGCGCAACGAAGGTGAATGGATTCCAAACGCCCATGGTGGCAAGGAAAATCTGGAAGCCATCGAATTCCTCCGCGGCCTGAACTCCGCGATTTATCAGAACTTTCCGGACGTTCAAACCATTGCTGAGGAGTCCACCTCCTGGCCCATGGTTTCGCGTCCCACCTACCTGGGGGGCCTGGGATTCGGCATGAAATGGGATATGGGCTGGATGCATGACACGCTGGTTTACTTTGCCAGGGACCCCGTTCACCGCAAGTTTCATCACGGCCAGCTTACCTTCCGCATGATTTACGCCTTCACGGAGAACTTCGTGCTGCCTCTCTCCCATGACGAAGTGGTGCATGGGAAGGCTTCGTTACTCGGCAAAATGCCGGGAGACGATTGGCAGAAGTTCGCCAACTTGCGGCTCCTTTTTGGTTATATGTATACCCAGCCGGGTAAGAAATTGCTCTTTATGGGTGGCGAGTTCGGCCAGTGGGCGGAGTGGAACTTCGGGCGGTGCCTGGACTGGCATTTGCTGGAGTTTCCTCCGCATCAAGGCTTGCAAAAATGGGTCGAGGACCTAAATCGCCTTTACCGCTCCGAACCCGCATTGCACGAGCTTGACTTTGAGCCGGAAGGTTTTGAGTGGATTGATTGTAATGACGCCATGGCCAGCACTCTCACCTACATCCGCAAGGCAAATTCGACGCCAGACATTTTCCTGGTGGTTTCGAACTTCACGCCAGTAACGCGCGAGAGTTACACCGCCGGCTGCCCGCGGGGCGGGTACTGGAAAGAAGTGTTGAACAGCGATTCTTCCATTTATGGCGGTAGCGGGCAAGGCAATGCCGGCGGCCTGGAGGCTGAACCCATCGCCATCCACGGCCGGCCCTTTTCGCTTCCGCTCACTCTGCCGCCCCTCGCTACGGTCATTTTCAAAAACTCTTCAGGACCCACGGTCGCGCCGCCCGCCGCGTAGCCTCAATGCAGTTCGACATGCCGGATCGCGGCGATGTTTGCCGCTGACCGCCGTCGTGCCCGTCAATCCGTCGGACACCGTCCCCACGGAAACTCGCGCTCGCCTTGCCACTTCCTTCACGGCCACCATGACCGGGATCCCATTCCGGTAAGATTGACCCGTCCGGTCGAGATTTGATTCCACGGCGTTCTTAGCCTCAAGCCGGGTTCACACATTATAGTTGTCGAGGCAAATGTTGCGGTTGGAAGTATAAACCCAGATGCCATACCCTCCCATTGAGTTCGCTTTGCCGCGACGCGCCTCGGCAATCCTAATCCAAGGGGTTTGACACCCTGGGGATCGGCCACCCATTCTGCCTATCGTAATTATACCTACGATAAATTTTTTAATTGGGTGCTTGACAAGCCGAGGCTGCTGCATGTATATTAGCACTCTCGGCGGTAGAGTGCTAACGCTCGTCCTCCGGGGCAAGGTACTTGGACTACCAATTCAAATCGAAGGTATGATTCTGTTGTCACTCAATCGTTTCGAGCCCGAAAGGCTGGGTTTCGGTCCGAGATCGAGACGAGGGTGCGGCGGCACGGATAAACTTAAGTTAGGAAAGGAGATAGCACTATGAACGTTAGACCGCTTCATGACCGGATACTTATTAAACGAATCGAAGAACAGGAAAGCGTACGGGGTGGTATTATCATTCCAGATACTGCCAAGGAAAAGCCCCAGGAGGGCGAAGTTGTTGCGGTTGGAAACGGGAAAAAGACGGACGAAGGCAAGACCATACCGTTGGATGTGAAGGCAGGTGACCGGATTCTGTTTGGGAAGTATTCCGGCACTGAAATCAAGATCGAGGGTGATGAGTACCTGATTCTTCGTGAGGACGAAGTGCTCTGCGTGTTTGACTCCGCGAAGCATTCCGCCGCCGGCGGGAAGAAATAGGTGCCACTCTGTGCCAGCCGCGTGAGCGCCTGGCAATGGAGCGAACCTCAACCCAATCCACCGACCTCTCGCTTTGGCGGGCAGGCGAAATGAAATTTGGAGGAACTTAAGATGGCAAATGCAAAGCAAATTGTGCATGGCGCAGAAAGCCGGCAGGCGATTCTGCGGGGCGTGAATCAGCTTGCGGACGTCGTGAAGATCACGCTGGGTCCGAAGGGCCGCAACGTGGTTCTGGACAAGAAATTTGGTGCGCCGACCATTACCAAGGACGGCGTCACCGTGGCCAAGGAAATTGAGCTGAAGGATTCCTTGGAGAACATGGGCGCCCAGATGGTGCGCGAAGTGGCCTCCAAGACGTCGGACGTGGCCGGCGACGGCACCACCACCGCCACCGTGCTGGCCCAGGCGATCTTCCGCGAGGGCGTGAAGACCATCGCTGCCGGAGCCAATCCGATGGCCGTGAAGCGCGGCATTGAGTTCGCAGTTCGCACCGTCTGCGGTTACGAAGAGACCACCAAGGACGGTTCCAAGAAACACGTGAAGGGGGAGCTGGAGAAGTTCTCCAAGGAAGTGAAGGAGAGCTCCATGATTGCCCAGGTGGGAACCATTTCCGCCAACAACGATCACACCATCGGCTCCATCATTGCCGAGGCCATGAAGAAAGTCGGCAAGGACGGCGTGATCACGGTTGAGGAATCGAAGACCATGGAGACCACGCTGGAAGTGGTCGAGGGCATGCAGTTCGACCGCGGCTATCTCTCCCCGTACTTCGTCACTGATCCGGAGCGGATGGAGTGCGTGCTGGAAAACGCGCTGATCCTGATCCACGAAAAGAAGATCAGCTCCATGAAGGACCTGCTCCCCTTGCTCGAGCAGATCGCCAAGTCCGGCAAGCCGCTGCTGATCATCGCCGAGGAAGTGGAAGGCGAAGCCCTGGCCACCCTGGTGGTCAACAAGCTGCGCGGTACGCTGCAATGCTGCGCGGTGAAGGCTCCTGGCTTCGGCGACCGCCGCAAGGCGATGCTGGAGGACATTGGCATCCTGACCGATGGCAAGGCCATCAGCGAGGACCTGGGCATCAAGCTGGAAAACGTGAAGCTGGATGACCTGGGCAAGGCCAAGAAAATCACTGTGGATAAGGATAACACCACCCTCGTCGAAGGCTCCGGCAAGACCTCCACCATCGAAGGGCGAGTCAAGCAGATTCGCGCCCAGGTCGAGGAGACCACCTCCGACTACGACCGCGAGAAGCTGCAGGAGCGGCTGGCGAAGTTGGTGGGCGGCGTGGCCCAGATCAAGGTGGGCGCGGCAACCGAGACCGAAATGAAGGAAAAGAAAGCTCGCGTCGAGGATGCCATGCACGCCACCAAGGCGGCCGTTGAGGAAGGCATTGTTCCCGGCGGCGGCGTGGCGTTGGCCCGTTCCATCCCGGTGCTGGAGAAGCTCAAGGCCGAGGGGGACGAACAGATCGGCATCAACATCGTCAAGCGCGCTTTGGAAGAGCCGCTCCGCATCATCGCCCACAACGCCGGACACGAAGGCGCCGTGGTCATCGAAAAAGTGAAAACCAACTCCAACCCCAACTTCGGCTTCAACGCTCAGACCGAGACCTTCGGTGATCTGGTGGAACAGGGCGTGATTGACCCCACCAAGGTCGTCCGGACGGCGCTGCAGAACGCCGCGTCCATCGCCTCTCTCATGCTGACTACCGAAGCCCTGGTAAGCGAAATTCCTGAAAAGGAAGATAAGCACGCCAGCGCGCCGGGCGGCGGCATGGGTGGCATGGGTGGCGGAATGTACTGAGACAGAGGGCAGAAAGCAGTGGGCAGTATCGAAGGGCGGGATGCAAATCCCGCCCTTTTTGTTTGGGCAAGGCTTGCGTGATGCGAAAAACGACATCACGCTCTCAAGCCTGCCACGGGCGGCCTCCCCCCCGCCGGACACCAACCCTCGAACCGTTTTACCCCGAAACCGGCGCCACGGCGAACTTTTTCGCCGCTGCCTTGCTCCCCCCGCAAGGCAGCGGCCCAGCTCACAAACCCAAATCAAAGGCACCAGCAACAGCAAAACCAAGAGCAAAAACCAAGATACAAGCCACGACGAGCGCCCTTCCTCGTCGTGGGCCTTTCAAATGGTTATATTATTTCCACCAAGTCTCGCGTCCAGCGAGGAAGACCTGGCGACCGCATCCTCTTCGTTACGGCGGAATGTTCAGCGGGTGCTTCCACCCATCACGGCGGCCGGGCCTGACCCCAAGGAAAGCGTAGACTTCACGCTCTTCGAAGTCTGCGGCCTTTCTCCCGCCCGCCTTCGGGCCGCCGAAGCGCAGAGGTTCGCCGCCGGTGGACATCGCGCTCACTTGGGTCCGATCCTGGCGGTCACCACCGGGGGGCGCGAGACATTGGCGCGCTTCGAGGCGTTTAATGGGGCGAGAGATGATGCCCGAAAAACCCATTGAGACCTTTACCCGGCTTTGATCCCCAGGTCCAATAAAGTCCGAGATAGGCGTAGTTCTCAGTTTGACCGAAGGCGGTGTGACCGTAAGCGAAGAGCAACTGGAAACCCGGATTTCGGAAATAGTAATAGCCGCCGACGTCCACCATCGTTGCGGCCCTGGTTTGCGGCGTCGCAGTGCCTTCCGATCCGTGTGAAAAGACCTCGGTCCCCAGCGTCCACTTCTTGCCGATATCGCGCTGCACCAGCCAGCCTTCGTAAGAGAAGTTGCGGTATTGGAACTGGTGGATAATCTCGTACCCCGCTCCTCCATAGGTTGTCCAATGTCCCCAGTCTTTTTGGACCCAAATCGGCAGTTTGTACCAGACCCTTCCCACCCCGAGCCCTCGAGCGTAACGACCCGTGGGTAGCTCCAGCATGGCGAAAGTTCCGATCATGGGCAGATATTTGGTCTCCTGGACGAACCGGTATTTCGCTCCCAGCTCCGTGTCGGTGAGACCGTAGGCGCTGGGGCCCGTTCCGGCGGGGAAGTAGGCCGGGTTGTTCGAGGGCATGATGGCTCCGAAAGGCAAAATGGCATGAAGCTGAAGATTTGGAGCCGCTCCCCAGTTAAATTCCACCGCCGGGCCCAGCGGATCTGTCTCGACGGGTGTGCCGTCGGAGCCGCCAAATATGTAGAATTCATAATGCCGGAAGTCTACAGGCTGCGGATCGTCCGTCTGGAAAGGCGGTCCGGCCAACAAAAATTGCGGCGCGGAACCAAGAAGGCCGGCCAGGACGCAGAACAGGAAGACTCGTTTCATGATTTTTCTTTGAAGGCCTCTCAAAACGATTTTCGTCGGAGTGCGTAGCCACGGTCAATCGGTTTTTGATTGACCGCGGGCCTCACTTGCGCCAAAAGGCTCACGGACAGCAAGGCGCTGTCCGGGGCGATCCGCTTGAGAGTGCGGATGCGGCATCTTCACTGCCTCGGATTTGCCTGTTCCGGCGAAGAAACCTGACCTTCATCAAGGCGCGCTGCCGACGGCCGTGGCGGAAAAAGAGCATTGTATCGAAAGTATACGCCGTATACAGGAGGGACAGCGGGTCGTGGCTGGATTCCCGCTTGCCGCTTTTGCGAGAATGGGGAGTCAACCGCCACGGTGACGTTTAGGCAAAAAACCGCATCTATATTAGTTTACCCGGTAGAAACAATGAGGGGAAAACTCACCACCCGGAGAATCGATGCCCAGAGAAAGTTTTGGAGCCGCTCACGCCGGTGGCCTTGCTGCCGTCATGCTGTTTGCTTTGATGACGCCTTGCGGCTTGGTTGGTCAGCAACCGGCTCCGCCACCGTCAGCACAGCCCGCTGCGCCATCTGCCACCAGCCCCAATAAGCAGACCAAAAAGCAGAAAAAAGAGAAGAAGCCGGCCTTCCAATACAACAAAGAACGTGTCCTCTGGGTGGCGCCGAATTATCTGACAGTAGACAATTCCCAGGCGCCTTTTGTTCCCATGACCTCCCGGCAAAAATTCTTCCTGGCGTCCCGGGTCTCCTTTGATCCTTTCGCTTTTCCGGAAGCGGCCATCCTGGCCGTGACCAACAGCAAAAATACCCGTCAATGGGGAAACAGCGCCGGCGGCCTGGCTGAGCGCTACACCGCAGCCTTCGCCGATGAAACCATCAGCACCTTCATGAAGAAAGCCGTCATGCCCAGCGTTCTGCGCCAGGACCCGCGCTATTTCAGGCTGGGCAAGGGAAATATATTCAAGCGAACCGGCTACGCCTTCAGCCGCGTTTTGGTCGCGAAAAACGATGCCGGAAATTGGACGTTTAATTCCTCCAACCTCATCGGCACGGCGATGGGCGCCACCATCTCCGACCTCTATTATCCTGCCCCGGATCGCACCTTCGGGAATACGCTAAACCGCTGGGGCATGCAACTCGCCGTCAACGCCCTCGACAACTGGATGAGGGAATACTGGCCAGACATCCGCCAGCGGGTGTTTCACAAGTGAGCTTTGCCGACCGCCAGGTGCGCCAACATTGGTTTTCAAGGCGGCGCCCTGAAGTCGGGCAGAAGAAAAGCCGCAGACTTCGAAGAGCGTGAAGTCTGCGCTACCGGCTCCGGCACTGGGGAAAGCGCGGCTTACCAAAAATCGCCGATTGGCGCATACATAAAAATCAATGTATGTGCCACCCGCGGAGCAAAACCGAAAGGAAATCCGTACTCAATCAAAGTCCCCGGACGCGCGCGGCTGAGCAGAGTCCGCCAGAGGCTCTGGGGATTCCGTGTGAAAATCAGATTGCTGTCGGCACGTATGGGGTACCAGGCACCGCCACGCAATTCGTCCTGAAGTTGCTCCGGCGACCACTGAGCGCGCCCCAGAAACAACTGTAGTTCTTGCCCGTTCCGAGAATTTTTGAGAACCCTTTCCATCAGACTCGAATCCACACTCATACAAATATCACCAAAGAGCCGGGTCGCCAACTTTGGAACCCGGGGCGAGCGGAATAGGATGATGGGCACGTGAATGCCAACTGGACCGCCGAAGTACGCCTTCTTGCTTTTGGCTTTAAGCCCGGGAATCTGAGGAAATATTTGGAGCAGCGGAATACGAGTGGGTTTGTTAACGATAATGCCCACCACCAAAGGCAACCTGGTGGCGGGCAGCATCAATACAACCGACTGCCGGAAGTAGGGATTGCGCAACTCCGGACGTGCAACCAAGTAGAACGGTTTTTCCTCCGGTTTCTGTGCTTCCTCCGTCGGCTTGCCAGCAAGCCACGACGCAGCACAAAAGATAAAAATGGCCGCCGCCGTTCTCATCCAGTTTCCCCTCGGTTTTCTATCCAGGCTTGCTCGACAAGCAGAACTGGTAGCGCAGAGTTTGCGCGTTTCAAACTCTGCGGTTCTTGGGCGGAGAAGCCGCGGACCTTCAAAGCAGGTCTGCTCACCTTGCTGGCCCCTTCCGAGCGCAGATCTCCGCGGCCAAAACCAACGGGTTCTTGGTTCGAGCATTCCGTCCCGCTCGGAGAAGTGAGGCTTCCGAAAAGCCAACTGCGTGAAACTCCTGCAGGAAGGCACCTCCCTCCTTAGCTCCCGCGATTCAAGCAAACCAATTACTCTCGTTCCGTTGTTCTTCCGGCGGCAGGGGCTTCGATAGGATCAATTCCGCCGAGTAGACGGCTCCGCCACTCCGAACCACCCGCCCCAGTTCAAGAAAAACTGCTTCCCTGGCCGGGTTCAGGTTAAATATCCCGTTCACCAGCGCAACATCAATCGACTCGGTGCGAACCGGCAAATTCTCCGCATCGGCTCTGCAAAACAAGAGGTTGCGGGTTTCAGCCTCCGCCGCGCTGGCTCGCGCCCGTGCGACCATCGCCTCGCTGAAATCGACACCCATCACCGCGCCGTGAGAGCCCGTCCGCCTGGCCGCAATCAGTGAGTCCAAACCCGCGCCGCAACCCAAATCGAGCACGGTGGCGCCTTCCGGAATGTCGGCGAACACCGAGACATTTGAAACACCGGCGAACGCATCCACCGAAGCCACCGGCAACTGGGCGAGTAATTCTGCGGGATAACCGAGGCTCTCCGCGAACTGACGTCCTACCGGAAACGCATGTGAGCCTTCGGGCCGGTCGGCGGCAGCCGAGTAGGCGTCATGAACCCTGCGGCGGATCTGTGGCTCGTTCGTCATTCCTCGCTCGCACTCGAAAGGTACTTCAGCCGGAGTTTCTTCTTTGACTTCCCGGCCGGCCTGTAATGTACACCTGACCGCTTCAGCAGGCAAATGCCCCAGGCTGGATTATTCATGAAGCTCCCTTGTTGGACCGGAAGGGCACGGCTTTAACCGTGCCCTCCCGGTCCTCGCATAAAACTTCATGAATAATCCGGGCTAGGATCAATGCTGTTCACTTAAGGTCCGTTCGAGAATAATGCACACGGTTGAACCAGAGCCCCTCACCCGCCGCTTCGCGTCACCCTCTCCCCGCTTGCGGGGAGAGGGCCGGGGTGAGGGGTCAGGCGACGCCTCTGAGATCAAGATCATGAAACTCGCTCTAACTGAACAGCATTGGGGCTAGGCTGCGGGCTCAG
Source organism: Terriglobia bacterium (assembly GCA_035531475.1). GTDB lineage: Bacteria > Acidobacteriota > Terriglobia > UBA7540 > UBA7540 > CALCEB01. The sequence continues at coordinate 54,916 of DATKST010000015.1, forward strand.
GGAATCAGGTTGTAGCGCAAGGTGCACCAAATCCCGCGAAGGCCGTCTCTCCAGGTGATTTTCTTCCCTTCGGCATAAGTCCGTCCGTAATAGGAAATGGGAACTTCATATAGACGCCAATTGCCTCTTGCTACCTTGGCCGTAACCTCCGCCTCAAACCCGAAGCGATCCTCTTGAAGCTTGATATTCTTAAGAACCTCGATTCTAAAAACTTTGTAGCACGTCCACACGTCCGATAGGTTCAAATTGGTCAGCATATTGGAGAGCAGCGTCAGGAATTGGTTTCCCACGTAGTGCCAAAAAAACATCACCCGATGCGGTCCACCCAGGAAACGGGATCCGAAGACCACGTCGGCCACTCCGCGCTGCACGGGATCGAGGAGCTTGGGGTATTCGGCAGGGTCGTATTCCAGGTCCGCATCCTGCACAATCACCGCATTACCCGTGGCATTCTGGAATCCGAGTCGCAGAGCAGCGCCCTTGCCCCGGTTCCGAGGCTGGAAGAGGACCCGGATGTTGCCGGTGCGCAGCCAAGTGCCCGTGCGGGGCAAGGTCAAGCCCCCTGTTTGCTCGGTTGCGCTTCGAACCAATTCCTCCAAAAAATCGCACGTTCCGTCCGTTGAGCCATCATCCACCACGATAATTTCTTTCTCCATCTCTACCGCCTGCACGCGGCACAGTAACAGCTCGATGGTTGCCCGCTCGTTGTAAACCGGAATGACAATAGAGACCTTCACCGGAATCTCCATTTCGACTTAGCGGAAAGCGTTTTTCAGTCGGTTTTCTTGTTGAGGAAATTGTGTACGGCAGCGTAGGCGGTGGCAAGAGCTGCCGACGCGCAAATCAGAAGCTGCCATTCCATTGGGAAGCGGTAACGGCTGCTCCACTGAATAACATAGTAGATATCCGGAAGGGTGACCCAGGTTAACAGAATCAGCCAGCCGGTGAGCGGTTGTCCCCGGAAAACAATGAAGAGTCCTACAAAGGCGAGAAGGCTCAAACCCAGTTTGGCGGTTTGAATGATGAGGTTCGGTCCGGGCGGAAACCACCAGGCCACGAAGCGGCGGACAGTGAGGTGCAGGAAATCACCGGGGTCGTCACGAATCCAGGAGATGGTTTCCGCCAGCTTCTGCTGGTTGTACTTCACCTCTCCGAGGGCCGCCACCTGCTGAGCTTCCTCCAAAGAATTCGAGGGATGAAGGTTGGGATCGCCCATGTTGGTGCCCAGATCGAAAGCGCGTCCGGGACCGTTGGACATCCAAAATTCCAGGCCAAAGTTGCTCTTGGTCCAAATCATCTTGTTGAGGGCGATGCGGTTGCGGATGGCCCAGGGCAGCAGAAAAAGAAAAACAGTAAACGACAGCAAAAGAATCTGACCCAAGTATCGTTTGCGGAAGCCAGAGGAGCAAGCGATGGCTCCGGCTATCAGAAATGCTGCGATGACAGGCAGAATGACCGGATCCAATAATACTGCGAACCCGCAAAGCGCAAAAAACCACCAGGGCGTTCGCGATTGCCAGGACTTGCTGCGCCAAACCCGCAGGCATACCCACACGACAGCAAGAAGGACCAGAGCCGCCCAGGCCCCATCGCTGCTACCCTTCATTTCCGTTTCCAGAGCGGAAATATAGAACACACTGAGGATGCCCGCCAGCCACGCCGTGATGGAACCGAGTCCCGCGTCCAATGCGAACCAGGGCAACAACGCGCAACGAAGCGCGGAGAGGGCGGAGGTGATCACAACACGGACGATTTCGGTGAGCGTGCCCGCGCCAAACAGCGCGAAGAGCGCAGCGAGGAAGAGAGGATAAACCGGTGTCTCGTGCGCAGTCTCGCCCGTATACAACGCGTAAGGATTGCCGTATTGCCCCGTCATGACCACCGACAGGGCAATGTGTTCCTCCTCGGTGCGCGCCAGAACGTGAAAGAGCCCTGTTTTCCAGGCAACCACCAACCTGAAAGCAAAAGCCAGAAGGAAGATCAAGACCACAAACCGCCAGGGAGGTCGCATGACCGCTGTAGTATACAATGGCCCGATGCGGGCACACAGCCAAAACCCGCGCGGGGGTGGCGGGACTTTTGCCGTGGCGGCGCTCTATGCGCGCCGGAAACCGTTGAAGATTCTGGTTCGGCGCTCATAGAGCGCTGCTACAGCAACCAAACGACGCCACTACCCTCGCGCGATGAAGGCGACCTCCGTCTGCCGTTAGCATGGATTATTAATGAAGCTCCCTTGTAGGATCGGAAGGGCACGGTTGAAACCGTGCCCTTCCGGTCTTCGAAAAAGACTTCGTAAATAATCCGGGTCGGATGATGTCCGGATTCGCTCAATGTTTGTGCGTGATCAGCGACTTGATTTCCGGTCCCAACGTGAAGATGAATTGTGCCCCAATCACCCGCTCGCGCCGGTAATAGAGTTGCCCGAAAGGCTCTTGGCCACTGTAAAACCAGGCTTCGGCGCGGGCAATCGGCTGGCCCTTGTGGGTGGTGAATTGAACGCCCGGCTCAATGCTGATGTTGGTCTGCCATGCAACTTCCTCGCGGGTTTGGAAGTCATCAGCAAGATAGAAATGAAAGCGGGGTGAGGCGAAAGCCAGTGGAAACCATTCCGATCCGGCCTGGAAAGTCCAGCGGCCGACGTGGGGAAAAGTCCGGACCAGGAGGCGAGGACCTCCATAAATCCTGAAATGCTTCGAAAAGTCGTAGGACACAAGGTCCTGGAGTACCTCCCGGCTATAGTGAAATGGCGGCTGTTGAATATTCCCGGCATAGTCGGCGCCCAGGTGCGAGCTGATGTGATAGAACTGCACGCGGGTGGACCACTTGCCTTTGCGGTAGGCAAACGGAATGCCGGCGTGAAAGTCCGTGGCTTTGAGCTGCAAGGTGGTTTTGCTGGAGGCGAATCCGGCGGCGATCCCGCCGATAAATCCGATCTGCCAGGATGAAGATGAACCCACCGCAGTGTAGACCTGCAAGGGAAGCGCCAAACCAAAGTCCAACTCGCTACCCCCGTAGCGGACGCGGTCCGCGGGTTCGGTCTGGTCCGCCATAGGGGGTCTGAAGATTTCCTGCGTGGCGGGAAAATTGTCAATGCCGGAATCCTGCGACGTCTCATCCTGAGCCCTGGCAGCGCCGGTGCATAACAGCGAGGCGAGCACGATCATCGGTAGCCAGGCAACACTTCCTTGCTGTGTTTTTCGCATTTTCTTGGGTTCTTATTTCTCCCGTAACGGGAATCGGGTTCTGGTTATTGTGGGGGTGGAACCGCCCCTGGAACGGTCCATCTCGAAACGATGGCAGCCAGATGCTTCGCCACGATCAACATGGCAAATTGCGATCTCCTGAATCTTGCTAGATCGACCGGACCGGGATCTTGACGATATCCTCCACCGCCGCAACTTCACGCATCACAAACGGCTCGCCGTATCGCACGCCGATCATTAACCCGAAATGGCGGGAAAGCGAACCAACCCTTTCGCGCAAGTCGGCCCGGGAAGGGAAGAGGTTTTGCACGTCCTGGCGCGATGAAAACTGGGAGGAATAGCAGAGGATGGCTTTGAGCTTCTTTTCGAATTGCCGGGTCACATCCACGACAAAAGTGGGCCGGAGGGACGGCACGTAGAGGCTTGCGTATATGATTTTGTGAGGCCGGTATGGTTTACTTTCCAGGGCCAAACGGGACAAGCCAGCCAAAAAGCAGGCTTCGTAGCCGATCAGTCCTGCCGTATAGTGATCCGGATGGCGGCCCTCCCAATAGGGCAGGATCACGGTGCGGGGGCGCAGATCCCGGATTCGCTGCGCGATTTGCAGCTTGTACTCCCTGTTATTTTCAAGGGCGGCGTCGGGCAACTCAAGATTCGACCGGTGGGTGAGGCCCATGCTCCGCGCGGCGCGGCTCGACTCCTGGTCTCGCACGTTGGCGCTGCCCCGAGTGCCGGATTCTCCCCGCGTCAGGTCGAGCACGCCCACTTTGTAGCCTTCCTCAACCATTTTGATGACCACTCCGCCGCAAGTCAGCTCGACGTCATCGGGATGAGCGGCGATGGCCAGAATGTCCAGTTGCATGATCGCCCTCGATGGATAAAGGATTGAAGGAGCCGCATGAAACCTTGGCGGCACGGAACCCTTTGGCTCAGCAAAATTCAACGCAATGTTGAATTCTAGGGAACCGGGCAAAGATGGTCAAGCAATGGTTAGAATAAACCGCTTCAACCGGGCAAGCGGGTTGTCGGTCAGTTTGCTGTCGCGGCGGCCTCTGGCCGCTGGAAGGCGGTGATAAATAAAATCCGGCGGTCAGAGACCGCCGCGACAGCCGCGAAAATATTCCACTGCCGGCGAGCGCCGGGCCTTGACAATTACTCCGCTTCCGGCAAGGATTCCGGCATGGACAAACTGCCTCTGAGTAATCAAGTCGCGCTGGTGACGGGCGCGGGCCGGAGGATTGGCCGGGTGATCGCGCTGGAGCTTGCCCGCGCCGGCGCATCCGTGATCGTCAACTACAACGCATCAAGAGATGAGGCCGAAGCTACCGTCAAGGAGATTAGAATCCTGGGCCGCGCCTCACTTGCCGTCAAGTCTGATGTGGCAAGCCCCCGCCAGGTGGAGAGGATGTTTCAAACGGTCCGCAGGCGCTTCGGTCGGCTGGATATTCTGGTGAATAACGCCGCCATCTTCTTTCGTGTTCCCTGGGACAAGTTAACAGGAAACGATTGGGACCGGATTCTGGGCATCAATCTAAAAGGCACTTTTTTTTGCGCGCAACAGGCGGCGCTGATGATGATGGAGCAAAAGCGTGGCCGCATCATCAACATTTCTTCGCTGGGGGGTCTGCAAGCGTGGCCGGGGTACATGCACTACTGCTCTTCGAAGGCAGCAGTCGTCATGCTCACGAAGTGCCTGGCCATGGCGCTGGCTCCGCATATCCTGGTAAACACGATTGCGCCAGGAACCATCCTTCTACCCGGCGAGAAACCCAGCAAGGGACAGAAGGCTTCGGTGCGGTCAACACCCTTGAACCGGGCGGGCCGGGCGGAAGACATCGCGGAGATGGTCCTGCACCTGGCAACAGGAGCGGACTACGTCACCGGGCAAGTATTTCCGGTGGATGGAGGAAAGTCCATTCCGTAGTCCGGACTCCGGATTGCTATTCGCCCAGGACCTTAAGGATCACCCGCTTTTTCCGCTGCCCATCGAATTCGGCATAGTAGACCTGTTGCCAGGGTCCCAAATCGAGCTTGCCGTTGGTGACGGGAACAATCAACTGGTGGCCAATCAGCAGGTTTTTCAGGTGGGCATCGCCGTTGGTTTCGCCGGTTCGGTGATGCCGGTAGTTGGCCCGAAACGGGGCCAGCTCTTCCAGCCATTCTTCAATATCGGCGATCAGGCCGTCTTCGGCGTCGTTGATGTAGACTCCCGCTGTGATGTGCATGGCTGAAGCCAATACCATGCCCTCCTGGATTCCGGAGTCTCGAAGAGCCTTTTCGAGTTCCGGAGTAATATTGATAAATTCTCGTTGTTTCTTCGTATTGAACCAAAGATAAGTGGTGTGCGACTTCATTCATGACCTCCGCCGGAATGAAACGAAATTGCCGGGGTGTCCGCCTCCGTACCTCCGGTGGTGGCGCCGCCGTTGAGTCCGCGCCAACCAATCCCGCATGGACATTTTCCGGCTTGTCCAATAGGTGATGAGCTTCCTCGCCGGGGAGCTTCCCCGAAAGTGTATACTAAAAGAGTATTCTTCAATGAACGCAACTTTGCCACGGACACGCTATAACTTGGATGCTTTTCGAAATGTCCCAATGAAGGTTAAAGTTCTTTTCTTCGGATTTGCGCGCGATTTGACTGGACTGGAGCAAGAGGAGGTCGAGATTCCCGAAGGTGGAAATCTCGGCGATCTCCGGCGCCTGTATGAGGCCCGCTTCCCGCGCCTTCTTGAGATTTCCGGTTCTTTGATTGCTTCGGTGAATCAGGAGATAGCCCAGCGCTCCAATCTCTTGCAGGATCAAGACGAAGTGGCTTTTCTGCCCCCGGTGAGCGGTGGAACGGATGATGACATTTTTCAGATCACGCGTGACATCATCCCGACTTCCCAAATTGCCGAACAGCTAAAAGCGGGCGAGGACGGCGCAGTGGTCGTGTTTGAAGGGACCGTCCGCAACCATTCGCGCGGGCGCCGCACGCTCCACCTGGAATACGAGGCCTACGAGCCGATGGCTCTTCGCAAGATGATGGAGATCACGCAAGAGGCTCACCAAAAATTCCCGGTTGACCGGATCGCCATGATTCACCGCATTGGCCGGCTCGAAATTGGCGAGACCAGCGTGGCGATTATCGTAGCCTCGGCGCATCGTAAAGAGGCTTTTGAGGCGTGCCGTTACGCCATTGACCGATTGAAGCAAATCGTTCCCATCTGGAAGAAGGAGCATTTTGAAGACGGCGCAGTTTGGGCCGAGAGCGAGGCAGGATCGCAGCTCATCGAACCATCCCATGTTTGAGCCGGCAGGAGCGAAGCTATCCTCGCTTCCCAAGCTCTTGCCCGGTCATTCGCGACCGTCACCGCAACAACAAAATCGTTATGGAAAACTTTCTATCGACAGCCATTGAAATTGCCCGCGAGTCCGGCGCTCTGCTGGCCACCATGTTTGATCGTCCCCATGAAATTTCCTACAAACGTCCCTCCGATATTGTGACCGAGGTGGACCGCCGGTCGGAGGAAATGATTATTGAGCGGCTCCGCAGCCATTACCCCAAGCATGCGGTAGTGGCCGAAGAGGGCGGCGGGCAGAAGACGGCTTCTGACTACTGTTGGTACGTCGATCCTCTGGATGGGACCACCAACTTTGCGCACGGATTCCCGGTTTTCTGCGTTTCGCTGGGGCTGACGTTCAAAGGCGAAATTGTTGCCGGAGTGGTCTACGACCCGATGAGGAATGAGCTCTTCACGGCGGAGAGGGGCGCCGGAGCTTTTCTCAATAACAAACGAATTCATGCTTCAAAAATTGATTCCCTGGCCGCCAGCCTGTTGTCCACCGGGTTCCCGCCCTTCTCGCAAGATCACGAGCTCAACATTGAGTATTACTACCGTTTCACGCGGCTCACCCACGGAGTGCGGCGTGCTGGTTCGGCAGCTCTGGACTTGTGTTCCGTTGCATCGGGCCGATTTGAGGGATTTTGGGAGCTGAAGCTCAACCCTTGGGACAAAGCTGGCGGGGTGCTGGTGGTCCTGGAGGCGGGCGGACGGGTGACGGATGTGGCGGGAGGAGATTTCGATTTGCTGGGAGATGACCTCTTCGCCTCCAACGGGCGGGTGCATGAGGCAATGCTCGAAGTTTTCTCGGAAGTCCTGGCGGGCCGCACCAAGGCGTAAGAATTAAGCAACGAAGCTCAAGCTATACATGGGGACATAGGTCGGCGACGGGCAATTGCCGTAGCGCCGCTCGGAGCTTGCCTTGACAGGGAGCGGCGAAATCCGTCGGTCGCAAACCGGCGCTACAGAACCGGGCGTCGTTGACGGTCGTGGCGAACATTGAATTCCACCCTCGCCCCCGCGGGGGAACCCGCGACAACGCCGATGACCGCGGCGAATATTGAATTCTGCCCTCGCCCCCGTGGGGGAGAGGGCGGCGCGCAAGCGCGGGGTGAGGGGCCACCGGAGAGCGGGATCGCACAAGGGACTCTCTTTCCAAACAGAACAATCGAAGCGTGCTTGAACGAGGTGTGACTCTGGCAAGGCGGCTTGAACCTGGAAAACATGGAGTGGTAAAGAGTCAGGCTGCGCCTTCGCTGGATGCGGCGGAGCCGCCAGTCCGGGCGCGCCGCTTTGCGAAGGATCCCATCGTCACTGAAGTCGATATCTGGTTGCGGCGGCTTCCCAGTGGCCATGACGGCCTCGGCATCATTCACCTTACCGATATCCATCACGGCCTGTTCACGTCACTGGCAGCCGTGCAGCGAGCTGTTCAAATCGCCAATCAACTCAAACCGGACTTGGTGGCGCTGACCGGTGATTATGTCACGCTATCGCCGGCTTATATCGGGCCGGTAGCGCGCGCCCTTGGCAAGCTTCACGCCCGGCTCGGCGTGTTCGCGGTGCTGGGCAATCACGACTTTCAGGTGGATGCGGAGGCGGTGACGAAAGCTCTCCGCGACCAGCAAATTCAGGTCCTGCGAAACGCCCGCCGTCCTCTTCGCACCAGTTCCGGCACGCTGTGGTTAGTAGGAGTGGATGATCTGTGGTGGTCTTCGGATGATCTGCCATCCGCACTGGACTCCGTGCCGGCAGGGGACGCCAAGATCCTTCTTTGCCACAACCCCAAAGGAATCCTGCAAGCTTCCCATCAAGGCATTGACCTTGTTCTCTCGGGGCACACACATGGAGGACAAGTCCGGCTCCCCGGCGTAAACTTTCTCTACCGGTCGAAACTGGGAACGCGCTTTGTGGAAGGCTGGAACCGGCTGGGCGAAACTCAAATCTACGTGAATCGCGGGATTGGCAAGGTCGTTGTCCCGGTTCGCGTCAGTTGCCCACCTGAAATCGCCCGGATCGTTCTTCACTGCGCATGAGTTCCCGCCACAGCGGACACTTTCCGGTCATCCTCTCCAGGGATATTATGAAGCGATATCTGCCGCCCGCTCCACTCCAGCTTCAAAAAAGTGTCTCAGGGGTCTCAATTAGCAGGGTGCAATCTGGTATGCTGAAGCGGACTTGGGAGCTGTTGTGAGTTTTTGCTGACTTGGTCAATTCCGGAGGGACCAGCAGGAGGATCGAGATAGCCATTGGCAGTAATCTTTATGCTAAACGCAGGACAGCTCATTCGGAAAAAACGGGACGGCCAGGCATTGGCCTCGGGCGAAATTTCCGAGTTCGTGCGACTCTATACTCAGGGTGATATCCCGGATTACCAGGCATCCGCCCTTCTGATGGCCGTCTACTTCCGGGGACTGGATGAGGAAGAGACCAACGATCTCACTCGAGCCATGCTCCAATCCGGTTCCAGCCTGGACCTCTCTGGCTTTCCGGGTCCAAAGCTGGACAAGCACAGCACGGGCGGCGTGGGTGATAAGACATCGCTGGTGATCGCACCAGCAGTGGCTGCGGCGGGCGCTTTCGTGCCCATGATCTCCGGCCGCGGCCTTGGACATACCGGTGGAACACTGGACAAGCTGGAATCAATCCCTGGATTCCAAACTTCAATTTCTCTGGACGAGTTTCGCCGGGTTCTAGGGTCCTGCGGACTTGGGATGATTGGCCAGACTGCCGAGATAGCCCCCGCCGATCGCAAGCTTTATGCTCTGCGCGACGTGACGGCAACCGTGGAAAGTATTTCGCTCATCAGCGCTTCCATTATGAGCAAGAAGTTGGCCGAGGGAATCGACGGGCTGGTTCTGGATGTGAAGACAGGCTCCGGAGCCTTTATGAAGAGTGTGAAGGACGCCCGCAGGCTTGCGGAGTGCATGGTGGCGATTGGCGTGAACTTTGGCAAGCGGGTTGAAGCTTTTATCACGGAGATGTCTCAGCCTCTGGGTCGGGCCGTGGGGAATGCGCTGGAGGTCTTCGAGTGCCTGGAAGTGCTGAAGGGACGCGGGCCGGATGATTTGCGCGAGCTTTGCCGCGAGCTGTCTGCGTCCATGCTCGTTCTGGGAGGAATCGTGGCATCGCATGAGGAAGGCTGCATCCGATTCGATGCGGTGATTCGTAATGGCTCAGCCTTGGAAAAGTTTGAGCGGGTGATTGCAGCGCAACATGGCGATCCACGCGTCGTGGAGGACACCTCGCGGCTGCCGCAAGCGAAAATCCAGGACACCTTTCCAGCTTCGGCGGACGGATATATTCGGTCCATGGATGCCGAAGCCATCGGCTGGGCGGCGATGACGCTGGGCGCGGGCCGTTCCCGTCTCGACTCCGTGATTGACCCCGCCGTGGGCATCGTTTTTGAGAAAAAGCTGGGGGACCGGGTTCGAGCCGGCGAGACCCTTTGCGCCGTTCATGCCAACAGCTCTGTTCCGTTGCCCGATGTGAAGGCGCGGCTTCGCGCCGCAATTGAAATCGGTGAAGAACCGGTTCAGGTTCCGGCTCTGATCAAGGAGAGGATTATTCCTGCCTCAAAAATGGGCAACCTTGCGAGGGCATCGGCCGAATGAATCGGCTCCCGGCACTGCTTGGAATTGTCGTCATCTTAGCCGTTGCCTTCGCCTCATCGAAAAGTCGGCGGGCGATTCGATGGAGGACCGTCGGTTGGGGACTCGGCCTACAGTTGATCGTCGCCCTCTTTGTCCTCAGAACTTACCCCGGCTATTGGCTCCTGACGGGAGCTTCTGCAATCGTGACGCGCGTCTTGAATTATGCTTTTGCCGGATCTACTTTTGTTTTTGGTTCGCTGGGAGATCCCAAGGGGGCGTCTGGATTCGTCTTTGCCTTCCAGGCGCTTCCGTTGATTATTTACATCGCTTCTCTCTCGGCGCTGCTTTATTACCTGCGGGTCCTGCCGGTGATCGTTCAGCTCATCGGAAGAATCATGTTCAAATTGATGGGCACCAGCGGCGCCGAGTCCCTGGAAGTAGCCGCCAGCATTTTCATCGGCCAGACGGAAGCTCCGCTCGTCATTCGTCCGTTTCTGGATGGTTTGACGGAATCTGAGTTGATGACGATCATGACGGCGGGAATGGCTCACATCTCCGGAGCGGTGCTTGGAGCGTACATTCTGTTTGGGGCCGACGCCCGCCATTTGCTGACGGCCGTGGTGATGACAGCGCCCGGGACGATCCTTCTCTCCAAGATGTTAGTCCCTGAAACCGGTAAGCCCCGGACCGAAGGGGAAGTCAAGCTGGTGATCGAGCAGACCTCGGTCAATGCCCTCGACGCGATTTCCCACGGCGTCACCGATGGGTTGTATCTGGCTCTGAATGTCGCCGCCATGCTGATTGCATTTGTTGCGTTGATATACCTGGCCAACGGCGTTCTGGGTATTGCCCACACCCGGCTTGAGACCATTTTCGGCTACGCTCTGGCGCCAGTCGCCTGGCTTCTTGGCGTCCCGTGGAAAGACGCGCTGCAGGTTGGGAACCTGATGGGCATTAAGCTGGTGTTGAATGAGTTTGTGGCATTCTCGATCATGGGACACTTGAAAGGCCATATCGCGGCCCGGTCGTTCACCATTGCCACTTACGCCCTCTGCGGATTCTCGAACTTTTCGAGTATCGGCGTGCAGATCGGCGGAATCGGGGCGTTGGCCCCCTCGCGCAAAAAGGATCTGGCCCGCCTGGGATTCCGGGCGCTTCTCGCCGGAACGCTTGCGAACTATCTATCTGCAGCCATCGCCGGGCTGTTATTGACCTGATCCCACACCCGATTGCTGCTGGCTGCAGAGTAGATCGCGAGATTCCTATTCCTCCGAGGGTTCGGCAAACGGTTTAACCGGGATCCCGGAAACGAAATCCGCCACCGATGCTTCGCATTGTGCAGCAGCGGATTTGAGTGACGACGATGAAAGCACTCGCTACCAAGAAGACGGATTACGGTCCCGGGAATCCCGGCTACGAGCAGGCCCGCGCGGCGGCGGATTACATTCTTAAGAATGGGAGATTCAGGCCGCGTGCCGGAATGATTCTCGGATCGGGCTTGGGCCATGTTGTCGAGCCATTGAAATCTGAAGCCAACATTCCATACCATTCGATTCCACACTTTCCACGGCCCACGGTGGAAGGGCACGGTGGATTTCTGCACCTGGGTTGGTGGGGCAATTTGCCAATGGCGGTGATGGCGGGAAGAATGCACCTTTATGAAGGCTACTCGCCTGCTGAAGTCGTCCTGCCAACTCGCGTCCTGGCCCTTGCGGGTGTTGAAATCCTGATCGTCACTTGCGCTGCCGGCGGCATCAATAAACTGGCAATTCCCGGAACCCTGATGGTTATTAAGGATCATCTGAATTACCAGGGCATGAATCCTTTGGTTGGATTGCACGACCCACGCTGGGGGGAGCGATTTATTGACATGACGCAGGCTTACGACCCGGAATTGCGGCGGCTTGCAGCGCGCGCAGCGAAAGCTGAAAGGGTCAGGATGTTCGAAGGAGTATACGTTTCGCTGCTAGGGCCCAGCTTTGAAACTCCGGCTGAAATCCGGGCTTTGGGCAGGCTCGGGGCGGATGCCGTCGGCATGTCCACGGTTCCGGAGGTGATCGCCGCACGGCAATTGGGGCTGCGGGTCCTGGGCCTTGCCTCCATCACCAACCGCGCCGCGGGTCTCAGCCGCAGACCCTTAAGCCACCACGAAGTGCTCGAGACAGGCGCACAAGCCTCCGGGAACTTGGTGGCGCTGCTGGAAGGGTTGATCGGGAAATTGGACGAGTGCAAATCCGAGAGGAAACCAGGAGGAAAAAAAGGGGCTTGAAGAACCTATCCTGGATTATTCACGAAGGTTTGCTTGATGAGCGTCAGGGCACGGTTAAAACCGTGCCCTGACGACCCCGGCTGGAGGTTCGTGAATAATTCGGGCTATATTGCTTTCCAGACCCTGAGCGTTCCTGGGAAGTGAGTCCTGCTGATCTCCGCCATCGAGTATCATCAGAAATCCACCCGGAGTGCGGCAGATAAAAGTCGGGTGATGAATAAAGTTCGAGCCGGGGGCGAATAAGATGCCGCTGGTGGGCTTAAGGAAGAATGGAACTACTACTGCTTGGCGCCAGCATGGGTGTGGTCGGAGGGCTCGTCCCCAGCCCGCTTCATATGATCGCCCTCGCTCAAATCGCGCTGAAGCGATGGAATCGCGCGATTGGAATTATGCTTGGACCTCCCCTGGCCATCGATGGGATTTTATTACTGGTGACCTTCTTTTTCTACCAATATGTTCCCAGAAATATCGCCCACATCGTTGCTTATGTGGGCGGCGCCTACCTGACGGTTTACAGCATTTACGCCTTGCTCTCCATGCACGGGAAGAGTCACAAGGAAGTGGCGGAATCACAAGCTTTGACCTATGGCAGCGTCACGGCTGCATCGCTTTCGGAGGTCACGTCTCCGGGCACCTGGATTTATTGGATGACGATCGCCGGGCCGATTCTGGCGGAGGGAAAGCACCAGGGCTATTGGCACGTCGTCCCTTTTTTCGCAGGCGGGTTAATCGGCTACTACGGCGCAGCACTCGTCAGTTTGGTTTTTCTCGCCTGGGGAGCAAGTCTCCACCGGCACCTTCGGCAAAATCTGCTGTGGATCGCAAACTTTCTGCTCCTGGCTTTCGGCGTGACTTACCTGCTCCGCGCTTATTTCAAGGGCTGATTCACCATGCGTGATGGATGCGGCATATCAAATGACCGTTTCAACACGTTTATGCTTGCCCATCAAAGAGATGGTGCAGTTCAACCAGGTTGAGTTCCTTAAAGCTCTTGGCGATCCGGTCAGCGCGCGTTTGACTCTGCAACTCTTCGGCTGAAAAAGTGGATGCGATTGCCACGCACTTCATTCCAGCGGCCTTCACCGCCTCGATCCCGACGAATGAGTCTTCGAAGCCTACACAGCCTCCTGGACTCTTTTCCAGCCGCCTTGCGGCTTCCAGGTAAATTTCGGGATGGGGCTTGGCGTGCGTCACATCATCGCCGCTGACCATGAATTTGAAAAAAGGCCGTAAGTTCAGGGCATCCACCACAAGCTCAATATTTCTCCTCAAGGCGGAGCTGGCGACGGCCATCGAAACTCCGGCTTCATGGCACTCCATGATGAGTTCCCGTAATCCGGGAAGCGGCAGCGCATGGGGAGCGAAGCTGCTGCGGAACATCCCCTCCAACTCCCCGCTCAGCCGCTCGATTTCCTCGTCCGGAAGATCCGGCCCGAAAAAGTGCCGGAAGGCGTAATCGTTGGGACGCCCCAGGATCTGGCGGGGCAGCTCATCGGGATTGTAAGGGATGCCATGTGCGTTCAGAACATCGATCCACTTCTGCAAATGGAAGGGGTTGCTGTCTACCATCACCCCGTCCATATCAAAGATGACGGCCAGAGGCAAAACGGAATTAGAAGGCACGCAGTTTCTCCAATGGATTTTTGGTCTCGTAGGGGCGACCCTCGTGGTCGCCCGAAGGCGGGCACAAGGCCCCGCCTACAGCAAACTGCACCACTGCCCCAGGATCACGCCGGAAGCGGGCGCAAAGCGGCAAGCAGCTTTGCCGGGCTATCGGTATTGATCACGCTCTTCGCCTCCATCCATCCCCGGCGTGCGGTTGCGACACCGAAACGCATAAAGCGGAAATGGCTGGGATCGTGGGCGTCGGTCGAGATCACAATTTTCATTCCCCGGTCGTGTGCCAGGCGGACATGCCGGTCACTCAGGTCCAACCGCTCCGGATTGCCGTTGAGCTCCAGGATGACGCCCAGCTCCTTCGCCGCGCCAAACACCCGCTCCACGTCGAAAGTGAACGGGTCGCGTCTCAGGATTTGTCTTCCCGTGGGATGCCCCAGGATGCGAACGTAAGGATTCTTCAGGGCTCTCAGAATTCGTTCGGTCATCTCTTCCGAGGGCTGGGTCATGCGGGAGTGGATGCTGGCCAGCACAATATCGAATTGCTTCAGGAGCGAGTCCGGATAATCGAGGCGGCCATCGCCCAGAATGTCCACTTCCGTTCCCGCCCAAATTTCAATTCCTTTCACTTTTTTGCGGGCAGCGTGAATGGCCCGGATATTTTCGAGGGCGCGATTCTCATCCAGTCCATTCGCCACGGTGACGGCCTTGGAATGGTCCGTAATCAGAATGTAACGATAGCCCAATTGCTTGGCGGCTTCCGCCATCTCGAGGGCGCTCTTGTGGCCGTCGGAGGCGGTGGTGTGCATCTGAAGATCCCCCTTGATTTCGGAAAGCTCCACGAGTTTGGGCAAGGTGTGAGACTCCGCGGCCTCAATCTCACCCATATTTTCGCGAAGCTCGGGCGGGATCCACGGCAGGCCCAGCCGCTCATACACTTCTTCCTCGGTCCGGCTGGCCACCTTGCTCTCACCCTTGAAGAGGCCGTATTCGCTCAGCTTCAATCCCAGCTTCTTGGCTCGTTCGCGCAAGACGACGTTGTGTTCTTTTGAACCCGTGAAGTACATCAACGCCGCGCCGTAGGACTCTTTTTCAAGCAACCGCACGTCCACTTGTAAGTCCTGATCGAGTTTGACGCTGACTTTGTCTTCACCCCTGGCCAGAACCTGGGCGATGCGCGGGAATTTCGCAAAGTGGTTGGCAATCGCGGCGTGGGCGGATCCCGTCACCAGCAAATCTAGGTCGCCAATCGTCTCGCGGCCTCTTCTCAGGGAGCCGCACGCCGTGACTTGATCGACGCTGGTACACTCGCGGAGGTAAGCCGTCAATTCATCGGCGATCTCAAAAGCAGTGTCCAGGCGGAAGCGTCCTGCTGCCCGGCGGTAGACTTCAAGGGCCTTCATAATGTTTTCTTCGGATTTGGCGCTCATGCCGGGCAGATCACGAAGGCGCCCCGCCTTGGCCGCGGCTTCAAGATCATCCACTGACTTGATCCCAAGCTCCTTATGAAAAAGGCGGACCTTTTGCGGTCCGACGGTCTGAAGTTGGAGCAAGTCGAGCAGGCTCGGCGGGACTTTTTTTACTTGCTCCTGATGGTATTGGGATTGTCCCGTCTCCACCAGTTCCTTGACCTTATTGGCCAGATCGGCGCCAATGCCGGGAATGTTGGTAAGTTTGCGTTGGGGATCACGAACGACGTCCTCCAGCCGCTCGGGGTAACTCTCAATCACGCGCTTGGCGCGGTCGTAGGCCGCGGCCTTGAAGGGCCACTTGGCATCCTCCTGCAGGATGCGCGTGAGGTTGGAAAGATCTTCAAAGATTCGGGCGATTTCTTTGTTTTCCACGGGTCCTCGCCGGCTTCGGAACGAAGGGACACATTAAGAATAACACTGGAACGCTACTGACGTCAGGGTGTGGTTTCAGCCCTGTGTTTCCGTCGTTTCGCCGAATGGCATGTTAAAATCAACTTGTGATGTGGATGCGCGGAGCGGGCGGACGGCGTGCTGGGTCCGGCTTTGCGGATGGAACTTGGCGTCTCTGGCGCAGGATTCTGCGTTTTCTACCAGGATATTCCGAGCTCCCTTCGGATCCGTCATTCCCGCGCAAGCGGGAATCCACCTCTCCGGCGGGCAGGGGATTCGCGCCTGCGCGGGAAGGGACTGTGTTCCGCCCCTTTGTGCTGGAGCGCCCGTTTTGGTTTCGGCTCCCTCGGGTCCGGCTTTATCTCGCTTTCCAATAGATTGAGCAAACGTGGAAGAAATTGACCTGAGTGTTGTCATTCCGGTGTTCAATGAGGCTGAGAATATCCGCCCTTTGGTGGATGAGCTGGGGCTGGCGTTGTCGGAATTCGGTAACGGCGCTGAGGTCCTTTTCGTGGATGATGGGAGCACGGACTCGACGCTTGCCGAGATCAAGAGAGTCCAACAAATTGATGCGCGAGTGCGAGCCGTTCATTTCAAGAGCAACCTAGGGCAAACAGCCGCCATGGCCGCGGGTTTCCGGCACGCGCGGGGCCGGGCCGTGGTGACGCTGGACGGCGACTTGCAGAATGACCCTGCAGACATTCCGAAGCTGGTTGCGGGGCTGGCGGATTGGGATGCCGTTTGTGGCATCCGGACCCGCAGGCAGGATGGCTGGGTTAAGAAAATATCCTCGCGGATTGCCAACGGGTTCCGCAACTGGGCCACGGGAGATGATATTGTGGATACCGGCTGCACCTTGAAGGCCTACCGGCGGGAGTGCGTGAGCCGGCTTGAGCTCTATCACGGCATGCACCGATTTTTGCCCACGCTGCTGAAGATGAGGGGATACCGCGTAACCCAAACCTCCGTAAATCACCGTCCGCGGTTGCGGGGCAAAACCAAATACGGAACGTGGGGAAGGCTGGTGAAAGGTCTTGCTGACCTGTACGCGGTGCGCTGGATGAAAAAGAACCGCATTGATGACTCTGCCATTGCGGAGATTATCGAGCCGGTTCGCAAAGCAGAGGGTTCATTCAAATAAGGTATTGTTAGAAAATAACTGTTCCATCGCGGATCGAACCCCCCCCTCACCCGCCGCTTCGCGATGTGTTGGCTTACAACGAACTCAAACCGATTACAACTTTTGCAAAGTGAATCCAAACCTTAACCTTCCTGACAATCGCCCGGCTTCCACTCGCCAGTTGCTCCTGTTGCTGATATTCTCCGCATTTTTCTTCTTCCTCGGTCTCGGAAGGTTTCCACTCCTCGAACCTGACGAAGGCCGGAATGCAGAGGTCGCCCGGGAAATGATCGCTCTGCGGGACTTCATCACGCCCCATTTCAATCATCTGGTTTATCTCGATAAGCCGGCCCTGTATTTCTGGATGGTGGCCGGATCGTTTAAGGTCTTCGGCTTGAATGAATGGGCGGCGCGCTTTCCCTCCGCGCTCATGGCTCTGGGTACCATTCTGTTGGTGTGGCTGATGGGGCGGAGAATGTTCGATGGGCGGACTGGATTCATGGGTGCCTGTGTGGCCGCAAGCGCTCCTTTGGTGATCGCTTTTTCGCGCACCGTCATTTTCGATATGACCCTCACTTTTCTTGTTACGCTCTCCATGTTCTTGCTTTGGCTTGCGGACAATGACGGCGTCCGAAGGCATCGATTTGACTACCTGGCGTTCGCGGTGATGGGTCTTGCCGCCATCACCAAAGGCCCGGTGGGATTCCTGCTTCCGCTTCTTTCCATTCTGGTTTACGCCCTGTTGCGGGGCAGGTGGCGTGAGCTTCGCCGCATTCGTTGGGGAATTTGCTGGCTGATTCTTCTGGCGGTGAGCCTGCCGTGGTTCCTTGCGGTTTGCGTGCGGCATCCGGATTTCCCGCGATACGCCTTCTGGGAAGAAAGTCTGGTCCGATTCGCCACGCCGGCCTTGCACCGCTCCGGTGGCGCGCTCTACTACCTACCGGTCTATTTAGCTGGTTTTTTCCCCTGGAGTATCTTCCTGCTTTTTGTGGGTCTGAACCGTCTGCGGCATTGGAAAAATTTGCGGCAGGACGCTCAGAAATCCCGGCTTTTTCTGATCGCTTGGTTCGGCGTGATATTCGTATTTTTCTCGATCTCGCATTCAAAGCTGCCGGGCTATCTGTTGCCCGCCGCCGCGCCGATGGGTCTGTTGATGGCTGGCGTTTGGAACAAAGCGCGGGATGCGAGTGTCGACCGTGCGCCCGATTGGCTCAGCGGTGGCTTTGCGGCGATGATCCTGCTTGGAGTGTTGGTGGACTTAAGCCCACAACTCCTGCGTTTCCACCGGCTGGCCACCCGCCTCAGCCATAAAATACCTCCTCAAGTGTATGCCTTCTTGAAGCCATCCGTCATTTTGTCGGGTATGATCCTGTTTGCGATTGGGTTCCTCGGCAGGAATCTCTCCGGCAGGCTGCGTGGCGAGCGGCGCGCCCAATTGACTTTCGCCCTGTTGGTTGCGACAACGCCTCTGCTGCTTGTCCGCTGGATCAGGCCGCTCCACTTGTATTTTCAGGCTTCGTCGAGCCGCCAGTTAGCCCGGAAAATCCTTTCCAGTCCGCAGCGGAATTTTCCGGTGTACGGTTATTTCTATTTCCGGACCGGATTGCCCTTTTATCTGCGAAGGCCGGTGGGCCTGGTCACAGCCGACGGCGATGAGATGACCAGCAATTACGTGATGAGCCGTCTGAAATTGATGCGCGAGCAAGAAATGCGGTTTCCCGCTTCCCAATCATTGACCCAGCAGAATCCGGCTGGACGTGCCCCAGAAAACCCGGCGGAAAGTTCCAAAGAGCCGGTATTGCTAACACCGCGCCAGCTTCACAGGCTTGGAGTTTCACCCCCAGGGCCATTTCTGCTCCTGGTACGAAATAACGAGGTTGGGCAATTGAACCAGGTCGTCAATGGCATTGATCCGCTTTGGACGGGCTGGGATTTTTCAGTTTGGGCGAAACTTGCTGAACGCCGATAGACTGTAGCGGCGGGTTTCAGCCTGGCAAGTGCCGGTAGCGGCGGGCTTCAGCCCGGCATGTGCCGCCCTAAAGGGCGGCGCTACGGCCACGACCAAGGGCGCTCCCCATGTGCGGAATTTGCGGAATCCTCAACTTGCGCCTTGACCCCGACCCCGATCTTCACCGGATTGCGGCGATGTCCTCTCGCCTCGTTCACCGCGGCCCGGACAGCGCAGGGACATTCGAGCTCCCTTATCTGGCTTTGGCCATCCGCCGGCTCAGCATCATTGACCTCAAGACGGGCGATCAACCTCTCACCAATGAAACGGGTAGCGTCACGCTGGTCTTTAACGGGGAAATTTACAATTATCGTGAACTCCGTTCCAAACTCATTGACCGTGGTCATCACTTCCGCACCCATTCGGACGGCGAAGTGATCGCTCACCTCTACGAGGAATCAGGGCTGGACTTCGTCAATGAATTGAACGGCATGTTTGCCATCGCTTTGTGGGACCGGGAGAAAACCAGACTGGTGCTGGCGCGGGACCGGGCGGGTGAAAAGCCGCTCTTCTACTGGCGGCAGGGCGCTTCGTTCGCCTTTGCTTCTGAAATCAAGGCGCTTCTGGAATATCCGAAAGTAGCCAGGACACTGGATCGCGTGGCTGTCATGCAATACCTTGCCCACGGGTACTTTCCCGCGCCGCGCAGCGTGTTCGAACAAATTCGCAAGCTGCCGGCGGGTCATCGCATGGTGATCGAGCAGGGCTCCATTCAAATCGAACCATACTGGGAGCTTCGGAGATACCAACGCCGCCCGAACTTGCCCAGCCCTGGCCGTTCCGAAGTGAAAGCGATGGTTCGGAACCTGCGCGGTCACCTGCGCGAGGCGGCAATCTCCAGGCTGGTGAGCGATGTGCCGCTGGGTGTCTTCTTGAGCGGCGGCGTCGATTCCTCGACGCTCGTGGCGCTGATGAGCGATTTAAGTCCGGGTAATATCGATACGTTCTCCGTGGCGTTTTCCACGCCGTCCTTCAACGAGGAGCCCTACGCCAACTTTGTGGCGCGTCATTTTCACACCCGGCATCACGTGCTTCCAGCCGGCGACCAAGACCTGGTGGAGGGTCTGAGGGCGGTCGCGGATCATCTGGATGAGCCGCTGGCTGATCCCGCTGTGATTCCCACGCACCTTCTTTCGCGTTTTGCGCGCCAGCATATCAAAGTCGGTTTGAGCGGCGAGGGCAGCGATGAGCTTTTCGGAGGTTATCCCACTTACCTCGGAGCCCGGCTCGCAGAATACTATCTGCGGCTTCCTGCAGCCTTGAGGAGGCAATTCTTTAATCGACTCCAGAAACACTTGCCGCTCTCTCCCGGCGCTGTTCCGCTGGGCTTGTTCCTGCGCAGCTTCTTTACCTATGCGGAGATGGACGCCGCTCAGCGTCACTTGATCTGGTTCGGTATGTTGTCACCGGCTGAGCTTGCTCAGGCCGTTTCTCCTGAGTTCCGCGGCATCCCGCCGGTGGAAAGCGTAGCATCCTCAACCTTACGGGGAGTGTTGGCGGGGGCGAACTTTGAAGACACGTTGGCGGAGCTGCTCTACCTCGATTTCCACTTCTACCTTCAGGACAACCTGTTGGTGAAAGTAGACCGCGCCAGCATGGCCAACTCCCTGGAGCTCCGAACCCCATTTTTGGACCAGCGGCTCATCGAGTTCGCTGCGTCCATCCCCTCAAGGTTTAAGGTCCGCCGTTTCCAATTGAAACATATCCTGAAGGAGGCAGTCCGTCCCTGGCTGCCTAAGCGCATTGTTTCCCGTCAAAAGCGGGGATTTTCCGTACCCACGGCGGCTCTGTTGAGGACCTCATTGCGCCCGGTCATGAATGAGGCTTTCGATGAAGACGTTCTGAGAAGCCACGGGCTGTTCGATTCGTTGTGGATCAGGAAAAGAGTTGAGGAACACCGCGAAGGGAAAGCTGACCACCGCAAATCGCTTTGGACCTTGCTTTGTTTTCAGCTTTGGTATAAGCGTTGGGGAACGTAGGGGCGACCCTCGTGGTCGCTCACGGGCGGGCACAAGACCCGCCCCCACGAAAAGGGGTCTTTGCCTTTGTTGCACAGGGACGATCCGAACCGCCCGTCATTCACCAGGAGGGAATGGAATGTCATCCGCCGGTTGAACACGCCCCTCAAGGTTCAGCGGTACCTGCGGGCGCTCGCCTACAATTGGGAAAGCGAAGGCGAAACCTTGAGGACCTTTCGGGAGGTACTACGGCATGGCAAGGTTCACTGCCTGGAAGCTGCGCTCTTCGCCGCTACCGTTCTTGAGCAGCACGGATATCCGCCCCTTTTGCTCGATCTCGAATCTCAGGACAAACTAGACCACGTTCTGTTTCTGTTCAAGAGAAGAGGCTGTTACGGCACGGTGGGACGGTCGCGCGACGCGGGGCTGCACGGCAGAAAGGCCGCCTTCCGCACAGTTCGCGATCTGGCGTTGAGTTACGTCGATCCGTTCATTGACGGTTCCGGGCGAATATTGGCCTACGCGGTCTTCGATCTTCGCAGCTTGCAGCGATGCGACTGGAGGCTTTCCGCGAAAAACGTTTTAGCGGTTGAAAAGACGCTCATTCATCTGCCCCACAGAAAGCTGAAAACCTCAGACCGGAAGTATATGGCGTCGCTAAAACGGTTCTTGGATTTCCGGCAGAAGCATCCACACCGGCCTGCCACCTACTATCCTGACCGGCATCTCTGGATGTGACCACGAATGGCCCGTCGTAGGAGCAGAAGGGCACGGTTTTAACCGTGCCTTTCCAGTCTTCGAATAAGACTTCGTGAATAATCCGGGCTAGAACTCAGTGACGCCGTTTGCATCACCGGCAAGATCAATCCGCATGACCCACTGGCAATTCAGTCTTCGCTCCTCAAACCACTTTTCAAGTGTCGGCTGGTCAGGCGACTCCGTTTCAAGGACCATGCGGCCGGCGAGTTGGCTCGCAACCGAACGCCGCACCTTGACTGGCTTGGATTGGAGCAGACTCCCCATCAATTCACGAATGGCTTGTTTGGTCAAGCAGGCAGTGGTGTGCGCGGAAAAATATAAGGGCATAATTTTTGAAGTCCTCAAGTTGTGACGATACGGATTGGGCCGTGTTCAGCCAGCAGGAATGCCCTGCCAAGCGCCTTCCGGGTGCGGAAATGGCTCACTGATTTTTGGCGGCAGACACCAGCAAACCGGCCTTTTTCGCCAACTGAAGAGACCTTTGAAAGTCTCCGGCCTTGTAAGCCTGGGTTGCCTGGTCGAGGAACATCTGAGCATCCCGGAGCGTCTTTCGGTCAGCCGCTGGCAATCTCTTCCGCTCTAAGCGCGCGATCTCAGCTTGGAGTTGGTCTGCAAGACCATCGGCCTTCTCTTTGAGACCGGCTGTCTCTCTGATGCCGATGGATGGCTCAAGCGCCGGGGCGCCGGGGGGCTGCACGGTCGGTGACGCCTCCGCCGGAACTGGATTCAGCGCCTTCGGGCGTCTCCGCTTCCGGGTGGCAGTTGCCCGCCGAGGTGATGCTTCCACTTGCTCCACCCGCGCCGGCTGCGCCGGTTCCGGCGGAGGTGCTTCCTCAATCACCATCGCTTGTGACGGGTCAGACTGGCTCGGTTGCCGGGCGGCCGGAGGCGACGGCGGAGCATACACCAATCGCAGGCTCGTCTGCCGTTTGGGGCATCCGAGGGTGGAGATTGCCAAAATAACAAAGGGAAAGAAGGTTCTTTCTTTCACGCCAGCCTAACCTATCGTTCAACTTCGATCCGCGCATCTTCGAACGATCCATCCACGGTGAAAAGGCCAAAGCACGGAAGTGTGGAAATTTATCCAATCAATTCAGGAACCCGCTGGCAAATCATGGGCTCGAGGACGTATGCAGAACTTGATTCACCAGATTCGGCGGCCCGGAGCCTTGCAGTTCCACGCGATTTCCCTCATGGTCAATCTCAAGCCCCTGAACGAAGCCGGCCATTTGCGGTGATGCTCCCAGGGCCGCAGCCGCGTGCGACTCCTGCCACATGGAAAGAAGCTGAGCCATTGCCGCCGCTTGGTCCTGTTGGTGGCAGATTACGGAAATGTTGGCTGTGAAGTTGCCATTCCAATCAATTTGGTAAAGCACGGCCTCGACCGGGGCCAGAAGGGAACTGATGTCGATGGGTTGGTTCTTTTTGTCACCGCTTTTGCCGCTACTCCCCGTGAACCACGGCGCCACCAGCTTTCCGGCAGCCTTGCCCGTGGTAATCCCCCATTCCGGAGCGGAGCCTTCCATCTCAGCTTCCCAATTTACGAATTGAGAGCTGGAATCCAAGGCTGGCCGGTTTCCGAGCCGAACATCGATCAAAGCCTTCAGGTCTTCAAGCCTGCCAAAAGCGGCAAGCCCCGAATTTAGGAAGGTGAAATATAGGGCGTCGCGGTCTGCAGGCGAGTCGTATGTGTCAAGCGTGAATCCACTATAAGGAATGGATGCCAGTTGCGTCTGGTTGAACATTGTTTGGCCGGCAACGGGGTCAAAATTGCCGCCGGCCATGCCGAACATCGCGGAGGGGTCCAGCGAATTACCCCGCCAACCCAGGACGACCTCATTGGCGTCCTTTTCGGGGTCATTTCCAATGGTCTTTAGAAACTCCTCCAGGGTCTGCATTTGGCGATTGAAGAGGCTCAGACGGATCTCTCCGTAGTTCGGCAAGTCACGCAGTTGGGAAAGGTCGGCATAAGCAATCTGCTGTGTATCCAAAGGAAAACTTGAAAGGGCTTCAGTCCCCAATCCTTGAGCAGACAAGGAGCCTGGGATGAGCCACAGCAAAACCAGAAGGATACCAGCACAATGCTTCAATCCGCCGAGTCTAAGTGTGTCAAAGCTCATTGCGCGATTTGTCCAGCCTAAATAGGCCCATGAAAATCATACCACTCATTAGGCCTTCCCCTGTTTTCTTCAACACTTACGTTTGAAGAAAGTTACGGGCAAAGAGGATTGGGGTGATGGGAATATCCCGCTTATTGTTAGTCCCTACGGTCGATCGAGAAGATTTAAATCGATAGATTGGGGGGTGAGGGAAGTAGCTGAAACTCTCAATTGGACATCTTGGGGATGGCCAAGGCCGTTCCAATGGAAGCGACGCTCAGCCATGCCCCAAGGACCACATGTCCGCAAGTGCCCCTGTGGGGAGGGGGGTTCCACAGAGACACCAAGCTTGCAGCAACTTCAGCTAGCCATACGAACCAAAAGGTTCAGTACATTGAATTATGTAGCATGCTATTGGCCAAAAGTCATAAGAGGCAAGTGATTGAAATCACAGCTAACATCTTTTTAATCAGAATTAGATTGAGCACTTTTGACACGCTACCGTGTAAAATCTTCCAAAAGTTACCAAACTGATTAAAAGATGGCTATCGGGTAATTGGGGGTCGGACCGTCCCTTCAGACATTTGTTCGGTGCAAGGATTCGGCAATGCGTTAGCCCGGATTTTTCACCAGGATGGGCGAATGTTGGGGAATGAGCAGAAAGGCGGGGTTTCAACCCCGCCTTTCTGCGCCTGAAAGCGTGCTTCGGTCGGAGAGGTGAAAGTCCTCTTCAGGCATACGCTCTCCGGCCTGTAACCAAACGTAACTGCAACTCGCCGCAAGGCGAGGTTCCGTCGCGAGACGTTGTGGAAAGCAACGGGAGGTGAACGACCCGTCCGTACGATAAGGAACTCGATTCGGCCGATCGTGAGCGGCGAGCCTGCTAAGGAATGGCGAAGCCCAGACCGCCGGGAAACCGGGGGAAGCCCAACGAGCTGAGGGGTAGCGTGCGAAAGCGACGTTGGGGCCACGGGGGTGGTTGGAGACGGAAGGGGTCGGAAGGCCGAGCACGTGAATCAGGGAGACCGGCTCGCGCAGGAGCCGGTTGGGTGGTCGCCGGGAAATTACCCGCGCCCTGCCGCGTCAGAGCGCCCATAGTAGCGAAGAAAGGCCGTAACGGGCCTGGAGCGAAGGGAAGGTGGAGACGTGACGGACGAACCGACGGAAAGACAACCTGCGACAGTGTCGGAACGGACTCAACAAGCAGGAGAAACTCAGAATCCCTGGGCGATTCGGGCTCGGTGGTGCTGGGCGGAACCGGAGGTTTGGACGGAACGGATGTTGACGGCCCTCGAACAGGGGGTGAAGGGAAGCAAGTGGTTTAGGCTGATCGACAAAATCTACGCCCTGCCCAACCTGCGGAAAGCCTTCGCACGCGTGAAGGCCAACGGCGGAGCGGCAGGCGTCGATCACGTCACGGTGGAAGGGTTCGAGCGACACCTGGAAGCCAACCTGGAAAAGCTCTCGCGAATGCTGAAGGATGGCAGTTATCGTCCCCAGGCGATCCGCAGAGTGTGGATTCCCAAACCGGGCACGAAGGAAAAGCGCCCGCTGGGGATTCCGACGGTGCGCGACCGGGTGGTGCAAGCGGCGCTCCGAGCGGTGCTGGAGCCGATCTTCGAGCGGAACTTTGCGGCGCAAAGCTACGGGTTCCGACCGAGACGGGGCGGCAAGGACGCGTTGCGCCGCGTCGATGCCTTGCTGAAGGCAGGATACAGTTGGGTAGTCGACGCGGACCTGAAAAGCTACTTCGACACGATCCCCCACGCGGGCCTGATGGAACGGGTCGGGGAGAAAGTGTCGGATGGCAAGGTGCTCGGCCTGGTGGCCGCATACTTGGCGGCCCAGGTGATGGAGACGACGAGAGGGTGGAGCCCCGAAGGGGGCACACCCCAGGGCGCCGTCATCAGCCCGTTGCTGTCCAATATCTATCTCGATCCGCTGGATCATCTTCTGGCGGGGAAGGGATACGAGATGGTGCGGTACGCGGACGACTTCGTGATCCTGTGCCGCAGCGAGGCGGCAGCCAGAGAAGCGTTGGGACAGGTCGAAGCCTGGACGGCCTCGGTCGGACTGAAGCTGCACCCGGTCAAGACGCGGATTGTGGACGCCACGCCAGCGGGCGGCTTGGACTTCCTGGGCTACCACTTCGAGCGGGGCACTCGCTGGCCCCGGCAGAAGAGCTTGTCGAAGTTCAAAGACACCCTCCGAACCAAAACCCGACGCGCCAACGGGCATAGCTTGAAGGCGATCATCGACACCGTGAACCGCACCTTGCGGGGGTGGTTTGAATATTTCCAACACAGCCACCTCACGACGTTCCCTCGGCTCGATACGTGGATGCGAATGCGGATGCGCAGTATCCTCCGGAAACGCCGGGGCGGGGAAGGCCGAGGGCGAGGCCGGGATCATCAGCTTTGGCTGAATGCTTTCTTTGCCGAGCGCGGGTTGTTCTCCTTGCTTACGGCTCACGACTTGGCTCGTCAATCCTCTCCGAGGTAAAACCACCAACTGGAGAGCCGGATGCGGGAGACCCGCCTGTCCGGTCCGGAGGGAGGGGGGACCATTGGTTCTCCCTACCCCCTCATCGTTGCGATGAGTTTCCGACCGGTTATTCCTCAGCGGGTTGCTCGCCAGCAGAGCCCGCCTCCGCTTCACCGGCTGGGCACCATCTTGAGGTTCTGGGAAGCGCCTTGTCAATCGAGAGCCGAAAGCCTCGG
>DATKST010000016.1:0-60395 GCA_035531475.1 Terriglobia bacterium
TCTACAGCTTCGGGCACGGCTGTTACTATGCGGGAAGCTGGCCTCTCAAGCCAACGGGGACAGCGATGAGCCGACGGAACAGCCCGAGCCGGCACCCAAGGGGTTTCGCGGACAAGGCTCCGCCCTGAAAAGGCCCTGCAAATCCTTCGATAAGGAATGGGCCCTCAGGGGGTAAGCGGCAAGAGCTGACCCATCTCCATCCACACCCCGAGGCGTTCGGGGACAGCCGAGAGTCGCAACACCATTTTCCGCGCGTGACAGATCACACGCCCCGCCGTATTCAGGAACATGAAGCGCAGGCGCTTGGGGCGCGCCGACAGCATTGCGGCGGGCAGCGCCAACCGCTTCAGCGCCACCAGCACATTGTGCGCGATCGCCGCCAGACGCAGCCAAGCGGCATTCGCGCCAAAATACTTTGAGGGCAGCACCCCTGCCGCCAGTTCGTTCTTCAACACATCATGCACCATCTCTACCGTACCGGCCTTCTCGCGATGCCAGGCGATCAGCTTCTCGGGTTTCCAGGCCCACCGGTTGCTGAGCACCGCAAAGTGCCGCACGGCGCTGCCATCCGCAAACAGCTCTCCCTGCCGCTTGCGGACGCGCACCGCCACGTAGCGCAGCGGCTGGCTGTCCTTGTGCTCCGACTTCTCGCTCGGCACAAAGGGCACCTCGGCGCACTCCCGAATCTCCTCTCCACTCGATTTCGGATAAGGCTTCCACTCCTCCTCCGCAATCGCCACCATGGCCTGGTGCAGCGCTGCGCTCATCCGCGCGCTGATCGCAAATCCAATGAAGCCTTCCGGCCCGCCCTCGCGCTTCTCATCGCGCAGCCAGTTCAACAGCCCCCGCTCATGGCAGGCCGAATCCCCCCGATAGTAGTCAGTCTTCACCGTTTTCGGTAGGGCGGCAAAGGCTGCTCGCGCCACCGTCAACGGCGCCATCTGCGCCGGCACCTTGCCGTCGCGAAACTCATCGGCCAGCACTACACCCATTTCCGCCCACACCGCCAGCATCGGCTGATAGCCTCGCGGCCCCTCATAGGTGGGCAGCGCCTGCTGCTTGCGGCTCTCAATAATCGTCGCGTCCTGATCCACCGTCGCCACCTGCTGATCGCGACATCGTTCTCCCAGCCGCCCGACCAATTCGCGGTTCACTTGACCCCGCCCCGCCAACGGCGCGCTCTCCTCCGGGATGGTGGCCATCTCATCGGGCCAACGCCGCGGTGGTGCTTCCTCGATCTTCTTCGCCTCGTGGAACGCCTGCAAAAAGTTCCACGCCGCCTCCGGCGAAGGCAGCTCATGTCCGATCAGCTCGGCCAGCCCGGCATCCTCGCGCCAATGTCCAAAATCCTCCAGACAGTCGCCTCCCGCCGCGTTCAGAATCACGAAACTCTCGATGAACGTTGCTTCGTCATAGCCCCGCTGCCGTTCCTTAATCTTGACGTGCTGCTTCACACTCCCCGGTACCCCCAGCGAGCGGAACGCCTGCACCACCAGCGGGATGCCTCCCAGCGCCGTGAGCACTTCCGGGGCGGGTTCGGGGTCCACTTCAAACAACATCGGCGATTCGGTCGGAGACAGCTTCGGTTCTTTGCGCATGCCGCGATGATACGGGAACCGCGCACCCCACGGGTGAGAAATCTGCTCGGGGCTGCTTCCGCCTCGCCCGCCGCCGCCGCCCGTGTTTGCTGGCCGCCCCAACGCTGCCCCACGGCCCAGCCGACATGGTGCCACGCACTATCAAAGGATCGGGGTCTTCTAGTCATCAGAAGGGGTTTTTCTGCCGGTTACGTGACGATATCTTCGCCACCATCAATGCGGATGACGTTGCCGGTCAGCCAATGCGTCTTATCGCTCATCAGCGCGGCGATGGCCTGGGCAACATCCTCCGGCGTGGTGAGGCGTCCGCCGGGATTCCGCATCCTGGCGAACTCGGCGAGTTGCTCGATGCCAGGAATCTTGCTGGACCCGGGCGTAATCGTAACACCCGCCTGGAGTGCGTTCGCCGTAATGCCGTGGGGCATCAGCTCAAAAGCGAGCTGGCGGATGTGCGATTCCAGCACCGCCTTGGCGGCGGAGACTGGACCATAGTTGGGGATCACACTGTGGCCGCCGGCGCTGGTCATGGCATAAATACGGCTGCCGGACCTCATCATTTTGCGCCGCATCATCTCCTGCACCCAATAAACCAGGTTGCTACCCATGACGTTGAGGGTCATTTCCATCTGAGCCTGGCTCACTTCGCCGTCCTTGCTTTCGCCGATGTAAGGCTGCAACGAGCCAAACGCGATGGAGTGCAGAAAAACCTTGACGAAATGCCCGCCACCTGCGGAGCGCCAGTACTCCTCCATCTGGTCCAGCGCCCTCGCGCGTTTATCAGTGTCCGCGGCGTTGACATTAAAAAAAAGGACGTCGCGTCCCTCCGACTTGATGGCTTCGACGACTTCGGTCACGTGGCCCATGGCTGAACGCCGGTCAAAATGAACTCCAAAAATGTTCAAACCCTCGCGGGCAAGTTCGCGGCAAGCCGCCTCACCGAACCCGCTGGACGAACCCACAATCAGCGCCCAAGGTGTGGGCACAGAACTTCCACTCATTCCCGTTTCCTCTCCGCATGAAATATTTTCTGTGCTAGTTACTCCTGCCTGGATTACTCATAAACTTAGCGTCGAGTGCGCCAGGACTTGCCCGGCGCTAACCTTCGTCCAAAAATTCCATGACTTGAATCCGGCGCCGAGTATCGTCCAAATACTCAAAATGCACCTTGAAAAAAGGTGCTGAGGGCTGCTCTTGAAGCCGCTCACCCCATTCGATCAATACGGTCGAGCGAGAATTGAAAATCTCATCAAGTCCCAAACTGCGGATTTCACGAGGGTCTTCAATGCGGTACAAGTCCACATGAAAAAGGCGATTTGTTTCTGCCCGCACGTCCCTCGAGGAATGCCGCGAATACTCGTGAACCAGGGTAAACGTGGGACTGGTGACCTCATCCTCGCGGGCCGCGCCGAGGCCCACCGCAATGCCCTTGGTCAACGTGGTCTTGCCGCTGCCCAAGTCGCCTTCAAGAAGCACGACGGTGGGAGGAACGAAGTGCGCGGCCAGCTTGGCACCGAAGGCTATCGTCTCCTCCGGCGAGTTGGTCACAATATCATAAAGTTGGAGGGTTTCCAAAGGACCAGCCTTTTTCCAAAAGATGCCGGACAGCCCACAGGGAACGAATTTTGACCAATCCTCTTTTTGCGTGACCTTGAGTCTCCGTCTACTGTGCCAACTGGCGGAAAGCTTCAGAAATAGCGTCCAGAAGGTCACCTGCAAGCATTGATGCTTGACCTTGGCGTCCGGCGGCAACGTCGCCGGCGAGGCCGTGGACGTAAACCGCGGCGGCGGCCACGTCCTCCGCCGGCCGTGAGCGGAACTGCGCCAACAGCCCGGCGGTAAGCCCGGTCAAGCAGTCACCGGTTCCCCCTGTTGCCATTCCCGGATTCCCGGTGGGGTTCACTGCAACCCTGCCGTTCGGGGCGGCGATCAAAGTTCTTGATCCCTTCAAAACCAACACCACCCGATGAGATGTTGCAAATTCCCGCGCCACGTCAATCCGCCGGTCCTGAATTTCTCGGGTTTCAAGACCCGTCAAGCGGCTCATCTCGCCGGGATGCGGGGTCAGGATACGAGTCCGGCCACACGATTGAATCCGGTCCACGTGCCCGGCGAAGGCGTTCAGACCGTCCGCATCAATCACCACCGGCAATTCAATTTCGTCCACCACTCTTCTTACGAATTCTGCTGTTTCCGGATGGTTGCCAAGCCCCGGGCCCATTGCCACAACCGTCTTGCCCTCAAGAACTCTAGCCAGAACGCCACCTTTGAGCGCCTCAAGCGAAATCGTTCCGGCATCGGTCTCCGGCAAGGGTTCCGTCATAAACTCCATGCCAAAACACGCGACGGTGGAAAGCGCGCTGCAAGGCGTGGCGATGGTCACAAGCCCCGCTCCGGCGCGGAGGACGGCTTTCGCGGCCATTGCCGCGGCACCGGTCTTGCCCACCGATCCAGCAATCACCAATACATGTCCAAAGCTGCCTTTGTGCGAGTCCAGGGGCCGAGGCTGATTCAGCCATGCTAAATCCTCCGGCCGGGTCAGATTCAGAAAAAGGTCCGGATCGCCTTCCAGAAGCTCTTCCGGCGTTCCGATTCCCCGGACCAGCCACTCCCCCACCCACTCGCAGGCAGGCGGGAAGACGTGCGCGTGCTTGGGAGCCGTGAAAGTGACGGAAGCCTTGACGCGCACACACTCCCCGATGAGGCGGCTGCTGTCCGCGGAGAGACCGGTCGGAAGGTCTACGGCAACCACTTTGGAAGTTGCGGAAGCAGCGTTCAGATCCTCGACCACTTTCAGGATCAGTCCCTCCAGCGGCCTTGCAAGACCAGTACCCAGCATGGCATCTACGAACAAAGTGGTATCCGCAATTTCCGGTTTCAGTTGTTCCCACTCCTCGATGGTCTGAACCACCGAAACCGGCCAGTAGCTCTTGTAGCGTTCGAGGTTTGCAGAGGCATCACCCCGGATTTTTGCGGGATCCCCAAACAAGACGACGCGCGGACTCAGCCCCAAGCCGCGCAGCAGCCTGGCCACCACCAACCCATCGCCCCCATTGTTTCCCCGCCCGCAAAGAATAGTGATTCGCTGACGGTCAATCGGAGCGTAGCGTTCTGCGAGAAACTCGACAACCCGCTGGCCGGTATTTTCCATCAGGGTGAGGCTGAGAATGCCGTAACGTTCGGTGGTGAGCCGGTCGATCCGCTGCATTTGAGCAGCAGTGAGAATTTTCATAGTCCTGCTACTGGGCTTCATTCACGAGCTTCTGTTGGAGGACCGTCATCGCGCGGCGTTAAACGTGACTTGAGGGCCGTCGCCGACTTCCCGGTTATGCAGGCGCGCTGGGTTCCACATCTTCACTCGCGTGGCCTGCTCAAGCTGGACTTGCGTCACCGTCTGCACAGTAGCTCGGCCATCCTGCTTGGACTTGGTCACCGTGACAGACCGACTCGGGTTTGTGGCTTGATTTCGATGCGCGTCCCGCTCCAGCACCACGGCCGTTCCGTAGCACAGGACCTCCGTGGCCGATTCGTTGGCCACCACCTCCGAGGCATCATACCGGAAGCCGAGAACGGCATTGGCTCCCGATTGGGTGGCGTGCCCAATGAGCAAGTGTAGGCTTCCACCCGGGCTTGCTCGCACATTTCCGTGAAAGCCCCGATCTGTCCGCCGAGGATCGACTTCAATCCACCCATCAATCCCTGGAAAAGGGTTGGCGAGCGGACGATGATGCCTCGCACGATGCCCTTGTACTCACGAATGTTGTAACCATCGACGGAGTAGGTTGTGGTCACGATCATCAGATAAACCTCCTGGAAGCGGCAGGATATCACGTTGCGGCGCTCGTCTTCACCTGGATTAATTATCAGGAAGTTGCAAGCCGTGCTGGCCATTCAGAGCGAGGCCAGCCAGCGCCCGAGCGGGGTCAAGCGTCGGATGAGCCGCTCAAGGTGGAGTTTCACGCCGCCTTCCCGCCCAGCGATAGATCACCGTGCCGGCGACAGCGGCCGCTACTGCGGCCAGGGACATCCACCCGATGTCCTGCTTCAGGTATCTGGCGGCCAGAGGACCGTACCGGGCCCCAAGCCAAGCTTCGGCGCCAAAGCGTACACCGCGGCCTATGATCAGCGCCATGAGAAATCTGGAAACCTCCACGTGCAGGCCCCCGGCGATGATGGGAAAGAGCTTGAAAGGAGTTGGAGGCGGTAACAATGAACCCACCAGGATGGACACGAAATCGTTCCGTTCAATCCAATGCCGAATCTGCGTCTTTTGCCGCGGCGTTCCTTCCTTGATTACCATCCTTTTGCCTCGGGCGGTGATGGCATAGAGCACGTAGGCGCCCAGGACGGATCCCACGGTCGATACGATGGCGTCTAAAAAGGCATTATGAGGATTGGCGCTGGAGAGCTTGATCAAGAGCAGGTCGTTGATCACTGGAAACGCCAGGAATGACGAATCGAGAAACGAAATGGCAAACAATCCCCAGATTCCGTACCGGCTCAGGATGGGTCCGAGTGCAGTAATGAGAGTTTTAAGATGACCGATCAACGTTTCCCCTTGGTTTGGCCGCTTATTGTACCGGGAGGCAGTGAGCCAACGCAATCTTCTTGTTGCAATGGCAGCGGGCCAGTATGCGGTTACGCAAGTCCCCACACTGGGTCGACGGCCAGAACCTCCGGACCGTGCGCCCGGCTGTAGCGCCGCCATCCTGCCAGCCCATGCCGCCGGAAGGAGCTGAATAATCCGGGTTAGAATCAATCCTGTTCAGATAGGATGAACCTCATGATTTTGATGGCAGGGTCGTCGCGTTCCCCCTCACCCCGGCCCTCTCCCCGCAAGCGGGCAGAGGCTGCCGCGGGGAAGCAGTGCTTCCCGTCGCGGCGGGTGAGGGGCCCGGATTCAACGGTGTGCAGTTATTCTCGAACGGACCTAAAGTGAACAGGGTTGGGGTTAGAATAGGCGTTTGCGCAAAAGGAAAATGGTCAACCTCATACGAGCTGGAGTGGATACAGGCGGTACCTTTACAGACGCCGTCATTTTTGACGGAGTCGAACTAAAAACCGTGAAGGTCTTTTCCAGGCGCGATGATCCGGCGAAAGCGATCATGGAGGGTCTGGCGCAAATCATTCCCCGCCCTTCCCGTCAACGCAGCGCGCTCGAAGTGATTCACGGAACTACCGTGGCCACCAACAGCCTTCTTGAACGGAGCGGCGCGCGGGTGGCGTTGGTTACCACCGAAGGCTTTGAGGACCTCCTGGCAATTGGACGCCAAGCCCGGCCCCGGCTCTATGACCTGAAAGTGCGGCGCGAACCGCCACTGGTTCCGAAAGAACGGCGGTTTGGAGTGGCGGAGCGAACGGACGCCGGTGGAAAGATTCTCTGCCGGGCAACCGTTGCTGGACTTCGCCGCCTGAAGCAAGACATCTTGAAGAGCAGCGCAGAATCGGTGGCTCTGTGCTTTCTGTTCTCCTTCCGGAATCCTGCCAATGAGAAAGCGGTGGCGGATTTATTGCGGACCACGGGCCTACCCATCTCCGTCTCGCACGAAATTCTGCCGGAATTCAGGGAATACGAACGCCTTTCGACGGTGGTGGTGAACGCCTACCTGGTGCCTTTAATGTGCCGCTACTTGACACAGCTTGAGGAAAGCCTCAAGCCGCGAGCGGCTTCACTCTCCGAACGACCCGCCAACCGCCGGATTCTCCACCAGACCTGGCCGAAAGTCTCTGCCGCTTTGAGTGCCCTGCAACGCGAGGGCGCAACCCACGCCGGGGGAAATTCCACGGCCGCTGTTGATTTTCTTTACGGCTTCACCTCAAGCCGGGTCTACGTGATGCAATCGAGCGGCGGAATCGCCGCGGCCGAACGGATTCGCATGGAGCCGGTTCGCACCATTCTCTCCGGACCTGCCGGAGGTGTGGCAGCCACTTACCATCTCGCTTGCCGGCTGGGGCTGCGAAAAGTGATGAGCTTCGACATGGGCGGCACTTCCACCGACGTGTGTCTTGTGGATGGAAGTCCGCACCTGACGCGCGAAGCGGTTCTGGGCGGATTGCCGATTGCCGCCCCGGTGCTGGATATTCACTCGGTCGGCGCCGGAGGCGGATCGTGGGCGAGGATCGACCGGGGCGGAGCCCTGCGAGTGGGACCGGAAAGTGCAGGCGCCGAACCGGGACCGGCTTGTTACGGCAGGGGCGGCGAACGGCCCACCGTGACCGATGCCAACCTGATTCTGGGCAGGCTGGATTCATCACACTTTCTGGGCGGTGCATATCCATTGAATGAACGGGCCGCTACGAAATGCTTCGATCTATTTCTTAAGGCGACGCGCGGCCTGCCATCACCCGCCACGAGATCCTATTCGAATATTTTCGAGCTAGCGTTGGGAATCGTCTCCGTGACCAACGCTACTATGGAACGCGCTTTGCGGGTCGTCTCCGTCGAGCGTGGCCACGATCCACGCGAATTTACGCTGGTCAGCTTTGGTGGAGCGGGGGGATTGCACGCGGCTGACCTGGCGCGTTCATTGGGAATCCGGATGGTTCTCATCCCGCAAAATCCTGGCGCATTCTCGGCCCTGGGTGTTCTGCTTTCGGATCTGGTGCGAGACATCTCGATCTCTGTGCTGATGCCGGTTCCACTGGAACCGAATGGCGGGAAATCAAACCCATCCCACCCCCTTTTCGAGGACCTGGAACACCGGTTTCTTAAGCTCGAGAATTCCGGGCGGGCGGCGTTGCAGCAGGAAGGCTTCGACGGACCACTCGCCCGCGCTGAACGCCGCCTCGACGTCCGCTACGCCGGGCAAGGTTATGAACTGACCGTCCCGTTCAGCCCGCTATTTGCAGAAGACTTTCATAAAGAGCATTTCAAGGCCCACGGCCATTCACAGCCGGGACGGCCGCTCGAAATCGTCAGCCTCAGAGTCCGGTTGATGATTCCCACTCCGAAGCCGCCGGTTCGCGCCCACCGTCCGGCGAAATGCGCTGCATCCTCCACCCAGACCGGACAGAGAATGGTATGGTTTGGTGGCAAGCCAACCCGCAGCCGCGTTTACGATCGCCGCTTGCTGCGAGCCGCGATGCGCATCTCCGGACCGGCGATCATTACCGAGTACAGCTCGACCACGGTCGTTCCACCGGATTATTCTTGCCGGGTTGACCGGTTTCTGAGCCTGGTTCTGGAGCGCCATGCGCGTTGACGCCGCCGAACTCGAGATCTTCAAATGTTTCTTCCACTCGGTCGCTGAAGAGATGGGAGGCGCTCTGCGGCGGTCGGCGTTCTCCCCGAACATCAAAGAGCGGCGGGATTACTCCTGCGCGGTTTTTGACGGCAAGCAGAGAGCGGTGGCGATGGGGGATCATATGCCGGTCCACTTGGGATCGATGCCCATGTCCGTCGGCGCCGCTGCCTCCGCGCTGGAGCTGAAGCCCGGTGATATCGCCATCCTGAATGACCCTTATGCAGGAGGCACTCACTTGCCGGACATCACGCTGGTGATGCCGGTGGCCGTGCCCGGAAGCGCCGCGCCGATGTTCTATGTGGCGAATCGAGCCCATCATTCGGACGTGGGCGGCGCGCATCCCGGGTCGATGGGCTTGAGCGAGGAGATCATCCAAGAGGGATTGCGCATCCCTCCTACGCTGTTCTTCCGCGCCGGGAAAGTGGAAGAGGGCGTGCGAGCCCTGCTGTTGGCCAACGTGCGGACGCCGGGCGAGCGCGAGGGAGACCTGATGGCGCAAATCGCCTCCTGCCGGTTGGGCGAGCGCAGGCTGCGGGAGATTGTGGCCAAGCAGGGCGCGGCGAAAACCCGTTTCTATCTGGATGAGCTTCAGAATTACTCGGCCCGCTTGATGCGCCGAGCGCTGCGCGATATTCCGGACGGTGTTTACGCGGCGCAAGACTTTCTGGATGATGATGGGTTCGACGCCGAGCCCGTTCGATTGCAAGTTTCGATCACGGTTCGCGGCGAAAACATTCATGTCGATTTCGCCGGGACTTCTCCCTCCCGGCGCGGAAGCCTGAACGCGGTCTTGGCGATCACCACATCGGCGGTTTTCTATGTGTTCCGCTGTTTGTTGGGCGAGGAAGCGCCGGCTTGCTCCGGGCTGATGGAACCCATCACGGTTATCGCACCCGAAGGGAGCGTAGTAAATGCCCGGTTTCCATCGGCGGTTGCGGCCGGCAATGTTGAAACTTCGCAGCGCATCGTGGACGTACTTTTGAAAGCTCTGGCCCAGGCACTGCCCACGGAGATCCCGGCCGCGAGCTCGGGGACCATGAATAATCTCTCCTTCGGCGGCGCCGACCCGCGGCCCGGGCCGCGCCGGGGCGAAACGTTCACCTACTACGAAACGATTGCGGGCGGCATGGGCGCTCGCCCGGCCGCCGATGGCTTGAGCGGTGTTCACACCCACATGACAAACTCGCTGAACACGCCGGTTGAAGCCTTGGAGTCAGCTTATCCCGTCCGGGTTCGGCGCTATGCGCTGCGCGCCGGGCGGCAAGGGCTTGTTTCGCGGCGGCGATGGCATCATCCGCGAAATTGAATTCCTCACGGACGTGAATTGCAGTATCCTTTCCGACCGAAGGCGATTTCCGCCTTACGGTCTACATGGAGGCCATCCCGGAAAGCCGGGCCGGAACGTCTTGATTTTGCCGAGGACCGGCAAACGGCGAGCGGTGGTTTTGCCATCGAAGGCCATGTTCGCAGCGCCCGCAGGAAGCGTTCTGCGCATCGAAACACCCGGAGGCGGCGGTTGGGGAAAACCCCAGACGAAAGCTAGAAAGAAATCCGCCAAGCCGCCGGCGAAACAAAGGTTTGTATAGAATAGTTCTGATTGACTTCACTATTTTGGGTAGTGGTGCTTTTTCGCTGCTGTAGCGGCGGTCTCTGACCGCCGACTTTTATTTTTCAACAGCTTTCGACGGTCAGAGACCGCCGCTACAGCAAACTGCCCCACTACCCAATTTTGGGAAAGAGGGCGACATGGAACCGTTCGATCGAAGAGACTTTATCAAAACCATCGCGGGGACTGCGGCGGTGGCGGCAGTGGACTTCAAAACGGGATTGGGCGCGGAATCTGCTGATGCAGCGAGCGGAACCAGCGGAGCGGTCTTTCTGGCGACATGGCCTCATGGCCACCCGGCAGTGGACAAGGCGGCGAAAGTGTTCCACTCCGGAGGAAGTCTTTTGGACGCTGTGGAAAAGGGCATCAACGTTCCAGAGGATGATCCCAAGGTGATGAGCGTGGGCTACGGCGGACTTCCCAATGAAGAGGGCGTGGTGGAATTGGACGCGGCGATCATGGACGGCACGCGCCACCGTGCTGGCTCCATCTGCAATCTGCACATGATCAAAAATCCCATTTCCGTGGCGCGCCAGGTGCTCGAGAAGACCCGGCACACGACGATGGCAGGCGAGGGCGCTTACCAGTTTGCCGTGAAAATGGGCTTCAAGCCGATGCAACTGTTGACGCCGGAGAGCCTGCAAAAATGGCTGGATTGGAGGGCCAAGCCCCACCACGAAACATTTTGGACGGTCTCACCGGAGAATCATGACACCATCGGCTTCGTCGCCACGGACGGCAAGGGACACATGGTGTCCGGCTGCTCCACTTCGGGCCTGGCTTGGAAGATTCCCGGACGGATTGCGGACTCACCCCTGGTCGGTTGCGGGGTTTACGCGAATGACAGCGTTGGAGCCGCCTCCGCCACCGGCGATGGCGACCTGATGACCAACTATTGCACGAGCGTTTCGATTGTCCACATGATGGCCCGGGGTTTGACTCCGCAGGCGGCGTGCGAAGAGCTGCTGCACTTCATGGTCAAGACCGACCCCGCCAATCGAGACAGCGAATCCGCCGTAATCGCCATGAACAACCGGGGCGAGATTGGGGCTGCGTCGATGAATGCAAAGTTCCATCTGCAATACGCCCTATGGCAAAACGGCGGAAGCAGGATGGTGGATTCCGTGGTGCTGTATTAACGCGAGATTATTCTCGACTTTCCCTTGAGGGACCGTCAGGCATGGCAAACACCGCCCCCTGCGGCCTCGGGTGGCCACGAAGGCCCCCTCTACGGTTATTTTTCACCGGGCCCAGCCGCAATTCCTGCTCGTCCCGGCGCCAGAAGCCACCACAGGAAAATCGCCAACAGAACTGCCAAAACAGCTCCATTCCAGCGGTAGAAAGGGATCGGAACCCTGAGAAGTGCAATGATGGAGCTTCCACAACCGGAGACGACCGCCGCGCCACCGTAGGCCGCAACGTTATCCCGGAAAAAGAATGCAACTAGGATTATCGCGGCGATCATAGGGAGAAAACGCAGCCCCCAGCCCGCTGCAAACTCCCGGACGGAGTGCGCGCCGGAAGGTCCCAGCGTCATCAAGAGCAAGCCGATGCCCACCCCCAAGAGCCATCGAGCGCGCCGCCAAAGAAAGAAGACTCCGTAAATGGCAAGAGCAGCCCCCGCCGCAGAAGCAATGCCATAGAGTAGGGCGTGAAGAAAAGCGCCGAGCGCAGGATATGATGCGTCCACTTGCGATGGCGCGAGGCCAATGCCGACCGGCGCGTAGGCATGGAAGCGGCTCGTAAACCAGGCGAGAAGTTTCGCTGTGCCTTCTGACACGCCAGCCGCCAGCACGATCACGAGGGCGGCATCCCGGCGCCAGAGGCGGCGCGAGTTGCGGCTGAATAATTGCCAGGAGTCCGGATAAAGGCTCGCGGCAAGCCCTACGAGCAGCCAGATGAAGAGGCCAGCTACCAAAGGCAAGACAACAAGAGCCACAACCGTTTGAAGATGAAAATTGGCATAGGAAATGGACGTGTTATAACCGCGATTCAGGGTGGAGAGTTGATTCAGCTCAGAAACGAAAACAATGGCGGTAGAAATCAACCCTACCATCAGAGCGCGGCCCCACAGGATGCACGCTTGTTTCACTTGCCGGACTAATAACCAGACCACGCCTCCGGAGACGCCGGCGCCGAACAGAATGGTCAGGCCCAACAGGATGGAGTTGGGCAGTCCCGAGGACTCATGGTGGCGAATCCAGGCTTCCGGCAACTTGAAGTACCGGGAAAAGCTGACCACTTGATCGCCCGCAATCTCAACATCAAGCCTGTAAAATGCGCCGCCCACATTGCGAGGGTCTCCGGGCTTGGCTTGCCAAACCAGCGAATAATCCATCCTTGCCTTGCGCTTTAAGGCTTGCTGGTCCTGAAGGAAGAAGCCGTCAAGCTTGTAGCCGTGTTCTTCGACAGCCTTCGCAGCAAGAGATTTGGCCTGATCGCTTGAAAGAGACGCGCCGGGAGCACTCTCGTCCAGCAGATGTTCGACGCCAAACACCTTCCCATTCTCCGCATCCACAAAAACCCGGAACTCTTCCTTTTGCAGGGGCCTGAAATAGCGAACCTCCCAAAGCAGCATCTGAGTGGATTGGCGATAAATCTGATCCGTCTTTTGAACCGGTTCGTGTTCCAACAGATATCGAACCGTCAAAGGATCCACGTTTTCATCAAACCAGGCAACCTGCTTATAGCCCGCCGGATTCACATGAATATTCTGAAGGTAAGTGTCCGACTGCTGAACTGCCTGGGATTTGGTTTCGTGAATGTTCAACCCGGAACCGAAGTGGTACACATGAATGATGGAAACCGCAAACCCAATGATGGCGAGCAGAATGGCCAGACGCACGCGGGCTGGAGTCAGGACCCGGTATTGCAACGAAGGCTCCGCTGCCGGTTCAGCAACCGCCGTCTCCGCCCGGGAGACTCCTTCGCGAGCGTTAGTGACATCGGTTTCATCCTTAAAGGTACCGGTGCGCCAATAGGCGGCCAAAGCCACCACCAGAGGGATAAGCATGATCCCGGCGGACAGTCCCCCGGAAATCATCAAGTAATGGTTGGGTGAGCGCAGCAGCAGGAAAGCGGTGTAAAGAGCGTCCACGGAGTAATGCCACATGAGAGTGGCAAGGATTCCGAAGCGCAGCATGATGAGGCCGGTGATGATGCCGCCCACACCCACTTCCACGCCGCGAATGAAAAATGGCTGATTGGGATAGGCGGAATGCAGAAAGCCCCAGTTGAAGGCGGCCAGAACCAATGCCACAGACCATGACCGCGAGATTTTCCGGAGAAAGGGAATGGCGAAGGCGCGGAACTGCATCTCCTCAGTCACGGCGGGGAAGAAACCCGTGAAGAGTACCGCGATCCAGGGAAGCCGAGTGTTCAGCTCATTTGAAAATGGCAGGTCAACGGGAGCCCAAGCTCCAAGTTTGTTGGCCGCAAGATAGAACACCGTTTGATAGGCGAAGAAAAAGAACGTGAGGCAAATGCCAACGATGTTGGCGATCAGGAAAGAGCGCGTGCGCAAGCCGTTCCAGCTCAGGGCGCGCCGCAGAGAAACAAAATTCGGGAAGCTCTCCCGGTAGACCGGCTCGGAGGCAGCCACCACCAGAAAGATGAGAACTCCGATGCCCACGGCGCTGGCCAGACCCTGGAAAAAATAGCTGGTAATGAAGCTGGAAAAGGAATCGGTGGTGCTGTAGGAAAACTCGGTGAGGCGGAAGGTATTCAAGTGCCCGAGAAATGCCAGCACCGCAGCCACCGCTCCGAAGCCGGTGCAGAGCCGCACGGGAATGTCCCGGTCGCGGATGCGGCGGAAGAGGATCACGAGCATGGCCACACTCAGCAGCACCCAGAAGACTTCGTCCACCACTTGCGTCGAATCATTGCGGGAGCGTAGCTTTTCATACCCTCGCTGCCATTGCTCGGGAATCTTCACGTATTCGCCGTAGCCATTGACTTGGTCGCCAGCAACGTCCACCTCCACGCGCAGACTGCCCTGCCCCAAATCCACATCTTTTTCTTTCCAGGTGAAGGTGTGATCGGTCCGGTGCGGACGCTTATCGCTGCTGGCCTCGACGAAGGACAAATTGCTCAGGCTGCGCTGCATCACATTCTGGAGAAAACCCTCTGCGATGGAGCGGGCCTGGTCCTCAGAGAGGTTCGCGCCCGGCGCGGTCTCCGTAATCTCGTGTTCAAAACCCACCACCTGGCCGGCGGGCGTTACATCCACTCGGAATTCCTCTTTCTGTAGCGGCCGGAACCAGCGGTGCCTCCAACGCCAGAGATGAATGGGGCCGGAGGTGAGCCGGTTCATCTGTTTCAGGCCTTGCGTTCGCTCCAGATACAGTTTGGCGTCGTCGTCGTAATCGAAGATCGCCGCATGGCGGTACCCTGGTAGGTTCCATCCACGCGCGGCCAGGAAACGGTTCGCGATGCCGCCGGATTCCTGCGCGTTCACGCGGAACTGGATGGTAGCCTCCGGGAAAGCGCGGGAAAAGTATTTGAGGGAGATGGCGAGACAGCCGGCAGCGATCAGAACTGCCGCGGCGATGACTTTATATTGCTTGGAGGTCAGTTTGACCGGCATGAAATCCCTCACGTC
This sequence comes from Terriglobia bacterium, assembly GCA_035531475.1. GTDB lineage: Bacteria > Acidobacteriota > Terriglobia > UBA7540 > UBA7540 > CALCEB01. Next base: position 15,046 of record DATKST010000016.1, read on the forward strand.
AGTTTCTTAAACATCACCCATGCTGCTGTTCCATCCGAATAATAGGGGCTGACCCGGCGTGCCTTTTGAAAGCCCAGGCCATGGTAGAAAGCCTGAGCTTGAAAGTTGTCCTCCGCCGTCTCCAGGACAATGCCGGACCGTCTTTCGAGAAGAGCCAAATTCTCCGCTGCCCGCATCAGAGCGCGGCCTACGCCGCGCCGCCGCCAGCTCTTGACCACGTCCAGCGTAACAATGTGCAGCCTTCGCGCTTGAACACGGGTTGCAACCAGAAAACCTGCTACCGCACCGTCGCCCTCCGCCACCCAGGTGTGCGAGTCAGGATGGCCGATGAAATCGGCCAATTCCTCCTGGGAATACGCGATCTCCGGCGAGAAGCATTCGCCGTCTATCTTCCAAAGCAAATCGAATTCGGAAGGCAGATAATCACGGATGATGAAGCCAAGACGGTGCGGGTTTGAGACTTGCGAATCGGGCATGGTTCGGTTTCTTGATGCCTCGCGGTCGAGGCCGCCGCGCATCTGTGGCGTGCCTTCGCTCAGCGGAACGCGCGCTTCAGGAGCGAGAATCGCCCCTGGGATTTTGCCTTGACCGGCAGACCGGAAAGCAGCTCATCCACTTGCGCCGGAGTGAGCGGCGTTCCTCTCTGCATCCAGTGGGTGATTTCCTGCAATCCAACCCAAGCCTCCAGGCAATGCAGGCAGGCGCCGAGATGCCTCTCAATCGGGTCCTTTTCATACCAGCCAAATTGACCGTCGAGAATACGGATCAATGGGCGAATGGGAACGCAATCCGGGGTTTTGCTCCTGCGCATCCGGCGATTCATCCGGAGCCAGGCCGCCTGCCAATGGGCCGCTTCCATAGAACGGCGAAAGTCAGCCCAGAAGGCGGCGTTTAGCCGTTCCACGCTCCTTTGGGCGACTGCGGGGCTGATCCTTAAGATCAGTTCGATGTCCGGGTCCGAATAACCGGTCAAGTGAAGAAACATCATATTCTGATGAACCAGAGGCGATTCCCGCATCAGGCGGCTCAAATCCTCCAGAACGGTGATAGTGTCCAGGCCATCCGGCGAAGTGAGGTCCTCCGGCCCGGCGGTGAATTGCTCCAGAAGAGAAGCGCGCAGAACGCTGAAGAATTCGCGGTCGGACTGGGCTTCCACTTCCTTTAGAGCGGCGAAATCGTGACCGGCCAAGCTGCCGAGCACTCCCCGCCAGGCGCCCGCGATGCGACCGGGATCGGAGGAGTAGGCTTTCGCCACTCCCGCCAGCACTGGCGTGTATTGCGCCACCAGCGCGCGCCACGCTTCCGCATCTCCTTCGCGGCACCCTTGGATCATCTTGTGAAATGTCAGCAAGACGCTTCTGTCACCAAAGCTGAAAATAAGAACGAGATTTCGGCATTACGGACCGGCCTGCGGGCCGGCCGAATGGAGAGCTTGATCGCATCTCCCGCCCCCTCACCCGGCGCTGTGCGCCACCCTCTCCCCGCTTACGGGGAGACGGGCTGGGGGTGAGGGGTTGTTGAAGACCGTTGCAAGAATACGTCACCGTCATTGCGAATGGTGGCACTTTGCCTCGCAAAGCGAGAACAAGCATTCCTGGAAATTGCCATTTCCCTTGACAGGTAGTTCGCTAATTATCCAAGACAGGCCTACCGGCGCCGGGCCACTTCCACGCTTTCCCTGAGTTGCATCACCACCATATTCGCCGTTTGCGCCACAACCTGGGACAAGGCCGGGGGATTGTAGGGACGCCGGATGACGTCCTGCCAGATCGCCTTGCCAGCTTTGGTGGTCAGGAACACTTCCGAGTGGACATCCTTCAAGTGCGGAGAGTCAAAACAAGTCCCGCGCAGGATTGCGTCCGCTTCGTCCCGGCTCGACGCCACTTGGAAAGGCCCTTGCTTGGCCAGCGCCTGATCGAGCTTCAAGTTCAAGTGATTATCCATGAATTCAATATAGACGCGGTGAACCATGATGAGCTGATGGGCATCGATGATCGTCGCATTGGTTGGCCCGTTGAGGGAAGGCGCGGCGCTGCCCAAGCTCGGCCTTTGCGAGGAATCCGGCTTGTTCAACGTGGGCTTTTGGTCCTGCCCGCCCAATGCGGTGGAAAGGGGGATTGCAAAGGCCATAAAGATCAAGTTCCCAACCAACCGATGCACTTTCATGGGAAACCTCCGCCAGCATGTGATCTCGCTCACAGTCTAGCAAAAACCGGGAGCGATTTCTCTAAATGACGTGGCACACGCCGCAAGCGACGCCTTGAACAGGTCCTGCGCACGTCAAATGCGCGGCTAAGACGGGTCACGAGGGCGCTTTCATAAAAGTTGAATTTCTTACGACAGGAAAGTGTGAAGTTGGGAAGCAGTCGATGATTTCGAGGATCGTGGGGGAAGTGAAGCCAAAGCGCCGCCGCGACATCAGCGCATCCTGGGGGCCAGCGAGACCCTGGCGCTACAAACCTGTCGAGACTGGGAGCTCTTTTTCCATCATCGGCGATAATCACCGAACCTTGGGGACCGTGGAGACCGGGCAACGGGGGTTAAGAGGCATAAGCGTTCACTTAAGCCGGTTCCGGGCTGTTGTGGGCTTTTTGGAGACCGGTAGGATGCGGATCGAACGTCAGTTTTTACCGAGAAATGCAAGATCGACACGCTTCCACCCGAGGCGGAATAGACACAAGTGGCATTAAGTAAACGCTTATGGGGTTAAGAGGTCCGGATTTGCCTTTGGATCCTCCGGTGATCCTTATAATCCTGAATTTGGTCCCTTTGGCGCTGCTTCATGTTGTGCATGTCCCGCTGCATTTGGTGTTTTTCACGGATCCTATCCGCGCGCGGGATGCGGCCGCCCTGGAAAGATCGCTTCCATGCCTTCTCTTGGGCCTTCAAAGACTTTCGCTCCGCCTTGTGCTCGAACTTCATCCGTTGCAACTCGGTTTTGGGTTGCCGGGAAGCCGAAGCTGGCCCCGCCAAAGATACGATCATGAGGAATAAGCAACCCATGACGGTCCATCCTTTTCGCATCATCATCCCACTCACTCCTGACCGCAGAATAGCGCACCATCCCATTCTTGTCACCGCGCCGGAGCCGCTACACCCGAGTCGCCGGCGCCAAGATGTACCCATAGTGTAATACGCAGTCGGTTATACTTCAAGGAAATCTCTTGGAGGAATAAGGGCGGGTTTTGTCCCCGCCCCTACGGCGGGTGGGACTCAGGCTCCAATGGGATAGTTGGCTAATTGAACAGCATTGGAGCCAAGGTTGAGGGCGCGGGATGATTGGGTCAGGGCTGGTCGCTGGTTCTGGTCCGGCCCCCAAACGTAAACAATTGCTTGAGCACTTTCAGGTTCTTATCCATTAAAACCTCGACCATGAATCCCGAACGTCCGGAGCCGGGTGAAGCAAACCTCAGGTCGCGAATCGTCACTTCATCCATTTCGATTCCTTCGTCCACCTGAGTCCACGGGAACCGGGCAAAGTTCAGGAAAATCTTCGCGGTGGTGGTGTGTTGGGCGGCAAGGATTACAGGGGATGGCTTGGGCTTGGGGAACGTCCGCTCCTCATCAAGTTCCAGGCCGTTATCCAGTGAATTGACCGGAAACATAGTGAACGCTGAACCCGTTTCCACCACGCCCGTCCAAATGAAGGGATTTAGAGCGGAGGGGAAGGCCCCAACTTGGTCGGCGTTTTCGCCGCCATACAAATGGGATTCAATCATACCAACGGCCCGCAAGTGTGAAAAACCAGCGACAACCCACAGAAACACCATTCCGCACAAAGCGATGATTGCTCCGCGCTGCCCACCCCTGGAATCTTTCTTCTTCGCGCCCACTTCTTCAGAGACAAGCCGCAAAACCACAGGCATCCCCAGGCCAAGCACCAGCATCAGCAGCAGCCACGGGTCAACAATGGGGATGAGGTCCAAAGCGATCCACTTCCCACTGAAAGGCAGAAAGGGCCGGACGCCGTATTGGTTCGTATAATCCATAAACAAGTGCATAGCGGTGGAGAGCCAACAGGCACCGATCAACCATCGCATGTTGAGAAGCGGCACGTTCGGTTTCGGGCGAGCCCTCCTTCCGAAAAGGTACAAGATCAAGGCCAGGAGCCAGCCCAACACGGTCACGCCGATCAGCGAGTGGGTGATGGCCCGGTGGTAGCGCAGGTAGTTGATGCTGCCGTGCCATGCAGCGACAATGTCCACGTCCGGCAGGTTGGAGCCAATCGCCATTGCCAAAGTGGCGTAGCGCGTCTTGCGGTTGAAGCCTGCCCTTCCGAGCGCGATGCCCACCAGGGTGTGCGTGACGTTATCCACGGATACCTTCCAGCCAAAATCGTGAAAGCGGAGTGTAGAAGCGGAGGGAGAAAGTGTCAAGGCAAGCTTTGGCCAGATCCCGCCCCATCCGTCATTCCCGCGCAGGCGGGAATCCATTCCTGACAAGACTTGGTCAACGTTGTGGATTCCTGCCTGCGTGGGAATAGGAGTGAGGGCGCGGGGGCGACGAGGGTGGACGGGGGAATGACGGCGAGAGCGCCGAAATGACGTTGGGGGCGCAGGATTGTCATTCACCCGTATCATCATGATTCGGCAGGGTGATCGAGCACCAGTCGCTGTGGTGGATTGCCGCCGCACTCATCTTCATTCCTGCTCGTCTCCATCCGCAGCCGCATTCTCAGCCGCTAAAAATGGAGGCAAGAATAATCCGTCTCACTTGTCCCACTCGTCTCACTCTTCTCATTCCGGTGTGCTAGTCTCTTGGGCGGTAAGGCCAGCACCAATCAGGGCATCTTGAGACGCTTGAGACGCTTTTCGGCATCCGATCGCTTCTATTGGGCGCTGCTTTGCAGGAGAATGAATGGGTTCAGGGTGAGGAAGGCCGGCAAGTTGGGGCATCGCTCTACGCTCAGCGTCAACTTTTCTTCACAACTCTCCGGGGCAAAGCGGCAAAGGGCTTGGGAACAAAACCGGAATGTCCCATCATTTCAATCACTCGTTATGCGCGAGAAATCGCCCAATTGCAGATTCAAGGCGGCGCAAATATCTGCTAGGATAAGGGTTTGCTATTTGACGATTCATGGGACTGAGGTGAATCACGAAGATGCGTCGAACCGTGAAATGGGTTTTGGCTCTATCGCTGTTGCTTGCGGTCGCGGCATGCGCGCTGCTTTCAAGCAGCCAGGGTCACGTGCTCGCGAGATCGGTCGGCAGCCGGGCGAACTTTATATTTTCGCAGGGAGATGCAACATCCACTGCAAGTGAGCCGGGCAATCATGCCCTGGACCTGAAAAGTATTGATCCCAAGGTGAAGGCCTGCACCGATTTTTACACCTATGCCAATGAAGGATGGCTGGCTCACAACCCCATTCCTCCGCAATATCCAAGCTGGGGACGGTTCAATGAGCTTGCCATCAGAAACCGCGAGGATCTTCGCAAAATCCTGGAGAAAGCCGCGGCGGACAAGACTGCGGCGAATGGGTCCGACGAACAGAAGATTGGCAGCTACTACTCAAGCTGCATGGACCAGGCCGCCCGGGACGCGGCGGGCGTAAAACCCTTGGCTCCGGATTTCCAGAAGATTGCTGGAATCCACGACATCCCGAGCCTCGAAGCTGAAATCGCGAGCCTGCAGAGGATGGGTGTGGACGTATTGTTCAATTTCACTTCTTCGCAGGACTTGAAGCACAGCGACCAGGAAATTGGAGACGCGGATCAGGGCGGTCTGGGATTGCCAAATTGCACGTACTACACCAAGCAGGACGCAAAGTCCAAGCAGATTCGAGAGGAATACGTTACCCACATCACCAAAATGTTCCAGTTGCTGGGCGACGACGCTACCAAGTCCTCAGCCGAAGCCAAGACGGTGATGGATCTTGAGACGAAATTGGCTCAAGCGTCACTCACTCCGGTCGAGCGCCGTGATCCACAGGTCCTTTATCACAAAATGGACCTGGCGCAATTGAAGGCGCTCACCCCGTCGTTCGATTGGGAATCCTATTTCGCTGAAGTCGGCCATCCCAGCATGGGTTCCATCAATGTGGATATTCCAGCCTTTTTCAAAGAGGTGAACCAAGCGCTGACCGGTGTCCCCCTGGGCGGCTGGAAAACCTACCTTCGTTGGCGCCTGATTGACCGGGCAGCCCCCGATCTCTCCACGCCCTTCGTCGCGGAAAACTTCAATTTCAATGGCCACATCCTGACAGGATCCAAAGTGAACCTGCCGCAATGGCAACGGTGCACCGCCGCCGCCGACCGTGGCTTGGGTGAAGCGCTGGGCCAGGTTTACGTGCAAGAGTATTTCCCCCCGGCCGCCAAAGTGCGCGCCCAAGCGATGGTGGCGAATCTGATCGCGGCGTTGCATAGTGACATTTCAACTCTGAGTTGGATGGGACCCGAAACCCGCAAGGCAGCGGTCGCCAAACTACAGGCATTCAATCGTAAGATCGGCTATCCCAGTAAGTGGCGCGACTACTCTGCTTTAACCGTGAATCAAGGACCCTACGTGGAAAACGTGTTTCGCGCCGCGCAGTTTGAGTTTCATCGTGAAATCAACAAGATTGGAAAACCCGTAGACCGCACCGAGTGGGACATGACTCCGCCCACCGTGAACGCCTATTATGATCCCTCCATGAATGAGATTGTTTTCCCCGCGGGCATTCTGCAGCCGCCATTTTTTAATGCCAAGGCAGATGACGCGGTGAATTACGGGGCCATGGGCGCCGTCATCGGCCATGAAATGACGCACGGCTTTGACGATGAGGGCCGGCAGTTTGACGCCAAAGGCAACATGGTGAACTGGTGGACGCCCGGCGATTTGAAGCGTTTCCAAGCCCGCGCCCAATGCGTAGCCAAGCAGTTTGACAGCTTCGTGGTTCAGGACGACCTTCATGAGAACGGCAAACTGGTTCTGGGAGAAAGCATCGCCGATCTGGGAGGCTTAACCATCGCTTATGCCGCTTTTCAGAAATCGCTGCAAGGAAAACCTCAACCACCGGAAATCGGAAGCTACACGCCGGACCAACGCTTCTTCCTGAGCTACGCGCAGATTTGGGCGCAAAATATACGGCCCCAGTTCGCGCGGCTACTGGTGTCCGCGGACCCGCATCCGATTGCCAAATTCCGGGTGCTGGGGCCGCTCTCCAACATGCCGGCCTTTGCCAAAGCTTTCAACTGCAAGCCCGGTGACCCGATGGTCCGCCCAGCGGCGGACCGCTGCCAGATCTGGTAGTGGAAAAGGGGATCGGCCAGCCGGACCGAATCGAAATTTGCAAAGAGCACGATGCCGGGACCCGGAATCGCAGGTGTGTCGTGGGCAGCGGACATTTTCTGACCCGTTTTGGAAGCGATTGAACGCGGCGCGGGGATCGTTCATAATGTGAATCGAAGGACGGGCCCATAGCTCAGCCGGTCAGAGCGGCGGACTCATAATCCGTTGGTCGCAGGTTCGAATCCTGCTGGGCCCACCATGCCTTTGCCTTGCGCCTCCGGCGCAGGCCGCGCATGACTCATGCCAATCGATCCATGCGGGAAATGGCCACTCGCCCAGCGCCAATTGGGGCTTGACCGGCGCGAAGGCGGAGGAGTGCTATGCTTGCGGCCCAGGACGGGGAATCTTGGGGTGAGGCTGGCAGTGGGTGGATCGCAGCCAAGCCCGATGCGAGGGCTGGGAATCAATTCAAGACTCCGGCAGGTGCAGTTTTTGACAGACATTGGCCAAGTTCTGAGCGAGCATGAAGTCCTGCTGACTGGCGCGAACGGGTTCTTGGGTAAGGTCATCCTGGGTCTTCTTCTGGACCGCTATCCTGGACTGAAACACCTCCACGTTCTCATTCGTCCAGGACGGGGAATGACGGCTCAGGAGAGATTTGAGCGGGAATTACTGGCCTCGCCTGCCCTCGAATTCGTCCGTCAGAAATGGAGCCGGGAGGCTCTGGCAGCCAAAGTAACCGTCTGGTCCGGAGATATCGGAAATTCCAATTGCGGGCTGAATGCAGACGCACACAACGAACTTGAGAGCCGAATCGCGTTGATTATCAACTGTGCGGGCAAGGTGGATTTCTTCCCGCCCGTCGATGATTCATTCCACTCCAATGTGGACGGAGTGGAGAACATGGTGGCGCTGGCGCTGGAAGCGGGCGCTAAACTGTTGCACATTTCCACGGCCTTTGTATGCGGTGAGGCGGACGGGTTGATTGAGGAAAGTGAGCCGGTGCCGGGCTTTTACCCTCGCCGCCGCGGTCCGCAAGATCAGAGCTTCCACCACGCAGTGGAGATCGATCACTGCCGGAAGATGATCCGCCAAATCTATAATTCGCTGGCGGACAGTGAGGATGCTACCCCCAACAAGAAGCGAAGCCGGGAGGCGGTTGACCGCCTGACGGCGCTGGGCCGGCAGCGAGCCGCGGCATGGGGATGGACGAACACTTATACTTACACCAAGAGTTTGGGCGAGCAGGTGATTGCGTCAACAGAAGGCCTGAGCTATGCCATCGTGCGCCCAGCCATCGTAGAGAGCTCGTGGAAGTTCCCTTTTCCAGGTTGGATTGAAGGAGGCAGGACCTCTGCGCCGTTGGTCCTGATGGCCCTGGCTGGTCAGCGCGAGTGGCCGGCGCGGCGGGACGCGGCGTTGGAGGTGATACCGGTTGATATGGTTGCGGCGGCCATCGTTATGATTGGTGGACTCCTGCTGGCGGGGCGGTCCGCCTCGGTCTATCAACTGGGAAGCGCGGATGTGAATCCCATCGAGCTTGAGCCGCTGATTAAGCTACTGGGCCATTCAGCCGGACTTGCGGGCCAGGGGATTCCCAACCCAAAGGCGCGTCACGGCGTCCCGAGGTGGTTGGTAGGAGCCGGAAGGAGCGGCGGGACAAGCGCAGTGCGGTTCCTGACCCCGGCTCAATATCATGCACGGGGCGCGCAGCTCCGCAAAAAAATCCGGCGGGCGGAAGGTGTTGTGCGAGGATTGGAGACATTGCTGGGTAAGGTCCGAATAAATGGACGACAACCTTTCCGCGGGTGGAAGACGGCCCTGCGGGCCATGGATCTCCAGATTACATTTCGCGAACAGACTTTGGACCAATATCTGCCGTTCATCATGCACAACCGCTATGTTTTTGAGTCGGAGAACATTCGTGTGGCGCGAGCCGAAGTCTCGCCAAGAGATCGTGAGCTGCTGCCGTGGGCGCCAGAGGAAATTGATTGGAAGAATTACTGGATTCACCACCAAATCGCCGGCATCAAAAAGTGGGTTGAGCCGGAAGCGGTGCGGAATTGGGCGTTCCGGATTTGAGTTCAGCGTGACCCCCTCACCCCCAACCCATCTCCCCCGATTCGGAGGAGATGGGTTGGGGGTGAGGGGAGTCTAGTCACTTTTCACTCGCAACTATACACACGGACATAAGTCGGCGGCGCTACGGGACGGAGCGTCGCCGGCTTATGTCCTCACGTATAATTTCTTATGGCGACGGGGTTCAAAACAGTCCGGCAGGACGAGGCTGAGGAGCAGGTTCTTCAGGTAACCCGGGAACTGTTGCGGGAGCTTGGCTCGCGGCAGGCAACGGAAGGCGTGTCCCTTTCCTCATCTCTGGATCAAGACCTGGGCCTGGGCAGCCTCGAACGGGTTGAATTGCTCGTCCGGCTTGAAGCGCGCTTCAATACACGCCTGCCGGAAGAAATGGCGCAACAGGCTGGAACGCTGGCCGATTGGGTTGAGGCGTTACAGGATGGCCATGGCCATCAGCCCGAAAGAAAGCGTTACTCGATCATCCAGCCCTCGCGCGAGGCGCCGCCCGCGCCGGAGGACGCAGAGACCTGGGTGGATGTGCTGGACCGGCACGCGCAGTTTGACCCGGGCCGTGCGCAGGTTCATCTGCTGGAGGAAGACTCCGGCCGCGACATTACTTACGGTGAGCTTTATGAGACGGCCTCGAGGGTGGCGGCGGGGCTTGCCAGTTCCGGCTTGCGGCGGGATGAGACCGTCGCCATCATGCTGCCGACTTGTGATGACTTTTTCTTCGCTTTCTTTGGCGTCATGTTGGCGGGCGGCATCCCGGTTCCCATTTACCCTCCGGCCCGGCCAGACAAGATTGAAGAGTACGTGCGGCGGCAAATCTTGATTCTGCGCAATGCCGATGTCCGTTTCCTGATCAGCTTCGACCAAGTGAAGGCCGTCACCCAGATTATGAGGCTAAACCTGCCTGACCTTCTTGGCGTGGCGACGGTGGCAACGCTCGCAGCCCGGGGAGAAAATGCGAAATGGGCGGCAGGGCGGCCGTCGGACATTGCCTTTATCCAATACACTTCAGGCAGCACGGGTGACCCCAAAGGCGTCGTGCTGACGCAATCGAACGTTTTGGCCAACGTGCGCGGCATCGGCTGGTCTGTGAATTTCCGACCTACGGACATTGTAGTAAGCTGGCTGCCGCTTTATCACGACATGGGGCTCATCGGTTCCTGGCTGTTCAGTGTTTATTTCGGATCGCCGATTACGGTGATGTCACCTCTGGCGTTTCTGCGCAGACCGGAGCGCTGGCTCTGGGCCATGCACGATTCGGGCGGAACTCTTTGTCCCGCGCCCAATTTTTCCTATGAGCTTTGCGCGCGTAAGATTCCCGACCGCGCCCTGCAAGGTCTTGATTTGAGCGCCTGGCGGGTTGCCATCAACGCCGGGGAAGCCGTGCTGCCGGATACTTTGGGGCGTTTTGCGGACCGTTTCAAACCTTATGGATTCCGGGCTGAGGCTTTTGTGCCTTGCTACGGCCTTGCGGAGTCCTCCGTAGCTCTCACCTTTCCGCCCATGGATCGGAAGCCGGTGATTGACGTGATCCAGCGTGACCTGTTTGAAGGCGAAGGCCGGGCCATCGCGGCAAAACCCGGCGATATGAACGTCCTGCGGTTCGTCGCCAACGGCCGCCCCATGCCGGGGCATGAAGTGAAACTGGTGGACAGCCAAGGCCAGGAAGTGAGCGAGCGCGTGCAGGCAAGACTCTTCTTCCGCGGCCTTTCGCGGACCAACGGATACTACCGCAACCCTCAAGCTTCGGCCGCAGTGATTACGCAGGACGGGTGGATGGATTCCGGAGATCTGGCTTATTGGGCGAACGGCGAGATTTACGTTACCGGACGGCAAAAAGACCTGATTATCAAGTCGGGGCGCAATATCATTCCTCAAGAAGTGGAAGAGGCGGCGGCGGAAGTGCCAGGGGTGAGAAAAGGCTGCGTCGCGGCATTTGGCACGCTCGATCACGCCTCTGGAACAGAAAGATTGGTGGTGGTTGCGGAAGCGCGTGCGATTGGGACGGAAGAACAACGGAAAATGCGGGCCGAAGTGATGAAGGCCGTCAGCGCGGCCATTGGTATTCCGCCCGACGACGTGGTATTTGTCCTCCCGAACAGCATTCCCAAGACGAGCAGCGGCAAAATTCGCCGGAATGCGACACGGTCACTGTTTGAGTCCGGAAAACTTCATGACGGGAAACGGCCACCCTGGCTGCAAATCACCAGGCTTTGGTTCGAGCATTGCGGCGCCTGGGCGAAGCAGATTGGGGAGCGGCTGGCGAGAAGACTTCAGATCATGGCTCAGGCGGCGTGGGTGGGTGCTGTGGGCATCGCCGGCGGGACGCTGACAAGGATAGCGCCCCATGCCTCCGCCCGGTGTGGGGTGGTTCGGGCCAGCGCCCGCCTTCTGTTGTGGCCGGTTCGCGAACCTTTGCCGGTGGTCAGCGGATACCCGACTAAGGAGAAGTTGCCTGTGATTTTCCTCGCCAACCGGGCAGGATTTCTTGACCCTTTGATGGCGGCTGCGACGCTTCCAGGCCCGTGGGTTCTTGCCGATGGATCCGTTCTTCGACCCTTGCCCCCGGCCATCCGTTTTCTGCTTTCATCGTTGGTTTTGCCGGAGGTTTCCGCAAAGAAAATTCCGCCGGGAGGCACGCTTCAGGAGCGGATGACACAAAGCCTCCGGGCTGGACAGTCCGTGCTCGTGTTTGCGGATGGCCCCGCCGGGCTTTCACCCGCCCGCTGCCGCTTCCGGCTGGAACCGTTCCAATCGGCATCTCAAACCTTGCGGCCTGTTATCCCTGTGGCGATCGAGGGGACGCAGGCGATGATGAAGAGCCTCGTCGAGCGGTCCGCGAGGACCTATGACTGGAAGTATCCGGAAGCAGCGGCTCCGGCCCACCATGCCGTCCAGCGCGGGAAAGCTAGAATCGCTGTGGGTGAGGCTGTTTGGAGTTCCAACCCGGATCATTTTGAGGTTATCCGCTTCCGCCAAGATTGCCGGGAAAGACTTGCGCAATTGTTCGATGCGTCTGAACCCATCGGGCGTTGAACATCAGGGCTGGCTTGCATCGCGGCCGGAGCAGGCTTATTCATCTTCACGGATTTGCGACAGAAATGTTGCGGGGGTTCTGCGCCGCGAAAGTTTATTCTGCTGTTTGTGGAGAATCATGCTGGTTCGTTGCGTGATCTGTTTTTTGCTGGGCTCGATTCCCTTCGCGGTGCTTTCCATGGTCGGATCCGGAGTGGATATCCGCAAAATCGGGTCGGGGAATCCAGGATTCAACAATGTGCTCCGCGTGAGCAAGGGACGAGCGATGATTGCCCTGATTGGCGACATGGGCAAGGGGCTGCTGGCGCTTTGGATCGTGTTGCGAGTCTGGCCGATGGTGTTGCCGCACGGAATTGGTGCGGGGGTGGCGGCCGGCTGGTTGTTTGGATTTGTGACCGTCCTGGGCCATTGTTACTCACCATTCCTGAAGTTCAGCGGAGGAAAGGGGATTGCAACTTCGGCCGGTGTGATGTTGATGCTCTACCCGGAATGGGCGGCGGTGGGGCTGATTTTCTTTGTGATCCTCCGAATGACGGGCAGCAAATGGAAATGGCGAGAAGCGGGCGCTCTCGCTTCCCTCGCCACGTGGATTCTGTTTGTCATTCTGATGCTGATTTTTGTGGGGAAGATGGATGCGCTCTACGCGGCCACCATGACCCTTTTCCTGGTGTACCGTCACCAGAAGAATATCCGGAACCTGTTGATGGCGCCGAGCCGGGGCGGAAGTGGCGCCCATGAGAGGTGATGGTCACATCCTCAATATGGAAACGTCCGGGCCTCGATACGCCGTTCTCCCCATTCCGCCCGGCATGATCCAATGATTCAACCCGCCCACATCGCCTTCTACGATTTCGATGGAACTCTGGTTTCGAGCAACGTGGTGACCCGTTATGCCTTCCTCGTACGCAGGCTTCCCTCGCGGGCGCGCGCCCTGATAAAGTATTCGAAGCTTCTGGCGTCGGTTCCGTACTATCTCGGTCTGGACTTCTACTCGCGCCGCCTTTTCAACGAGGTCTTCTTCCGGGCCTACCGGGGCATGAAACAGCAATGGCTCGGGCAGATGGCCGGCGCCCTATTCGAACAGGTGATTCGTCCCACCATCCACTCCGGATCGCTGAAATTGGTGGAGCGCGACCGCGAGCAGGGATGTTATCTGGTGTTGGTGTCGGGCGAACTCGACATCGCTTTGCAGCCCGTGATACGCTATTTTGGTTTCGACGAATTGATCTCAAATTCCTTGATTTTTGAAGAGGGCGTAGCCACCGGTGAAGTCAAGCTTCCGCTCATTGCCGGGCGGGAAAAAGTGACTCTGATGATGGAAAAATGCCGGACGCTGGGCGCTAAGATGGCCGACGCACGCGCTTATTCGGACAGCTTCTCGGACGTCCCGATGCTCGAAGCCGTGGGACTTCCGGCGGCTGTCAACCCGGACCGCCGCCTCCTGCGCGTGGCCCGGGAGCGAGGCTGGCCGGTGCTGAACCTGAAAGCTAAGAATGGGGGAGACGGCCATGTCATCACGGGCTGAAGCTCTGGCGAGCGGCAGCGCCCGCCCCTACCAGTTTTCCGATCCGGCCCCCAACGCCGTAGGCCGTAATGCGCTGGTTTCTTCCGAAGGCTGCGTGGTTCGCTTGGGCGCGAAGTCTCGACCGCGTCTCATGTGGTCTGGCGAGGACCTGTTGCAAGTCCGGATGCCGGAAGGCACGCGCGTGGTCTATCCGAAGCCTACGATTCCCGGCCTACGAGATGTGCCGGGCGCCATTCGCTATGCCTTAGAGCATCCCGAGGAGATGGACCCGCTCAGGGCGCAACTGCGTCCCGGGATGAAAGTCACCATTGCGATTGATGATATCTCTCTGCCGCTTCCCAAAATGAAGCGGCCGGACATTCGTGAATCGGTTTTGAGCGTCCTGCTGCCGATGCTCGCGGAGCACGGCGTTACCGACGTTCACATCATCATCGCCACTTCATACCACCGGCGCATGGAGCCGTTTGAAATCCGCTGGGTCGTGGGCAAGAAGATCTTCCGGGAATACTATCCGCAGCGCCTCTATAACCACGACGGCGAAGCGCCGGATGGCATAGTGGAACTGGGCTTGACCGAACAGGGCGAGCACGTGAGGATCAACCGGCGCGCTGCAGAATCCGATCTGCTGATTTACGTCAATATCAACCTGGTGCCGATGGATGGAGGCAGCAAATCCGTCAGCGTGGGGTTATGCGATTACGCCACTTTGCGCGCTCATCACAACCCCCAGACCATTTTGAAGTCGGATTCTTATTTCGATCACACGCGCTCCGGGATCAACCGGTCGTGCAACCGCATCCAGAAAATCATCAATCAGCAACTGAAAGTCTTCCATATTGAAACCGTCCTCAACAATGCCATGTTCGATCCGGCGATGTCATTCTTCGTGAAGACTGAGGACCGCCATTCCGTGGTGGACCGGACCCTGTTCGCTTCGGCGCGCAAGGGATTGGGGATGCTGCCGCGCTCCGCCAAGAGGAAAGTCCTGTTTGCCATCCCCGCGGCTTACCAAATGATCGCCGTACACTCCGGCGCAACGCTTCCGGTGCATGAGAAGACGGTCGCCTACTGCTATGCGCAATACTGCGTCCCTGTCGAGGGGCAATCGGACGTTGTAGTCTATGGCATCCCCTTCGTCAGTCCTTATAATGTCAACTCCATTCTGAACCCGTTGCTGGTGCAGGTGATGGCCCTCGGCTACTTTCACAACATGTACCGTCACATGCCGGTGGTGAAGAAGAACGGTGTCCTGATCATTACCCATCCGCTTTATGACGAGTTTGATCCGCGCCATCATCCTTCTTACATTGAGTTCTTCCATCGCATCCTCGCCGAGACGCGCGATTCCTTTGAATTACAAAACAAATACGAAGAGGAGTTTGCCCACGACCCGGACTACATTCGCATGTACCGCACCGGTCATGCCTATCATGGCGTTCATCCTTTTTACATGTGGTACTGGGGGGAAAATGGGCGCGCACACATTGGGAGGGTGATTGTGGTGGGGGCCGAAAGCAAGGAAGCAGCTTCCATCATGGGGTGGGATACAGCGAAGAGCATGGATGAGGCTTTAGACATGGCGCAGAGTCACGTGGGCCACAAGCCGAGCGTAACCATGATGCACTTTGCTCCCATTCTGATGGCCGATGTGAATGGCACCCCGGCGGCGGTCTGAGCATCCATGAAGTCCATCCTTGTGACAGGCGCAACGGGATTTCTCGGCAGACACCTGGTGAACCGGCTGAAGGAAACACTACCGGACGCTCATCTCAGGCTCCTGGCGCGGGGCAAAACACCTTGGGACAGCGATCCTTCGATGCAAATTGTTCGTGGCGATGTCACCAATGCTGAGGATGTCCAACGCGCGGCCGAAGGCGTCGAGGAAATTTACCACCTTGCGGGTGTAGTATCCCGCTCACCCGGGAAGAATCGCTTTCTTTACGAAACCCACATCGAAGGCACGCGGAACGTCTGCGAAGCGGCCCAGAAGAGTGGGACAAAGAAAATTGTCGTGGTCTCTTCATCGGGTACGATCGCGGTGGGCCCGGAACCCGTCTCCCACAACGAGCAGGAAGGCTACAAGGTCGATGTGGTGGGAGAATGGCCCTATTACCTGAGCAAGATTTATGCGGAGAAGCTGGCCCTCCAGTTTGCGGCGCAAGAACAGCTTCCGGTTGTGGTGGTTAATCCGAGCTTGATTCTCGGCCCCGGAGATGTGTACGGCTCATCGACTGGGGACGTGGCGCTTTTCCTCGAAGGCCAGATTATGGCCATTCCGTTGGGTGGACTCAGTTTTGTGGATGTGCGGGATGCTGCGGCTGGGTTGGTTTCAGCCATGAAGCTGGGCAAGGCGGGCGAGCGTTATCTCCTGGGCGGTCCCAATTGGACCTTTCGCAAGCTGATCGAGAGCGTGGCGCAAATTTCCCGGAAACGCTCTCCGATGATGCAGCCGTCGCTCCGTTTATCACTTCTCAGCGCCAAGGTACTTCGGGTAGTTCTGCCTTTATTCGGAAAGCCCTTTAAGCTGGATGATGCGTCCATTAAAATGTCAGCTCTCTTTTGGTACTGTGATACGGCCAAAGCGCGGAACCAATTACATTTCGAGACGCGCGACCCGATTGCAACCTTGAAGGATACCGTGGAAGATATTCTGGCGCGGCCAGCCGCGCGGGCTTGAGCCGGCCACCAAGCATTTGCAACACAAGACCGGTTCCATCCGAATCGATTACGCCTTCTGATGACACCCCATAAAAAAACAGCCGTCATCGTCAATCCCCATGCAAGCAGCGGCAGGGCCCGCAAAAAGTGGCCCGTGATTTCGAAGCGACTTGAAGCGAGAATCGGTCCGTTCACAACGCGCTTTACAGAAAGGCCGGGCCACGCCACCCTGTTAGCCCGCGAGCTGCTGAGTCAGGGTTTCGACTTGATTGTTACGGCGGGTGGTGATGGAACTTTCAATGAAGTCGCCAACGGCTTTCTGGACCGGGGCAGCCCCGTCAACTCTGAAGCGGTTCTGGGCATATTGCCGATCGCAACGGGTGGCGACTTTCAGCGGTCTCTGGGCATCGGCGCGCGAATCGAGGACGCCATCGAGGTGATCGCATCGGGAATGCCCGGTTGGATTGACATGGGGAGAGTGGTTTGCACGGCGCGGGATGGATCGCTCCGGGAGCGATATTTTTTGAATCTTGTCAGTTTTGGAATGGGCGGAGCCGTGGCCTCGCGTGCCAAGAATTTCCTGAGCTTCCTTGGTGGAAAAGTCGCTTTTTTGTGGGCTACCTTTCTCGTGCTCCTGCGTTATCGCGGCAAATCAGTTAGTCTTTTCCTGGATGACAGCCCTCAACCCATCTGTGCCTTTGTCACAAACATCGCGGTGGGAAACGGCCAGTTTCACGGCGGAGGAATGCATCCATGCCCCAGCGCGATGCTCAATGATGGCCTTCTCGACATAACGGTGATCGACTATATGCCGTTCCTGCGATTGGTGCGTGAGATCAAAATCCTGTATTCCGCCAATGTCCTCCGCCATCCCAAAGTTCATGCGTTCCGCGCCGCAAAAATTGTGGCTGAGGGTGACCCGGAAACGCTCATTGAAGTCGACGGAGAGCCACTGGGGGCGCTGCCGCTGGAAATCACCATCCTGCCAACAATGATTAAAGTTCTGACGGGGCCAATTCATTCCCGCCGAAGTTCGAAATTTCCTCCCGGCATTTTGCAGGAGAAGGGACTAACATAAGGGAAGGAATGGAAGGGCGAATCTTCAATGTCGATAATCGCCAAAACGAAGTGCCTTTCCGGGTTTTATTGAGGAAAAGCTCCGTCCCGTCCATTGCGTAATGAGCCAGTTCAGTTTCTGATATCTCCCATTCGCTGTTTTGAGGTTTCGAGGCTGCCAAAGGTATTGATAATTATGTGGCTTTACCGGCCAGGCGCGGTTACTTTCACCCTTACCTGGTCCAGAGAGATAAAGCGCGAAGACACCAGGTGCTTGCCCCAATTTAGGTCCGGATTTTCCCCCTGGAATGGTTTTGCCAAGGCTTGAACCATTCATTTGAGTCTGACTCTTAAAATCCCGAAACAACGAGGTAAGCCATGAGCACAACTCCATTGACCAAGGCGCCCCAAGAAGGCGGGCTGGTACAAATCCTCCCGAAAGAGGCCATGATTCGCCAAAGGCTGGAAGACGAACGCCGCCGCTTGGAGGAAGAGGCGGGTTTGGCGGGCCATTCCGCTCAAAAATTCCGGAAGCCGGTGGAGCGGCCCTTTGTCCGCTCGGACCGTGACAATACCACCATCCTTTTCGGCGGCCTCACCTGGAAGCATGAAAAATTGGTGCACGGCGCGCTTGAAAGCCTCGGCTACCGTTGTGAGGCACTTCCCGTGCCCAACAAGAAGGCCTTTCAGCTCGGCAAAGAATACGGCAACAACGGCCAGTGCAACCCCACCTATTTCACCGTAGGCAATCTCGTGGAATACCTGCAACACCTTGAAGAAAAAGGGTTAAACAAGAAGGAGATTGCGGAACGCTACGTCTTCTTCACGGCGGGCGCTTGCGGCCCGTGCCGGTTTGGGATGTACGAAGCGGAATACCGGCTGGCCTTGCGCAATTCCGGATTCGACGGCTTCCGTGTTTTGCTGTTCCAACAGAGTGGGGGATTGAACCAGGCCGAAGCGGCAGCCGGCCTGGAGATGAACCTGGATTTCTTCCTCGGCATTCTGAACGCCCTGAATGTTGGCGACATTGTGAATGACGTTGCCTACCAGATTCGCCCGTTTGAGGTGAACGCTGGGGAGACGGACCGCGTCCTGGACGAATGCATGGACCTGCTGCAGGAAGTGATGCGGCGGAAGCAGCCGTGGACGCTTGAGGGCAAACTGGGGTCGCTGCTGAAAAAGACCTCGTTTGCGGGCACCGCAGAGTTTGCCGGCAAGTTCCTGAATCAGATTTATGGGGATGAATACGTGGCCGCGCTCCACGAAGTGCGCGATCGGTTCAACGCCATCGCGCTGGACCGCACTCGGGTGAAGCCCATCGTAAAAATCACCGGAGAATTCTGGGCCCAGACCACCGAGGGCGACGGCAATTTCAATATGTTCAAGTTCCTCGAAAAGGAAGGCGCGCAGGTGCTGGTGGAACCGATTGGAACTTGGATCATGTACATGATTCACCAGGCCAAGCAGAAGATCAAGGATGAGCGCGGCGTGGACTTGATCGCGAACGGCGTCTCCAAGTGGAACTTCAGCAAGGTCTTTGGCAGCCACTTGAACACATCCCAACGTGTCACCAAGCTCACCCTTGCCGAGGGCATTTTCAAGCGTGAATACAACCGGCTGATTGAGGCGCTGGGATCGATGGCCCACCATTTGACCGACCAATACGAGATGCAACGCCTCGGCCATCCATTCTATAACTCCCGCGCCGGTGGCGGCGAAGGCCACTTGGAAGTAGCGAAGAACATCTACTATTCCAATAAGGATCTTTGCCACATGGTGCTGAGTCTTAAGCCGTTCGGATGTATGCCCTCCACTCAATCGGACGGAGCGCAATCCGCTGTAGTCTCCCAGTACAAGGACATGATCTTCCTTCCCGTCGAGACTTCCGGCGAAGGTGACGTGAATGCCCACAGCCGCGTGCAGATGGCGCTGGGTGAGGCCAAGAATCGCGCCAAGAATGAAATGAAGACCGTGCTTTCCGGCGTAGGTGTGACGCTTGAGGACGTTCAAAGTTTTGTGAACGATCATCCCGAAATGCAACGGCCCCTGTACAAGTTCGGGCACAAGAAGGGCGTAATCGGGGTCGGGGCGAATTTCGTACTCCACGCTGCGGAGCGCATGAAAGTGGAGGCGCGTCAGATGGTGGCGGTGTAGCTCGCTATCGGGGCGGCTCTTGTAGCCGCCCTCCGGCACCGACAATAAATCGGCACGCTGGGGCGGCTTGTTGGCAGGTGGCAAGCACGAGTCCCGCCCCTAAACTGGACGCGGATACGGGAGTGACCATGAACATACCAGGCCCCAAAGATTTGATGGTCGGACTCGACATTGGCTCGACTACAGTTAAATCAGTTGTAGTGGACGCGACGAACCAGAATATCGTTTGGAGTGATTACCAGCGCCATGACACGAAGCAGCCCGAGAAGACGCTGGAGTTCCTGAAGCGCATGGAAGCGGACACCGGGATCAAGTCCGGCGACACCCGCATTTTCATCACCGGAAGCGGCGGGGGAACCATCGCTCAGTTCATCGGGGCCAAGTTTGTTCAGGAAGTAAATGCAGTTTCCCTGGCAGTGGAGCACCTCTATCCGGAATGCGGTTCGGTGGTGGAGCTTGGGGGCCAGGACGCCAAGATCATCATCTTCAAGGAAGACCCGGAAACTGGCCGGAAGAAAAAGATTCCCTCGATGAATGATAAGTGCGCCGGCGGCACGGGCGCCGTGATTGATAAGATCAACGCCAAGGTCCGCATTCCAGCCGATCAACTGTGCAAGATGGGTTATTTCGGGTTAAAGCTGCATCCGGTGGCGGGCAAGTGCGGCGTCTTTGCCGAAACGGACATCAATGGTCTGCAGAAGTCCGGTGTGCCTCCCTCGGAGCTTATGGCGTCTTTGTTTGAGGCCATCATCCAGCAGAATCTTGCCGTCCTCACGCGCGGCAACACGTTGCGGCCGGTGGTGCTGCTGCTGGGCGGCCCCAACACCTACATCCAGGGCATGCAGGATTGCTGGAAGCACAACATCCCCAAAGTTTGGGAGGAGCGCAACTATCCATTGCCCGAAGGCGTCGATCCCAAGGAATTAATCCGCGTTCCTGACAATGCCCAGTATTTTGCCGCGATCGGCTGCGTCCGCTTTGGATTGGATGAGGATGCAAACATCGGAATTTATAAGGGTTCTGAAAAGCTGGAGTGGTACATCAACGTGGGCCGGGTCGAGGAAAAGCAGAAGAAAGGATCCGCTGGCCTTTACAAGACAGATGATGAATTGGAGCTTTTCAAGGGCCGCTATCAGCCCCACAAGTTCGTCCCTCGCGCCTTTAACCCTGGCGAGCACGTCCGCGCTTTCATGGGAATTGACGGAGGTTCCACCTCCACCAAGGCGGTGCTGCTCAGTGAACAGGCCGAAGTCATGGTGAAGTGCTACCAACTCTCCAAGGGCAATCCCCTGGAAGACACCATGGAGATGTTTGCCAATCTGCGCAAGCAGGTGGAATCCCAAGGTGCGACGCTGGAGTTGCTGGGGGTGGGCAGCACGGGTTACGCCAAGGACATCCTAAAGGACGTTTTGCAGGCAGACGTTGCCATCGTCGAAACCGTTGCCCATACCGAAGCTGCGTTGCACTTTTATCCGAATGCCGACGTGATTTGCGACGTGGGCGGACAGGATATCAAGCTGATTATCCTGCAAAATGGCCGGGTGAAGGATTTCAAGCTGAACACCCAATGCTCGGCGGGCAATGGTTATTTCCTGCAATCCACCTGCGTAGGTTTTGGTTACGACGTAAAGCAGTATGCCGACCTCGCCTTCAGTGCCAAGGCCATGCCCATGTTTGGTTATGGGTGCGCCGTGTTCATGCAGTCCGACATTGTGGACTTCCAGCGCCAGGGTTGGAAGCCGGAGGAGATCATGGCTGGCCTGGCGAACGTTCTGCCCAAGAACATTTGGCTCTACGTCTCCCAGATTCCGAATCTGGCTTCGCTCGGTTCCACGTTTGTTTTGCAAGGCGGCACCCAGCACAATCTGGCTGCGGTGAAAGCTCAAGTGGACTTCATTGAGTCCCGTTTCAGGGACAAAGGCGCGAAACCGAACGTCATCGTCCACGAGCACTGCGGAGAATCGGGCGCCATCGGCGCGGCGTTGGAGTCTCGCCGCCTTTACAATCGCGGCCAGCGGACCAAGTTCATCGGCTTTGAGGCCGTCGATCAGATAACCTACTTAACCCACCGCAGTGAGGACACTCGTTGTTATTTCTGCAAAAACAAGTGTATGCGGACGTTTATCGACGTGAAGATTTCCAGCGCCGATGAGTCCTGGAAGAAGTCGAAGATCCCTCTCGAAAAGGGAGTGAAGCGCCTGATCGTCGGCAATAGCTGCGAAAAGGGTTTGGTGGAGGACGTGAACGACATGCGCGAGATCAAGAAGGGTCTCGACGCCGCGAAAAAGGACAATCCCAACATGGCCGAAGCCGGAGCGCGGGCGGCCTTCAAATCTTATGCGCCGCCGGTCGTTGCTGATCCACTGCCGCGCTTTGCCATTACCACCGGACAGAAGAAGCGTGTCGAGCTCATGAAGAAGCGCAAGGATTTGAGGATTGGCATTCCCCGCATTCTCAATATGTACTCGGTCATGCCCATTTTCAGCGCTTATTTTGAATCGCTCGGCATCCCTGCGGAAAATCTCATCTATTCGGACTACACCAATGAGAGCCTTTACAAGGAGGGCGCCAAGCGCGGCGCGATTGATCCGTGCTTCCCGTCCAAGGTTGGAATTCCGCACGTTCACAACCTGCTTTACGTACACCATAAGAAGAAGCCGCTGAACATCATTTTTTGTCCGATGATTGATGACCTGCCGAGCGATCTGAAGTTCGCCCAGAGCCATCGTTCCTGCCCCACGGTGGCGACCACGCCGGAAGCCATCAAAGCGGCCTTTACCAAAGAGAGTGACATCTTCAAGGAGAACGGCATCCTGTACCTTGACACTTTCGTATGTCCGGGCAAGCCGGCCCTGCTCACTAAGCAGCTTTACGAGCAGTTTTCTGACATTTTGGGAATTTCCGAAGAAGAAAACCTGCGGGCCCTCAACGAAGGTTTCAAAGCGCAGGAGAAATTTATGAATGGCATCCTGCGGGCCCAGGGCCGCGATATTTTGAAACGGCTCGAAACCGAAGACAAAATCGGAATCGTGCTGCTCGGCCGCCCCTATCACAACGATCCGGGAGTCAATCACGAGATTATGGAGGAATTCCAGAAGATCGGTTACCCGGTCCTTACGCTACAATCGCTTCCCATCGATGATGACATTCTGGAGCCGCTCTTCCGGGAGGACATGGAAAGCGGTGACATCGAGCACCCCATGGATATCCGAGATGTCTGGAAAAACAGCTACAGCGAAAACACTTCGCAGAAAGTGTGGGCGGCAAAGTTCACAGCTCGGCATCCCAACCTTGTGGCGCTGGAGCTTTCCAGCTTCAAATGCGGCCACGACGCTCCCATCTATACCGTGGTGGAAGAAACGGTCACCAAGTCCGGCACGCCCTATTTCTCCTTCAAGGACATTGATGAAAACAAGCCGGCGGGTTCCATCAAGATTCGCGTCGAGACCATCGGTTACTTCCTGAAGCGCTACCGCGAGGACATAATGACTCGCAAGCAGAAGCAGCGTGAAATTCATGAAAAACTGAAGGAGCTGGAAGCTCAGCTTCGCGCCGAGATGGATGAGTTGCCGGTGGGCGTACCGCCCGCGCCCTATGAGATTGAGAGCCCGGTAGGGATGAATGCCATTCGGCAGGAAGAGTAGCAGTCTGAGGGCTGATGACCCTTTCGGTGATTTCAGTATGACGACCGCCAAGCTCTATCCGTTCACAAGGGCTCTCCGGGACTGTTGCTATGAACAACGTGTACTGCTTGTCCCGTGGACGAAAGCTCACAAGGCGACGGTGCCCTTCCCGCTGGGTAATGACAAGACTCTGTTAACCTGGCGCTTCCATCGGCGTGCCGTTTGAGATTTGAAGATTTGAGATACCACCATGACCTACGAGCGTTTCGAGCAGCTTCCAGTGTGGCAAGCGGCGATCAAGCTGGCGCAGCAGATTTATCATCTCGCCAAAGACCGGGCATTCCGGGGGCAGTGGAGCCTGCGCGATCAAATCGAGCGTGCCGCGGTTTCGGTGTCGAATAATATCGCCGAAGGGTTCGAGCGCGGCACCACGCAGGAACTGCTCACGTTTCTCTATATCGCCCGTGGTTCTTCGGGTGAAGTTCGCTCGATGCTTTGCTTGCTGGAAACCATTCCTGAATTCGCTGATCTCAAATCTGAAATTTCAAATTTGAAATTGAAGCCGAAGGAATTTCAAGACAACTGCGAGGCTGGGCCGATAAGTTACAAAGCACGGGTATCAGAGGGCAGCGATACCTGGATGATAAGACGCGCAAGCGCGAAACGGCTCTGCGAGACCGCCATGAGTTCCTGGAAGAGTTGCAGAAAATTCGCGGGCAAGCGGTGAAAAGCTGAGCGGGTTACCGTTCAAGGTGGCAAATTTCAAATTTGCAATTTTCAAATTGTTTACATTTGCGATTGCCGGCGGCGCGACATTGAGCAAAGCACCGTCCGGCACCGCCTGATCCTACGGAATAACCGGAAAAGCTCTCGTCACGAATCAGCGGGCCGAAGCGAGCAGCGCAAGCTCAGCGGGTGATCGATGCCATTTGAGTCTGACAAAATCATGTTCGAGGTTTACAAGGAGACCACCTACCAGGGCCGCTTCAAGGTGATCTATTTCACTGAGCTTCAGGATCACAATAAGGAGTATGAGATTAACCGCGCCATGGCGGGTGAACATTTCTTTGACGGGTTCATCCGGAATTACAAGAAGGACCAGGCAAAGGCCGCGATCGATAAATTGCTGGTGCGGATGAACTCCGGCGAGGCGATGGACGCAGCTCAATTTGAAAGAGAACTCCAGCCATTTATGCCGTCTGCGAGTGTGACTTCGAACACGGCAAGCTAAGGCGTTGTTAGATAATGGATGTTCCATTTCGAATCAAAAGCACCCCTTCACTTCCACCCACTCCCCACGGGCGGGAAGAGGGTGCAGCAAAGTGGCGGGTAAGGGTGCCGGTTGGAAGATGGAACAGTTATTCCTGAACGGGTTCTGATTATCCCCTAACCCGGCATAGCCGGAACCAAAAAGGAAAAGTTGGAGGCACTTTGAAATGCCTCCAAAGCCGCGTAAATACAGGGCGAAACAGCAATAGCCAAAAAGATTCTGCCAGAAACGTGCAGAATTTAACTTCAAAGGTTCTATGAACTTCTGGCGGGAGCACGTCATTCAACCGGCCCTCGACGCCGGCATCGATGAGGAAATTCAGTCGCAGCATTCCGTGCTCGGCCAAGATCCAACATCCGCCAAGGCATGGTTTGGGCTCGGCAGCCTTTACCATGTGCGGGGCAACAAGAAAGAAGCGATGGATTGCTTCCTCCATTCCATCGAAATCGACTCGGGCTTTTCAGCGGCTCATGTGGCAGTGGGAAGGCTCTACGCGGTAGAAGGCAATCTGAATCTGGCTTGGGAACACGCGCGGCAAGCGGAACGCCAGGGAGACAATTCGCTGTGCGAGCAACTCTCGCGACACTCGAAACCGCTCGCTGACCTTTGAGGATCACGGGCCCGGTCATGCACCCCACCTCGGGCTGTTATACTCGACGAAGGAAGCCGACAGCGTTGCAAGACTGTAGCACCGGTCCGCGACCGGCGTATTTCGCCGCTCATAGAGCGGCGCCACAGCGAGTGACCTGCCCTGACTTATGGTGCCCTGTATAGCTCAGACCCCCCATTGCCTCGCCAACCCTTTTGCACTTCACTTTACTCCAGCGATCCAATCAAAGCGGTTGTAAACTCCTCAGTTGAAGCCGTTCCACCCACGTCGCGCGTCAAATGCATCCCTGCGCCGTAAATCTTGTCGATGGCCTTGGTAATCCGGTTTGCAGGGGCGTTCAGCCCCATGTGACGCAGCATTAAGGCGGCGGACAGAATCATGGCGGTGGGATTCGCCTGCCTTTTGCCGGCAATGTCTGGGGCGCTGCCGTGAACGGCCTCGAAGAGCGCCATGTCCTCACCGATGTTGGCTCCCGGAACCAATCCCAAGCCGCCCACCAGGCCAGCTCCCAGGTCGGAGACAATGTCACCGTAAAGATTCTCCAGCAACAGCACGTCAAAATTCTGCGGCCTCATCACCAATTGCATGCAGCAGTTATCTACGATCACCTCTCCATATTCGATCTCAGGATAAACCTTGCTGACCCGCCGCACGCTGTCCAGGAAAAGCCCATCCGACAGTTTCATGATATTCGCCTTGTGAACCGCCACAATCTTCTTGCGGCTATGGTGCCGGGCGTAGTCAAACGCAAACTTGGCAATCCGGGTGGAGGCGCGTTCGGTGATCACTTTTAGACTTTCAACCACGCCGGGGGCCACGATATGCTCCAATCCAGAGTAAAGGTCTTCAGTATTTTCTCGGACGATAATCAAGTCCACGTTGTTGAAGGGCGTCTGAATTCCGGGAATGTTCTTTACGGGCCGGAGGTTGGCGAAGAGGTCGAGTTCCTTGCGGAGGCTAACGTTCAGGCTTCGGTGCCCGCTGCCAATCGGTGTGGTTAAAGGCCCTTTCAGTCCAATACGGTTCTTGCGGATGGATGCGACCACCGGGCTTCCCTGGGGGTCATCCTTGCGACGGCCTGCCAGGGCGCGTGCGTCCTGCTCATCCCACTCCAGGTCAACCTTGACAGCTTCCAAAAGGCGCACCGTGGCTTCGGTGATTTCTGGACCGATTCCATCGCCCGGGATCAATGTTACACGATTGGCCAAATTTCCTCCTTGCAGGTTGGGGATTGTTTTCTTGGCAGTGCGCCTCGGTGATTGAAACATGGGTGCTAAAAATTGGCAAGGCGTGGCGTAGAGGCTTCGACGCTACAATGCCAATCGCCGCAAGCGAAGGGCGTTTGAAATAACGGAAACTGAGCTGAAGGTCATTGCAGCGCTGGCGATGATAGGACTTAGGAGCAAGCCAAAGAAGGGATAAAGAACTCCCGCCGCAAGTGGAATGCCAAGGGAGTTATAGACGAAGGCGAAAAAGAGGTTCTGTCGGATGTTGCGCATCGTGGCGCGGCTCAGGCGGCGCGCCCTCACAATACCGCCAAGGTCACCCTTCACCAGGGTCATTCCGGCGCTTTGAATGGCCACATCGGTTCCCGTGCCCATAGCGATCCCAACGTTAGCCAGCGCCAGCGCCGGAGCATCGTTGATCCCGTCGCCAGCCATCGCCACGATCCGCCCTTCCGATTGTAAACGCTTAACGGCCTCAGCTTTTTGGCCTGGAAGAACCTCGGCCTGAAAATCGTCAATGCCCAGTTTTTCGGCGACGATCCGGGCGGTGCCCGTGTGATCGCCTGTCAACATCACCACGCGAATCCCTTCATCTTGCAGCGTCCGGATTGCTCCCGCCGCCGATTCTTTGATGGGATCGGATATGGCGAGCAAGCCCGCTGGTTGTTGGTTCACGGCAAGGAACATGACGGTCTGGCCTTCGTGCTCTGCCGCATTGGCGAGCTGGAAGAGGTCCCCAGCTTCAATGCCTGCTTCATGGAGCAAGGAGCGGTTGCCAAGCACCAGCGAGCGGTTCTCAACCTGACCCTCTACGCCCTTGCCTGGGATCGCCCGGAATTGAGCAACTCCAGCCAATGAGATGCCCTTCGCTTCAGACGCAGCAACCAGCGCGCCCGCCAGCGGGTGTTCGCTACCTCGCTCCAGGCTCGCCGCCAGTCTCAAGACCTGGCTTTCATCGAAGCCGTTCAATGCTTGAACGCGGGTAAGACGGGGTTTGCCTTCGGTCAGCGTACCGGTCTTATCCACAACCAACGTGTCGACTTTTTCCAATGCTTCCAGCGCCTCTGCATTTTTCACCAGCACGCCGGCGGTAGCTCCCCGTCCGGTTCCAACCATGACCGCCATGGGTGTCGCCAGGCCCAGGGCACAAGGGCAGGCAATGATGAGGACGGACACGGCATTAACGATGGCAAAGGCCATGCGAGGCTGCGGACCGAAAATCGCCCAGACAACAAAGGTCAACACCGCCGCACCCACGACGGCAGGAACGAAGTAAGCGGATGCCACATCGGCCACGCGCTGGATGGGAGCGCGGCTACGTTGCGCCTCACTGACCATGCGCACAATCTGCGCCAGCAAAGTATCGCTTCCCACCTTCTCTGCCTGGATAATCACCGTTCCACTGTTGTTTAACGTTCCTCCCGTCACGCGGCTGCCCGGTTCCTTGCTTTCAGGAACCGGTTCGCCGGTGATCATGGATTCATCCACAGAAGTTGATCCTTCGATCACGATTCCGTCGACCGGCACTTTCTCGCCGGGCCGGATGCGAAGCCGGTCGCCGGGTTTCACCAGTTCGAGCGGAACGTCCAACTCCGTACCGTCAGCCTTCACCAAACGAGTGGTCTTGGGGGCAAGGCCCAGGAGTGCCTTGATGGCGCTTGAAGTTTTGCTGCGTGCGCGAAGTTCCAGGACTTGGCCAAGCAGAACCAGCGTGGTGATGGTTGCCGCGGCTTCGAAGTAGACTTCAACCTGTCCGGATGCGTCCCGGAAGTTGGAGGGAAATATGCCAGGCACAATGGTTGCGGCCAGGCTATAGAGATAGGCGGACCCCGTGCCGATCGAAATAAGCGTGAACATATTCGGACTTCGATGGACGATGGAAGCCCATCCGCGTTGAAAAAATGGCCATCCCCCCCAGAGAACGACTGGAGTGGCAAACGCGAGTTCGCCCCAGGCGAGCGCTGGATGAGAAAGCAATCGTGAAAACATTGCGCCATGCACCATTCCCGTCATGCTCGCGATCAATTCCGGGACCGTCAGGATAAGGCTCACCCAGAACCGGCGCTTCATATCGGCGTATTCCGGGTTTTCCTCTTCCTCCAATGACACGGTGCGAGGTTCAAGCGCCATGCCGCAGATGGGACAGGTGCCGGGTTCCATCCGGACCACGTCCGGGTGCATGGGACAAACGTATTCGGTCCGGGACTTTGCCAATACCGGCGCCAGCGGCTCAAGCGCCATCCCGCATTTGGGACACGGTCCTGGCGAAGGTTCGCTCACTTCCGGATCCATGGGGCAAACGTAAGTGGACGCGCCTGATTCGGCGGGCACTGCGGACGGTGTCTGGCCACTGGCCTTCTGGTGGTCATCTTCCGAGATTAAAAAGGATTCCGGATCGGATTGAAACCTCGCCAGGCACCCTGGATTGCAGAAATAATACTTTTCGTCGCGATACTCGTAAGTCCCCGCTGCGGTGAGCGGATCGATTTCCATGCCGCAGACAAGGTCCTTAACCCGGTTGCGTGAAACCGTTTTGACATCGCTGCCAGGCGACTTCGAACCGGTATCATGCGGCTTGGGTTGTGGCGTCGCCATTTGCCTTCCTCGCTTGCCTGAGAGCAATTGCGTGACCCCGAAGATGTGAAACCAGGGTTTTATGACTCAATTAATTCGATGCGGCGAAGGGACCAACCGGTGCTTTGGATATGTTGCCGGGATATGTTCTGCCGTGCATGGGGAAACTGTCGGAACTCAGTCGCGCTAACCTGGATTATCTATGAACTTCTCTCCTGAATCCACAATGGAACGGAAGACCAATTTGCTGTTCCAGGAACAAAGCCACCTCGACAGTGCGAAGAACCCAGTAAACATGCGCGTGCGAGCCAAAAGAGCAGAAAAAACAATCCTTTTTTACTTATGGAAAAGTCTGTGAGCCATTTACAACATAAAGAAGCCAAAAGTAACAAAGCTAGAACAAAGGCACTAACGAGCCATCATAAACCAGATAACCCTCAGATAATGCTAAAGTTACATCGATTTTTCGAGAAAATCAACGCAATGGACTTGTAATCAATCAGTTGTGGACTTTGCGCGGAAAATCAGCTCAAAAAATGGCTTTGCTCGCATTTTTCGTCGGCGTAGGGGCGGGCCTTGTGCCCGCCCGTGGGTGACCACAAGGGTCGCCCCGACAAGGGCCAAGTGGCGCAAGCCCGGGGATGGAATAACGCACCCCCGTCAGTTCGCGCGGCCCACGGCACTCTTCAACTCCAGCGGCCGCGGCCCTGCATTTTGTCGTCACCCCCCGCTTGGGCGGGGGTTCATATCTCCACTTCCCGCTTGCAGGGAGCGGGATGGCATGAGGGGAAGCGCGACAACCCTGCACAGGAGGTACGCACTAACTTAACTGAACGGTATTGGGGCTAATAGGCCGTGTCCGCAGAGGCCTGGTTCATCCCAGCCTGTGTCTTCCAATCGGCAAGGGCTTGCACAAATTGGATCATGCGCGGGTCATCCCAGTCGGTGGTGCCGATGACCTTTTCCGCCAGGCGCCCGTTTCGATCAAAGATATACGTTTCCGGAAATTTGAAGGTGCCGAATCGGGCAGACAAAAATTGGTTCGGGTCTCTGGCGACCGGGAAAGTGATATCGTGAGTTGCGATAAAGCTGGTCAGCGCAGCGACATCCTGATCCACGCTAACGCCCAGGACTTTGACGCCGAGCGGTTTTACGCGCTCAGCGAATTTTTCAAGGCTTGGCGCTTCCGAAACGCAAGGAGGGCACCATGTGGCCCAGAAATTCACGACCAGCACCTGGTGGCGATCATCTCTCAATAAAACCGTCCCCGCCGTTAGAAGCGGGATCGCGAGCGCCGGCGACTCGGAGCCAATTTTGAGCGGCTGAGCCGGGCGGTTCCTGAGCCCAAACAGTGCGCCCAGCAAGCCTGCGCCAAGTATACCCGCAATCCAAATGGTTCGTTGTTTGCTCATCAGGGTTCACGTCTATTATACTGTTAAGCGAAGCGCCTGCTTAGAAATTACTGTTCCACCGCCGACCAGCGGCCCCTCACCCCTTCCCTCTCCCCGCAAGCGGGGAGAGGGAAGGGGTGAGGGACTTATGGGGGCCGCAATGGACCACTTACTGATTGACAACGCCGAAGCAAGAAATGAATGGAAACAAGCAAAATCAGGCAAATTTTGGCGAACCCGTACTTCCCGTTGAGACGTGCAAAGTGAATGGAAAAACCAAAGCCCCTGTTTCCGTTATTATTCCGGCGCGGAATGAAGAGGCCAACATCGCCCGAAGCGTGCGGTCTGTTTCCAGGCAACGGGGAATCTGTGAAATCCTTGTGGTGGATGATCAATCGCAGGACCGGACCGCGGAAATTCTGGCTGGATTGAGCTCGGAAATTCCTCTCCTCCGGACCATCCGCATCGATTCATTGCCCGAAGGCTGGACCGGCAAGGCCCATGCGGTAGCGGCTGCCGCGGCCGAAGCGCAAGGTGAATGGCTGCTGTTCACCGATGCCGATACGGAGCACATGCCGGGAAGCCTGGAACAACTTTTGGAACGAGCCGAAGCCACACGAGCCGATTTGCTTTCAATTTCTCCCGGTCAGCAAACGCCGACGTGGTGGGAGAAGGCCGTTTTGCCACGAGCTTTCGTGGAACTGGCAAAGCTCTACCGGTTTGAAGATGTGAGCGATACCCATTCCCCACAAGCCGCTGCCAATGGGCAATACATTTTGATTCGCCGTTCCACTTATCAGAAAGCGGGCGGCCACGAAGCGGGGCGCCACGCCATTCTGGAGGACGTTGATCTTGCCCGTCGTGTGAAACAGAGCGGCGGGCGTCTGATTTTCTTGCCGGGTCATGCGTGGGTCCAGACGCGGATGTACCAGAGCTTTCAAGAGATGTGGAGTGGCTGGTCAAAGAACTTTTATCTGCTTTTCCGGCAGGATTTGGCTTTATTGTTGGAAGCGGCGTTTCGATTGGCGATATTGAATGGGATCTTGCCACTCCTTCTGTTTCTTCTTCCTTTCTTCCTTCGTACAAGCCAGGGGGGGGCTTGGCTGCTGGTGGGTTGGGCTGCGGCTTGCACTCTGCTTGCGGCTCAGTATTGGCGGTTTCGCAGAGATTTGGAACGGCTGGGGTATTCTCCTTCGCTGGCCCGGTACGGGCCGCTTGGCTCGGGATTGTTCGCATTGCTCCTGCTGAACTCCGCTCGCATTTACCGGTGGAGTGGTCACGTCCATTGGAAGGGGCGTGTTTATGCCGCCAAGGAGAGTGCATGATCCTCCTCACTCGCCGGATCGAATTTTCCGCCTCGCATTACTATCACAATCCAGTTTTCACGCCCGAGGAAAATCAAAGGGTGTTCGGCAAGTGCAATAATCCTCATGGTCATGGCCACAATTACACACTTGAAGTGACGGTGGCCGGGGAAATTGATCCCCGGACGGGAATGGTTCTGGACCTTAAAGACTTGAAACAGTTACTGGAAACCGAAGTCATGGACCGTATGGATCACCGCTTCTTGAACAAGGAAGTTCCCGCTTTCCAGACCCAGATTCCGACGACCGAGAACATTGCCAGGGTGATTTGGAGTCTGCTGGCCCCCAAAGTTTCTCAGGGCACGCTGCATCGCGTTCGTCTCTACGAGACCGCCGACCTTTACGTTGACTACTACGGAGAATGATGGTTCACCTGACCCGCCGTTATCGCTTTTCTGCGGCTCACCGATTGAACAATGAGGCCTTGAGCGCCTCAGAAAATGCCAGAATCTACGGCAAATGCAATAACCCATTTGGACATGGGCACAATTACGTGCTGGACGTGACCGTCGCCGGGCCTGTCGAACCATCCACGGGTATGGTGATGGATCTGGGTTTTCTGGATGGGGTCGTCAACCGTGAGGTGATTCAGCGTTTCGATGAAGTTCATTTGAATCTGGATACTGAAGTTTTCCGGCGGATCGTGCCCACTACAGAAAATTTATGTGTGGAAATTTACCGCAATTTGCAACCGAGGCTCACCCATTCGGCTGGCGCCCCTCGGACTTCCCTGCTTCGTGTGCGCTTGGAGGAAACCAGCTCAAACTTTTTCGAATACCAGGGGCAGACGCCGACAAAACAACTTACACGGAGATTCCCAAGTGATTGAAGAGGATATTCAAGAATTGCTGGACGACACAAAGGCTGCGGAGCCGGACAGCCTGGCGGACAACATTCGCGAGGTGATTCGGCAAGTCGGCGAAGACCCCGGACGCAACGGGCTTGTCAAAACGCCCGGCCGGGTTGCCAAATCCATGCGCTTTCTGACCAGCGGTTATCGCCAGGATGTTGACAAGGTCTTGAATGGCGCGCTTTTTGACGTTGCCTATGACGAGATGGTGATCGTAAGAGATATCGAGATCTTCAGCCTCTGCGAGCACCACCTGCTGCCTTTCTTTGGAAGGTGCCACGTGGCCTACATTCCCACGAACAAGGTCATCGGCCTCAGCAAGATTCCCCGCCTGGTGGACGTATTCGCCCGCCGCCTGCAGGTCCAGGAACGGCTGACAACCCAGATTGCTGAAACCATCATGGAAAAAATCAATCCACGCGGCGTCGGTGTTGTGATCGAGGCTCGCCACCTTTGCATGATTATGCGGGGTGTTGAAAAGCAGAACTCGATTGCTGTTACCTCTGCCATGCTTGGAGCGTTCCGAAATGCCCAGAGAACACGCGAAGAGTTCCTGACCTTGATTCGCCGCCCGGCAAGCTGACGCGGCAGACTGACCTACTACCCGGCAAACACCCAAGTGGTCCCGGGACAAAGCAATCTTCCACACTTTAATGACACTCGCACCGAAAGGAAAACGGAATGAACGCTGGGTTGGTTCTCAAGCCGGCGCGGCCCAAAGTCTCGAAGGGCAAGTCGTGCTCATTACCGGGGCCAGCCGCGGCATCGGCTTGGCAATTGCCGTTGCCTGCGCCGATGCCGGAGCCACACTGATGCTGGTGGCAAGGGGAGGCAAGCCTCTTCGGGAAGCCGCGAAACGCCTGCCTTGTGATGCGCATGTCTTCGCCACCGATGTGAGTAACGTGAGTAGTGTTCAACGCCTCTTCAAATCGGTCAAAGCCAAGACCGGACGGCTGGACATTTTGATTAACAACGCCGGGCTGTTCACCTATAAGCCGTTCCTTCGAACGACTCTTGAAGATTGGGAGAACAACATCGGGACCAATCTGACATCGCTCTTCCTGATGACCCAGGCGGCGCTGCCTTTGTTGTTGCGCAGCGGCTCGCCTCATCTTGTGAATATTCTCTCCGTTTCAAGCCGCACTGCATTTCCCAATTGTTCAGCCTACACCGCATCCAAGTTTGGCGCGCTTGGTTTCACGCGGGTTCTGGCCCAGGAATTGCGTTCAAAGGGAGTGCGAGTTACGGCGGTGCTCCCCGGCATGACGAACACAGGGATGGTGGACGAGTTTGATTTTAAGGTTCAGCGCCAGCGGTTGTTGCAGCCGGAGGACGTGGCGAGCGAAGTCTTGAATGCGCTTTTGAAACCCCGCCGCTCGAACCTGGATGAAATTCTGCTAACGCCCTCTGCCGGCACCCTTTGAGCGCGATCTCCAAAATAATTAACCGATGGCTTCTCGTTGGTAGTGGTACATTTTCGCTGCTGGTGCGGCGGTCTCTGACCGCCGAATTTTATTTATCAACAGCTTCCTGCGGTCAGAGACCGCCGCACCAGCAAACTGACCCACTACCTTCTCGTTGCCCACCTTCCACAACTCCGCTAAACTGTACGGCGAAGGCGGAATCCCCGGAGCTAACTTGTCTCTGCGAAATCGAACGGCATTGGTGACAGGGGCGTCGCGCGGCATCGGCAAAGAAATAGCCATGGTCCTTGCCCGCGAAGGCGCCCGGATGGCGGTGAGTTACCGCATCAATAAACATGCGGCGGAGCGTGTGGTGGGAGTAATGCGTTCGCTGCGCACAGAGGCCTTGGCGCTGGCGGCAGACGTCACCGATCCTGCCCAGGTCAAGAAGTTGGTGGATTCGGTGGTTCAACACTACGGCCGGCTGGATATTCTGGTGAACAACGTCGGAGATTTCCAATGGAAGACGGCGGTGGAATCTTCTCCTGACGAATGGCTGGGAGTGGTCGCATCAAATCTCTTCAGTGCCTTCTACGCTTCAAAACACGCTATTCCCGCGATGAGGCGGCAGCGCTGGGGCCGGATCATCAATCTGGGATCGGCGGGAGCCGAACGAGCGTTCGGCCAAGCAAAGATTTCAGCCTATTTGGCGGCGAAGGCCGGAGTGGTGGCCTTGAGCCGCTCACTCGCCCTGGAAGAGGCAAAAAACGGAATTACCGTAAATGTGGTCAATCCGGCCATCATTGATGATCCTGACTTGTCGCTGGAGGAAGCCCGCCGCGTGCCCGACGCACGCTTCCCCGTGGGCCGCCCGGCGACTTCGTGGGATGTGGCGCAAGCGGTGAAGTTTTTCGCGTCTGAAGATTCTTCCTTCATCACCGGCCAGGTCTTGAATGTAACGGGAGGATGGATGCTGTGAATCCGGGCTACGGCCCGGCGGGCAAGAGCACCACATGATCCCGCCGGTTTTTTTGAAAGCACTCCTCCGTGGCTTCCGTGCAGAAAGGCTTGTCTTTTCCATAGGACAGAGTGGCGATCCGGTCCGAAGTGATTCCGAGATTCACCATGTAAGCCTTGGCAGCGGTTGCACGGCGGTCACCCAAGCCCAAATTGTATTCTTCACTGCCTCGGGGATCACAATATCCCTCGATCCTAACCTTGCCATCAGGGTGTGACTTGAGATAAGCCGCATCCTGGGTCAAAGTATTCTGGGCGTCGGGACGCAACGTGGACTGATTGTAGTCAAAATAAATATCCGTCAGCGGCGAGGCTGAACCGGCGCCACTTGCTGGAAGATTAGATTCCGAAACCGAACCGGTCTGAGCCACGGGGGACGTCACCGTGACCCGTGCCGTGCAAGTGCCTGACCCACTTGGTCCGGTCACGGAAACAGTGTAGGTGGTGGATTCCTGGGGCGTCGCCGTGGTTGATCCCTCCACCTGTTGCTTTCCCAATGCCGGCTCCAGATCCAGCGCCGTAGCATTGTTTGAAGCCCAAGTTAAGGTCACCGATTTCCCCAATTCAATTGTTGCGGGTTCGGCGGTGAGGGAGCACGTGGGCGGCAAGGGCGGGGGCGGTGCCGCAGCCGCCGTCCCCGGGGCAGCGGGAACTCCGGCCGCCACGTGCGACTTATGACAAGCAGAAACCGATACCACCAGAACCAGCAACATCATCAATTCGCAGAGCGTTTTTGTTTTTTTCATAACGACAAAACTATAACACGGGGCGAGCAATCCTAAAACAGTGGAAAGTGACCGGGAGCGTTCCAATGTTTTGGCTGGGCACTCCCCTGCCCCCGAAAACCTGACCTGAAACATTGGACCGGACGATTCATGAGCTTTGCTTGGCGGACCGTCAGGACACGTCATAAGCGCGTTGAAGAACGAATTTCCGAATGTTTATTTGTCCCGCATCCTGAATGTCTCGCTGAAACAAGCCGTGTGGAATGCGGGACTAAGGGACGGTCAGATACCAACTGGTCCATTTCGGACTTCGGACCAAACACATCCCCTCACCCCTGCCCTCTCCCCGCCAGCGGGGAGAGGGTGACGCGAAGCGGCGGGTGAGGGGTGCCGGCTGGAAGATGGAACAGTTATTTCTGAACGCGCCCTAAACCTTTTCAACAGAGATGCCAAGCGTGCGGTACGGAACGCCAGCGGGCGTGGCGCGCGCCATCTCGCCCAGAGGAACTTCAAGCAATGGTGTTCCCTTTGTCATCCCGGAGATTCCCGCTGTCCCGGCAATCCCGCTCGCTACTCTCCCAAGGAAATTCCGTCGGCTCGGTTTTTCATCTCTCATGGCAAATCCCTCCACGTAGGCGTATCTGGAATCGCAGCCACGCCCCTCGGCTCGTGACCCGGCAGTTGGGCTATCGTAATCCCAATACCGGCGCAATTTCAAACGGCGCTGGCGAAGCGGAACCTACGGGCTTTGAGTAACCTCGGCGCCGAGGGATTGTTGCCGAACGCCCTCCCAGGCTTCGTCGTAGGTTAGCACGCGGCCGCCGTGCTGGCGCTGATAGGTGGTGGCTTCTTCGCGCGTGGCAAAGGCGACCAGTGTGGGCAAGCAGCGATCGTAAACGCGAACGCGCACGCCCTCGGGCTGGCGCTCGACGGATGTCCCGGGCGGCGTGCAGTAATGAACATCGCCGCCTTCATCGTAATAGGCGGACTGTGCAGAGATCATGCGGCGGGAAACGTAGTCTGTCGCCCAGGCC
Organism: Terriglobia bacterium; assembly: GCA_035531475.1. Taxonomy (GTDB): domain Bacteria; phylum Acidobacteriota; class Terriglobia; order UBA7540; family UBA7540; genus CALCEB01. Next base: position 51,853 of record DATKST010000016.1, read on the forward strand.
TTTTTGAACAAGCCGGGCTCGTGGATCATGTGGTGCATTGCGCAGCGCGCGCAACAAGCCAGGATCGTTCCCGTGGCCGTTTCCATGCGAAATCCGGTTTCTTTCGGAATGGCGCGCTGGCAAATCTGACAAAGAGGGGGATGTTCGGGAACCGCCGAGCGATAGGCGAGAACGCTGACGCCAACAATAGCGGCAAGCGCCGCGACGATGACCAAACTCTGTTTCACATGCACAGGTCCCTCCTTTCCAGCCCGGCCACGCTTCCGTCTTCACACGCGGAACATATTTTACCACGTCGGAGCAGGGCCGGCGTTCTTGCCAGATGGGCGGTGCCAACACTCGCCCTAATCAGCACGCGAATGGGCTTCTGCCCTCCACGATCGCTCGCAGGTTACAGGAGCCTGACCCCGCAAGCCGCCAAGGTGGGTTCAAAACCCGCCCATCGGAGGGTTTATGCATCGGTCTCCTTTGAGGCTCGCAACGTGCCATGCCGCAGCGCGCGCTCCTTCATCATGGCAAAGAAGACCGGCACGAGAATCAAAACGTGAATGGTTGAGGTGATCATGCCGCCGACAATGGGCGTGGCAATCGGCTTCATGACGTCCGAGCCTACACCGCTCTCCCACAGAATCGGAATGAGGCTTGCCAGCACCGCGCAGACGGTCATAAGTTTGGGCCGCAGGCGCAGCACCGCGCCTTCCACCACCGCCGCCTCGATGTCTTCGTGGGCGAGCGGCGTGCCCGTCTCCAGGCGCTTGTCTAGCGCCTCATGGAGATAGACCACCATCACCACGCCGGTCTCAATGGCGATGCCGAAGAGCGCGATATAACCCACCCAAACCGCCACGCTGAATTCGTATCCGAGAAGCCATTGCAGGATAAGACCGCCGGTCATCGCATAAAACGTGGGCAAGATCAGCACCGTTGCTTCCGTGGCCGAGCGAAAGACCATATAGAGCAGCATGAAGATCACTAAGAATACAATGGGCAAAATCATCTTCAGCCGCTCTTTGGCGCGCAATTCGAATTCGTATTCCCCGGACCATTTGTACGTGTAACCGACCGGCAGCTTCAGTTTCTCCCGAAGCAAGTCGCTGGCCTTGTTGACAAAGCCGCCGTAATCGCTCGTGCTGAGATCCATATAGACGTAACCGGTGAGCTGAGCTTCCTCGTCCCGGATACCCGCCGGGCCGCGGGAAAACGAGATACGAGCCACCTCGCGGATGGGGATTTGAGCGCCCGTCGGGGTGGGGATCAGGACGCCCTCGAGCGCCGCGATATTGTTGCGGAAGTCGCGGTTGTAGCGGACATTGATCGGGTAGCGCTCGCGTCCTTTAATATTCACCGCGATGTTTTGGCCGCCCATGCCCGAGGTGATGGCCTGCTGGACGTCCCCCACCGTCAAGCCGTATCGGGCGGCTTCGGCGCGGTTCACCTCGATGTTCACGTAAAAGCCCTGCGAGACGCGCTCAGCGAAGATCGAACGAACGCCGGGTAGCCCCGAGAGAAGCTGTTGCACCTGGGTCCCGACCCGTTCAATGCCCTCGAGGCTGGGGCCCTGAATCTTCATGCCCACCGGCGTTTTGATGCCGGTCAACTCCATGTCGAGCCGGTTCTGGATGGGCATCGTCCAGGTGTTGGTGAGGCCGGGGAATTGGAGCTTCTGGTCCATTGCATTGATGAGCTTTTCATAGGTCATGCCGGGCCGCCACTTGGATCGCGGCTTGAGCATGATGGTCGTGTCGTACATGCTGAGATCGGCGTTGTCAGTGGCGCTGTCCGACCGGCCGACCGCGCCGAACACGCTGGCAACCTCAGGAAATGAGCGGATGATGCGGTCCTGCTCCTGCAAGAGCTCGGAAGCCTGGGTAATGCCAATCCCAGGATAAGAGGTCGGCATATACAAAGACGAGCCTTCGTAGAACGGCGGCATGAACTGGCTGCCGATCTTGAAGGCCAGGGGAATCGTCAGGGCGAGGAACACGACGTTGAGCAGAATGGTCGTCTTGCGGTAGCGCAGGCAGAGCCGCAGGATCGGGAGATAAATGGCCTGTGTGAAGCGCGAGATGGGGTTGGCGGATTCGGGCTTCAGCCGCCCGCGGATGAAGATCAACATCAGCAGCGGCACGAGCGTGATGGAGAGCAACGAGGAAAAGCCCACAGCGAGCGTCTTGGTCCAGGCGAGGGGGCGAAACATGCGCCCCTCCTGAGCTTCGAGCAGAAAGACCGGAAGGAACGAAACCACAATGATGACGAGCGAAAAGAAAATCGCCGGGCCGACCTGTTTAGCGGCATCGAGGAGGGTGCGCTGGCGCTCGCGAGCAGACAGAGGATTCGCGACTCGGGACCCGGAGCTCGGATTTTGGGGATCGGGGTTCGGGGAGGAAGAACCTTCATTGCCCAACCCCGAGCCCCCAGCCGCCAGCTCCTGCTTTTCCGATAAGTGCCGGTATCCGTTCTCGACCATGACGATGGCGGCATCGACGAGCACTCCGATTGCCAGGGCGAGGCCACCGAGCGACATGATGTTCGCGCTGACGCCGAGGTAATACATCGCGGCGAAGGACGCAATGACCGCAATCGGCAAGGTGAGAATCGGAATCAGCGCCGAACGAAAATGAAACAGGAAGATGATGATCACGAGGCTGACGATAATGGCTTCTTCCAGCAGGTCGCGTTTCAGCGTGTCGATCGAGGCGTTAATGAGGCCGGAACGGTCGTAGCCGGCTTTAATCTCAATTCCCGGCGGCAGTGACGATTTAATATCCTGGAGTTTCTTCTTGATGCCATTGATGACGTTCAGGGCGTTCATACCGAAGCGCATGACCACGATGCCGCCCACGGTTTCCCCCTGGCCGTTCCATTCCGCCACGCCACGGCGGATGTCCGGCCCGAAGGAGACGGTACCAAGATTGCTGACCAGCACCGGCACGCCATTCTTCGTCCCCACCGGAATGTTTTTCAGGTCATCGAGCGATTTGAAATAACCCAGGCCGCGAACCATGTACTCCGCCCCGCCGAGTTCGAGCAGCCTCCCGCCCACTTCGTTGGTGCTTTGGCGCACACGATCGATTACCGTGGAGAGGGGAACGTTGTAAGCCCGGAGCTTGTCCGGATCGAGATTCACCTGGTACTGGCGAACGAAGCCTCCGATGGTTGCAACTTCAGCCACGCCCGGAACCGTTTCGAGTTGGTAGCGGAGATACCAGTCCTGGAGACTGCGTAAATCAGCCAGACTGTATTTGTGCGTATGATCCACGAGAACGTATTCATAGACCCAGCCCGCGCCGGTGGCGTCCGGACCCAGCACGGGGTGAACGTCAGGGGGAAGACGGCCCTCCATCTGCTGCAAATACTCCAGCACGCGCGAGCGCGCCCAGTAGAGATCGGTCCCGTCCTGGAAAACGACGTAAACATAGGAGTCACCGAACATGGTTTGCGCCCGCACCGCCTTGACCCGCGGGGCCGCCAGCAGCGTGGTGACAATCGGGTAAGTGACTTGGTCTTCGATGATGTTCGGCGGCTCGTCCCAGGCCGTGTGGATGATCACCTGAACGTCGGAAATGTCCGGCAGGGCATCGAGCGAAATGTTCTTGAGAGACCAGATGCCGGCCAGAACCAACAGGAAAGTTCCGGCGAAAACCAAGAAGCGGTTGCGCGCGCACCAGTCAATCCATCGGGAGATCACGTTACATTCCTCCTTCGGCGTTCACGGTCATCTGTTTGGTGGCGACCGTTTGGCCGCCTTTTTGGACGACGATGGTCACTTGCCACGTGCCGGCGTTCTGGAGCTGACCGCGGCCTTCGTACAAGCCGCCGCCCTTTTCGACCATCGTGAAGACATCGCGCATGGCGGACATCCCCATGGCGGGCATGGCGGGCATGTAGAATGTGACCGTGACCTGAGCGCCCGTGACAGGTGACCCATCGGCGGCGATGAGCTTCACCTGGAACGTGTTCGCACCCTTCGCGGGCGGCGAGGGAACGGTCGAGAACTGAAGGGTGGCGGCGCTGGTCGGGGCGTTCATCGCAGCCGCAGCGCCCGCTCCGGGTGGTGGCGGCGCGAATGATCCAATCGCCGCCTGAAGCTGGCTCTCTGAATCGATCAGGAAGTTGGCTGATGTGACGATCCGCTCCCCGGCTTTGAGTCCTTTCAGAACGATGTACTGATCGCCAGCCTGGGGTCCGAGTTGGACGTCGCGTGGCTCAAGATACCCCCCGCCGTGATCTACAAAGGCGATGTTTCGCGTCCCGGTATGGAAAACCCCTGACGCCGGAATGATGATATGCGTACCCAGCGGAATCGTCATTTGCACGTTCACGAACATGCCGGGGGTAAGCTTGAGTCCGGGATTCGGAAATACAAGACGGACCTTTACGGTTCGTGTGGTCATATCCACTTGAGGCCAGATGTAATCCACCCGGCCATAGAAAGCGCGACCGGGGTAACTGTCCACAGTGACGACGGCGTGATCGCTGATCTTGATCTGGCCGATCTGGTTCTGGAAAACTTCGGCATAGACCCAGACGGTGGAGAGATCAGCCACCGTGTAGAGGCGCGTTTGCGGCTGCACGTACAGATTGGGCAGCGCGTTGCGCTCCGTGATGTAACCCGAGACGGAAGAATCAATTTCAAGCTCGTTGCGGACCTGGCCCGTGGCCTCCAAGTGGGCAATCTCACGGCCAGGGATTTCCCACTGCTTCAGGCGCTCACCGGCGGCGGCCAGCAACGACGCCGCGCCCGAAGCGACTCCCGGCACAGTGCTGGGGGCGAGCAGGTCTTGATTGCGCTTGGCGATCAAATACTCTTGTTCAGTGGTCACCAAGTCAGGACTGTAAATCGTAAACAGCGGTTGTCCCCTGCGGACATGCTGGTACGTGTAGTTCGCAAAAACCTTCTGGATCCAGCCTCCGAAGCGGAGTTGAACGTAAGACAGGAGTTGCTCATCGACATCCACGTTGCCGACGGTTCGAATCTCATTTGAAACTCCCTCTTCTTTCACCACGTCGGTTTTGACGCCGATGCTCTGCAAGCGTTGCGGGCTAAGCTGCACCGGCGCTAAAGACGGCTGAGCCGGAGGAGCGGCTGGAGCTTCAGCTTGGCCGGTATTATCGGCCGCTTCCGCCGCCTGGGGCCTCGGAAGGACTGCCGCACGACCGCCTTGGACGTACCGCCACCCGACCGAGGCGAGGCTGGCAGCAAGAAGCGCGGCGATTCCCAGCGTGATGAAGAACGCCTTGCGATAGCTTTTCATGTTCGATTCTCCTTATTGAACGGAATCCCGCCACTCCGGTGTACCGCGGCCAGCCGGAAGTCTTCAGGGAAAATTCACGCCCGTGAGCTGTTCAAGTCGCGCCAGCGCCGTCTCATGGCTGGCCAGGGTCCTCCAATATTCGATATTGAGATTGAGCACGTCCAGAAACGAATCGAGCAAGGTCTGGAAGTCTTCATGGCCGGTCTGGTAGGCAGCCAGACCGGCATCAAATGTAGCCGTAGCCTGGGGAATCAGTCCTTCGCGGTAAATCTTCAGAAGTCGTGCTCCCGTCTCGGCCTTCACGAACTGGTCTTGAACTTCGAAATAAGTTTGCTGAACCTGAGCCTCGTATTCATGCCGCGAGCTGTTCAGTTCCTCAACGGCCTGAGCCAACTCAGGCCGTTGCCTGCGGCTCCGCCATATCGGAACGTGCACGCCGAACGTCAGCGTGTAGTAATTGGGGAACTGTGGCCCGGTCTGCTGCCACATATACTGAACGTTGAAATCTGGGTAAAAATCCTTGCGCGCCAGCTCCACTTGCAAACTCTGACTGCGTACCATTTGTTGTTGGGTAAGAACATCGGGATTGCGGGTCCTGACCAGAGACAGGAGTTCATCTGAGGTGTAGGGAAGCGCTGTCTCCGTCATCTCTTCGGTCGTGATACTGGGTGAGTCCGGAGGCCGGTTGAGGATCTGCTTCAACCGAGCTTCGAGGCTGCCAATTTCCTGGCGCTGGATTTCTTCTTCCTGCAGGATTTTGGTCCGCTGCAGTTGCGCTTTCAGAACGTCCTGTTGGTTGCCTTGGCCCACGCGGTAACGGGCCTCGGCAATCTTTTCGATCTGCTCGATCAATTTCCCGTCGCGTTGCAGAATCGTCAGTGCTTGCTGACTGTAGGCGAGACGGAAGTAGGCTGCCTTCACTTCCTCCGAAATCGAGCGCCGCATAGAATTGCCCTGTTCGCGGAATGAGGCCGCTCGGCGTTGGGCGGCTTCGCCTCGCAGACGCAACTTTCCGGGGTAAGGAATATCTTGAGAGATGCCAAAGCCTACAAACGCGAAATTGTTGGTGATGAATCCAGCAAACGGCCGGGGGTTTCCCACACTGAACTGCTGCACGCTGATTTCAGGGTCCGGTAGCGTCGAAACCTGAGAAGGCACTTGTTCCGCCGCCTGCCAATTCCTCCTTGCCGCAATAACGCTGGGGTTGTGCGCCAATGCCTCCTTCACGAGCTCACTCACGGCTATAGCCCCGGACGATCTCTCAGGCCCACTTCCAGTCACAGAGGCCGAAGGAGCGGATGGCACTGCGACCGCATCGATTTTTCCCGGAAGTAGACTTGTCTGAGCGGCAAGAAACTGGCTGAGGGCAATCACCAGGGCCATGGCTTGAACCGCGAATGCCAGGCCGCTTTGGGGTGACGCAGCCCCGTTGAGCCGCCGGTCAGATTGGCCATGATCCGGCCTTTTGGGAATGGAAAAAGCGAGGGTATTGTTTTCCAACTCTTGAGCGAGCCATCTCATCGGCCATCACCTCCGTTTCCGGGGGAGAGCTGAAGTCCCCGGGCATAGACCCGTTCCCAGATGTGGTCAAACAGGCGGCGCGACATCGGCCGCTCCAGATCGAAGTCGTAAATCTCCCGGAATCCGGCGACCCGGAAATGATAGGGATCAGGACTGGCAACGGTTTGGATGTCTGCCCAACGCCAACTGCGGCTGTCTCCCGGACGGGCGGTCACATAGTCAATACCGGAGTTCCGGAATCGCAGCACACCGTTGGTGCCGCTGCCTCGCCTGGAATGCTGCGCGGCGAGTGAAGCAAACGCTGGAGTGTGAGCCAGCGGGTTCACATTGCGCGAGGGCTTGCCAACGCTCTTGGCGAGGCGAAAAGCAATCGTAGGCGGCATGTCATGATTCAGGTCAAAGCGAAAAACTCTTGTTCCGGGAAGGCACCAATGGCGACTGGAATAACCGGTCAATATCAGCCGTCGCGGCGTGGCATAAAAGGTTTGAATCTCCTCGTACTGCCAACGCCATGGATTTCCACGATCTGGCTGAAACCGAATTCCATCCCGCCGGATGAAGAGTGTTCCGCGGACTGAGCCGAGTCCGCGCTTCCATCGCGCCGCGGATTTCCATTCAACCGCTGCCTCCTTTGGACGACGCGGAGGGTTAACGCCGTATGCCGCACCCAGTGCAAACCCCGGATCAAGAGCAATAAACAAAAGGAAAGCAACAGCCCAACTTAGAATGGAGCCGAAGCTCAATTTGGTTAGCATCCAAACCTCCTGAGCAAATTCTTTTTGGAGTCCGGCCGGACAAACGGGGTCAGCCCCAATGCTGTTCACTTGGCCAACTATCCCATTGGAGCCTGACTCCCACGCGCTGTAAGGGCGGGCCTTGTACCGGCCCGTGGGCGAGCACCAGAGGTTCGCCCCTACAAGATATCCCCTCGTCTGAACAGTATTGAGGCTAGAGCCTCGTTCAAACTGGAAAGGCCGCCAAGGCGGTTGCTGCCGGCATGAGGCATGCCGGGCACATCTCCGCCGCGCCGGACTCATTGAGTTCGGAAAGGCGCGAAGGGCAGGTAAGATCTATATCCGAAAGACGCTTTGGACCACGAAGAGAGGTAAGGGAGGAGGATGTTCCCAGCCGGCAATCAAACCGCCGGTGGGTCGCATCAAAACCGAGGAAGCATAAGCCGTGACCGGAAGGATACAAAGCCGCGCCAGAGTACAATGGCCGTCGACCGGAGGCCGGGGCAAGATGAGCGAGGACGGGCCAGCACTGGAAAAGACGTGTTGGCAACAATCTTGTGGCCTTTCTGAAAAATGGCCGCGGCAGGAGTTGCCCATCGATTTGCAGCAGTTCATGGCCATGAGTGGGGCCGGCGCCGGAACCGCGCACTGAATGGCGGGACGCAAAAGCGCCAGCATCATGCCCGCCGCCGTCATTTGCGCCAGTAAACGCATGAGAAGAGTACCATTCGAAGTCTACTCATCGTTTTCTTCCCCGTCAAGATATAAGTCGGTAGTGGCCAGGGTGATTTTGTTCAGGCCTTCAAGTGCTATGAGATTTAGATAGTTATATTCTGCTCTGGACAACCTCTTCCCGATGATGTATTCTCCCATGTGAAAAGCCTTAACCATAGTTTTGCGGCGGGAGACTCCATTGGAGCTGCATGAGATCGTTGTCCGGACGGTTCGCTCGTTCGAGGAGCGGCGTTACCAGGATTTGATGCGACAGCACCACTACCTGGGTTCTCTGCCGAAGATCAGCGAAACGCTCTGG
>DATKST010000017.1:0-6002 GCA_035531475.1 Terriglobia bacterium
ATGAACCCTCGGACCCGGGTACGGATCTTGTAAACCGATGTTGTGGCTGTGATGTAAAGAGTGCCGTAGTCGGCATCGCCCCAGGTCAGATTGGCCGGCTGCTCGGGAACCACGATTGTGCCCAGATGATGGCCCTCGGCATCCCAGACCCAGATACCCAGCGGCCCCGTCACATACAGGTTCCCCTCGCGGTCAACCCGCATGCCGTCCGGAACACCGTCATGCGGGCCACCGGCCTCACTTCCGAAAAGACGGCCGTTGGCCAGCGTGCCACCGGGCAGAAAATCGTACACACGAATGTCCTTGCTTTCATCGTCGTCAACGTAGAACTTCTTTCCGTCCGGCGAAAACGCAAGTCCATTCGGTTGGCCCAGATCGTGAGTCAGAAGGCGAACCTCACCATGATCATCAAGCCGGTAAACACCCTGAAAAGGAATCTCCTGTTGCTGTCCCTTCACAAGATCGAGGGTGGGATCGGTGAAGTAGATAGCGCCGTCGGGGCCGATCACAACGTCATTCGGGCTGTTGAATTTCTTCCCCTGATAACGGTCCGCGAGGACTTTGTATTGGCCGTCCGGATCAATCTGAATGATGGCCCGGAGCACGCTCGCGCAATCCAAAAGCCGGAACTTCCGATCAAAGGTGTTGCCGTCGGGGTCCCCCAGGTGAATCAGCGTCTCCCGATGGCCGTCTGGATAAACACGAAAAATCTCATTGAGCGTTTCGTCACTCACGTAGAGAAATCCGTGCGGGTCCCACACCGGCCCCTCCGTGAAGCCAAAGCCCGTCGCCATCCGTGTGAGCCGGGCATGCCGCCCCACCAACTTCCAAAATTTCGGCGACTGTGCGCGAAGCTGGAACTTGCGCGGGGCATCCTGAGTTCTTAGCGCTACGGGCAAGGAGAAAAACAAGGCTATTCCAAGGATCAATGATTTCATAACGAACGCCATCCTCCAGGAGTCATCAGTTTCGGCAGCCAACACCTGCCCGGCACCGTTTCATGCATCCGGATAACCTTGCTCCCCGGGGCCGTTCACACCGGGAAAAACAATCTTCCCGGAATAGTCATCTGTGTGTCAGCGCACCCGCACTCCTGCTCGCCGGCTTCTTACGGGCTGAACCCAGAATAAGATAGCTGACGAGGTCATCAAGCTGCCTGGAGCTAAGTCGTTTCCCGTAGTCATCGGGCATGATCGATCGCGGCTCACGGGCAATCGTGGCGATTTCAGACTTCATAAGAAGATGAAAGACGCCATCTTCGCTCAGCAACCCGATGGAGAAGTTGTCCTCATTCCGGACCAGACCGGAAAAATGCCGGCCCGAACGGGTGACGATCCTGACCAGTTGCCACCGTGGCACAAGAACTTTGTTGGGCTGCAGGATGATCTGGCGGATTCCCCCGTCGGTGTGGGTCCGGCCAAATTCAGAGAGGTCTGACCCGATAAAACCGCCTTTGCCCTGCATCATATGGCAATCAGAACAACGCGCTTCGCCAAAAAACAGCTTTGCGCCAACCGAGGGATCGCCTTTCAAGTTTGCCGTCCTGGTAGCGCCGCGCAGCACTTGAATGTACCGGATGAGCTCCACAATTTGCAGGTTCGTCAGTGATCCGAACGCGGGCATCCCTGCGTCCGGGATGCCATTGCGAATAATCCTGGCAAGCCCTTCGTCGGTCCGGGCCTGCGCGGACGGGCTGTTCACAATACCGGGGGCATGTTCACCACCCCGTCCGTCCAATCCGTGACATGCCGCGCAGTGGACAGCAAAAGATCGCTTCCCATGGTCGCGAACGGGACCGGCGCCTTTCGCCGTGTTGACCTGGGTCGGTTGGGCGATACAAACCCCTAAAAACAAACACAAGCCCGCGCCTGGAAAAGCAAATGCCGCCATGACAGCAATGCACTGCCTGACAGCCTTCAACACCCTGGAATCCCCTTGATGGCGCCCCGCCATTCCGGCCGGCGCCAGACGCCCATGCGCTCTGACAATCAGATCAGCACCTCGCGGAGATTGGGCCGCCTTTTCTGCCTTAGGATCGCCCTGCGGAGGTCAGAGAAACGGCTTGGAGTGCCGGAAATCTTCTCATGATCTCAGTCCCTTGAGCCCGGTAGTCACTCAGTTCCCTCTTGATCTACCCGGAATACCGGGCAGTCTATGGCAAGCCGCTGCCACTGTCAATTGACTTTCCCGAGGCAGCCGACCGGCAGGGGGGGTCTCGATGCAAAGGCGCCCTCACAGCAAGTCGGAGGATAATCGCTTGACCGGCCCGCCACAGCATTGTAAGTTAGGCGTAGTTCAAGGGTAGCGGAGGTGGGAAGCGGGACCTTTCCAAAGTAAATTTACAGCGGCCAGCCTCTTCCAAAGCGATCCTGCTGCGGTTGTTTACGTGGAAAGCCGAAGATTTCGATTGTCATTTCAGCCCCTTCTCAAGCGCCATGGTAAGGGCAACGATGCCAGGAACGATTCCTTTGCGAACCCACTTTCCGGTCACTTCTCAAAGCCACGGCTGCCCCGCATTCTCCTGCCTCCAGGCTGATCTGTTTCTTACTCACTGTGCGGTCTTATTCGAGACACTTTTCAAAGGATTACATGAGGTCCCTGGGCAACCCCTGACTGCAGAAACCTGATATGAAAGGCAAGAATATGGCGGAGAACTTTCTGTCACGGCGAAAATTCTTTAAGTGGGGTGGTGGCGTACTCGCGGCGTCCACCGTGCTGCCGCGAACCCTCCCGGGTCTGGAAGCGGCGCAGTCCAATCACGGAATACCGGCTGATGGCGAAGACTACTACTCAAAGCTGAACCTGACGCCGTTTATCAATGCGGCAGGGACGTACACGTATCTGACGGCCTCCACCATGCCGCCGCAGGTGCGGGCGGCCGTGAATCGTGCGGCGCTGTCTCCGGTGAACCTGATTGATCTGCAAAAGGCAGCCGGAGAATATCTGGCGAAACGATTGCGCTGCGAAGCGGCGCTGGTCAGCGACGGGGCCGCCTCAGCGGTGACGTTGTCAACCGCGGCTTGCATCACCCGGGGGAGGAAGGAGGCGGTGCTCAATGTGCCCACCGGCATGACCGATTTGCCCAACGAAGTTCTGATTCAGAAGGAGCATCGCTACGAGTATGATCACGCGATCCGCTGCTGCGGCGTGCGGATGGTGGAGGTTGAAACGCTGGAGGAATATGATCGGGCATTCACGCCCCGGACCGCCATGGCGCACTTCTTTAACGCAGCCCAGGGCGGACAGATCAGCCGCGAGGACTGGGTCCGCATCGCTCACAAGCACGGAGTGCCCGCCTCGAACGACGCGGCGGCCGATGTGCCCCCGAAATCACACCTTTGGGACTACACCCAAATGGGGTTTGACCTGGTTCAGATTTCAGGCGGCAAAGGACTGCGCGGGCCGCAGAACAGCGGGCTGTTGCTGGGCCGGAAGGAACTGATTGAAGCGGCGGCGCTGAACAATAACCCCAACAGCGACACCGTAGGGCGCGGCATGAAAGTTTCCAAGGAACAGATTATCGGCCTGGTGGCGGCTGTGGACTGGTTCTTGAGCCAGGACGAGGCGGCCATGGAAAAGGAATTCCAGAAGCGAGCTGAGCTGATTGCGGCCGCGGTGGGCAGGATTCCTTCGGTCAAGACACATATCTTTGTGCCCCCGGTGGCCAACAATGTACCCCATCTACTGATTACTTATGACCTGAAACGGCTGAAGGTGACGGCGAAAGAAGTGCAGAGCCAACTTCGGCAAGGGACTCCCAGCATCGAGTTGAATCCCGCCACGGGCAGCGAGCACGACGGGCTGATGAAGGGCCTGCCGATGGGCCCGAACGCGATTGTGGTGGGAGTCTGGATGATGCTACCGGGCCAGGACGCGATTGTCGCCAGAAGGCTCCAAGAGGTTCTTTCAAAAGCCAGTGAGGCTTGATCATCCCCGCGATGGAAAGAACCACCCGATCTCCATTGCCGTCAGCCATCGCAGGCCAGACCGCTATAGGATCGACACGCCCTGATCTGAAAAACTTTAGTCGGGCAGCGCGAAACTGAAGATATCGCTTCCTGAAGCAATGGCCAGATACTGTGTACCATCCACGGCGTAGCTCATCGGGGAAGCATGAATTTCTTGTCCCGTATTGAAGTGCCATAGGGGGGCGCCGTTGCGGGCGTCCACGGCCTCAACATTCCCGGAATCGTCGCCGAAGAAAACCAGACCACCCGCTGTGCTCATCGTCCCGGCCCAGGAGCGGCCCTCACCCGCCTGAGGGCAGCTCCAGACGAGGGTTCCGCGATCAACATCGTAGGCCACAAGCGTTTTCTTTTCCTGCTCGCCGGGAATTCGTTCAACGCCGGTGTTGTAATAGCTCTCGCCCTGTACGAAAGGCTGCGGTTTGGCGCGGCTGATATTACACCCACGCAACGCCACAAAATAAAAGAGGTGCGTTTGGGGATTATAGGAGGGCGAGTACCAGTTGGTCGCCCCATCAATCCCGGGGCAAACCTTTGTCCCGCCTGCCGTCGGAATCACCCCCGTCGTGATGGGGCGGCCTTTGGAGTCAATACCTTTGGCCCAGTTAACGGATGGATCGAAGAGGGTGGCGCCCAGAAATTTCCCGTTGGTGCGGTCAAGAACGTAAACAAACCCGTTGCGGTTCGCTTCCACCAGAAGTTTTTGGAGTTTGCCCTTGTAAGGGCCATCAATGAGGACGGGCGTTTCAACCGCGTCGTAATCGTACAGATCATGCGGGGTAAACTGAAAATACCATTTGAGCTTGCCGGTGTCCGGATCCAGAGCCACCACACAGTCGCTGTAAAGATTGTCGCCAGGCCGCGCGGATCCCTCAAAATCCGGGCCGGGATTTCCTGTGCCCCAGAAAAGCGTGTTCGTTTCGGCATCATACGTTCCCGGCATCCATCCCGTAGCGCCGCCATATTCCCAGCTATGGCCTTCGCCCCAGGTGCCAAAATTCGCCTCGCCGGGTCCCGGGATGGTCCAGAAGTGCCAAACCGGCTTGCCGGTCTCCGCATCGAAGGCATCGATCCTTCCCCGCACGCCGGCATCTCCACCCGCCGCGGCGACAATGGCCTTGCCCTTAACGATCAGCGGTGCGCTCGTGGCGCCGTTCGCGGGATTCTTCCTGATGTCACCAAATTCAACATCCCAGATCAGATTTCCGGAGCGCGCATCCAGGCAGAGGAGGTGAGCGTCGTCGGTTTCCATATAAACCTTCGAGTGCCAGACGGCCACACCCCGGTTATGATGCGCGGACGCATCTTCGATCAAGCCGGCGGTCAGGGGACGCGAATGACGCCACAACACACGCCCGGTGCGCGCGTCGAGCGCATAAGCATCGTTGCCGCTGGTGACATACATGACACCCTGGACCACCACCGGCGTCACTTCCAGCAATTGCGAGTTGGTTGGATGAAAGACCCACTGCGCGCGAAGCCGCCCCACATTGCCGGGGGTGATCTGCGCGAGGCTTGAGTAGCGGCGCCCCGTCAAGTCCCCATTGTAGGAATTCCAGTCTACGCCCGGAGGCTTTGCCAGCAGATCTCCATCGCTGACGTCGATGCGCGTTGAAACGGGTCCCTGCTGGCCGAAACAGACGCACGCGCCAATGCAAAAGGACCCGATCCAAAAAACAACGCATCGTTTCAAATCGGTCATTTCAGTTGAATGCTCTCTTGTGGATTCAAATGCACCTGGCCCAGGGCGCCACGGTCTGCCCCCTGGGCATCCTCCAGATGAACCGAAAGCCACGCCACCGCCGGGGGGGCCTGCAGGATCTTGTCAAGGGTCACCAACTCGAGAGGAGTGACGTTCATGAGGGCCACTTTGCTGACCGGCATGCCCTCATGGTCATAAAGGTGGGCAACCAGGCGGCCGGGATAAAAGACGCCGAAGGTTCCGCCCAGGTGGAGACCGCTTGCCGTTTGCGTCACAGTGAGCGGATCGCTGACCAGCCCGGCGTAACTCACCGACTTGAAATTATTACCCACCCT
>DATKST010000018.1:0-107312 GCA_035531475.1 Terriglobia bacterium
GAACCATATCCCCTCACTCACCGCTGTGCGGTTCCCCCTCTCCCCGCCTGCGGGGAGAGGGCCGGGGTGAGGGGCCAAGCGACGCCTCTGACACCAACATCATGGGAGTCGCCTTAACTGAACAGTATCCGGGTTAAATCCTGTTACAAAATATCCGGGACCGCACTTCGAACCTCCCGGTGTGCAATCAACCGCCAGACTGAAGCATTGCGAAAAGTCCAGCTATCCCGGAACCGGGTCGTGGTACCTTCTCGCGGCTGTAGCGGCGGTCTCTGACCGCCGAACTTCATTCTTCAACAGTTTCCGGCGGTCAGAGACCGCCGCTACAGCAAACTGCCCTGCTACCCGGGAGCCGGGCTCGAGTTCGCCTGTTCCCGGCCAGCGAGTTGTTCTGCAGGTTCCAGCGTCAAGGTGGAGTTCTGCGATCTTTTGTCCGCTGGGACATGGCTCGATCCAGGCATTCGCGGATATTCTCCGCCAAGTTCCGCACCAGCGGTTCCCGCATGATGCTTCCGTGGTCTCCAGGAATCTCATGGACCTCGACCCCCTCCGTAATCCACCGGCCCCAGACGATTGCAGGGTCTTGAGAGCTGCGTATTGATTCCTTGCTGGGAATGAATAAAGCGGCCTCGCCCTGATATGGCCGCAACCGGTAATCGCGCTCCGCCTTCGAGCAAGCGTGCCATGCATTCTTAAGAACCTGCGGAAAAGTGGCGATGGCAATCCAATGCTTAATCAGTCCCCGGCTCTTCCGATAGAAGAATGAAACCCAATCGCCCGGCGAGTGGCTGAGCAGGTTCAGGAGAAGCGAGGTGTTGGACTTTTCCTTTTCCGGGAAAGTGTCAAACAACCCCAGCAGCCCTACCTCCTGGCCTGCTTGCCGCAGCCGCCGCGCCATTTCCAAACAGACATAACCGCCAAACGAATATCCGCCGAGGTAATAGGGTCCCTGCGGTTGAATGCTCCGCATCTCTTTCACGTAATGCTCGGCCATGTCCTCAACCCGGACATGGAAAGGGTGAACACCGTCAAGACCTTGCGCTTGCAGTCCATACACCGGCTGATCGGGTCCCAAATATTTGGCAAGCGCCTTGAACAGCAGCACCGTCCCACCCAGCCCATGCACGCAGAAGAACGTCGGGCGCGTTCCCTGCGATTGGATCGGAACCAGCGACGACCATTTTTGCGTCCGCCCCTGCTGCCGCAGAATTCCGCAAACCCCTTTGACTGTGGGTGCTTCGAGCAAGGCGGAAGTGGGCAGGGTTTTTCCAAAACTTCGCTCCACCTTGTAGATCATCCGCGCTGCCAGCAATGACGTGCCGCCCAAATCAAAGAAGTTATCTTGCAACCCAATGTGACTCGTGTTCAGGACCGATTCCCAAATCTTCACCATCCGGGCTTCGAATGAATCCCCGGCCAAAGGCTCAGGGCGCGAAGTCCCGTGCCGCGCCTGTTCCGGCGCGGGCAAGGCTCGCCGGTCCACCTTGCCATTGGGCGTCACAGGCAGGGACGGAAGCGATACAAAATGCGCGGGTACCATGTACTCGGGAAGTTTGGCCCTCAAATAGTCCCGAATAGTTGAAGTCGCCGGTGGATGGCTCCGGCCGGCGACAAAATAGGCAGCCAGGCGGCGATGGCCGGGCGTGTCTTCACGGACGATGACTGCAACCTCATCGATGCCCGGACAAGCACTGAGAGCCGATTCAATCTCTCCGAGCTCCACCCGGAAACCATTGATTTTGATCTGGTCGTCACGGCGCCCGTGGAAAAGAATATTTCCATCCGCACCGAAGCAGGCGAGGTCACCCGTCTTGTAAAGCCGCGCTCCGGGTTCCAAGCTGAAAGGGTCAGAGATGAATTTTTCCGCCGTCAGTTCGGGCCGGTTCAGATAGCCTCGCGCCAAACCCCATCCTCCAATGTGCAATTCCCCGGTGGCGCCCACGGCGACGGGCTCAAGCTCAGAATCCAGAATGTAGGCTTTGACATTTTCGACGGGCCGGCCGACCGGCAACTCGGATGGAATCTCACGGCCCGGATCCGCCTCGGGATCATAAGCCGTGGCAATGACACTGGCCTCCGTCGGTCCATAAGTATTGATCCAGCGCACGTGCCGCCCCGCCAATCCCTTCCAGGCTGCGTAGGCGCTCGCCGAAGCCTTTTCGCCACCCACAATCACCAGGCGCAGCGTTTCGGGAAGCGGCTTGCGCAATTCGGCGAGTTGATGCACCCATTCGTGCCAGAATGCTGTGGGTAAGTCAACCACCGTGATGCCTTGATGCCGGAGCCAGCGCATAAATCCCTTGGCCTGAAGCTCCAGCGCTGGATCGCGCAAGACCACACAACCCCCCGCGCTCCAGGTTGGGAACATCTCCTCAATGGCAATGTCAAAACTGATTGAGGAAAACTGCAAGACGCGGTCTTCGGGGCGGAGGCTGTACAGCGCCATCGCCGCCAATTGATGGTTGGCGATCCCACGGTGTGGGAGCTCGACGCCGCGCGGCGTGCCCGTGGATCCGGAGGTGTAAATGACATAGGCCAGATGCTCCGGAGAGACCTCCAGTGCAGGTTTTGCGGAGCTTTCCTCTGCCAGACTCTTCAAGCCCGGCGTCAGCAAAACCTTCTGCGGGACAAGATCCGTGAGTTCTGGGACCAGGCCTGGTTGGGTAATCAAGATGCGGACCTTGGCGTCCAGGCACATGAATTCCAGCCGCTCGCGGGGATAGCCGGGATCAAGCGGCAGGCAGGCGCCTCCCGCCTTGAGCGTTCCGAGCAAGGCCACCGCCATTTCCGGTGATCGCTCCATCGAGACTCCGACCGGCTCGTCCGGCTTGACGCCAGCCTTGATCAAAAAATGTGCCAGTTGATTTGCCCGCGCATCCAAATCACCAAAGCTCATTCGCCGTCCGCACTGCTCAACGGCCGGCGCCTCTGGCGTGCGCTTCGCTTGCTGCTCAACCAAGCCGTGGACGGTAGCGCCCGCCGGCCGGTCAACCTGGGTATGGTTCCACTCCAGGAGAATCTTCCGGCGCTCGGCTTCGGAAAGGATCTGATGGTTCGCTACCTTTTGCCCGGGGTTGGCAATGAAGCTTTCAGAATGGGTCATGAAGTGGTCAGCCTGTCGCTCAATATTTGCTGGTTCCAAGTGGATCTAAGAATTCCGTCGCATCCCCTTCAGATAGGACTGTGCCCATCTTTCAAGGAATTGAACCGGTCCTGATTGAATGCAATGCAAACAGGAAAGTCAGGTAGTAGGTCAGTTTGCTGGTGCGAAAATGTACCACTACCGAAAATCATCCAACCGCCAGGAGAGGATGGCGGCAAAAGCTGTCACTCATAGAGCTGGGCCATCGCGCGCGATGGCAAGGTGGAAACCTGTAGACCCGAAGCCGAGTAAGGCCTTCGCGGCACTTGAAAAACCAGGCACCATTCCCGTCTGGACTCCCATTGCCGGTCCTGACCCTCGAACCTGTCTGATCCGATTAAAAATCGGCAATGCCAGGTGCATTTGGATTAAAGTATCTCTGCTTCTAAACAAAAGCCGCGGGGCCACCCTTAGCCCCAATGCTGTTCACTTAGTACCACCATTCGCAATTACGGTAACGTATTCTTGCAACGCTCTTCAACAACCCCTCACCCCCAGCCCCTCTCCCCGCAAGCGGGGAGAGGGTGGCACGCAGTGCCGGGTGAGGGGGTGCGAGAATACGTGAGCGAACTTACGAAACGTCGCACCTGGCCAACTGTCCCATTGGAGCCTGATTCCCACGCGCTGTAGGGGCGGGTCTGGTGCCCGCCCGTGGGCAACCACCCGCCATCAGAGTCAAGCTATTGAACGTGCATCCTCACCGTATGTCCATCCCTCGGAATCGCGGCGAACACCGGGATATCAAGGTAATCCTCCACTTCATTGGGAGTCCGGAAGGAAGGATCCAAATAATCCAGTGTAAAGGCCAGTCCCATGCTGACCATCACCGCCAGCAACAGCCCCAGGCCGACGTAGAGCCAGGGCGAGTGAACCGGCAGTTCCGGCAATGTCGCGGCTTCGGCAATGGCAACGTTCACAATTCGCTTTTCATCTAGAGCCTCAGCGATGCGGGCCTCTTCACCCTTATTCTGGTAGAGCAGGTAATTGACCTCCTGCGCCTTGGTGGTGCGAAGCAGGTCGCCCTCCAGGAGTCCTTTCTGGTTCAGCGAAATCGCTTGATTTTGGTAGTTCTGGACGATTTGGGATTCCGCCCGTTCCTGGGCTTCTTCGGACGCCAAATCGGTCTTGGATTTGGCCAGCTCCTGGGTAACCCACTGGTAGGTGGGGTTCTGATCCGTGTCCTGTTCGCGAACCGGTGATTTTTCCGCCGCCTGGATCGCTGATTTGGTTAAGGCGATCTGGGCTTCCACGTCCTGCACGGGACGGTAATTCTCGGAGTAATTGGCAATCAGCTTCTGGCGCTGGATTTCGAGGGTCAGCAACGTGGACTTCATTTGCTGCAAAAGTTGCCCGTTATCGGCGGTCCGATCCGTGGTGGTCAGGCGCGATGGGGTTGAACCCAATTCCTTTTGTAGCGCCCCAATCCGCTCCCGCGTGGCGGCCTCTTGGGCGCGTGTTTGCTCCAGGTTGGCTTGGAAATCCGATACCTTCTGGAGCGTCAAACCTACCATGGTGGTGGGGGAGACGGCATCTTTCTGCTTTGAGAAGTCAGCCAGTTGAAGTTCAGACTGGTCAAGCTGCTGGCGGAAGCGGCTGGCTTCCTTTTCAAAAAAGTTGAACGCCCCGTGGGGCTGGTGGACCGCCACGTGTTTCTCCAGGTAGCCGCTGGAAAGCGCCTGCAGGACTTTGGTCGCCAGCTCAGGTTTGGATGATTTGTACCGGATAGCAATGAGGTTGGTCTTGGGCATGGGAGAGACCTTTAAGTTGTCCCTCAACCGCTCCACGGCCATCGCAACGCGGTATCCGTGGTCCCCGGAATTGGAGGTCAGAATCCGCGCCATGAACGATGGGGGCTTTTCCAGCCCGCACTCTTCAACCACTTTCTCCAGCAGGTCCTGGCTTAAGATCAATTGCACTTCGGAGTTGATGTCCTCTTCGGTGACGGACGCTTGCATGACCGGAGAATAGGTGTTGGCGACTGGCGTTACGGGAGGATTGACGCGATCCCGCTGCACCAGGATCTTCATATGAGCCTCGTAATGCTTGGGCCAGACGAAGGCAAAGGCCAAAGCTCCAATGAAAATTCCCAGAAAGGTCAGAACCATCAGCCGCCGGTGGCGGAAAGCCGTCGCGGTCACGTCCCGCAGGGTCGGTGAGAACGGCCTCTGTCCCTTCCCATTTCCGTTTCCATTGGAATGTCCGTTATGATTCGCTGCCATCACTTCCTCCTCTTCATCTTCGGGCGAATTTTACACCGCCGCCCGGATTGCGGTATTTCCTCCAGCGCTGTTTTAGCTAGAAGCTATGCCCGTAAAATAAGCCCATGCTGGAGTAAGGAATAAACCGGCTAACCGTGGCAAAAGCCGACTTGGGAACCCAGATCAGGTCTCCCGGCTTGACATCCAGGTCTTCCTGCAAGTTTCCTGCGGTCATCATCTTCTTCACATCGACTTTTTTAACTTGCACCCATTGTTTTGAAACACGATGGAACAAAAAAACATGGGAGGATTTGGCTTGGTCGCTCAGGCCGCCGGCGATGGCCAGCGCCTCCATCAGGCTGGTATCACCGCGCAAATCGTACTTCCCGGGCTTGGCCACTTGGCCGCTGGCGATAAAGTAGGGCATGTTGAATTGCTTGAGGGTTACGGTAACGTCCGGATTGTTCATGATCTTGGCGTAAGCGGCGCGCAACCCCGCCTCAATCTCAGGAACTGTCTCGCCCTCCACATGGATGTCCCCCACGCCGCGCACCGAAATAAATCCGTCTGGCTGGATGGTTAGCGTCTGATTGAATTCTGGCGTATACGGGAAACTCAAGTCCAGAATGTCTCCATCCGAAACTTGATAGCGAGGATTCCGCCGCTGGAGTTGAGGCGCGCTGCTTGAAGACGGAGAGCTAGCCGTTTTGTCTCCCGATGGGTTCCCATCTGCTGTTGATTGGGCGGCCCACCCTTGCCCCGCGGAGAGCATCCATCCGGCGAGCGCCAGGATCATCGCCGCTTTTAATGCTACTTGTTTCCCTTTCATCGTGTTTCCTCCAAACTGAATACCGAACCGAATCATCCATTGCGAAAGTCATTCGGGCCCGGACAAGGCCCGAGTTCAGGCCTGTCGACGTAACTTTTTCCCTTGTGCTCTGGGCGTTGAGGAGAGATTGCTTCGCCACAGATTATAACCCAACCCATCCAGAGCAACAAAAAGAAAAGTTAGCCCTGATTTCGCATCATCCGTCCTACAGAACCCCCCATCATTGAACCCTGGGAACCTGTGCCCGCTATCGCCACGGTACTCCCCCGGACCGTCCGTTCCACCGAGGCTCCATCCACCTCGACCGCTGCTGATTTGCCGAGCATTTCGACTGAGAGCACCAACCGGAAAATGTTCTTTTTGCGGACAAGATAACCTTCAACCCCCGCCAGCGCTCCACTCTTCACTCGAACCCAATCACCGCACTTTAGGAATGGGTACGGCTCGATTTGCAGATCGGTCTCCGAAACCCGCCGGATCGATTCGAGTTCCCCTTCTGGAATCTCGGCCGGCTGCCCCGCAAATGAGACCACGGAATGAATACCCGGAGTGGTGAGAACTTTCATCCAGTCCGCTTCGTTCCCACAGCGTACAAATACGTAACACGGGAACAAAGGCAGGGAAACCTGCTTGGTCCGGTCCTTCCATTGATGCGTTGCGGCATAAAGCGGAAGAAATGTTATAAAGCCTTTATTATCTAGCGATTGAGAAATCACCTTCTCGTGTTGGTGGCGGGTATAAAGGGCATACCACTTTCCATCCCACCCTTCTTTGGTGACCGCAGAATCTGGCGCCTTCATAAAATAGCTCCGCCCTGTGGCTTACAAACCGTTAGCCGTTCGAATGCGACGCGATTTTCCCTTCGACTGGCAGCACCTTTCGAGACTTGTCCACTGCCACGGTTCCAATCCCCGGCATCTCAGAGGAGAAGTCATCACCGTTTCCCGGCTTTTCCAAAACTCAGAGCACTTGTAGACTCATGGTCGGACGGCTTAGGGATCTGCACGTCCCTTACCATTCTTCCACCCCGCAGGTTATTGAAAATAAATACGCTAGTGCAAGACCCGGCAGGGGCATGGTGCATGTTTCGGCAAAGGGATTCCCTTTATTGGCAAAATATTTCCACAGCTTAAGACCGCAATTTGCACATTTTTCTAATCACATTAATATCGGATTGGAAATAATTTGGGGGGATAAATGCATCCATAAAACTCAAAAAAGGTGAAGCCCGCTGCAATTCCTTCTCGAGAGTCCGCCCCCGTGTCGTGCCCGAATCACTCAAGAGCCTATCATCAGGAAATCCTCTGCGCTCACCACACTTATTTGCCTGCGAAATGAGCTAAAATCAAACTGATGCTCGATTGGCACCGCTTTGCCTTAATGATCCCCATGCGCCTGACAAACCGGCGAAAAGCGTGCCGCCCGGATGCTGGCCGTTTGCCCTTAGCGCCGTTCGGCCGGGCTGCCGTTGCCCTGTTGACCACCTTTTGGCTTTTCGCGCAGAGCGCGGCCGCGACCGGTCGGAAGCCTGGCGCACCCACCTTTTATAAGGATGTGCTCCCCATCTTGCAGCAGCATTGCCAGGGTTGCCATCGCCCCGGGGAGATTGCGCCCATGCCCTTTGTGACCTATCGCCAGACGCGACCCTGGGCCAATGCCATCCGTAACGCCTTGAGCCAAAGGAAGATGCCACCCTGGTTTGCCGATCCGCGCATCGGCCATTTTTCGAATGATCCTTCGCTCACTTCAGCACAAATCCAGACGGTTTCGTCTTGGGTGAAGGCCAATGCCCCCGCCGGCAGCCCGCAGGACGCTCCATCCCCGCCCCGCTGGGCTAAGGGCTGGAATATCCCTCGGCCGGATCGGGTGGTACGGATGCCAAGACCGGTCAGTCTCCCCGCCAAGGGAGACGTTGAGTACACCTATGAGATTGTGCCCACAGGATTTACACAGGATCGCTGGGTGCAAATGTGCGAGATTCGGCCCTCGAGCCGCGCCCACGTGCATCATGCCGTGGTCTATATCCGCCCGCCGCAGTCCAAATGGCTCCAGCAGGCGCCCATTGGAAGTCCCTTTACGGAATCAAGCCTCAAGGATCCCCACGACCGGCGCGATGCGCTATGGACCGACAGTGACATCCTTCTGGTCTATGCGCCGGGCAGCTCGCCCGATCATTGGGGCAGCGGCATGGCCAAGTTCGTTCCGGCCGGTTCAGACTTGGTGTTCCAAATGCATTACATCACCAACGGCCATCCAGCCACCGACCAAACCCGCATCGGCTTGGTCTTCGCCAAGACGCCGCCCGCCCAGCGCGTCTTGACCTTGCAGCTCACCAACGACCGGTTTGTAATTCCTCCCGGCGTTGACAACTTTCGCGTGGAAGTCCATGGGACCCTGCCCAACAATGCCACCCTACTGAGTTTCTTTCCGCACTTGCACCTGCGCGGCAAGCGGTTTGAATACAACATCATCCACCGAAACGGCCGGGTTGAGCCACTGCTGCGGGTGAACTACAACTTCTATTGGCAATTGAGCTACCGGCTGGCCAAGCCGCGGTTCCTCAAGGCGGGCACCGAACTCCAGGCGATTGCCTGGTATGACAATTCGCGGAACAATCCGCACAATCCCGATCCGGACGCGGCCGTGACTTGGGGAGATCAGACGTATGATGAAATGATGGTTGGGTTTTTTGATGTCGCGGTGGCCGCGAACGTCGACAAGTACCAGTTTTTTGTTCGCCGGCCCCGGAAATGAACCGGCGCGTTCCAGCCAAGACCGCAACGCCCAGGTGGTGGGTCGGTTTGCTGTAGCGGCGGTCTCTGACCGCCGGAAACTGTTGAAGAATAAAGTTCGGCGGTCAGAGACCGCCGCTACAGCAGCGAAAATGGTCCACGACCAACGCCCGTCGCCAATTGTAGGGACGGTGCTGGAGGGCGTCGGCGCGATGGAGAGTGCCGGCAAACCCCACACACACCATGATTGGAGGTCTTCGATGAACTTCTCACGGCGCGATCTATGCTTGCTACTACCTGGAATCCTCGCTGGCATCCCAAGCCTCGCTGCCGATGGCCGGGCACTGCCCGCGGCAGCGTATCCATTTCAAGAGCTCCCGGTCCGCAACCAGGGAAGTAACCGCTTCAGGCCGGTTTTGGACGGATCGACTCACTCTGGAATCCACATCGAGCTGCATGAAACCGACCTTGCTCCAGGTTCGCGGCCCCATCCCCCGCACCACCACCTGCACGAAGAAATCTTCTTGATTCGCGAAGGGATCGTGGAAGTGACACTTGCCGGGAAAAGCTCAAGCCTCGGTACTGGCTCCGTCGCTTACGTTGCCTCCAACGTTGAACACGGAATTCGCAACGCCGGAGATAAACATGCACAGTACTTTGTGCTTGCACTGGGACCTGACCGGAAATAGCTCTCGCGGCAATTCGGCCGGTCAGCAAAATTCATACCACTCGCTCACTTCAAGTATTTCGGCCTTAAAACCCGTTCTGCCACGCGGGCGGCGGTGCTTCGTGGCAGGAAGCGATGGGCTTGGGCGCTGATGCGGTTCTTGAATCCGGAAATCACGCAAGTCTTGCCGGTCGCAAGTCCTGCCAAACCCACGCGCGCCACTTCTCGAGCATCCTGCTCTCCCAACTTCTCACCGTCTTTGGATTTTGGAGTTCCGGCCACTTCGCCAAACTCCGTGGCGGTTGGGCCGGGACACAGAGCACAGACGTGAACGCCGTAGCGAGCCACTTCCTCCGCCAGTCCTTCGGCAAACAATAGGTCAAAGGCTTTGGTGGCAGCGTAGGCCGAAATATAAGGGACAGGTTGGAATGCCGCGGTGGACGCCACTATCAGGATGTGACCCCGCCGCCGTTCCACCATTTGCGGCAGGTAGAGATGAGTGAGATGTACCACGGCCGAACAGTTCACCTGCACCATGCCAAGTTGGCCAGCGAGCTTTGTGCCGTAGAACTCACCATAAGCGCCGAAACCGGCGTTATTCACCAGCAAATCCACGGCAATGCGTTTCTGTTCCGTAAAGGAGAATATTTCCTCCGGCCCCGTGGCTAGGGCAAGATCGGCCGTCACAATTTCAACGTTAGCGCCGTTCGCGGCGCGCAACTTCGCCGCCAGCTCTTCCAGCCGTTCACGCCGCCGCGCCGTCAGCACCAGATTTGCGCCACCGGTGGCAAGCTCTTCTGCCAGCGCCCAACCAATCCCGGCGCTTGCGCCGGTTACCAGTGCCCACTTTCCACGCCACAAGTCCATGGATGATCCTCCGATTCGCTCACTCCAGATGCTACCACGACAGAAGCGGAGACGCTTCAGCGGCGGGCCGGACCGCTAGCCTGGATTTCTCGTCCGCGCCGCGAAGGGCGGGGTTCATGGATAATCTGGGCTCGAACGCTCCGTTGGAGGCAAACGGGCGTATACTCTTGACCGCCGGAAGGCCAGAATGGAAATTCCGGCCGAACCAAACTGGAAAGGGAGGACAAGCTCATGCGATTTCTATTCAAGATTTCATTCCCCGTTGAGGCTGGGAACGCGGCCGCGAAAAAGGATGGCCTCAAAGTGATCCAGAGAATCCTCGAGCAACAAAAGCCGGAAGCGGCCTACTTCATGGCCGAGGACGGCAAGCGAACCGCGATCCTCATCATGGATATGACGGACGCATCACAAATCCCGGCTATTGCCGAGCCGTGGTTCCTGGCGTTGAACGCCAGCATCGAGACAACGCCGGTGATGGTCGCTGCCGATCTCCAAAAGGCCGGTCCGGCAATTGAACAAGCGGTGAAGACTTACGGATAGCAAGTAGCGCAGACCCGTTCTTCGGGTCTGCGGCTTGTCTGTTTTCGGCCAGGAAAGGCCGCGGACTTTTACGATACGTTCGCGCTTGTTGTATATACCCGCTGCTGGAGGAGGTTCTTCTGACCGCTATTGGGAAGCCTTGGCAGAGATAGCCGTCGCCTCGGAAGTCTTAGAAGCGAAATTGAACAGCCTCATTTCGGCCATCGATGCTCTCGAAGCTGGTAGCCACGACGAGCGTTTTTTCTCGTCGTGGGCTTTTCCCTGGATTCAGGCACGGCCCCCGTGAAAGGCGGATGCTTCCGGCGAAGATTCACCGTTACAAAGAAAATGCGGTCGCCGAGCCTTAATCGCCGGACGTGTGACATGTCGAAAACAATATCACAATCTGAAAGGCCCACGACGAGGTAAGGCGCTCGTCGTGGCTACCAGCCTACTTCGAGCAAGGAAATTGCTGAGCAAGCATCAACTGAAACGCCGTCGAAGCCACGGTCAACGCTTTCTTGGCCGTGGTTTCTTGCGCCGGCTGGCGCAGAGCGTGGCTCTGCGTGCTGGGAGGCCGGGAGTAGGGACCAAAGGAGCCGCTGTACTTTAACGATGATGTTCATGGTGATCGGTTTCCGTAAGCCGGAAATCCGGACTTCCTGAAATGAGGCATAGCCGCCCACTGGAGAACTGTCAAGGGCTCTGTGGCCTCGGCACGTGGATCAAGCGGCGGTGGAGCTTCTTGAACGAACAGCGGACCTACAAATCAGGTCCGTGCGACCTCGCTCCGTTCCCGGAGCAGCCGAACGGTAACGAAAAAGAAGCGATCGGAAAGAAAAGGGCGACGCAGCCGCGACCTGGCGCTAGAATACAGCGCCGTAGACTGGATTGCCAGACAAGCCGCAGACCTGAAAGACGCAGGTCTGCGCTACTTGCTACCCGCTACTTGCTGTAAACTGGCATAAGGCGTGCTGTTTGCGTGCTATTATAGCGGAGCGACCGGATATTGCTAACGCCCAAAGCTACGTTCTGCGCCAGCCGGCCGGAAAGACCCATGGTCACTCGAAGGCGGACTCCGGCTGAAGCGCAAAATCGTTAGGGCGCCTTCCGTGGCGTTTTAGGCTGACTGGCACAGACCAGAAAAGAAAGGTCTGCGCCAGCTTGCCGTGGAGGTCGGTTGTGGCTCGCCGGGATTTCTGGCATGGCAGATCAACCGCTATGATCGGGATCATTTGGAGTCCCACTCCGGGCTGCTTCGAAAGACACCTGCAGCGCAGGTACAACAACCCTCTTTTCCCTCCGAACCGCCGGATTGTCACCCAGTCAGAGGTTGAGGAAGCGCGGGCGCGAGACACCATGGAAGCTGAGTCACTTCGGGGCGAAGTTAAAGAGGTCTTGAAACTCTTTTTGGACCTGAATCCTGGTCAGAAAATAGAGATGACACTCGGGCTCGATACGGCGAGGCGACTGGATGGCTTGATAGAGAGGGCTGCACGGCTTGGAGGCGATTCTTCAAAAGAGGAAGCTGACCTGATAACTCTGCGAAAGGCTCTGGCTGCCGACATGAAGAGAGGAGCCGAGGAGGCTAACGCGCCTGGTCTCCGAGAAGCCCTTGGCGAACTTGACCTGTTTCTTCAAATTCTCGTTAAGGGATGGAGTAACCGTTTCTTAGCGCAGATGGGAAGGAAGGACTCACCGATCCTACCGGAAGATGTGGTGCCGTCACTTCTTTCTGAGGACAAAGAGACAATTCGTCTCGTCGTGGAATCCTTCGCCAAGCAGGTGCCGGAGGTAGTCCCGCCGACCTTTTTACATGACCCAGACATAGCTCGCCGGGCCTCGGAGGTCGTTAACAAAAGTCTCAATGCTCTAGACAAAGTTCGTCAGGCAGCCTTCGCGCTGGTTGCGGATTTGGAAGCCAAGGGGGAAAGCACACAAGAAATGGATGAGAAACTTCGTGTTTTGGGCGCGATCTAGAATCGATGATGACGAGGGGCGCGCGGGTGGTGCCGACATCGATTTTCATGTAGGCCCCCCTGAGCAAGCTGGGTTCTTCCTTACCGCCAACATCTGTGTTCTGGGAGAAAGGCGAAGCCCGTAACCGGGGCGTAGACATGGACGGCAATGTCTGCGCCACCCGTCGACTCGGCTGAACCTGGTGTCACTTCCATCCGTTTGACTTCCAGGCTAGGCTCTTGAGGATGCACCCTATGGACAAGTATAACATCAAGCCACCAAAGGCCGGGAAGGGTGACATAGCCCACACAGCCGCGAGAACAACGGTGAGCGCGGTTCCTTATGTGGGTGGGGCCGCGGTTGAAATATTGAACATGATTGTCGAGCCACCCTTAAACAAAAGGCTGCAAGAGTGGAGAGAATCAATTGCCGAGGCAATCGAAGAGTTGCAGCAAAGAGTTGAAGGCTTGACCCCAGAAAATCTGCAGGACAATCCTGCGTTTATCTCAACTGTTGCCTACGCCACACAAGCAGCGATCCGTACCCATCAAGAAGCAAAAAGGGAGGCACTGCGTAATGCAGTTCTAAACACCGCCGCCGGAAACGAACTTGATGAGGATCTCCCATTGATGTTTGTGAACTTGGTTGATAATTTTAGTCGGTTCCATCTGCAACTGTTGCGGTACTTTAATGATCGTGTGTCCCTGCCCGTTGAGCATTTTCCCATCCTCCAAGAAAGCCCGCAACTATTCGATCAAGTCGTGAAGGAACTCTGGGATCGTGGACTTATTGCTATGGGCCAGGGAACTGTGCCGAGGACCCCTGAGGCCTTTTACGAGAAGAATCTACACAGCGGCCATCTTGTTTTCCGAGGTCAGATCACCTCCCTGGGCGGTCGATTCATAAGATTCATTTCTTCACCTATAACTCAGCGGTAGTGGTGCGCAGAGCAGCAAGTAGCGCAGACCTGTGCTTTTCAGGTCTGCGGCTTTTCTGGCGGGCCGTGACCGGCGCCGCTCAGAATCGGGTTTTCGGATCGGGAGGCATGTTCAGGCGGTCCATCGTCAGTCCGCAGTGCCGTTCTTGATCCTCGACGCTCACGCCAGAATATTCCTTGATGCTGGACCACCGCCAGTCCCGGGCGTGGGTTACCGGGCCTCGCTTCACCGGGGTCAAGTGCATAGTCTCCACCGTTTCATGGTATTCCTTCACGCTGCGCAGGGCACGATCGAAAAATCGGCTCTGCCACAGACAAGTGGCCCACGGACAGTGTCTTCCTGTCCGTGGGCCTTTCAACGCAGGACAAACCCACGGTCAGTCAAAAGCCGATTGGCCGTAGCTACTTGCTCTGTGCTGCCTGCTGCCGGCATACTGTGAAAGAGGAGATCCCCGTACCGTAGTCTTATGGTCATTTACCTGGATGAAAGCTACGACTGGCGCGGAGTGTATTTCTTGCTGGGTGCGCTTTTCGTCACAAGCGATCACGACATCTTTCTCGAAGCGTTCAACAGCCTAAAACGCGAGGAAGGCTTTGGGCGACCTGAGGCACGCTACGTGAACTGAAATACTCAAAGATAAATTACGGCAAGTACGAGAAGGCCGCAATTAAAGCCATTCAAGCATTCAAGGCTCATTCTTGCTACCGCGCTGTGATAGTCCCGCTCGCCCAGTTTGATCTCAGGCATTTTGGGCAGCCATACGAACCCGAAAAAATAAAACGGGCGCGAGCATACAAAAAGTTTGCGGAGATGCTGATCGAATACAACACGCCCGGACTGGCAGAAGGAGTGCTATTCGCCGACAATCTCACTCGTTGCAAGGGGAAGCTTGCCCGGGGAGACGAATTCATTGAAGTGATGAAAGAGAGATTCCAGCGTGTCATATATGATCATGACCTCAATGTAACGCAACCGAAACTGAAGCACATTCAGGAAGTCAGTTCAGCAGACGCGACATACGGGTTGATGCAGGTGTGCGACGTACTCTTGGGTTGCACGCTAAACGGGATCATTAAGACCGCAAAAGGACCGGGGATGGTTCACAAGAATAGGGTGACAGAGAGGATGAAGGAAATCTTGGAATTGCCAAGCTTGGAAAGGGATTACTGGCAACCCCTCACAAGGCTCTACGCACGGGAGTACCGAGAGGGAATCAAGATGGCCGATTTCGTCAGAGCCACGCACTACAAGTACCGACTGTGGTTCTGGCGACCAAAATAAAAAAGCCCAGAGATACGGCTTCTTCGGTCTCAGTCCGTGTCAAAGACACCCCCGAGATCTCGACCGCATTCAGGGCCACTATTATGATGCTACAAAACAGTGCCCTGGTCAAGCAAAATGCGATGTTGTACAAGTCCATTACAATGAGCACGTTAGATCACCTAGTACCGGTTGGCGCAGAGCGTAGCTCTGCGAATTGTTGGCAACGCTGAGATCAGACCCTCCCAGCCCTGCCCGGGCTTCTCTGTAGGGGCGGACGAAACTGCTCGCGAGCGTGGCTCTGGCCTTGGAATATGAAGCGATCTGCCGCGAGGCGGAGCACCGGCTGGCGTCGGGACTGTCTGATCAGGAGGTTGATGTCTTTCTGACGGCGGTCATCGCGCTGGCCGAGCCGGTCGAGACCCATTTTCTGTGGCGTCCCCAGCTTCGCGATGCGGCAGATGAAATGGTACTCGAAGCGGCATTCAATGGCCATGCTGACGCTCTGGTCACTTTTAACGTGCGGGATTTTGGGATTGTGCCTTCGCAATTTGGGATAGAAGTCCTGCTCCCGCGTGAAGCTATCAGAAGGATCAAACCATGAGTGAGACAAGGACCTATCCTCTGCGGTTGCCCCGGTCGCTCAAGGACGCGGTCGAGCGGCTGAGCCGGCAGGACGGAACCAGCATCAACCAGTTCGTCGCTACGGCGGTGGCGGAGAAGGTGTCTGCTCTTGAAACCGCCCGGTTCTTCCAGAGCAAGAGAGCGCGGGCGGATTTCAAGGCTTTCGACAAGATCATGAGACGCCGCGGCGGAAAGCCACCCCGCGAAGGGGATGAAATGCCGGGATAGCGCCGACCCACTCCTCTGCGGCTTTTGGCCTGCAACGGATAAATGCCGCAGAGCTTCGCGCCAGTTCTTCCAGCCGTTCACGCCGCCGCGCCGTCAGCACCAGATTTGCGCCACCGGTGGCAAGCTCTTCTGCCAGCTCCCAGCCAATACCGGCGCTTGCGCCAGTTACCAGCGCCCACTTTCCCCGCCACAAGTCCATGGATCATCCTCCGATTCGCCCACTCCAGATGCTACCACCCTAAATCTGTGATTTGAATTTTCTCCCGGCTAAGCGCGGCATTTCGTAATTTCTCTGACGTATTTTGAACCCCCCCTCACCCCCAGTCCCTCTCCCCAAAGGGGAGAGGGACTGAAGCTCGTTGTATGAATACGTCACCGTAATTACGAATGGCAGGACTAAGGAGTGGTGCAGTATGGTTGCTCTGGTGGTGGCGTTTGACCGCTGTTGCAGGCGCGGCTCACGGAGAACTTCTTGCGCTGACCAGCGGGAGGCATATAATCCTACGAGACTCAATCCAGCAATTTCTGCAGGGAGAGATTCGGAGGAGGCAGTCATGGTGGAATTCCCGGTAAACCCGACACGGTTTGATCCATACAAGAATTTCAAGTTTCGTGTGAAATGGGACGGCCGGTACGTTGCCGGCGTGTCAAAGATCAGCGCGCTGCGCCGCACCACAGACGTCGTGCTCCATCGCGAAGGGGGCGATCCAAGCCTGGACCGGCGGTCGCCCGGCATCACGGCTTTCGATCCCATCCGGCTGGAGCGAGGCCGCACTCAAGACCCAGAATTCGAAAAATGGGCGAATTTGACATGGACCTTGCACGCCGGCCTGGGTGCGGAAGTCAACCTCAAAGAGTTCCGCAAAGACATTATCATTGAATTGCTTAACGAAGCGGGACAGGTGGTGATGGCATTCCTGGTTTTCCGCTGCTGGCCTTCGGAGTATGTGGCGCTTGCCGACTTATCTTCGGAGGCCAACGCCGCCGCCATTGAGTCAATGACACTCCAAAACGAAGGCTGGGAGCGGGATGCGTCGGTCACTGAACCCTCGGAACCCTGAACGGTTGAGCCGAAATGGCTGTCCCTGGGATGAGCAAGTAGCGGGGATCCATTCTTCGCAGAGTTGCAGCCTCGGCCGACCGTCGGTGAGGAAGAGGCTGCAAGTAATTTTGATTAGGCTCTCGGGCCGGTGCCCTTGGTGCGATACTCGATTCGAAAATACGTCTTAGACACTTAACCGAGTATTACTAATAGCTCCTGAATGGGTATTGATCGGCCCGGCCCAATTCTCATTTAATTTCTCTTTCGCTGCGAAGGCTATTTCAATTATTGAATTGCTTTGGTCTTGCCGCGTCACTTGCGGTTCATAAGGTCAACCAGGGCTCGTGTCACCACCCCGGAAACGTCAGGGCCAGCCGAGTTTATCTCGCCATACCAGCGGGTCTTGCTGCCGCGCAACCAGGGCGGTTGCTTGTCCCATTCGGCCTTGGGAATAATATATCCCAATTCATCATCGGCGAGACCAAAAACAAACTTGTAGGAGCTTCTCATGGAGGTGCGGATTACTGGCTCAAAGGGGGCATTCGGAAAATCCGCTCCGGCATACCGTGCGATGCCGCCGTTCACCAACTCCGGATAAATCTCCCCCGGAACCGTTGCAATTTCCGCCACTGGCTCTCCGCGCTTCAGCAACTGGATATAGTCTACTTCGCTCCGAAAATCCTTGCCGGTCGATTCGCGAAGCTTTCCCATGCCCGGAACGTTCTTGACCACAAACGACGGGTCCAACTCGCCGTCAGTATACAGACTCTTCCTTCCCTTGAAGACTCCCATGGCCCCAGCGATGCGGAAGTTGTCATTGTCCACCGGGGCGAAGATCGCCGCCTTGCGGATGACGATGGAATCAACCGGCGCCGTCTTGCCCAGGTTGACGGCTCGCTCCGCAAGCAGGCCGAGCATATTGCCCACCAACTGCGCCTTGTCCCAAGTGCCATCCTTGGCAATCTCACCGTTCCCCGGGTCTTGGATGGCGACCTCATCACCCAGCGTGGAGAGCAGCCCGCCGATCGATCCATTAAAGTAGATCGCCGTGCCCCCCAGATGTGATTCAACGTAGGAGCAAAGCCAATGCGGGAAGTCGGCGGTGATCAGGGTATTCTTGCCGCCGAGTGTCTCCGGGTGATCGCTCCAGTTGATCAGCGTGGCAATCGGAACGCCCGATCCCTCCGCCACCAGGCGCATCACCAACAGATGCGGGTCCTTGACGTAAGGCGGACGGGAATCATTCTGCAACAGCGCCAGCAAGGGGTTATCGTCCTCGCCCAAGGTCAGCCGGGCGTCCTGCATGGAACCGACCGCAGCCAGCGCCGCGCCGGCGATCTTGTGGTCCACCTCGTCCAAGTATTTCCCATCCATGCCGGACTGAAGGGCGGACGGTCCCCACAGGCCCAACGTGTCCGGACCCTCATGATCGTGCGTGGAGCCGACGATCACCTGCGTAACTTGCGGCGCGGCGGCCTGAACCTGTTTCCGAACCTTCAGGACATCGTCATAGAACAGGCCGATCAGGTCCGCCTCGCACAGAACCAGCGTCGTTGGTTGGGCTTCGAGCGCCAGGCAGCGAACGGTGAGGTCATCATGGACGCCAGTGGCCACGCGGTTATGGCCGAAACCCGCCATATAGACTTTTGCCCGGTGAACGTCGGGCGTGATGACCGCTTTTGAGGCCCCGGCTTTGAGACCCCGGGCTCGAGCGGTCGCGGAAAATGCAAGTGCGCCGGCCAGCGCCAGAGACAGACCCACGCCTCTTAAAGTAACGGGTTCATTTCGACGATTCAACAAGACCGAAAACTCCCTCCCTTGAAGTCCATGGTGAGTGTAGGCAAACTTTAGCACAGAATGCAGCCCAACTTTCACAGTTGGCATATTTTTAACCGGGATGGGCCTGGGTGACTGAATCATCGCTCATCCTTCGATCTTCGTCTTTGCGAGAGACTTTGTAGTGTCGGCCTTGTAGGTCGCTCTGTTGATAAGGAACCGTTTAGGCGCTTATCGCCGAACATGAAAGAAGAATTGTCGATGTTCCGGCTGGCCTGTTCCATGTAGGGGGCGGGCTTTGTGCCCGCCCGAGAGGGCGCCCCCAAGGGGCGCCCCTACAATCATCGCCCAGTGGCGGCCCCGCAAGGGCCACTTCCTGCGAGCGAAGTCTGGCAAAAAGCGTAGGCGCTCGCGATCCCCTCAACGGCGAAAGTTAGGCTAGAATTTGAGACTGAATGCAAGACAAGGACTCGCAAGCCAGAAGGTTAGCGGAAATCAAGGCTCGCGCCGCTCGTGGAGTACGACGCGCCATGCTCTTTTGCGCCTTTGCATCAATCATGGGCGGCGCAGCGAAGGCGCAGACGGCCAACTCCCGGTTTCCTGCTCCGCAAATCGATCCCCGCCAACTGCTGCGGCAGCTAGATTCGGTAACTTTAGATCCGTCCCAGGTTTATTCCTTGCGGAACGCGGCCATCACCCGCCAG
The DNA here is from genome assembly GCA_035531475.1 of Terriglobia bacterium. Taxonomy (GTDB): domain Bacteria; phylum Acidobacteriota; class Terriglobia; order UBA7540; family UBA7540; genus CALCEB01. The sequence continues at coordinate 19,486 of DATKST010000018.1, forward strand.
GGAGTCCGGATTTATTTTAACCGGGGCTTTATCGGCTTCTTCAAGCCGGTTGCCGGCGAAGTCACGGGGGCGCTGTTCAGCGGCGAGGGCGAGGTCCTGGTGAGGCCGCCCAACGCGGCGGAGAGGCAATCGATGCAGTTCTTTACCAGAACGCCGATTCTGGAGGAGCAGTTCACCACAATCTACATGCGCTTCACGGATGGCTCCGCCCGTGAGCTTCGAAAGCTGGCGCAGCCGGTAGATTCCCAAGCCACTGAACAGCCTGGCAGCATGGCTGCCGGCGCCACGCCGTTACTGGAGCGGCTGGATCCCGCCTTTTCCCTTCGCATCCTCGAAGATCTGATGGGTGACCGCACCCGGCCTTACTTCCATGCCCGCGTTCAGGGCGTCCATCTGGGAGTTTTTGAGATTAACGTGGACGCGCGGCACCCGGAGCCTGTCGCCGTCGAGGCGGCACGAACCACGGCTGGAATCACTTACCAGGATGTTTGGTGCTCCTTCCGGCCCAGCAGCCCTTCGTCAAACCCCCCTCGGCCTTTTGAACCGCCCGCGCGCGTCCTTTCCTACAAGGTTCGCACCCGGATTGAGCAGGACAATTCGCTGCAGGGTCGCGCCGTGTTGCAGTTGATCTCCCAATCCGGCACGGACCGTGCCATTGGCTTTGACCTTTCCCACCGCCTCAGGGTGGCCAGCGTCAAGGACCAAAGCGGCAAAAATCTCATCGTCTTTCAGAATCCCTTTCTGAATCAATCCCAAGCGCTGAGATTCGGCGCCAATTGGTTAATCGTGGTTCTACCCACGCCCCATCCGGTGGGGCAGAAGTTCACATTAACCTTTTCCTACCAGGGTGACGTCATCGCCGCCGCCAGCAACGACCTGCTGTATGTGGGGGCGCATGAGAGCTGGTATCCGAATTTAGGTATTGACCCGGCTGCGAATTATGATTTGACCTTTCGCTATCCGGCCCGGTTAACCCTGGTCGCAACCGGGCGCCGCGTTGAAGAAAGCAACTCCAACGGATGGAAAAATAGCCGATGGGTTTCGGATGGTCCTTTCCCCGTGGCTGGATTTAATCTCGGCGTCTACAAATCGCGCACCCTGAAGCAGGATGGAATCACCCTGGAGGTTTATGCCACCCATGAGGTGGAAACCGGGCTTGAGAACCGCTATGTGATGTCTGAACTTCAAAACCCAGGGCTGGCTCCGCAAATCAGCTCGCCCCAGTTCGGCACGAAACCGTTGCCTCCTCAAATTGTGCCGCTCGACCCCGCTTTGCTTTTGCAAGCGGTGGCCAAGACAGCCGCCCAAGACATCAAATATTTTTCCGGACTCTTCGGGCCGCTGCCTTACTCGCGCCTTGCCATCTCGCAAGTACCGGGCGATTTTGGGCAGGGCTGGCCCGAGCTGGTTTACATGCCCACTCTGGTTTTCCTTCCCGAATCGACGCGGACAGAAATGGTTGTCGCCGAAAGCGGCAAGCCGCTCTATAGCCGGCTTGCCGAAGCTCACGAAATCGCCCATCAATGGTGGGGAAATGCAGTGGGATGGAAGACTTATCACGACCAATGGCTCTCCGAAGGCTTCGCCAATTACGCCGCAGCACTGCAATTGGAATCCCAGAGGAATGGGAGCCGGGCCTTGCGGCAACTCTTCGAAAGCTACAAAAAGGATTTGCTGCGCAAGAATCCCAACGGAGAGACCATCGAGTCCGGCGGGCCGATCTGGCTTGGAGAGCGCCTTTCCAATTCCTTGAATCCCGGCGGTTATCAGGACATCGTTTATAAGAAGGCCAGTTGGGTGCTTCACATGCTGCGATTTGTTTTGGAGGATCCAAAATCCCATTCCGACGCGGCATTCTTCAAGGTGCTGCGCGATTTCTCCCAAACCTATCGCGGCCGCGAGCCTTCCACTGAGGATTTCGCGCGCATGGCAGCCAAGTATATGGACCGTTCTGCCGATCTTGACCGCAATCACACGCTCGATTGGTTCTTTAATGAATGGGTTTATTCCTCCGGAATTCCCCGCTACCATTTGAAAGTTTCCATCCGGCGGCTGGGACCAAAACGGTACTTGGTAGGGGGCAGCATCAAGCAAAGCGGCGTCCCGGTTAGCTTTGAGATGCCCGTACCGTTGCAGGCTGTTTATGGAAAGAAAATGACACAGAAGCTTGGCCGCGTCGTGGTGACCAGCGATTCGGGCAAAATCCGCTTCATCACCTCGAGCCGCCCCTCGCGGGTTCAGATTGACGATTCCACCATCCTCGCGGTGATTGACTGACGAAGCTGGTAGCCACGACAAGAAAAAGCGCTCGTCGTGGCTACCCACTCATCGCTTATCAGCTCTTCCGTCGAAGCGGCCCGCCGCCTATCCCGGCGGCCAATGAAACACGCGGCCGCCCATCACGTGGACGTGAAGGTGGAACACCGTCTGTCCCGCCCAAGTACCATTATTGATGACGGTGCGATAGCCCTTGATTGCAATGCCCCTTTCGCTCGCCAGGCGGGCCGCGATCAGGTGGAGATGGCCGAGCAGAGATTCATCTTGGGGCGTGACTTCGTTGAGCGAGACCAGGTGCCGGCGCGGGATTACCAGCAGGTGAACCGGCGCCTGGGGGCGAATATCCTCGAAGGCAATCGCCTGGTCATCTTGATAGACGATTTTGGCGGACATTTTTCCTTCCACAATTCTGCAGAAGATGCAGTTTTCCATAGGTTTCACTCGATCTTGAATTCCACACCAAGTTTCAATTGTGATGATGGGGGCGGGCCTTGTGCCCGCCCGACGACCGTGATGAAGTTTGCCCGTTGGCGGGCGACCACCAGGGTCGCCCCTACGTTATCTGAACAGTATTGGGTTTCAACGGCGTCTTCGCAGTCCCCTCAACGAAGCTCGTGAATAATCCAGCTTGAGGTCCATGGCTGGACTGCCAACAACTCAATTCAGCCTGACCACAAATGTAACCGAGGTGAGATTGGCCTGGCGCAGTTGCGCGGCGAGGGCGAGGGCCGCGTCCTCCGACCCAACCTGGCCGACGCGAACGCGATAGAAAACACCAGCCCCGCCGTTGTAGCTCTGGATGGTGACCGGAGAGAATCGCGGCTCAATCATGGCCCTCAGACGCTCCGCATTGGCCGGGTCTTTGAACGCCCCCACCTGCACCGCGAAAATGCCGGGCACCGCCTCCGGGCCGTTGACGATGGCCGGGTTCAGGATTTGAAGCCGCACCAGGGTTGTGCCGGGACCTAACATGCCGATGGATTGGGCAGCGGAGTAAGAAAGGTCAATGATGCGTCCCTCCACAAACGGGCCGCGATCGTTAATGCGCACGTCGACGGAAGCACCGTTTTCCAGATTGTAAACGCGCACCCGGGCGCCGAATGGAAGCGTGCGATGGGCGGCGGTGAAGGCGTACATGTTATAAATCTCGCCGTTCGAGGTCTCTTTTCCGTTGAAGGTGGGACCATACCAGGAGGCGATGCCTTCTTGCCCTTGCTCGATGACTCCTCCGGGCGGGCGGGGCGGTCGCTGGGGTGCGGGGTAATTTCCCGGCGGCGGCGGTTGAGTGGGAATCTGGGTGGTCTTGTGATGGTGACGATGGAGGCAAGCGGCGCTGGAGAGCAGCAGGACAAGGATCAATCCCACCCGGAACGTTCTGCTGACCGCCCGAACAAAACCCTGGAGTGGGCCAAAGGCCTTTTTCATCGTCGAGTGCACGGCCCCGGTCGCAGGCGTCACCTTCGCTCCACGCTTATGGGTTGGCTTTGTCGATTTTTTCCGCCAAATCCGCGAGATTCTTTGCGGCCTTTCGCACCACCTCGGCAAGGTCACGGCGGGTTGAGGGCTTGAGCTGAGACTCGAAATAATTGACCAGCTTCTTGAGTTCCACGTCAATCACCTTGCCGGCTTCTTCGAAATTCATTTCTTTAGTCCTTACCCATCCATTCGAGACCCGCCGCCAGGAGTCCATCTTGGGGACAAGGCCCGCGTTTGGGAGCATCGGTCAACATTCACATTCTAAACAAGCATGACGGCGACTCCAAGCAGATTCTGTGCCACCCCTTTGACTTTGCGGGGACTAAGCGGAAGGACAGGGCCGCCCCTATGGATAGCTACCATCAATTTGTTTTACTTGACTCAAACCTACCATATTTGGAATATGAGAAAACGGAATTTGATTTGGGTGCTGGTTCATATTGTTCACGAGACTAACATAAAGTTATTAGAATGAGCAGTAGTACTCAGATTTGGATTGGCAACGATTTTGCTTGACACGAATATGGCAGTTGTGTAAATTCGCTGCATCTAGTCAAAGTGTTAGCCAGGAAAAGTTAGGGGGCCGAGCCTTGTGGGCACGTGAAAGGCTCACGCACTACTCAGACCTGAGTCACGAAATCTCTTCGTGATTCGCGGTTCATTTCGTGGGGAGGGGTTGGCGCGGAGGTCAGTCACACTTAGGAAATTCAATTTGGGCATTACAAGCGGCGCGATCTGCCTTTACCGGAGGAGGTAAGGAACATGAAGTATGATCGGACTCACAGGATTCTGCAATTCATTATTGGACTTGGCTTTATCGGCTTGCTTTCGGCCGGAATAGCTCTTGGTCAAGCCACCAGTTCCATTACGGGCGTGGTGAGCGATCCCAGCGGCGCCGTGGTTCCTGGCGCGACCGTGACTGTAACCAATCAGGCCACAGGAGTCACCTTCACGCAACCTACCAATTCGTCGGGCGTGTACTACTTCCGGTCCTTGATTCCCGGTACCTACACCGTGAAGGTGGTGGCACAAGGCTTTGAGGCTTACCTTAGCAACAACAATATCCTCTCTGCAGACCGCGTATTCGGGCTGAACGTCACCCTGAAAGTGGGCGCGGAAACCCAGACGGTGACGGTGGAATCGGCGGCGCCGATGGTGAACACCGAGGAGGGCCACCTTTCAACCCTGGTCAGCGGCTCCGAGGTCGCGAATTTGGCCCTGAATGGCCGCGACATTTACCAGCTCATGAAACTGGTTCCGGGAGCTGTAAATTCCGGGCAAGTTGACTTTGAGGGGGGTGACAGCGTCAACATTAATGGCACTCGGGCCAACTTCAACGGCTTCCTGCTGGACGGCGTGCCCAATAAGGACCTTAGCGGCGGTTCGCTTGCTCAGCCCGCGCCCGACTTCGTGCAGGAATTCCGCATCATGACCAACGACTTCTCGGCCGAGTATGGCTCCAGCGCCGGGTCCATGACCGATGTCAGCATCAAGTCCGGCACCAATCAGTTTCATGGTGACCTGTGGGAGTTCATGCGCAACGATGCGTTGAACTCCCGGAATTTCTTCTCCGGCGCAACCGTGAGTCCGTGGAAACAAAACCAATTCGGCGGCACCATTGGCGGCCCGATCAAAAAGGATAAACTGTTCTTCTTTGCCGGTTACGAGGGTGAGCGCTTCCGAACGAGTGTTCCCTCCCAATTCACCTTTGAAAGTCCGCAATTCCGCAGCGCCGTGGAAAGCCTGTTCCCAAATTCGCCGGCGGGTGTTCTCTACAAGAATTTCCCTGGCCTCAGCCCGACTTCCCAACTTCAGACCGTCTCCCAGGCGGCCAATGCAACCATCGTGAACGACATCGGCGCTCCAATTGGATCACCGTATGCCGGCACGGCGATGCTGAGCGACCCCGTGATGGGTTACACCGATCCATGCTTCTTGAACCAATTTCTCGGCGTCGGCACTCCCGCTTTTTCGGGCGGCCCGGCGTGGGGCAATGCTCAGACCATGGCTAACACCATGGCGGCGATCGTGGGAGTGAGCAACGGTGAAAACGCCCAGATTCAGAAGAATATTGCAGGGACGCCCGGCTGCGCGGGAATGACGGCGCCGGGCGTGCAAGCTGGCGCGCTTGGCCCGAACGGCATTATGCAAGGCCTCGTGAACGGCCAAAATGCCACCCGTACGCAGGGCGTATTTTACAATGGCGACCAATTCACGGGCCGGATGGATTACCAGGGGGATCGGAACCGTCTTTTTGGCCGCTTCTATTATTTCATGCAGAAGGACCCCAACAGCAGCCCCACCACCGGAATTCGGGGCTTCACCACGCCTTTCTCGGCTTCTTTCCCCGGCGCAGCGTTTGGCTTTGTTCACAACTTTTCCGGCAATACCGTGAACGAATTCCATGCCGGCTACGTCAGAAGCCAGGCGACGACCCAAGTCAGCCTGCCGCAATACGGCGTGCCGGACATCGGCTTCGACTCCGGCAATGCGCAGTTCGGCGCTTACAATGGCTACCCTCAATACTTCATTGAGGACATCTTTGACTTTAGGGACATGGTGGCCACCATCAAAGGTAATCACTCCCTAAAGATTGGCTTCGAAGGCCGCAGGAACTATGAAAACAGCCAATTTGATGTGGGCCGGCCCAGTTACTATTTCTTCGACCCCATGTTCTTTGCGGCTGGCCTGCCCTATATCGAGGCTGCGGGCGTCAATCCTGAGTTGGGTACGTCAACGCCTTCCCATCTCGACACCAACATCCGTGCCTTCCGGAATACGGATGTCGCTGCGTTCCTGCAGGATGATTGGAAGGCTAAGAAAAACCTGACCCTCAACCTCGGCGTGCGTTGGGATTATTTCAGTCCCAGCACTGAAAAGTACGGGAAGGCCACCCAATTTTCGAATTACTTTAATATGGCGCAGGTCAACTGCCAGACGTTCCTTTCCGGCAAGTGCCTGGCACCGGCGGGGGACACCAATACGCCCAACGGCGGATTCACTTCCGCCGCCAGCCTGTTCAAGGACCGGCTCACCAATTTCGAGCCTCGCATTGGATTTGCCTGGGATCCCACGGGAAAAGGCAAGATGTCCATCCGTGGTGGTTTCTCCTTGCAGTATGAGGAGAGCTTTTACAACGCCCTCTCCAACTCCCGCTGGAACCTCCCATACTATTCCTTTAACGAAGCTTGCCCGATTTGCGGGCTTGCCGGCATGCCCACCTTCGGCCCGACCTTGGCCAACGGACTTCCCGCCACGGGAATTGCCGCAACTTTCTCCGGCTCTCCCACCCAGCCTGGCGCTATCGGCAACGGCCCGGGAGGGCTTGGCTTCGCCGGCAACATCATGGGCTGGTACCCCGGCAATTCCAACCTGGCTGCCCTCACCGGCATTCCTAATCCCAATTACACGCTGCCATATTACGAGAATGCCTTTTTCGGCATCCAGCGTGAGTTAAATCCCTCGACAGTCCTGGAGGTAGACTACGTGGGCACATGGGGACGGCACCTCTTCTGGGCAGAGGACCCCAACCGCGTGGTCGGGGGAATGCAAGCAACGGCCATAACACCGATTACCAATCCCTGCACCGGCGCGCTGGTCGGAGGCGGTCTGACCGCCCCCACCGGGCTCTTGAATCCCTGTTTTGGGGTGATGCGGAGTTGGGACACCTCAGTGAACTCCAACTATAACGCTCTGCAAATCCAGGTGAACCGCAGAGCCGCTCATGGCCTGACGTTCAATTCCAACTACACCTATAGCCATTCTCTGGATTACCGCTCCACATGGCACGCCCTATCCGGCAGCGGCTCGGCAACCGATTCCAATTCAGCCGGTGAGGCGGGCTATTCTTACGATCCCAACAAGGTGTTTTTGGAGTACGGCAATTCGCTGTTTGATTCCCCCCACAAATGGGTGTCAGAGGTCATGTGGGATTTGCCCTGGATGAAGGCGCAACACGGATTCGTCGGGCGTGTGGCAGGAGGCTGGAGCGCCAACTCGATTATTACGCTTCAATCCGGTTTCCCCTTCACTGTGGCCGCGCATCGTGACTTCAACGGCGATGGAATCCGCGGCGATCGCCCCAATGCGCCTGCCTTCGGCAACAGCATGTCCTTCAGTCCCTATGCCTTCGAGGCGGGATCAGGGCCGAATGGCATGAGCCTGATGCAGACCATTGGTCCGGCCTTCGCGGGCGCCACCTGCACCGGCGCCAGTGGTTGCTTGGGAGCCTTCCCGATTCCAACACCCGGAACGGATGGCAACCTGGGCCGCAATACCTTCCGTGGACCGGGTATTGCTGAAACCGACTTCTCGTTGTTCAAGCAGATTCCGATCAACGAGCGCTTCAACATGCAGTTCCGGGCCGAGTTCTTCAACCTGCTTAACCGGACCAACCTGAATCCGCCCAATGCGCTTCTTACCTCGGCCAGCTTTGGGCTGGCGAGTGAGGCGCTCGACCCTCGGGAAATCCAGTTCGGTCTGAAACTCTTCTTCTAACCGGTTGTGGCTCGTTTGGCTGTGGACAAAAAGGGGATGGCTTCGGCCATCCCCTTTTTTGTTTGTCCTACCCCGTGGCGGACGTAGGGGCACCCCTTGTGGATGCCCGCTGTCATGTGCAACGCCCAAACCGGGCGGGCGTAGGGGCACCCCTTGTGGGTGCCCGTAATAGAATGCCGTTAGAAGGAGGGCGACCACCAAGGTCGCCCCTACGCATGGATACGAAATCCGACCTTCCTTATCGACGATCGATCCGCTGGCGCGAGTACGACTATTCATGGCCGGGAGCGTATTATGTGACAATCCGCATTCAAGACCAGCAATGCCTATTGGGCGATGTTGTTGATGGTCAAATGCAGTTGAACGATGCAGGGAGGATGGTGGATGCCGCGTGGCGGGAGATTCCGATCCGGTTTCCCGCAGCGCGGCTCGATGAGCACGTCATAATGCCCAACCATATGCACGGAATCATCCATATCGGGCACCCACAAGGGGTGCCCCTACGTTCCGGGCGACCACGAGGATCGCGCCGACGTTGGGGTCTATCATCGGCGCGGTTAAGTCCATCACCACTCGAGAGTATATATTCAGTGTTGAGCATGATGGATTGCCGAGGTTCAAGAAATCCTTCTGGCAAAGAAACTATTATGAGTTATGTGATACGGAATCAGGATGAATTGGGTAAAATCGGGGAATACATCCGGCTGAACCCTTTGTTATGGACCACTGACCGGTACAACCTGGAGCAAACAGTTTTGGTTGTTGACGAAACCGGCCGCGCTGTACCATGGGATCAATCGTAAGGGCACGTGCCCGCGTTTTTGTAGGGGCGACCCTTGTGGCCGCCCGCTATGAACAGGAACATCACAACCGGGCGGGGACAAGCCCCGCCCCTACGGGAAGCAGCTGCGGTACTGAGCGCATAACCTTGCGTCCTGCTGACAGACTTGGCCAAACTCCCGCCTGGCCGCTGCGGTATCCCCCATCTTGAGATAGGCAAAAGCCAGATTGAGGCGTGCGGCTGTGTAAGCGGGTCTGAGGCGGAGGGATTTGTTAAACCTTTGAACCGCTTCCTTCAAATGGTTCGTATTCTCCAGCGCAATGCCCAGGTAATTGCAGAGCTCAGCATCCTGTAGCCCCAGCGATTCCGCTTCCTCAAGGGGTTTGAGGGCTTCCGAATAACTCCGCATTTCCACCAGCAAGACTCCCAACTCTTTTTGCGAAGGAGCGTAGTCCGGCTTGATTTCGACGGACCTCGCGAAGGCCCCGCGCGCGCTGCCGGCATCGCGTCCGGCAAGCGCCACCAATCCCAAAGCATAATACGCCAGGAAATCCCTGGGATTGTTGTGAACCGCAAGCTCAAACCAGGGGTTTGCCCTGAAAGCGTCGCCGGAATTCAAGTAACTCCGGCCCAGCCCCATGATGGCCTGCTGAAAATTTGGGTTGATGTGCAGGCAAGCCAGAAATTCCTTTTCGGCGGCGGGCCAGTCCTTCATCTGCATGGCATTTTCGGCGCGCATAAATGGGACCAGATAAAGATTGGAATCCTGCGCGCTGATCTTGTCCAGGAGTTCATTGGATTGGGCGTAGCGCCGCGCGCTGGAAAGATCCTCGGCACGCAGAATAAGGTTATAAACACGGATTTTATCCTTGGGGTCAGCCAGTTTGCCGGAGGGCGAAACCGGGGCCGGGGCCGAGTACGCCAGATACCCCAGCGATTTCAACTTCTCCACCGTTGCTTCAGAAAGAGCCGGTCCCGCAGACACCGTGTTGGGTGCTGATCTTGAATAGCGCCGTTCCACTCCTTGCAGTTGCGAATGCAGCCCCGCGGCCTCAGCGCTTTTGGTTACAGCCATGTTGTGATTTTCGCCGGGGTCCCGGCGCAGATCGTAAAGTTCCGGGCGCGGTGCCTGGATGAATTCGGAAGCGCCGTTTGAAACGGAGCGCAAAGGGCTCCATCCGAACGAATCGAAGGGATAGTAAGTCTCCGAATAAACCGGAATGGCGGGTTCCGTGCCTTTGCCGAGAATCGCTGAAGCCAGGCTTATTCCCTGGAACTGGCGGCTGATGGGATCCTGCATGTGCAGAAGATCGAGCAAGGTTGGGGAGACGTCCACCGTCCCCACCGGAGCGTTGATCACACGGCCTTGCTCAACCGCGTCCGGCAATTTGAAAATGAGGGGGACGTGCAGCGTCGAGTTGTAAATGAAGAAGCCGTGCTCTGCTTCGCCATGCTCGCCGAGCGACTCGCCGTGATCGCTGAGGAGGACGATCAGAGCGCGATCATAGAGTCCCTGCTTCTTGAGGAAACCGAACAAGCGGGCCAGTTGGCTATCCGTATAAGCCACTTCGCCGTCATAAAGGCGCCCGGCGTAGCGGCTATGAAAAGGTTCTGGCGGGTCGTAGGGGCTGTGGGGATCGTAAAGGTGCACCCAGATGAAGAACGGCTTGCCCGAAGCCGCTTCGCTGTGAGTCTTGAGCCAGGCCAGAACATGGTCCACCGTCACGTTGCCTGGACGCCGGATCTCCCCGGGGTTTCGCGTCTCGTATTGCCGGGCTTCAAACTGATCGTCGTAGGTGTCAAAGCCCCGGTCGAATCCCCAGGTGCGATCCAGCACGAAGGCGCTGACAAATGCCGCGGTCAGGTAGCCGTGCCGGTGGAAAGCCTCGGAAATCATTCCAATGTTCGCGGGGAGTCCGGTGCTGGTGAAGTCCCGGACGCCGTTATACATGGGATAAGTTCCGGTGAGGATCACGGCGTGGGAAGGCAGGGTGATCGGGACTTGGGAGAGCGCATCGGAGAACCGAACCCCGTCCGCAGCCAATTGATCCATGGCCGGCGTGCTGACGCTCTTCGCTCCGTAGCAGCCAAGGCGGTCCGCGCGCAGCGTATCAATGGTGATCAGGATGACGGGAGTGCGCGCCGTCTGAGGACGAGGGTCCGGCCCGGCATTCAGAATTCCCGAATGGCCGGGTAGGATGAAACACAATAAGGCAAGCTTTGAGATCAGTCTTTGCACGGGGTAATTTGTGGCGGCACATCCTGCCTGATGACGGTGTAGGGGCGCCCCTGGTGGGCGCCCGTAATACGGATCAATTCCCAATCGGGCAGGCACGAGGCCCGCCCCTACGTGCCTAGTGTGGAATCTCCGACCGCAGGCGCTTGGCCAGCTTCTGAATCTGCTTGAGGTTCTGCAAGAGGTCCTTGGGCAATTGGCTTTTTGAAAGCTGATCCACCTGAGACGGGACCTTCTGCGCGAGGGTTGCAAGTTGTTGAGCGTCCTTCCGAGCCTTCGCCGGGTCGAACTGTGGCGCTTTCGGGCCTTGATTTTTCGGACGCTGATCCGTAAAGTCACCGGGCAAGGGTGGTGGCTTAGGAATCACGATCTCCGGCGGATTCGGGTTTTGTGACAAGTGTGCCACGCCCGGAGCCGGCCCAATGGCCAAGGCCACCAGCATTGGCAGCGCAGCCCGGAAAAACAGAGAACGATCAATTCTCATGGCAGTCCTCCCTGAGCATTGGCGGGGACAAGCGGGAACCTGAGAAGGGAGCGCGAAGCTTGTCTCCGCGAACTTAACTGCACTTCGTAGTGGCGGGCCTTGTGCCCGACCTCCGGGCGACCACGAGGGTCGCCCCTACGCCTTGGAATCAGCCCGAAACCCTTTCACACAACATCACGCGCTCTTCGGAATCAATCTCCCGCAAGCGCACCTCAATCACTTCGTGGTCTGCGGTCTGCACGGTGCGGCCCACGTAATTGGCTTGAATCGGCAGCTCGCGGTGGCCACGGTCGATCAGCACCACCAGCTCGACGCGGCGGGGGCGGCCGTGGTCAATCATGGCGTCCAGCGCCGCTCGCGTGGTTCGTCCGGTGTAGAGCACATCATCCACCAGGATTACCGTTTTGTTTTCGATGTCGAGCGGCAGGGGCGCGTGCTGCACCACCGGCTTCTGATCGATGGTGGAGAGATCGTCGCGGTAGAACGTAATGTCCAGCGTTGCCACCGGCGGGCTGGCCTTTTCAATCTCCGCGATGCGCTTCGCCAGCCTTTCCGCCAGCGGCACGCCGCGCCGCCGCACGCCAAGAAAGACGACGTCTTCAACACCGTTGTTCCGTTCCACAATTTCATGGGCCAGGCGCATCAGCGTGCGGTCAATTTCCGACGCCGACATGATCTGATGTTTTTCCTGAACGTGGGCTTTGGCTTGAGCTGCTGGATTGGGTTCTGTCATGGCGATATGCGCATTATACAAGCATCGCGGGGCTGGTACAAATTCCAATCGGATAAAGCAGAGGCTCTATCGGCTCTATCCTCGCCAAGGCAGCGGCCCGATGCGGTGTGGTAAAATGCCTGACTCGAACTTTTCCGGAAGGAGTGACCATCGTGGCGGAAATTGATCTGATTACGGCGCGTGAAATCCTGGACTCGCGGGGCAATCCCACCGTGGAAGCGGAAGTCAGGCTGCGCGATGGATCCGTGGGCCGGGCTGACGTGCCCTCCGGAGCATCCACCGGAGAGCACGAAGCCATCGAGCTGCGCGATGGCGACAAGAGGCGCTACCTGGGCAAGGGTGTGCTGAATGCTGTCGAAAATGTGAATACGGTATTGGCGCGTGAGCTGGGCGGGCATGACGCGAATGACCAGGCGGGCATCGATCACCTGATGATTGAGCTGGACGGCACGCCCAACAAAGGGAAGCTGGGCGCGAACGCCATCCTCGCCGTGTCCATGGCCGTCTGCCGCGCTGCGGCGCGGTCGGGAAACGTTCCTCTTTACCGCTATCTGGGCGGCCTTCAGGCCCATCTGCTTCCGGTTCCTATGATGAACATCCTGAACGGCGGCGTCCACGCCGACAACACCGTGGACTTCCAGGAATTCATGATTATGCCGTTGGGAGCGGAGCACTTTTCGGATGCCTTGCGCACGGGTGTTGAGACTTTCCACACCTTGAAGCAGGTGCTGAAGCAGAAAGGCTACAGCACCACGGTGGGCGACGAGGGCGGCTTCGCCCCAAGCCTGAAATCGAACGTCGAAGCCATCGAACTGATCCTCGAAGCCATCGAGAAAGCGGGTTACTCGCCGGGCGAAGACATTGCCATCGCGCTTGATCCGGCGGCGAGCGAGCTCTACGAAAACGGCCGCTATGTCTTCTTCAAGTCCGATAAGTCCAAGAAGAGCGCCAGCGACATGGTGAAGCTTTACGCCGATTGGGTGCGCCAGTATCCCATCGTCAGCCTGGAAGATGGCCTTGCCCAGGATGACTGGGAAGGTTGGGCCGAACTCACTTCCGCATTGGGCAGCAAGGTGCAATTGGTGGGCGATGATCTGTTCGTCACCAACACCGAACGGCTCCAGCGCGGCATTGAAGAGGGTGTTGCCAACTCCATCCTGATCAAGCTGAACCAGATCGGCACGGTCACGGAAACCATCGCCGCCATTGACCTTGCCCATCGCAGCGGCTACACCGCGGTGGTCTCGCACCGGTCGGGTGAAACCGAAGACGCTTTCATTGCCGACTTCGCCGTGGGCCTCGCCACCGGGCAGATCAAGACCGGCTCGGCCAGCCGCACCGACCGCATTGCCAAATACAACCAGTTGCTGCGCATCGAGGAAGACTTGGGCGCTTCGGCGGTTTTTGCGGGGCCGACAGCCATCAAGGCCGGCGGGAAACATGCCGCCGCGGCGGCTAAGAACTAAATGGACCGAGCGGGGATCGGGATAAGTTAGCGTCAAGCATTGTCGCGGGTGGTCAATGAGAACACGTCTTGCAGCATTGCGGCTCGCAAGTGACCTAGTCATCAAAAGCCACCGGCTGCATCGGGAGAGACCGGCTTTACGTTATCCCCCGACGGTTAGGACCCGTTGATGAGTGTCTTGACGGAACTGAGGCGGCAAGCAAAGCCTTCCATTTTTGAAGTGATTTTGCATCGTAAAATCTGCCCTCATATTTGCCGTGCAGCAAAGCTGTGAAGGACTTTCTCTCGGGTCGGAATTGACCCTCGGCCTCGTTTGAGTGGTGTTTGAAAATCTCGTAGGCTAGGTAATCGGCCGCCTGTAGCGGAAGCAGACTTCGCCTATCCCCGAAGTGGATATCGAGTATCCTCCACTTTCGGCGTCCACGTTCATCCTGCGATGCTTGGCGGTAAAGCTCCGAAGTGTCGTTATAGAACTTGTTGCCTTGGTCAAAGAAAAGATCAACCTCATCCTTTCTCCAATGCCTTTTGGCCCACTCTGAGATGCCGGTGATGCACTGCTGGCAGCAGAACCCGTATGGACTTCCCATTTTAGCTCTTCCAACCGTATCATTCGCGACGGATGAGTAAACCTGTACCGGTACGGCGTGCGATACCCAATAGATCGTCCTCTCACGGATAACGCTCGCCAAGCTTCGCTTGAACATATCTCTTTGAACCTCAGTCCACCCCGTAAATTCGCCCCTGAAGGCCTCGCACTCAGAGGCATGAAAAGTCTTAATCCCATGAGAGTTCAGAACTGTGCTCCAGTCGCGAGCGAACATCCTCCATTGTGCAGCAGTGGACACATAGCCTGCAACCGCTAGAACCGCGGTATCCGCTCCGCCGCTCTCGTCCAAGTACGCACATAGCATGTGGTGAAAACCTCTTGAGGCAAGGGAGCAGCCCGGAGTAGCCCGTTCAGTGTGATTACCGCCGATGGAGGTAATTTTTGGCCCCCATCAAATACACGCGAACAGAATAGTTAAAAAATTAGCGGATCGGTCACGCTAGCTTCGCCCCCGAATTGCCACAAACATTCGGCACTACGGTGCACCGATTGGGTCGCGGCAATAGAGGCCATGAAACGGATTGTGGCACTCGGCCCCAATAGCAGACCTCACAACGTCACCTTCTCCAGATACTGCGGAATCCGCACGTTCCAACCCAATTGCGCGGCAATCTTTTCCTTCAAAGACTCCGCGGCTTTGGGTTCGCCGTGAACCATGAAGGTGGTTTGCGGCGCTTTCTTGAAAGCTCCCAGCAGGCGCAGAATTTCTCCGTAGTCCGCGTGCCCGCTCAGGTTGTCCATGGTCTCGACGCGGGCGCGGATGGGAACCATCTGGCCGAGCATTTTCACTTCCTTCGCCCCGGATTGGATGGTATGGCCGCGCGTTCCGGCGGCTTGGAATCCCACCAACAGTATGGTATTGCGATGATCCGGCAGGCAACGCGCCAGGTGATGGACGACGCGGCCGCCACTGGCCATGCCGCTTGCAGAGATGATGATGGTGGGGAAACGGGTGTCATTCAGCGCCTTGGACTGCTCCACGGTGCGGTCAAAATGGACGTAGGGCTGCGAGAAAAGGCGCAAGCCGTTGCGCTCGAGGTCTTCGGCCGCCAGGTTATGGTCCTCGTGATGACGGCGGTAAAGATCCGTGGCGTCAATCGCCATGGGGCTATCCACGTGGATGGGCAGTTCATGCATTTTGCCCTGCTGGATCAGCTCGCGGAAGAGAAATAGCAGCTCCTGCGTGCGGCCAATGGCGAAAGCCGGAATGATCACGGAGCCGCCGCGTGCCGCAGTGCTTTCCACGATCGCAGCCAGCCTCGAGCGATAATCGTCATCAGGATGAAGGCGGTCGCCGTAGGTGGATTCGCACAGCAAGTAGTCAGGTTTCGAGTCCGGCGCCACGGGCTCGCGAATGATCAGTTGATGGGTGCGGCCGATGTCGCCCGAGAAGAGCACCGTGCGCGTGATATTGTTTTCCCGGACCGTGACCTCAATCATGCGCGCGCCCAGGATGTGCCCGGCGCGAAAATAGCGCAACGAGAAATGCGGCGAAATTTCAAACGGGCCCGGTCCATTCAAGGCGCGGAAGGATTCGAGCGATTTCATGGCGTCGTCATGGGTGTAAAGAGGTAAGGCGGGTGCATGCTTGCTGAATCCCTTGCGGTTGGCGTAGGCCGCATCCTCTTCCTGCAGGTGTCCGGAGTCCGGCAGGACAAGGCCCGCCAAGTCGATCGTGGCCGGCGTGGCCAGCACTGGCCCGCGAAAACCATCCTTCACGAACTTCGGAACGTAACCGGTGTGATCGAGATGAGCGTGGGTGAGCGCCACATAATGAACGCTCGAAGGCGAAATGGGCAGCGGGTTCCAGTTGCGCAAGCGTAATTCCTTCAGGCCCTGGAAGAGGCCGCAATCAATCATCAACCGCTCGCCACCCGCTTCCAGCAGGTACTTTGAGCCGGTTACCGTGCCGGTTGCGCCCAGAAATTGCAGGGTGGCCAAGGGAAAACCTCCGCAGTGGATTCGATATCAAGAAATGCTCGAATGGCTCTCACCACGATCACATCAGGGGTGGAGATGAGACGTCACGAATGACCTGAATGGCTCGTAAAAATTCTGCCTCAAATTCTTATAGTCCAGGGCAGAATAACCCTTCATCTCGTACCGTGCGCTCCGAGAAGCGGTCGTTAGAATGTTGTAGCAATCATACGCAACTGAGGCATGCTTTAGTTGTGGGACGGACTTCCAGGCCTCCTCCTCGCTATCCTTTCCTTTATACCGTTTAATCTGAAAGCCTTCCTGCGCGGCCAGCGCTCGCAGCAAGTGCACTGCGCAATAGTACAAGACTGTAATCGCCCAGCCTGCAAACTCGCCCTCAGCCAGCGCATACTCGTTGAGAAGCTTTTCATTGTGGAGTGCCTTGGCTCGATGCTCTGCAGGTGTAGCCATGGTCAACGCCTATAGAGAAAGTCAAGATCATCTTCGTTAAACTCTTCGCCACCAGCTGGGACTTCCGCCGTATTGAAACCGAACGAGGTTTCCGGATGCCCCATCATCAGCCGCCACTGTGCCCTGTATATAGGGATCTGGTCTATACGGTCTGGGGAATCAATGTAAGTCCAAACGTTGATTCCATCTGGATCTGCCGTCGCGCAGACTGCCCAAACCTTGGCATTGTCTTTAAGCATTTCAACAAACTCACCCATCACTGCCTTGGTCTTCTCGCCCCGCTGAGGTAAGTCGTGGCTGCTCTCTCCGGCCGGCCACCCGTTGCCTGGCAGCGAGGAGGCGTCCGGCAGAGCCTTGAAAGCCTCGTAAGCATTGGGGTGTAGAGGAGCCAGGGACTGCGTGCTCATGTCAATTTACCCTCCCTGCTGCTCAAGGACGAGCTGTGTGGTCGCCAGGATTTGGCAGCTTGTACCTTGGCTTCCTCGATCGAATCCGGGTTGGTTAGAACCGGGGATTCGCCGCGTGGCGTCGTGGGGCTTAATGTCGCCGCTTTGAGTCAACTCGAGCGTGTAGTTTCCGGGCGTCTTGAAGAGAGAATAGGCAAGTGCCCATAAAGACTGCATGAGGCCTACTTGCTCAATTGAGTCACTCCATGTCCCGCCTTGCACTTCGTTCCCTTGCGGATCGATAGCGCGCAATGAAATAACACAGGGCTCTAGCACCTCAACTTTATAGTAAACAAAGAAAATGGTGTCCTTTCCATGAGGAACCGGGATTTGCGGCAGGACAATTTTGTCGAAAATGTCATGTACCGTCACCTTGTCGTCCGGGCCTCGGGTTGCCTTTTCACAAAGTAGAAAGGCAAGCAGTTTGGCTTTCGTCATGTGCAAACCATAGCAAATGCAGGATAGGCCGTCAAACTACCACCGATTCCTGATACTCACCAAAAACCTTGCGCAGGGCTGAGGCAATTTCACCCACCGTAGCATAAGCTTTCACAGCGGTGAGAATGGCGGGCATCAGGTTGGCTTGGGTCCGGGCCACGGCTTCAACCAGGCTGAGAGCGGACTGGACGGCGGCTGAGTCGCGACGCGCCCGCAAGCGGCGCACGCACTCCGCCTGGGTGCGTTCGATTTCTGGATCAATGCGCAGGATGGGCGGTGAGGCCAACTCGTCCGAAGCGTAGCGGTTGATGCCCACAATAACTTTTTCGCCGCATTCCACAGCCCTTTGATACTCATAGGCCGCCTGCTGAATCTCCCGCTGCATGAAGCCGGATTCGATGGCGCGGGGAACGCCGCCCATTGCGTCGATGCGGCGGATATAATCGCGCGCGCCTTCTTCAATCTTGTTGGTCAGCGATTCGATGAAGTAGGAACCTCCTACCGGATCGACAGTGTTCGCCACGCCGCTTTCGCAGGCGATGATCTGCTGGGTGCGCAAGGCGATGAGGGCGGAAGCTTCAGTGGGAAGCGCCAGGGCTTCATCTCTTGAATTGGTGTGGAGCGATTGCGTCCCGCCCAGCACTGCCGCCAGCGCCTGCAGCGTAACGCGCACGATGTTCACGTCCGGCTGCTGCGCGGTGAGCGTGCTGCCCCCCGTTTGGGTGTGGAAGCGGAAGACCCAGGAGCGGGGATTTCGTGCCTGGAACCGCTCGCGTGCCACGTGAGCCCATAGGCGGCGGGCGGCGCGAAACTTGGCGATTTCCTCCAGAAAATCGTTGTGGGCATTCAGGAAAAAGGAAAGGCGCGGCGCGATTTCATCCACGTCGAGGCCCCGGGCGCGGGCTGCATCGAGATAAGTGATGGCGTTCGCAACGGTGAAGGCAATCTCCTGAACGGCAGTGGAACCGGCTTCGCGAATGTGGTAGCCACTGACCGAAATGGTGTTCCACTCGGGGGCATGATCGCGGCAAAACTCGAAGATGTCCGTGACCAAACGCAAGGCCGGCTGGAGCGGATAGATGTAAGTGCCGCGGGCAATGTATTCCTTCAAAATGTCGTTCTGCACAGTGCCGGAAAGCTGCGCCAGGCTCACACCCTGTTTTTCCGCCACGGCAAAATAGAGCGCCAGCAAAATGATGGCGGTGGAATTGATGGTCATCGACGTGGAAACACGGTCCAGCGGAATGCCCGCGAAGAGTGTTTCCATGTCTTCAAGCGAGTCAATGGCCACTCCGGCGCGCCCCACTTCGCCCTGGGCGAGCGGATGGTCCGAATCAAGTCCAATCTGCGTGGGAAGGTCAAAGGCCACGGAAAGCCCGGTGGTACCGTGTTCCAGCAGATAGCGGTAACGGGCATTGGACTCCACCGCCGTACCGAAGCCCGCATACTGGCGCATGGTCCAAAGCCTGCCGCGATACTGATCCGGGTGAATCCCGCGGGTGAAGGGGAATTCGCCGGGAAGTCCCAGGCCGTCCCGTTCCGTCCATCCTTCAAGGTCAGGCGGCGAGTAAAGGGTTTTTGCCTCGATGCCGGAAGAGGTGGTGAATTTGGGCGACGGCCGGGCTTTGGGACTGTCATCCGCCATAAGAATCTTCGTTCGATGGTGGAACAGGTCTTGTACCTGCCCTCGGGGCGACCACAAGGCCCCACACGTCAATCCCTGACATGAACTTCGGGCGGCCCCAAGGGTCGCCCCTACAGATCAACGCACGCTACGTGCCTTCAGGAAAGAATAAAGCGCCAGCAGAACCAACAGGAGCGCAAAAGCCACAAGTACCGCGAACCATCCGAGGCCCGCCGCCGGTGTTTCGAGATAATGCTTCCACTCCTCCAGAGAGACCATGACACATGAACCGGCGAGACCGAGAAAAGCAAGGCCGACAAGAAAATGAAACAGCCGCCGTGCTTGCCACCACATGAGTTTCACGTGAAATCTGGTTCTGCTCAATGGCTCTTCTGTTCCTTCCCTAACGCGTCTCGCTATGGGGCCTACGATGCCAAGAGTGGGTAGTGGTACGTCTTGGTAAAACCCCGATCCTTTATTTTCATATACATTCTAGCTTCGTTCCTTCAAATTCGATGCTTGAGAGTCAATGGGGACGGTCCTCGGAACCCGATTTCCACGCGCCCTGTAGGGGCGGCCCTAGTACCCCCGCCCGTGGGCGACCACAAAGGTCGACCCTACAAGATGTCCCCTTATCCGAATAGTATTGGGGCTAAAGAGCCATCTTCGCCTCCCTCTACGGTAGGGCTGAGGCATCACCCTTTCGCCATCCTTGGCCGCGCAACGGCATTCCGGCTGTCGTCCCGGTCAGCTTGCCGTGGTCGAATTCGAGCTGGCCGTTCACGAAGACGTAATCCACGCCCACCGGCAGGCTTACGGGATGGAGGTAAGTGCCGGTGTCTTTGATGGTGGCAGGATCAAAGATGGTGATATCGGCGAAATATCCCGGCTTGAGCAGTCCGCGACCCGCCAGGTGCTCGCGGTTGGCAGGCATACTGGTGATCTTGCGGATGGCTTCTTCGAGAGGCATCAGGTGCCGATCCCGTACGTAATAGCCCAAAAAGCGCGGCATGGAGCCCCATCCCCTGGGATGATCGTGCGGAGAGTAGAGCACGCCATCCATCGAGCTTTCATTGTCATCCAGGCCGATGCTGGTCCAGGGCTGCTTCAGTCCGTACTCCAGATCTTTTTCGCTGGCCATGAAATAGAGAGCCTCGGTTTGGGCTTTATCCGCAACAATGAAGTCAAACAGCGCCGTGAGAGGGTCTTTATGCTCCATTTGCGCGACCTGGGCCACGGTCTTGCCCTCGTATTTTTTCAGGTCCGGATTCATCACGGAGGAGATCATGACGCCGGAGGCGCCGCCGCTATCGAAATAGAGGTTCTCCCAATCGGGGTGGTCTTGAGCGATTTCCTGGCGGATGCGCCACCGCACGGCTGGATCATGCAGGCGAGCGAGGAGCTTGGCGGGTCCGCCGTTTGCCACCCAGGGCGGCAGGCTGGAGGCCAGACTTGTAGCTCCGGCAAGGTAAGGGTACATGTCCGCCGTAACATCGAGGCCGGAATCGCGGGCGGCTTGAATCCTGGCGATAAGTTTCGGCATGTTTCCCCAGCGCGGTTTACCACTCACCTTAAGGTGGAAGATTTCAACGGGAATCTGAGCTTGGCGGCCGATGCGGAAAGCTTCATCCACTGCGGCATTTTCGGAAGCTCCTTCGCTGCGCATGTGAGTGGCGTAAATGCCGCCGTAGGTGGCAGCGATCTTAGCCAGCGCAATCAGCTCATCCGTCTTGGCGTAATGGCCGGGCGGATAAATGAGCGCGGTGGAAATACCGAGCGCGCCCTGCTGCATGGCCTGGGCCACCAGGCCTTCCATGCGCCTGAGCTCGTCCGCAGTGGGGGCGCGGTCCGCCTCGCCAATCACCGCCTCGCGCACCTGTGCGGCTCCCACATAGGTCCCAATATTCAGCGGCGTCCCCTGCCTTTCGAGGCGATGGTAGTAACCGCTGAGCGTCGTCCAATCCACGGTGAGCTGGTAGTGGTCAAGAAAAGGCTTGAGCGGCGCCAGCGTCAAGTTATCCTGCGGAGCAATGGAGCCGCCCTCGCCGGTGATTTCCGAAGTGATTCCCTGGGCCAGCTTGCTGAGCGAGCGGTTATCAATCAGCAAGGAGAATTCGGACTGGCCCAGCATGTCAATAAACCCGGGCGCCACCACCAGGCCCTTTGCGTCAACCACCCGCCAAGCCTTCGCGCCCGTGAGCTTCCCCATCGCCACAATGCGATCACCCTGAATGGCGACGTCCCTGGCATACCACGGATTGCCCGTGCCATCGATGATGTGGCCGTTTTTGATCAGCACATCGTACTCGCGTCTAGGCTTGGCGGGCGCCACATACCCGGCCACGGCAATTTCCCCCAAGGCCTGTCCAACGATTTTCGTGATCCAATCGTCGGTCAACGGCACCGCGACGCGATTGGCATAGATGGCAAAGGCCAGGTGGCGGCCGTCCGGTGTAGTGAGATACCCCGCGAGACCTTTGCCAGTGACCATATCATCGCGGTTGAGAAGATCGGTGGCGTCGAAGGTGCCGGTTTTGGCGTGGACCTTGCCGGCCGCGGGCGATCCCGTTTGAACGTTAAAAAGTGTTCCATCGCGGCCGAGGACCGGTAGCGCTTTGAAGAATGCGGGGAAATAGTTCCGGTGGCGCATGCTGGCTAAGTAGTGGACCATGAAGTCCGGAGTGAAGAAGGCGGATTGTGCTCCGCCTGCGCCGTCGCCCTGCGAAGCGCCTCTCAGATCAAGCCCGGCGCGCAACAAAAATTTACGTTCCAGGTCAAATCCGGTCTGGACGCTGGTCACGTGGTCCTTGCCGAGCACGGCGCCCAGGATGTAAGGCATGACGCTGGCGTGCAAGTTCTGGCTCACCTTCAGCGTCACCTTAACTTCCTCGGAAAGTGGCGGCGAGACGTGCTCCGCCACGAGGTTCGCCGGAACATATGAGGCGGCGAGAGCCTTGAAATCGGGCTTGGCATTAGCCACGGGCGAGACAATTGTGCTGCCAACTTCATGGAGCGCCTGGGCCAGGACCATTTGCGCAAAGTGTCTGGGCTCAGGAACAGCATAAGCAAAAAGGGCGGAAGGTTTTCCGGCCGGCACCGTTCCAGTAACGGTTACGGTGTGCGTGCCGTCCGGATTAGTGACGTCAGAAGCCCAGTTGAGGTTCGGATCGGAATTGGCAGGACCGGTGGTGCCATGATTGATGAATTGGACGTAGCGGGTCTGTGGCGAAACCTTCAAGGTGACGGGTGCGCCGGGCGCATTGCCCGCAGTGGCCGTGACGTCCACGATGTTGTCATTCACGACGATGGGGGAAATCACGGTCCCGGTACCAAGCTCATGTTCGCCTTCGGGGAATAGCGAAACATCGACCAGGACGTTGCCATTAATCCGCTTGACGCCGTGGGCTGCCACCTGGCGGGCAAGCTCGCGGATCACGAGCAGCGGATCGCCGGGAACGGCGCGTGTGTCAAAGCTGCCGCCGTAGCAATGGTCGGTGTTCTCAAACGCCAGGGTGCCATCGGGACGGATGCGCCCGGAAATATTCGGATCGCCGCTTGCCACCAGCACCAGGTCGCCGCGCAAGGTCCCATCCGCGTCGATTGGGCCGGTGCGGTAAATGCGAGTGTGAAAGCGATAGTCCGGCCCGAGCAGCTCCAGGGCCGTACCCTCCGTCAGCAGCTTGGTGGTGGATGCCGGCGTGAAGAGTTTGTCGCCGTGAAGCGAATAGACGGGTTGGCCCGTATCGAGCGAAAAGAACTCAATGCCGAAATCCGAGTGGCGGAATTCGGGCCTGGATATCACCCGCTGGATCCTGGCTTGGAGTGACCTGCCGTCTGGCTGTTGTGCATAAGAACTGGTTAGCAAGGGAAAAGCCAGAAGGCTCGCGGCAAGAGTAGATTTCCAAAACCCTTTTGACATTGATGCATTCCCTCCGAATATTGCAAACAAGAAAATATGGTCTCACGTGTCAACGTTCAGCAGCCAGCGCGAACAGGACTGTTCCTCTGGCTGGAGGCTGATTCCCACGCGCTGTAGGGGCGGGCCTTGTGCCCGCCCTCGGGCGACCACAAGAGTCGCCCCTACGAGATATCCCAGTATCTGAACAGTATTCACCTTAACCTGGATTATTCATGGACTTCCCTATGTGAGGACTGCCAGGGCACGGTTAACACCGTGCCCTGACAGCCCTGAAGCAAAACTTCGTGAATAATCCGGGTTAACGGCGCGTAATTTAATAGACCGGGGACTGATAGTTTACACCGTTGTGCTAGGATTGCGCTTTGCATTCTCAGATACTCAACCGGTGATCTATGAATACAATCAAGGAATCCTCATGGATTCGCAACGGTCTGGCTTTGTTGTTTGTTGCCGCTGCGCTCTCTCCATTGGCGGGCCGAACGCACAGCAAGAAAGCCACGACAGAGCTTGCCGCGCCTGCCGTCGCCCGCCCCACATACATTGAACGCAAGGGTGAGACCATCCTGCCGAACGGCCGCCTGATCACGCCGCGCGGCACACAAGTGACGGTGGCTCCGCATCCTTACGGTCTGGCGCTGAGCGCCGATGGAAAGACCGTGGTTACAGTCAACAGCGGCACGGCCCCGTTTTCAATCTCCATCATCACCCGCCTCGATAGCGGAAAGCCGGAAGTGGCGCAGATTCCGCAGGGATTCAAGCCGGGCGATGACGATCCGAAGAGCGTCTATCTGGGTGCGGCCATTGCGCCGGATAACCGCACGCTTTACGTCTCCGAGGGCAACAACGGGGAAGTCGGCATTTTCGATTTGGCCGCACATAAGAGACTTGGCTCATTAAGCCTGAACGGTGAATTCCAAGGCAAGAGCTATGAGCATAGCCTGACCGGCGAAATTCGTCTCTCCCCGGATGGGAAATTTCTCTATGCGCTGGACATCGCTCATTTCCGGCTGGTGGTGATGGATCCTACGTCGAAACGAGTCGCTGCCAGTGTTCCGGTGGGCCGCCTGCCGTTCGCTTTGGCGCTTTCGCCGGACGGACGCCAGGCTTACGTCACGAATGTCGGCATGTTCCGTTATTCCTTGGTGGATGGCTACGACCCCAAAGATCCCGCCGATACCGGGATTGACTTCCCGGCTTTCGGATTTCCTTCGGAAGCTGCGGCCACCGGCGGCATGGTGAATGGCAAGCACGTGCCGGGACTGGGGGATCCGAATACAATGGCATCCAATTCGCTCTGGATCCTGGATGTCTCGAACCCGGACCAGCCACAAGTGACCGCAAAGCTGCGAACTGGCCTGCCTGTGGGCGATGAATCGGTGGGAGGCAGCAGTCCGGGTGGAGTGGTGGCGGGCAGGAAACGAATCTACGTCTCGAACGCCGCTCAGGACAGCATCAGCATCATCGACGCCCGGCGAATGAGGGTGGAGAAAACGGTGACACTTCAACCTGCGGCCTCGGTGCGCGGCTTGCGAGGCGTCTTGCCCTTTGGTTTGGCGCTCAGCCCGGATGAAAAGCGACTTTACGTGGCCTGTTCCGGCATCAACGCCGTGGCCGTGCTGGATGCGCACAACGGCAAGATACGGGGTTACATTCCAACCGGCTGGTTTCCGGCGCGAGTGGCTGTGAGTCCCGATGGATCATCGCTGTATGTGACGAACGCCAAAGGATTCGGCTCGGGGCCGAACGGAGGTCCAACCTTTCGCAAAGGACCCGAAGGAACCTATATCGGCGACCTGATGAAGGGAACGGTTTCCATCATTGCAGCCCCATCCCGTGAGAGTTTACATTCCAGCACCCGGCAGGTGCTGCATAACAATGGTTTTCTTCCGCCAGCCCAGGCGGCGCTGCATGTCCCGGATTTCCCCATTCCTCCGGCGGGAATGCCGAGCTCAAAGATTCACCACGTTGTCTTGATCGTGAAGGAAAACCGTACGTTTGACCAGGTCTTCGGTGATCTCAAAATTCCGGGCGCTCACGTCGAGGGTGATCCCGAACTAACGGATTACGGTATGGACTCTACGGCCGTGAATGAGAAGTTGAACCAGAGGGTGGAGCACGCCCACGTCACACCCAACCATCACGCGCTGGCCCGGCGCTTCGCCTTCAGCGACAATTACTATGTGGATTCGGACGTTTCCGTGGACGGCCATCATTGGCTGGTCGGAAACTATCCGAATGAAGTCATTGAAACCGGAGTTCCGGCGGCCTACGGTGGACAGTTCGACTTCATCCCGGATAACAGCTTGCCGGGGCGCATCGGCGCCGGCTCCACCAGTCCCATTCCAGAAGCTTTTCTCGAAGCCGGCTCGCTTTGGGAGCACTTGGCGCGCCATCACATAAGCTTTCGCAATTACGGCGAGGACATGGAAATGGCGGGAGACACTGAAGACGGCGGCCTGGTGCCCACTGGGGTTCGGGAAGCTGTGAATATTCCCATGCCGGAGGTCCTGTTTGAGAATACTTCGCGCAGTTATCCGACCTTTAATACCAATATTTCGGACCAGTACCGTCTGAAGCAGTTTGAGCAGGAATTCAACCTGCGCTACGCCAGCGGCAAGGATCCGCTGCCGCAATTCCTCTTCATCTGGCTACCGGACGATCATACGGCGGAGCCTCGCCCGGCGGATGGCTATCCTTACCGGGCCTCCTATGTTGCGGATAATGATCTGGCGCTGGGGAAGCTCGTAGAGTTGTTTTCCCACAGTATCTATTGGAAGGACATGGCTATTTTCGTCACAGAGGATGACGCCCAGTCCGGAACGGACCATGTCGATGCGCACCGCAGCTTAATGATGGCGATCGGCCCCTATGCAAAAAGCGGAGTTTCCCACGTCCACACCAGCATGATGAGCATTCTAAAAACCATTGATCTGATTTTGGGCCTGCCTTACCTCAACCAATATGACGCGGCCGCCACGGACCTTTCTGCCTGTTTCACATCGACCCCGGACTTTACGCCTTATGTGGCGTTGCCGCCGGACCTGCGCATCTTTGATCCGGCGAAGGTTAATGAAACCGGAGCGAAGGCGGGCGCGGCGCGTTCGGCGCCGCTTGACGATCCTGCCGTCATTCGCCGGGAGATGAAGGAGACACAAAAGGAGCGCGAATGAAGGAATACGCAAGGGCGAATCTTGGTCCCTGCCCCGGGCGACCACCAGGGCCGCCCCTACGTCCGGGAGGACCCCATATCGTTTGCGGCCGCGATGGAGACGCCGGTGCGATAAAGCGAAGCAACTCATAACCCAGCCCATAAGTATTGCGCAAACACCGCATCTCCCGATATTCTTTTATTATCGATGGCATCTCCCTGCAGAAAGTGTGGAGCGACGAAGACGGAGCCGGTCCGGCGCGACTTGGCTTACCATTTGGTGGATGCCCTCGGTTACCGTCTTCGGGCGTGCTCCAATTGCCGCCGCCTGCGTGTTGTTCCCAAAAGTGTTTTCACGCCCAACGCGGTTGACGGCCTTTACATGGCGGGCAAAGACGCCGGACAAGGTGGCAAGCTCTCCAAAGACCAGGGCCAAGCCGACTTTGATCCCGACGGCTTTAGCGGCTGCCCGCGCTGCGGGTCAAAGCAATTCGAGAGAACGCACCGCACCTGGCTGGAACGGAAGCTGAACCGGCCGCTCATGGCGCGATGCGTGGCCTGCTCGCGGCGGTTTCCTTTTCCCCGAGTGTGAGAGCCGTTTGCGCCCGGCACCGGGCCGGTCCATCAGCGCCCATCATGACCACTTCTACGCTCCACACTTCGCTGACTCGCCGCATTATTCAATCCGCCGGAATCGTGATGGCCAGCGTTCTGCTGAGCCGCATTCTTGGTTTCGTGCGGGAATGGACGGTCGCGCACGAATTCGGCTCGAACGCCGTGACCGACGCCTATTATGCGGCTTTCACGCTGCCTGACTTCCTGAATTATCTGGTGGCCGGCGCCTTCCTGAGTCTCACCTTCATTCCCGTGCTCAGCCGTTGCATCGCGGAGAACCGCGAGGAAGATGGTTGGCGGGTGTTCTCCACCGTCACCACCTTCATGGGGATTGCCCTGGCCGGACTGGTGATCGTGGGGGAAATCTTTGCGCCGCAACTTGCCACCGCCATCGCGCCTGGCTTTCGAGCCTCTGAAAAAGAACACGTCGTCTTTCTCACCCGTCTGA
Source organism: Terriglobia bacterium (assembly GCA_035531475.1). Classification (GTDB taxonomy): domain Bacteria; phylum Acidobacteriota; class Terriglobia; order UBA7540; family UBA7540; genus CALCEB01. Next base: position 47,068 of record DATKST010000018.1, read on the forward strand.
TGTTGCCTGCGCAGCTCTTCTTCTACGAGGGTGGCATCCTGAGCGCCGTTCAATACGCCAAAGGCCAGTTTGTGGTGCCTTCGCTCGCCCCCTTGATTTATAACGCCGCGATCATCCTGGGCGGCGTGCTGCTGGCCGCCCGCATGGGCATCACCGGATTTGCAGTTGGGGTGCTTGTCGGATCGCTTTCCGGCAATTTTCTGTTGCAAGTTTATGGCGCCCGCCGCGCCGGGGCGCGATACCTGCCGAATCTGCATATCCGCCATCCCGATTTCCGCTTCTTCGTCAAGCTCACCATTCCCATCATGCTGGCGTTCTCCATCGTTTTCACAGACGACTGGATCATCCGCTTCTTCGGTTCTTACCTTGTCCCCGCGTCGATCACTTGGTTGAGTTATGCCAAAAACCTGATGCGCGTGCCCCTGGGGGTGGTGGGCCAGGCGGTGGGGGTTGCAGCCTTTCCATTCCTCGCCCAGCTTTATTCGGAAAAACGCTTTGAGGAGCTCAATCGCACCCTGAACGCCACGCTCAAGGGAATCATGCTGATCCTGCTGCCCATTTCGGCGCTGACCATTGCGGAGAGCCGCCCCTTGGTTTACATGGTGTTCTCCCACACGCGGCTGCGCCCGCCAGACCTGGACGCGACGGCGGCAACCCTCGGGTTCTTTTCCTTGAGCATGTTCGCCTGGGGCGCGCAGAACATCCTGGCGCGCGGCTTCTACGCAGCACGGGACACGCTGACGCCCGCCGTCAGCGGCACGATTATGACAGCTCTCAACTTGCCCATGTATTGGTTCCTCTGCCGCCACTTGCAATACCTGGGCTTGGCGCTGGCCAGCTCACTCGGCGTCATCGCTTACACCGCCGTGCTTTTTGTGCTGCTGAACCGCCGCATTCACAATGCTGAATCCACAGCGCTCCTCGTCTTCCTCGCCAAGATGGGCGTCGCCTCCACGCTGGGCGCTCTTGCATGCCATGAAGCTGCCAGCCTGCTTGAGGCCCGCATCGCATGGCAAAGCACGCATGGCGCTTTCCTGGTTTTGCTGGGCGCAACCGCCCCCGGAATCGTCCTGACCGGCCTCGGAGCCAAGCTGCTGGGCGTGCGCGAGTTGAGTATCTACATCCGCAGATTTATGCCCCGGCTACGGCCATCGCCGGAGGTGTAACGATTTGATGAAAATGAGCTTAGCAATCTATCAAGGCACTGAATAATGAATACCAGTTGGGCCTTGCAGCCAAAATCTCCGAGGGTGGCTCCGACATCGCCTTTTATGTCGGAGACCCTTGCGGCATCCATGCGATCACCACTGAAACAGTCAGTTTGCTAGGCGCCGGCGCGGCTTTGCCGCAGATTGAGGAAATCCGCAGCCATCTCAAGCAATTTATACGCCACCCTCTATAAGTTCTCTTGAATTTCAGGAGCGGATCCTTCTTGTCCTCTTGATCCGGGCTAGCCGCAATGCTGTTCACTTAAGGTCCGTTCGAGAATAATGGACACAGTTGAACCAGAGCCCCTCACCCGCCACTTCGTGGCACCCTCTCCCCGCTTGCGGGGAGAGGGCCGGGGTAAGAGGTCAGGCGATGCGTCTGAGATCAAGATCATGAAACTTGCCTTAACTGAACAGTATTGGGGTTAGTCTGGGGATTTTCATTCAACAGAAGGCCGGTTAATCCCGAAATGGGCTGGGTAGGGTATTGGGTGGTGGGTAAGAAGCAAGGGAGGCGAATGGGCCGGGAGCCTTGAACTCCGGACATTTGCCATGTGGGGGCCGGGATTGTCTCAAGAAATGCCCGAATATTTTGGCCATAATTTTTAACGTTTTCAACCAAGCGCTTACCAGCGCGCAGAAGGTGTAGTAAAATTAAGAATAGTGCCCTACGGGCATATTTCCCGAAAAGGATTTCATTTAATGAAAATAATTTGCATGATGATAAAACCACGGTTCGCCGGGGCGATCGCATTTGCCCTCTTGGCGGCCAACTTCGCCTCCGGCCAGCAGTCCGCGGTCAAGACGGCCACGTCACCGCCCGCTACGGCCAACACTCCCGCCAGCGCCGTTGTCCTGAAGGTCGGCAATAAAAATGTGACCAAGGAAGAAATCGATTACCTTCTCACCACCCTGAGCCCACAGGCGCAAAAGGAAGTGGAGAGCCGGGGCAAGCGGTCGGTGGGCGACCAGTACGCCGTGATGATGATCCTCTATCAAGCGGGTGTTGGTCAACACCTGGATCAGTCGGACCAGTATCACAAAGATATGACGCAACATCGCCGCCAGTTACTGGCCCAGCTCGAATATCAGGATCTGCTTTCGAAGGTGCAGGTGACGCAGCCCGAGGTCAGTGCATATTATGCATCGCATCCCGAGGAATTCCGGGAGGCGCAGGTGCGCCAAGTTGCCATTCGCTTGAAGCCGGCAACGGGTTCCGCAACGGACCCAGGTCTTACGCTGGAGCAGGCCCAGACAAAGGCCAACGAAATTCGGGGCGCACTGGCGAGCGGGATGGATCCTGCCAAAGTGGCTCAACAATATTCTGTACCCAACGAAGTGAGGGTGACCGCCAACCCGCAGACCATTGCAGACAGTCCCCAGCTTCCGCCCTTTGTCAAAGACGTGTTCAGCTTGGGTATTGGCCAGTTCACGAAGCCTACGGAGGCGAGTGGCGCTTTGGTGATGCTTCAAGTGACGGGCCAATCCAAAATGCCCTTGACGGACGCGACGGCCAGCATTGAGCAGGCCCTCCGTCAGCAGAAGATGGAAGCGCAAATCGCGGCGATGAAGAGCCAAGCCAAGATCTGGATGGATCAGGGATACTTCGGCTCCGAGCCCGCTTCCTCCAGCACGGCGCCACCGGGCAACTCGGTTGGCCCCACCGGCAGCCCGAAGCCCTAAGTCCAACACTGTTCAGTTACGGTGGGTCTCATGATCTTGATGTCAGAGGCGTCGCCTGACCCCTCACCCCGGCCCTCTCCCCGCCTGCGGGGAGAGGGGGAACCGCGCAGCGGTGGATGAGGGGCACTGGTTCACCAGTGTGCATTATTCTCGAACGGACCTTAAGTGAACAGCATTGGCCCTAACCCGGATCATTCACGAACCTGCCTTCGGGAACTGTCAGGGCGTGGTTTTAATCACGCCGAAGAACCCCATTTCGAGTGTTCATGGCCGGGATGCGCAATCCATAGGACACCAAGCGCTGACGGTTCTCGACTAAAACTTCGTAAATCATCAAGGGTTGAGTTGTTATTTAGAATGATGCGTTAAGTAAATTGTGACTATTTAAGATGTACCGTAATTGATTTATTAACAGAGTTGTTGAAAACCTTGCGGAAAATTTCGGTGGTTCGAGAAATTTTGGCCGGAAATTCACGGTCTCTTCCACTTTGCACCAACTATTCAGCACCCACGGGGGCTCGTGGCCGCCTCCGTGGGGCAGACGCTGCGGTGATCTCACCTCCCCAACGGGGCCAGAGGTCGCATTGCACCCAACCCACGGGCCTAAAGCAGAGGGTGGGGCGGCTTCATCTTCACGGCGATCACCTGATTGGGCTTGGTGAGTTGAAATTCCTCACTGAAAGTCTGGTGGTTCTGCGCCGTCACAATCAGCCGCATCGTCCCGAAAGGAATATGGGTAAAGCGGTAATGACCTTGAGGATTGGTTTTGGCGCTGTATTCAATGAGCCCGCGATTCTTCAGCTTTCCCCCTTTTTTGTTGAATTGGAGCGTCAAGCGGGCTTGGAAAATAGGGTGGTTGCTGGAGGCATCCGTGACGGATACGATCAGGCTGGTGTCATCGCCGGATTGCCCCCGAGCCGGCTTTCCCGCCAGTAGACTCGCGAACAAAATGGCCGCCCCCCATCCCATGAATTGTCTTCGCGCTGATCTTATGGAGCTCACAGACGCCTCCCGCTGATGCCGTGGTCCAGCCCACGCGGCATTTGAAAACCGGTGGCCCGGACACGAACATCATAGCAAATTTCGCGCGAATGGACGGAATCGTGGCTGTGCCCGCCCCATACCGGTCTTGACGCATGGCGCCGGTCCATTCACGGGATGAGGTCATCTGGGGGGAATCGGGAAACTTCAAGGCTAAATCGGAAATCACGAGAAGGGGAAAAGTCTCATGGGATTTTCAACCGATGCAATCCATGCGGGGCAGGAGCCGGATGCTGCGACCGGAGCCATCATCGTGCCCATCTATCAAACGTCAACCTACGTGCAGCAAGGACTCGGCAAGCACAAAGGGTATGAGTACTCACGCACCGCGAATCCCACCCGGGCTGCGCTTGAAAAGAATCTGGCGGCGCTCGAAGGCGGCAGGTTTGGATTTGGCTTTGCGTCCGGCATGGCCGCCACCCATACGCTGATGAGCACGCTCAAATCCGGCGACCACGTGGTGGCGGGGCACAACCTTTATGGAGGCACATTCCGCCTGTTTGAGCAGGTGTTGAAGGACTTCGGCCTCACGTTTACCTATGCCAACACCTGCCGGCCGGATGAGACCCGCAAGGCCATTCGTCCCAACACCCGGATGCTTTTCATTGAGACGCCCACCAATCCGGTGATGGAAATCACCGACCTGGCCACGGCTGCCCGCATCGCCCATGATCATGGGGTGACGCTGGCCGTGGACAACACCTTTATGAGCCCGTATTTTCAGCGTCCCCTTGAATTTGGAGCGGACTTTGTGGTGTACAGCACCACCAAGTACCTGAACGGCCACAGTGATGGAGTCGGCGGAGCTTTGGTGATGAATGACGCCGGGCACGCTGAGAAGATTAAGTTTCTGCAGAACGCCGCCGGCGCCATTATGGGGCCATTTGATGCATGGTTGGTGCTGCGCGGCGTGAAGACCCTGGCCGTGCGCATGGAGCGGCATAACCAAAACGGCCAAGCTGTGGCCCAATACCTTCAGAAGCATCCCAAGGTGGGGAGGGTCAACTATCCCGGCTTGGCTTCGCACCCGCAACACGAGCTGGCCAAACGCCAGATGAAAGGATTTGGCGGAATGATCTCCTTTGAGACCGGTTCCCTGGAAAATGCCCGCGCCGTGCTGGGCGCAGTGCGATTGTGCTCGCTTGCCGAGAGCCTGGGCGGAGTTGAAACGCTGATTTCGCATCCGGCCAGCATGACTCACGCCAGCGTTCCAGCCGAAGAGCGAACTCGCCTTGGGATCACGGACGGGCTGGTCCGGATTTCCGTGGGGATCGAAGACGTGGAGGACCTGATCGCCGACCTCGATCAGGCGTTGGCGAAGATAGGTTAGCTCTTTGCCCGGTGGTGCGGGAATCTTGTCCCGGTTGTAGGTGCTGGCCTTGTGCCTGCCCGTGATTCGGGCGAATATACGGGCCGCCCCTACCCGTGTGTCGATAGGAGGCGAAGAGCTTTCAATCCGCCCCTCCGGCCCGTTTCACTGAGTCATCAATCCACCCGAGGTAATCCGCAGAACCATCGACCACGGGCAGGCAGAGAATCTCCGGCGTCTTATAGCTATGAACTTTCTTGACTTCGGCTTCGATCTCCCGGAACAAGCCGCGCGTGCTCTTGGCGATCAGCAGGCACTCACGATCATCTTCAATCTTACCCTGCCAGCGGTAGATTGACCGGATGGGATGAATAATGTTGACGCAGGCCGCAAGTTCAGCCTGGACAAGATGCCGGGCAATTTTTTTCGACTCCAGCATATTGCGCGCCGTAATGAAAACTACGATCTTATCCGTCACCCGCCATCACCTCCGCGCCAGAATCAAAACCATATTGCACGGCCAATGCCCCAAAGATACAATGGCGGAGTCATGAGCAGCAATCCCATTCATTTCGGCACTTCGGGATGGCGCGGAATTATTGCCGAGGATTTTACTTTCGCCAATGTTCGTCTTGCCTCAGCCGGCATCGCCCAGTATTTGCTGACTCGCTCCGGGCGGCCGCGCGTGATCGTGGGCTATGATACGCGATTCCTCTCGGAGAAATTTGCAGATGCCTCCGGGGAGATTCTAGCCTCCCATGGCGTCGAGATCCATTGCACGAACCGCCCTCATCCAACACCCGCAATTGCCCATGACATCGTTTCCAATCATCTGCATGGCGGCATCAACATCACTGCCAGCCACAACCCCGCCGAATACAATGGCCTGAAGTTCTCCGGAGCGGATGGCGGCCCGGCGCTCCCCGAAGTGACCCAGGAAATTGAAAATAATGCGGCGCGAGTCCTCTCCGGCGAATGCTCACTGCGCGGCCCAAAATTCACGGCGCCGTTGAAGAGCGCGGGTGATCCGCGGCCCGCTTATCTCGAAGCAATACGGGCCAAAGTGGACTTGAAAGCGATTGCCGGTGCCCGGCTGAAGATTGCGTATGATCCCCTTTACGGAACGGCGCGGGGTTACCTGGATGACCTGCTGCGCGAGGCGGGCGTCGAACTTCAAGTCCTCCACGATTACCGGGACGTAATGTTCTCAGGAGTGGGTCCGGAACCGAGTGCCCAAAACCTCTCCGAGCTTGGGAAGACCGTGCGGCAAGGCGGATTCTCTCTCGGAGTTTCCACGGACGGTGATGCCGACCGGTTCGGAATTGTGGATGCGGACGGCACCTGGATTCATCCGAATTACGTCCTGGCTTTGCTGGCGGATTACTTAATCGAAGTAAAGAAGATTCCGGGTGGATTGGCGCGCAGTGTGGCCACCACGCATTTGATCGATGCCGTGGCCAAGCATCACCAAGTCGCGCTTTACCAGACTCCGGTCGGCTTCAAATACATTGGCGAGTTGATCCGTGAGGAGAAGATCGCGCTGGGGGGCGAGGAGAGTGCCGGGATGAGCATTCGCGGCCACGTTCCGGAAAAAGATGGCATTCTGGCGTGCCTGCTGATGGCGGAGGCGGTGGCCCGCCGGGGAATTTCAGTTGGGCAACAAATCGAGGCCCTCTTCAAGAAAGTGGGAGCTTTTTATTCGGAACGTGTTAACCTCACGTTGAAACCCGAGGTGCAGAAGAAGCTGGTCGAAAAGTTGAAGCAGGACTGGGAGCGGATCGACTCGCACCGCGTACGAAAAGTGGACCGCACCGACGGATTAAAGATGATCTGCGAAGATGGCTGCTGGGTGTTGATGCGGCTTTCCGGGACCGAGCCGGTGGTCCGGGTCTATTGCGAAGCGGCGTCACCCGAGGAGTTGAATCGGCTGGTGGAATCGGCGAAGAAGTTCGCGCTGAATCCCTAGCCCGGATGACTCACGAAGTTTTTGCAGGCCGCGTTTGCCGTAGCGACGGTATCTTGCCGGTAAAATGCCGTCCGGATGGCGGCGCTACGGCAAGGAGAAAGAGCTTGGAGCGCCAGGACAATAAGAGAGAATTTGATAGCGGTGAGACCCAGGTCAATAGCCTTCGGCGTGGCTTGATTCTGGCTCTGGTTCTGGTTTCCGTGGCCCTCACCGTTCATGAAATTTTCGGAGAGAATGGCTGGCTGGCATTGCGCCGGCAGCGCCGCCAGGTGCAAACCATCGAACATCGGCTTCAAGATATCAAGCAGCAGAACGCGCAGCTTCAGAAAGACATTCGGGGGCTCAAGTCTGACCCTCGCACGATAGAACGTTACGCCCGCGAACAAATGCACTTCGCACGTCCCGGCGAAATCATTTACACCTTCCCACCGAAAAAACCGGCGGGTGGACAACCTTCCACTACAGCCGGGGATGGACGCACCAAGAAATGAATTGGAGTTTTCCGTGAACAGTTTGACCCGGGCCTTGACAGGGTGCCTGGATTCTTCACGAATCTCCCATAGGACCCGTTCGGAAATAACTGTTCCATCTTCTAACCGGAGCCCCTCACCCGCCGCTTCGCGGCACCCTCTCCCCCTGCGGGGAGAGGGCTGGGGCAAGGGGGAAGGCGACAGCCCTGACAAAAATATCATGAGGGTCACCCTAACTGAGCCGGGTTGGGGATAAGTGAGGCCGGCTGGGGCACCATCATCTCACCACGCCAGCCAGAGGACTGGAAGCTGTTGCATAAAGCTTCCTGGGGATGCGTCCGGCAAGATAGGCCTTGCGGCCGGCCCTGACCGCGTCGCGCATGGCTTCCGCCATCATCACCGGATCCTCCGCGCCCGCGATGCCAGTGTTCATGAGGACAGCATCCACGCCCAGCTCCATGGCAAGGGCGGCGTCGGAAGCCGTTCCCACTCCCGCATCCAAAATCAAAGGCACGGCCGTAACCATTTCGCGCAGGATGCGGATGTTGGAGAGGTTTTGAATCCCCAGACCGGAGCCGATGGGCGCACCCAACGGCATCACCGCCGCGGCGCCGGCGTCAATGAGCCTTTTGGCACAGATTAGATCGTCATTGGTGTAAGGCAGCACCACGAAGCCTTCGCGCACCAGAATTTCCGTTGCCTTGATGAGCTCGAAGTTGTCCGGGAAAAGAGTCCGTTCGTCACCGATCACCTCCAGCTTCACCCAGTTGGAGAGCCCCACCTCGCGCGCCAAGCGCGCCGCCCGCACCGCCTCTTCGGCGGTGTAGCATCCGGCCGTATTGGGCAGAATGAAATACTTCTCCCGGTCGATGTAATCGAGCAAGGACTCTTTGGTCCGGTCGGTGAGGTTCACGCGGCGCACGGCCACGGTCACAATTTCTGCCCCCGCAGCATCCAGGGCCCGAGCCGTTTCCTGGAAGCTCTTGTATTTTCCGGTTCCAATAATCAGGCGCGAGCGGAACTGCCGGTCCGCAATTTTCAGAACATCGTTTTGCATAAGTCTCCTTTTAACTTATTCTAGCGGCCCCACTCGGCAAATTCAATGGACGCGGCGAAGCGGCGGCATAGGTTCGCGCCTTCCAGCCTGGACACGCCCGGGCGGTCAACTTATGAGCCGCCATCGCCATCATCGGCTCCGTCCCCTTGCCCGGAGCCGCCGCCCGGCATCCCAAGAATACCCACCTTGCCATCCGGGAGCAACTCAACCTCTGGAGCGTAAAGCCCAAGCACCTTGCGCTTCCACCAAGTCCCATCTTTCTTTTTGGTGGCGAGGCTGGTGAACCAGTACTGCCAGATCATGGCCCGAACCATGCGCGGGGGCTTACCGGAAAATGCGTTGCCGGCAAAGAGGGACAGCACGCTCGGGTCGTTTTGAAGCAGCATGATCTCCGTGCGCACCACGAACGGATATTGCCTCCATGTGGCCAGCGAGGCGAACCACAGATTCCAGTCAAATCGCGGCTGGTAAGGCGCGTAGAAGCGGGGCGCCTGGCGTGGGTCCTGCGGCTTGTAGCGGAACGGATAAGCTTCCCAGTGAGTTCCGTCTTGCGACCCCTGGAACTCAATCTCGTAACGGGCGGCGGTCATCACGGCAAACAGTCCATACTGATTGGCAATTCGGTATGGCTCAAGAGCCGTCACCGGAGTCATGGGTAGCGAAAGCCCCGGCGCCACAAGGCCCAAAAGCAGGGCAGTTTGAGCGTAGAAAACCCAGGTCAGGAGAAATGCCGTCACGACCAGTGCAAAATGACGCCAGGCAGAAATAAGAGCTGATGGGCGTGTGACCCGCGGCGCGTCCGCGTCGAGAGCATCTGCCGCCAAGACTTGAGAACCGGTTCCATCTTCGCCTGTGGGCGAGCCCTCGATGCCTTCAGCGGCGCGCCGTCTGAAAACCGCGCGCAGCCGGGTCGCAACTCCAAGAATGAACCGGTCATCGAGAAGCAGAATTCCCAGGGCCAGGACGAGGTGATTGAGAAACGCCAGATTGGCCGTGAGGATGATGCCGATTTGAAGGGGGGTGACGATGAAGAAACAGAGAATGCGGAACCGACGCGGCAGGAAAACCATCCAGACCAAACCGAGCTCGATCACCAGCGTCGCCAGTGCCAGAGCGGCGTTGATGGCGTGCGGCATCTGCTGCGCATACCAGCCGATCCAATTGGGAAGCGGTCCGTTCGAGTAGTATTCGTAAAGCGCGGTCAGATGGCGCCATTGCGGGTCATGGCTCGCCATCTTGACCCAGCCTGATTCAAAGTAGATTCTGAACCAGAGCCACTGGAGCAGAAACAAGCTGGCCCTTGACGGCGGATGGGCCTCACCCCATCCCGGCCGCAAGCCCGGGGGCGCAAAAAACAAGCAGATGAATCCGGCGGCGAGCAACATCCCGTCCGACTGATAGGAGGAAAAATCCTGCGCAGCACTGACGAAGGATAGGTAGGTTGCGAGACAAACGAAGATGGACCCTCGCGGCCAGAAATTCAAGACTAATGCCAGGGAAGCCAAAAGCCCGGCCCAACACAGAAGGCCGAGAGCCGGTGGGTCGCTGCCGATCCACAGGAGCGATGGCACAAACCAATAGCGCAGCAAGCCCAAGCTGTGGCTCACCATCTGCAGATACCACACGGCAGGTAGAATGCCCTTCGGGCCAATCAGTCCTCGAATTTGGAACAGGAGTGAATAGAACGCAGAGAAAAAGATGAGGCCCAGGGCGCGGAGAAATAGCCAGCGCGGCCGTAAACGCCCGGGACCGCGCTGAGGACCAGGCCCGAAGAGCGAGCGAATCACGGCGAGCGGGGTGGGATTCATGGAAGGTTCCAGGCGAAACGGACGTCAAACCAGATTGCACACGAATTTCACTTGGACGGATGTCCGGCCGCCGGTTCAACCGTGCCGTTCAAGCGGACCCGCCCTGTTGAGTTGTTTCGCGCCACGCATCAGGCATTGGCGCTTTGTTCCTCCGGTTGTCGCCGGTAGATTTCTTCGATCGTCTCCCGGAAGTGCTCCTCCACAACATACCGCTTGATCTTTAGCGTCGCCGAAAGTTCCCCGGCTTCAATGCTGAACTCCCGCGGGATCAGCGCAATTTGCCGGATTTTCTCAAACGGGGCCAGATCCTTGAGCGTGTCGTCCACTTGTTGTTGCATGAAGGCCAAAACCTGGGGATGCTTCACCAATTCCTCCCGGTTTTTTGGCACAATGCCGCAACCCCGTGCATACCCCTCAAGCAGGGCAAATTTCGGCACGATCAGCGCACCGATGAACCGGCGTGAATCTCCAACGGCCATAATTTGCGATACATACGGATGCCCCTGGAAAAGGTTTTCAAGTCTCTCGGGCGCCACATACTTTCCTCCGGATGTCTTAAACAGATTTTTCAGGCGCCCGGTAATGCTCAGGAAGCCTTCAGAGTCCAAACCTCCCAGATCACCGGTCCGGAACCATCCGTCAACGAACGCCGTCCGGTTCTCTTCGTCGCGTTGGTAGTATCCAGGCGATACGTTGGGACCGCGCACCAGAATCTCCCTGCCGATCCGGCCCTCAGCGTCCATCGTTTGCTCGCCCAGTTTAACCTCAACGCCCGCGATGATCTTACCAACCGTCCCCAACTTCACCGCACTCGGACAATTCACGGCGATCACCGGAGAAGTCTCGGTCAGACCGTAGCCCTCGTAGACGGGCAAGCCCACCGCGAAGAAGAACTCGGCAATCTCTCTCGAAAGCGGCGCGGCGCCAGAGATCAGGAAGCGGAGCCGTCCGCCGAGGCCGGCCCGCACCTTGCTGCACACCAGCTTATCGGCAAGCGCGTGCCTCCATCTCAAGGAAGCCGGCGGTTTCCGGCCTTCGAAACCGGTCAAGGCCCAATCGCGGCCCACGCCGATTCCCCAATGAAACAGCTTCCGAACCGGCCGGGGCTTGGACCGAACCGTCTGCAAACTCTTTTCATAGACTTTCTCAAGGACGCGCGGCACCACGGCCATCAGCGTCGGGCGGACTTCCAGGATGTTCCGAACAAGAGTATCCATGCTCTCCGGGTAACCAATCACCACGCCCTGCCAGAAGGCATAGAAATCGAGCATCCGCTCGAAGATGTGGGACAACGGCAGGAACGACACGCTGGTGTCCCGCTGGCCAAAAGGAATGATCCCGTAGCAGGCAAGGACATTGGAGACAATATTGGCATGGGTCAGAACCACACCCTTGGGATTTCCCGTTGTGCCCGAAGTGTAAAGAATGCTGGCAATATCCTCCGGCTTCACCCTGCAGGCCCGCTCGCGAAAAGCACCGTCAGGCTTGGGCTCGCGGTCCAGTCCGCGGCTCAGCACCACACGCCAATCTTGAACATCTTTGGCTTCCGCCGCCGGCTGATCCATTGAAATCACGAACCGGAGGTCCGGGAGATTCGGGCGAACCTCCATTAGCTTCTCAAGTTGCTGAGCCGTAGAAAGGATAATTCCCTTCGCCCCCGAATCACGAAGGATAAGATCGATTTCGGCTCCGGGAAGCGTCGGATAAAGCGGGACGGTGATCGCGCCGAGACCTAGAATCGCATAGTCCGTCAGAGCCCATTCCAGGCGATTTTCAGACAAAATGGCCACGCGGTCGCCGGGGCGCACACCAAGCTGCTCCAGGGCAATCGCGAATCTCGCCACCTCGCGCAGCGCGCCATGCGAGGAAAGCGGCGCATAAACGCCGTGGCTTTTGGATAAGAAAGCGCGCGAGCGGGGACGATGATCCACCGAATCGAGGAATAAACTGCACAAAGTGCTCAGCGGGCTAACCGTCGAACCAGTTAAATTCATTTACGGGAATTCATGAAAGTGAATTCAATACGGATGGCAGATTTTGGCACACATTCTGCTGACCTGAACATATATTTTATCGCCTCGATACCTCTTGGGAAGCACAGTTCTTGAGACGGGGGGAAGCCGAAGCCGGTCGTCACCCGGTCGGGGCGCGGCTCCAGCGACGCCGTTAGCCCCAATGCTGTTCAGATAAGGGGATATCTCGTAGGGGCGACCCTTGTGGTCGCCCACGGGCGGGCACAAGGCCCGCCCCTATAGCGCGTGGGAGTCAGGCTCCAATGGGATAGTTGGCTAAGTGAACAGCATTGCCATTAGCCTGGAGTTTTCACGAAGTTTTACTCGTGCACCGTCCAGCCACCCCAGGGAGATTCGTGAATGGTCCGGATTAGTAAATGCTCCCGGGGTTCCGGCGTGAGCCGCTGCGGCCCTCAACGGCTGGCGTGGAAGTATTGCGACAGTTCCTTCCTGGCTTCAGTCTGGGTTTGAATCACTTCGGTGGAATAGCCCGGATCGGGGCAAAGATTCAGGATTCGGTCTAACAGGTTGCGGGCTTCATTCAACCTGCCTGCGGCCCGGTAACTATCCGCTAGATAGAGCATGGCCAGAGAATTATCCGGCGAGAGCCGCAGGCTTTTTTCGAGGAGTTGCACGGAACGCTGGAGGTTCCCGCCCTTGAAGAAGGGAACCCGGTAGTCCATGCGGCCCAGCGCGATTACGGCTGCGGCTTCTTCATAGTTCGGATCGATCTTGACGGCAGCTTCCATCTCCGCCCGGATTTCATCCACCATGCTCAGCCCTTCGAGAAAGTTTGAATCCTCGGCCAGCAACCCGTAGCTGGCTCCCAACCAGAAGTGGCCTTCGACGCGTTGGGGCTGAAGAGCTACCGCCTTTTCTCCGGCGGTGACCGCTTGCTGGAGGATAATCCGGTGTTTCCCACCATTGGAAAAACGAGCCAGATAATTATAAAACTTCGCAATGCGCCACCAGGCTTCATAGTTGAGCGCATCCTTGGCCACGATGCCTTGCAGGATACCCAGCCCCGTATAAACATTGGCCAGATTGTGGCGGCCTAGGTAATAGTCGTCCGCCCGATAAACTGGATTGGACAGAATCTGCTGCGCTGCGGTGGCGGAGTCGGCCAGTCCCGCTTTCATTGCGACTGTGCCGCATAGCATTCCAGCGAATGCCAAAAACAACCCTCGCCGGACCATGATGGCGTTGGAAAAGCCTGTCCCGATTTTCATAGTTTGGCGCGCGTGGAACATTTCATGTCTGCCTGAAGCGTTCGCTATTCTAGACTGTGCCCATGGCGTATTCAAGAAAGAATCGGCAGCCCCAATAGGACCCACCGGCTTTATCGTTCCCAGGGGCCATTTCCGGGCAAACTCAGCGGGGCGAGCTTTTGATTTCCACGCCATTGAGCTAAGATGCTGAAGGAGTTTACAAGGATGGCACAAGTCACGGAAGAATCTCAAGCCAGGCCCGCGGCGGTTTCACCCGGCCGGATTCGCGCCCCTCGCGGTACCGGTCTCACCTGCAAGGGCTGGCACCAGGAAGCAGCCATGCGGATGCTGATGAACAACCTCGATTCGGAGGTGGCAGAACGCCCCCAGGATTTAGTGGTCTATGGCGGAACCGGCAAAGCCGCTCGCAATTGGGAGAGTTTTCACGCCATCGTCCATACTCTCAAGGGTCTCGGCCACGACGAAACGCTGCTGGTGCAGTCCGGCAAACCCGTGGGAGTGTTCCGCACCCACGAATGGGCACCTCGCGTCCTCATCGCCAACGCCAACCTGGTTGGCCACTGGTCCAACTGGGAGAAGTTCCGCGAACTGGAGCGTCTGGGCCTGACCATGTATGGCCAGATGACGGCCGGAAGTTGGATTTACATCGGCACGCAAGGCATCCTGCAAGGAACCTTTGAGACCTTCGCCGCCGCCGCGCAGAAACACTTTGGCGGTGACCTTTCCGGCAAGCTGGTGGTGACCGGTGGCATGGGCGGCATGGGCGGCGCCCAACCCCTGGCCGCCACCCTCAACGGAGCGGCATTCCTGGGGATCGAAGTCGATTCCGAAAGAATCCTGCGCCGCATCCGCAGCGGATACTGCGACATTTGCGTCAACGATCTGGACGAGGCCTTGCGCATTTTGAAGAACGCCATCCGCCAGAAGCAGGCCGTTTCCGTGGGCCTGGTTGGAAATTGTGCGGACGTCATACCGGAGCTGGCGCGGCGGGGCATCGTGCCGGATCTGCTCACCGACCAGACCAGCGCCCATGATCCGCTGAGCGGCTATATTCCCTCCGGCCTTAGCGTGGAACAGGCCGCCGAACTTCGCCGCCTGAATCCCCAGGACTACCTCAAGCGGTCCTACGAATCGATCGCCCGGCACGTGACCGGGATGCTCGAATTGCAACGCTTGGGCGCCGCAACTTTTGATTATGGCAACAACATCCGCACCATGGCTTACGAGCACGGCGGCATCAAAGACGCCTACAACTTTCCCGGCTTTGTCCCCGCTTACATCCGGCCGCTGTTCTGCGAGGGCCGTGGTCCATTCCGCTGGGTCGCGCTTTCCGGAGAGCCTTCGGACATCTTCCGCACCGACGATCTGGTGCTCGAGATGTTTCCGGAAAATCCCATCCTTTCCCGCTGGATTCGCTTGGCCAGAAAATACGTCAAATTCCAGGGCCTGCCCGCAAGAATCTGCTGGCTGGGCTATGGCGAGCGAGCTCCGTTTGGCGAGCGGCTGAACGACCTGGTGGCGCGGGGCGAATTAAAGGCGCCGATTGTGATGGGCCGCGATCATCTGGATTGCGGCTCCGTGGCATCTCCCTTCCGCGAGACCGAAAGCATGAAGGACGGAAGCGATGCCATCGCCGACTGGCCGCTCCTGAACGCCCTGCTCAACACCGCATCGGGCGCAAGCTGGGTTTCCATCCATAATGGCGGAGGGGTTGGAATCGGGTATTCGCTGCACGCCGGTCAAGTGACGGTGGCGGACGGCACCGCGGAGATGGCGGCCCGCATTGAGCGTGTTCTATCCAATGACCCGGGGATTGGCGTTGCCCGTCACGCCGACGCGGGCTATGATGAGGCCTTGCAATTCGCGAGAGAGCGGAAGATGCAGACGCCGATCGTAGGGTGAGCAGTGCCCACGTTAGGTTGGGCCCAGCGCCTTCAGGTTATGGCTTCAACCATGCCAAATTCAAAGACTGAAGGGAAGCGGCTATGGCCGCTGAGGACTTCAGCCATGCGCTGAGGGCGTTCGCCATCGGCCTAGCCAATACTGTTCACTTAAGGTCCGTTCGAGAATGATGCACACTGGTGAACCAGAGCCCCTCACCCACCGCTGCGCGGTTCCCCCTCTCCCCGCAGGCGGGGAGAGGGCCGGGGTGAGGGGCCAGGCGACGCCTCTGACATCGACATCATGAGACTCACCTTAACTAAACAGTATTGGGGCTAACACATTGCAAATAGCCGCAAGGCGCTCTCCACCGCAAACTTGGCGCTAAGTTATGGCGTCAAGACTCGGTTTTCAGGTGTTCGATTCGCGGGAAAAATGAAAAATGCAATGGGGCGCTTCTTTTCTCAGCTCTTCTTGGCGCTCACTGCGAAAAATGCCGCCACTTCCTGGTGGACTTTCTTGCTCTTGCAATGGGGGCAGCCGAAGGTTCCCTTGGAGTATTCTTCCAGGGTCATTTGCAACGTAAACTTTTTCTTGCACTCTTTACAAACAAATTCATATTGAGGCATGTAGTAGCTCCTTCGTGCTGAATCAACTATATTGTACCAGACGATCTGGAGCATTCCAATGTCCCTCCGGATGAACCCGCCTCTGTTCCTTTATGATGCTTCTCAACTCTTGACATTGGCTGGATTGCCGGCCCCGAGGCGGGGTTCAGGGCTCGGCGAACTAGGCCTGATTGAGGACGGCGCCGTACTGACCCAGGGCCAGCGAATCCTGGGGGTGGGCAAAACCCGCCGGCTCGTGAAGGAGGCCCGAAGCCTTCATGCCCGGTTCATTGATTGCTCGGGCTGCGTGATGATGCCAGGATTTGTGGATTCCCATACTCATCTGCTGTTTGCGGGAAGCCGCGTCGATGATTTTGTGCTTCGGGTCGGCGGCAAAAGCTGTCCGGAAATTGCCGCGGCCGGCGGGGGGATTCGATATTCAGCCCGCTTGTTGCGTCGTGCCTCGCCCGCCCACCTTGTGCGCCAGGCCACGGGATTCCTGAGAGGGATGGCGGAGCACGGAACCACAACCGTTGAGGTCAAATCCGGTTACGGCCTAGACGTCAAGAATGAGTTGAAAATTCTGGAAGCCGTCCAGGAAATCAAGAAGCTCTCGGAACTTGAACTTGTTCCCACATTGCTCGCAGCTCACGCTCTCCCACCCGCCTTCCAAAACCGCCCGGCCCATTTTGTGGAGCGGATCATCCGGGACTTGGTTCCTCATGTGGCGCGCCGCAAGCTCGCCGAATTCATCGACTGTTTTTGTGAGCGTGGCGCCTTCACCGCTCAGCAATGCCGCCGTGTTTTGGAGGCGGGAGCCCAGTTCGGATTGCGGCCCCGGATTCACGCTGAACAATTGAGCCATTTCGGGGGGACAAAAGTCGCTGTAGACCTCGAGGTAGCATCAGCGGACCACCTGGACCATGTCACCCCTGCCGAAATTCGCGCCCTTTCCCGGTCGAATGTGGCGGCAACGCTTGTTCCTGGCTCCAATTTTTTCTTGGGCCTCAATCGATATGCTCCGGCCCGCCGCCTGATCGACGCCGGGGCGATTGTGGCTCTTGCCACGGATTTCAATCCCGGCACTTGCCCCTGCCTCAACATGCAATTCATTCTTTCGCTCGCTTCATTTGCTTTGGGCATGACCCCCGCCGAGTCCATCGCCGCCTCCACCTTGAATGCCGCTTACGCCTTGAGGCGTGACGATCGCTTGGGATCCATCGAGCCGGGCAAGCAGGCTGACCTTGCCGTTATGGACGTGGACGATTACCGCAAGATCGCTTATTACTTCGCTTTGAACCATTGTGTGCTCACTGTCAAGCGAGGCCGGGTGATTTATGAAAAATCCTCAGAATCCAGAAGTCCGGGTTAACCCATAAAGCTGGGTGCCCCTGGCGTTTCTTGGCGGCTTGGTGGGAATTCGGTTTCGCAGTTGACGCAAAATCATTCGCGCCAGGACGCTATGGGCAGCAACCTTCAACGAATCAAATCCACCCCGGACACTCCCGGCTCATCGGCGCGCCAAGCCCCCCGGTCTGTGGCACAATAGCCAGTTGCAAGATTTCTTGACCGCTCAGGACTTCATCACCACGGAGGGGTTTTCATGCAGGTTCGCAAGCAGGACGCCCTGGACTACCACTGCAAGGGGCGCAAGGGGAAAATCGAAATCTCGCCCACCAAGCCTTGCATGACGCAGTGGGATTTGAGCCTGGCGTACACCCCAGGCGTGGCCGTGCCTTGCCTTGAAATCGCCCGCGATCCGGAACTGGGTTATGAGTACACGGCCAAAGCCAATCTGGTGGCTGTGGTCACAAACGGCACCGCCGTACTCGGCCTCGGCAACATTGGGCCGCTCGCCGGCAAGCCGGTGATGGAAGGCAAGGCCGTGCTCTTCAAACGCTTTGCCGATATTGACGTCTTTGACCTGGAAATCAATTCGCAGGACCCCGAGGACATGATTCGGGTCTGCCGCCTGATCGAACCGACCTTTGGGGGGATCAATCTGGAAGACATTCGCGCCCCGGAGTGCTTTGTGATTGAACAGGCCCTGCGCGAACAACTCTCGATTCCCGTCTTCCACGATGACCAACATGGAACCGCCATCATCTCCGGGGCCGCTCTCCTCAATGCCCTGGAAATCGCTGGCAAGGAAATTGGTGAAGTCCGCGCGGTTTTCAATGGCGCAGGAGCCGCGGGCCTTTCCTCTGCGGACCATTACGTGCGGCTTGGCATGAAGAAGGAAAACATCATCCTGTGTGATATTGATGGCGTCATCTACGAGGGTCGCGAGAGGGGAATGAACCCTTACAACTCCCGTTATGCCGTCAAGACCACGATGCGAACCTTGGCCGAAGCCATCCGCGACGCGGACATCTTTGTGGGGCTTTCGGTGGGGGAATGCGTCACTCCGGAAATGGTGCGATCCATGGCGGCCCGGCCCATCATTTTTGCGATGGCCAACCCGGAGCCCGAGATCAGCTACGACGCCGCAAAATCGGCGCGGCCCGGCGCCATCGTGGCTACGGGCCGGTCTGACTTTCCCAACCAGGTTAATAACGTGCTTGGATTTCCCTTCATTTTCCGGGGAGCTTTGGATGTGCGGGCTCGCGCCATCAATGAAGATATGCAGATTGCCGCGACCCGGGCCTTGGCGGCCATCGCCAAGGAGGACGTTCCAGACTCGGTGCTGCGAGCCTACGGCGTGGGGAGTCTGCACTTCGGGCCGGAATACTTTATTCCCAAGCCCTTTGATCCGCGTGTCTTCATTTGGGAGTCTTCTGCGGTGGCGGAAGCAGCCATGAAAAGCGGCGTGGCTCGCATCCAGATTGATCTGGAAGCCTATCGGGACCAGCTTTCGCGCCGCCTGGGGCGAACCTCCGAAGTGATGCAGGGTGTCCACAGCCGCGCCCGTTCCGCTCCCAAGCGGATTGTGTTTTCCGAGGGTGAGCACCCGAAGATCATCCGCGCCGCTCATCAAATCATTGAGGAACGCATCGCCCAACCTATTCTGCTGGGCCGCCCCGAAATCATCGAAGCCCGGTCGAAGGAGTTGGGCCTTTCCCTTTTGGATACTGAAATCATCCAACCTGAGTCATCTCCGAAATTGCAGGACTACGCCTCCGCGCTATACCGCCTGCGTCAACGCCGCGGCATCACGCGCAGCGAAGCTCACGAGCAAATCGTGAATCCTAACTATTTCGGGGCTATGATGGTGCGCATGGCGGATGCCGATGGCCTGCTGGCCGGCGTTTCCCAACACTATCCGGACACCATCCGGCCCGCTCTTGCCATCATCAACACCCGCCCCGGCGTGCGGCGGGTTTGTGGGGTTTATGTGATCCTTACCAAGAAGCAGGTCTTCTTTTTCGCGGACACCACCGTGAACATCGAACCTTCCTCCGAAGATCTGGCGGAGATTGCCACCCTGGCTGCTGAAGTGGCCCGCGAGTTCAATTTTGAGCCGCGCGTGGCCATGCTCTCCTTCTCAAGTTTCGGGAGCACTCGCCACCCCGCAACGGAGAGAGTCCGGCTGGCCACCGAGATCGTAAAACGGCGGGCCCCGGATATGTGCGTGGATGGAGAGATAATGGCGGACATCGCCGTTACCCCCGAACTGCTGGCCGAGGATTACCCGTTTTCAACACTCAACGGGGGAGCAAACGTCCTGATCTTTCCGGACCTGAACGCTGCTAATATCGCCTACAAGCTGATGATGAGGATTGGCGGCGCGGAGGCGCTGGGACCGATTCTGATGGGGCTCTCGAAGCCCGTGCATGTGCTGCAACGTGGGGCGGCCGTGGAAGAAATCGTCAACATGGCCGCCATCGCCGTTGTGCATGCCCAACGGAATGAGAGGGATGGACAAATACCGGAGGCAAAACTGCCGGGCCAGCCAACATAGGCTTTCACCGCGTCGCCAGACCTTAGTACCACCATTCGCAATTACGGTAACGTATTCTCGCAACGTTCTTCAACAACCCCTCACCCCCAGCCCCTCTCCCCGCAAGCGGGGAGAGGGTGGCACGCAGTGCCGGGTGAGGGGGTGCGAGAATACGTGAGCGAACTTACGAAACGCTGCACTTAGCCCGCATTTCTCACCAGCTTTTTTGAACGCTGACCGCGAGGCCGGAGGGTGGCTATTCGAGGGTCTTGGGCAGGGCCGTGTCGCCGAAAAAAGGAGTGCGACTTCGCCTCGAGACCACAGCCCCCTTTCGAGAGGTCGTGCCACCTGAATTACAAGGATTTGCCCATGCCATCAGACACCCTTCGCACTCTCCGTTTCAGCTTCGCAGGGGAATCTGCTGAAGCTGAGCCCAAATCCTCGCCCACCGTTCCGCGTAGGGATAGCCTCCCGCCAGCGCCATCCAAACCTTCCGCACCGTCACCCGCATCAGCGCCCCGATCTTCAGCAGCTTCAGCCGAATCGTGGTGCACTGCGCCCGGGCCAGCTCCGTCCCCTTCAAGCCCAACCGGCGCAGCGCCTCCATCAACAGATAGGCCATCGACGAGAAGTCCAGGCGGATCTGATTGCTCCGCAAGAACGCCGTGCTTGTCCGGTCCGCAAATAGCATCAACTGTTCCTTGATCCGGTTCTCCATCTCGCCGCGCCTCCCAGCGTTCCGCCGATAATGAGGTCACCACAAACCGCGGGTTGGAGCCTTTCTCCAAGTGCTCCGCCTTCGCCACCACCCGCCGCGCCCGCCTCCAACTCTCTCGCGTCTGATACTCAAATTCCTTGAACACCCGTGCCGCTTGCCCCGTCTCCGCATACTCCGCCGCCTGCTCCACCTCCGGCCCGATCGCCGCCTTCAGCCGCGCGTTCTTCGCCAGCCCCAGCACATACTCCACGCCGTGGTCTTCACACCACGTCATCAGCTCTTCCCGGCAGAAGCCGGAGTCGCCGCGAATCGTGATCTTCACCTGCGACCAGGTGTGTCGAATCTGGGCCACGATCCGCTTCACTTCCTCCACGCACCCCGCCGCCGCATCCCGGTTCGACGGCCGCAAGCGCGCGCCGAGCAACGCGTCCCCGCAGAAAATGTACAGCGGCAGATAGCAATAATTCCCGTAGTACCCGTGAAAGGACCGCCCTTCCTGGTTGCCGTGCAGCGGATCGTCGGTGGCGTCCAGATCGAGAACGATCTCCTTTGGAGCTTCCGCGTAAGACTCCAGGAACACCGCCACCCGTAGCCGGTCCACTGCTCCTGGATCGATCACGATCTTCTTGGTGCGTTCCTTCTCTCCCACCTCCGCTCAGCTCCAAGCGGTTCAGCGTGCTCTGGCCCGCCAGCGCCTTGCCTTGATCCCGCTCCCGCGCCCTGCTCTCCCCCGTCGGATCTTCCTTCTCCGCCAGCACCGCCATCAACGGATCCTGCCGCAGTTCATCATGATCGTTCAAATCCTCGTACCCCAACGCCAACCCGTACACCCTCTGTGCCACCAGCTCCTTCACCGTGTGCTCGATCCGTTCCCCGTCCCGATGGTCCGTAAAGCAGGCCGCAAACCGCTCCACGATCCCCGTCCGCTTCTCCACCTCACGCAGCAGCAATCCTCCCCCATCGCTGGTGATCGTCCCCCCACCAAAACCCGCCCGCACTTGCCGCTTCCCCAGGGGCTGACATTCAAAAGGTTTTCCGCTACACTCTGTAGTCATAAAGGCTGTCTCCTTTTCTGGCGCAAGTTTTTCTCAATAAAATGCTGATGCCAGAAGAGACAGCCTTTTTCAATTGTTTAGTGAGAAATCCGGGCTAGTGGGTTCGCTTGAGACGGTGGCGACAGGTGAGACAAATGAGACAAAATATTTTGGAGGGCGGAGCGGACGGCTGGCGCGGGCGTTTCCCCCGATGTGGACTGCCGTAGCGGCGGGCTTTAGCCCTGCACTCTACGCTTTAGCCCGGCACTCTACGTGCTGGGGAAAGCCGCAGACCTGAAAGCGCGATCAGTGAGATCGGGCCCAGCAATCCTGAAGGCAGCGGTTGCAAACCTTCCATGCCTTGAGGCATAAAGCGCCTGCCGTAGCGATCGTTCAAAAGGCGGTAGCTGGGCAGCGACCTTCCAGCCATTGCATTGATGGCGAGGTTGGTGGCCACAATCCGCAACTCATTGCTGCCGGATTGGATCATTCGGCTGATTTCGACTTCATAAGGTGGACTCCAGACTGAGCCGGCGCGATGGCTGTTGACGAACACCACGGCTGCTTCCCGGACCGGGCTGTTGATCCAGGCGCGATGGCCCTGCTGCGGGTGACGATCCGGTTCAACGGGAATACCTTCACCAAAGTTCAAGTAGACTTGTGACCCATCGGCCAGGAAACTCGCGGGCACTGAGACCGTCTTTTCGTAAATTGCCCGGCCTGAAAAGAAACGTAAATCCTTGTATTCGGTCCAGGAGCGAAGCCGCCTCATCTGGAGAGTCTTGCCAAGAGCAGGGAAGCTGACCTTCCAGCCGGTGCTGATGTCGATGGGCTTCGATTCCGGCAACGCGCCGGAATGGGCAGCCGCAGCGGATGAGTCCGCCGCCGGGAAAACAAACAGAGCGGATTCGTAAGGATCGAGGCGCATGGAGATCGCTGCCCGGCCGTCTGAAGTTCTTGTCCATTGCGGCTTGCGTCTTTTGCCGGTGAAAAGATCCCAGCGCTCCGGGAAGTGCTCGCTGACGCGGAAGGTGGCCTTTGCTGTGTGGCGCTGATTGCCGGTGTTTGCCAGGAAATACAAGTCGCCCACAGGGAGCTTGCGATGAATAAAACCGATCGCGGGGATCTGCGGAGACAGCACGACGTCAGGAATTATCTTGCGGCAAAGAACTTCACCCAGGTTTGACTCCTCGGCAATAAAGGAAGCAGGAGCGGCGGGTCCGTCGAAGAGCTTGCGGGTGATCGCCTGGATCTGAGGACTGTCCCGGTCATTTTCCAGAAGGCCCGGGGCCAGGCTTGGCTTTCTTCCGGTAGCGATCACGTCCAGCCCTTGCTGCGTCAGGGCTTCCAGCTTCTGATAGATGGCGAGAGGGATGCGCTCGACTCCGGGGAGGACTATGGCGCGGTACGGAACGCCGGCTTTCTCAATGGCGCCGTCATCAATAAAATCAAAATTGAATCCGGCGTCCAAAATTGCGGGAAGCAGCTTCGGCCCCAGCATCCGAGCCAGCAATTCGTTCATCGCCGGATTTCCGTGAACCCGGAATTGGGCCCAGGCATCGCAGTTGGGCAGGTACACTGCGACGTCATTGGCGGACATTCCCTGGCGCAGCAGGAAGCTCATCCGCTGCAGGTAAAGCGTCAAGTCCGGCATGGCGGGCCACCACGGGTTGTGATCGTTCAACGCTCCCGCAGCATAGAAGCGCCATCCCGGCTGGCCAGCGCTGGCGGGCGAGTAGGGCCAACCATGTCCCACTAATTGATTAATCCCCTGCAGGAAATGCTGATCGGCTTCCGATTTCAGGTCCAGCGGCGTGGCTCGGAAAGCCGGGGAGTGAATCCACGTCCAGGTCTCGGATGACGTGAGCGGGCGGCTATACAGGTGACTGGCCGAGGATGCCCAGCGCAAGGGAGTCAATTGTTTCCAATCTGCGCCGGCGCGCTCGCCCTCGGGCAGATCGACCAAGGAATTGCTGGAGAGCGTGACCGGAGGAGAACCATACACCTGGGCTCGTAAACGTGTTCCGTGGCTTTTTGCCCAAGCATTAAGCGGGATCAGGTAGTGTTCGTTTACAAGTTCCGTCAGTGTTCGGCCCCAGTCGCAGCGCACGGCGGCTGTGGGCGCGCCGATGTCGCCGGCCAGCGCCAGGAGATAAGGCTGCAGGTCGTAGCCGCGCCGCAGTTTGAATTCGCTGAGCAAGCCGCCCGTCCAATTGGAGTGCTCAACCTCCAGGCTGTCGCTGAAGATGGCATCGGGAGGATGATCTCCGAACGGCTCAAGCAGGCGGCTCCCCGTGGTAGCCAGGTAATCTTCCACCGCCGCCTTGTCATAATGGTCCACGACAAAGCCCTCGGCGCCGACCGCCGGGCGCTTCACCATCATGCCCGTGCGGCTGGCGATGAAGAAGAAAATCGTGCCTGCCTCCTGGAAGCTGCCTCGTTCGACCCGCGGCCTTTCCGTCACCATCAACGGTTCGACGTTATCAGCAGAAAGGATTTTGTCCGGGTCGCGAACCGCCCAGGCGGCCAGCAGGGATTCGCCCTCTTCAAGACTGGGAACGGCGATGGAGTCCTCGCCGGGTTCAATCCCCCGCTGTTCCCATCGCAACAGGCCCGCAGCTTGGGTGACCGGAACTCTGGGTCCGCCGTAAGGCCACCCGCTGCACAAGGTGAGGTCCATGCGCAAACCAAGTTGCTTGGCCTGGAGCGAAACAAAGCGCAGCGCGTCCAAGAAACCGCTCGAAAGGAACGGCAGAATCCGCATCCCCTGCGCCGGATCGTCGAGAGCCAGCGGATAAACCGGCTGCACTTCAAATCCGCCAATCCCTGCCTCCTTCATAACGCGCATTTCGCGTTCGAGCTCTTCGTGAGTCACGGCAGGCCCGAACCACCACCAGCGCATCATGATGCGAGCATCCTGCGGCGGATGCTGGAACGACTCCCACAATGGGTTGGGCTCCGCCGGATTGCCTGTGCCAGGATTTCCCCGCAACCAAACAGGACGACCGAGTTCGAGCCCGGCCAGAGAAGCGCTTTGAATGAACTCCCTGCGGGAATAACGCGACTTCATAGGTGGCCCCCTGGAATCGAAGTGCAGCCCGTCAGGGCACGGTTAAAACCGTGCCTTGACGGGCTCCTAACGGAAGTTCGTGAACAATCCGGGCTAACCTGAATACTGCTCACTTAAGATCGGTTCGAGAATAATGCACACAGTTGAACCAGAGCCCCTCACCCGCCGCTTCGCGTCACCCTCTCCCCGCTGGCGGGGAGAGGGCCGGGGTGAGGGGTCAGACGACGCCTCTGGGATCAAGATCATGAAACTCGCCTTAACTGAACCGTGTTGGGGCTAACCTGAGAAAAGGCAAGCCTGCCAGTTTCAAATACACTCAGCATCTTGCCGCCGCAATTCTCAACAACCCTGACGGTGGCCGGAGAATTTCATGCTATTCTCAGCCTGCCATGCCGCACCCGCGCTATCCCCGCGTCGCAAGTTTCCGCACCGCTGGGGCATTGGCCCAACACCTTGAAGGTTTGGGCTGGCATCTGCCTTTTGACGATTCGATTCTTCCCTCAGCCGCATCTCCGCTGGCGCAACCGCTCGAGTTGCGAATGCCGGGCGGGTTGCGGCGGGTTGGAAACCGTTTTGTGGTCCAGCCCATGGAAGGATGGGACTCAGAGCCGGACGGCGGCCCGTCTGAACTCACCCGCAGGCGCTGGTTGCGGTTCGGCACGAGCGGCGCGAAGTTGCTTTGGGGTGGAGAAGCAGTGGCGGTGTCGGCTGAATCCCGCGCCAATCCCAACCAACTCTTGTTGAACCACAAAACGGCCGCCGGCCTTGCCAAATTGCGCGAGGAAGTTATTCAGGCGCATCGGGAGAGGTTCGGCACGGCTGATGATTTTATCTTTGGTCTTCAATTAACCCATTCCGGGCGTTTCTGCCGGCCTTTTGAAAAATCACGGCTCGAACCGGTGATTGCTTACCATCACCCCATTCTCGATCTCAAATATCCGGCCGCGGCTAAGGTTCAACCGGTTTCGGACGCGGAGATTCGCGGCATTCTCGAGGACTTTGGCGCGGCGGCGCGCCTGGCCCGTGAAACTGGTTTCGACTTTGTGGACTTGAAGCATTGTCACGGCTATCTGGCGCATGAGTTCCTGAGCGCCCACCACCGGCCCGGACTGTATGGCGGTAGCTTCGAAAACCGAACTCGCTTTCTTCGCGAACTGGTGGAAGCGGTGCGCGCTTCAGCGCCGGGACTGGAAATTGGAGTCCGCTTGAGCGCCTACGACTCGATTCCATTCAGCCGCGATCCGGCTACGGGTTCGGGCGCCCCATTCAAACCCACCAATCACGGGCCTTACGCGTGGGGCTTTGGGGTGGATCCCGAACACCCGGAGCGCCCGGATTTGACAGAGGCCAAACGCCTGCTGGAGCTCCTCCGCTTGATGGGCGTCCGGCTCGTGAACATCACCGCCAGCAGCCCCTACACCTGCCCTCATTTACAGCGGCCCGCGCTCTTCCCGCCCTGCGATGGCTATCTTCCACCGGAGGATCCGCTGGCCGGCGCGGCGCGTCTGGTGGATGCCTCTGGTCAGTTGAAGGCGGCTGCACCGGAAATGATTTTTGTTTCGTCCGGCTGGTCATACTTCCAGGAATATCTTCCGCATTTCGGGCAAGCCGCGGTGCGCGAAGGCTGGACGGACTTCGTCGGGCTAGGCCGCATGATGCTCTCCTACCCTGATCTTCCCGCCCAGGCGCTTGCGACCGGCCGCCTTGACCGCAAGAAGATTTGCCGCACTTTTAGCGATTGCACCAACGGACCTCGCAATGGATTGATCTCCGGTTGCTATCCGCTCGATCCTTATTATCAAGCGAGACCCGAAGCGCAGTCGCTTCGGGAAATCAAGGGCCAATCCGAAACAGTGGAAGCAACGTTATGACGGACCGCCTGGAAATCTTTGAGACGCGCCGCCACCCGGGACGAAAAATCCAGGGGATCAGCGCCGTCTTGCTGCCGTTTGACGGGCAAGGCCGCATCGATGAGCAGAGCTTCCGGAAACACGCCCGCCGCACCGCGGACGCGGGCTTGCGGCTCGCCGTCAACATGGATACCGGCTACATCGATTTGCTGACGGCCGGGCAAAAACGAATGGTTCTTGAATGGACTCAGGAGACGCTGAGCGGAAAAGACTGGTTTGCCGCGGGGGCCCTGCCCTTGGAGAGCGGACAGCCGGCCGGAATCGTCTATGCCCGCGAGTGTGCGGCCATCTCCGAACGGGGCGGCGTTCCGGTGATTTTCCCATCTGCGAAGCTGGCAGGGCTGGACGATGCCCAGCTTATCGGCGTTTTTGGCGAAGTTGCGGCGGCGGCGCCTCGATTCCTGGCATTCGAGCTTGGCAGCATGTTCAGTCCGCACGGGCGCATGTTCTCTGACGACGTTCTTCGCGCGTTGATGGAAATGCCGCAGTGTCTTGGCTTGAAGCATTCATCCCTCAACCGCGCTACCGAACTCCATCGCATTGTTCTCCGCGATCAGGCGCGGCCCGATTTCGTGATCTACACGGGAAACGATCTGGCCGCGGACATGGTGGAATACGGCAGCGATTACCTGCTGGGCCTTTCCACGTTCGCTCCGGAGCTTTTCGCGGCGCGCGATCAGGCTTGGGCCGAGTCGGGCGCGCATTATCTCGAATTGCGGGACATGATCCAATACCTGGGCTGGATCGGGTTCCGCAACCCTGTCCCGGCATACAAGCATTCGGCCGCAATCTTCCTGAATTTGACCGGCGGCCTGGAGAACCAGCAAACTCATCCTCTCGCACCCCGGCGTGAAGCGTGGGACATCGAAATTCTGAAGGACGCAGCGGCGCGGCTTCAGCGGCTCCTGCCAGCCACGGCTCACTCGACAGCGGGGTAGCCGGCAGAATCCAGTTTTGCCGCGATTTTCTTCAAACTCCGTTTACGAATCAACGTCATCACTGTCTGCCGCTCAAGCGGCACGGTTGAACCTCTGACTTGGCTGCGCTCCAGGGAAGTTCGTGAATCATCCAGGCTACTGCCCCGTCAGGACAAATTTGTAATCGCCCGACCCCACGCTCACGGTGATGGCGCCGGACCGTGCATCCTGGCTGGCCCCAGTCACGCCTGGGTCACCCGCCACGTATTGGCCGTTGCCCCACACCGCGCGATCTCCTTCACGCAGAGTAACCTGGGTCATCTCTTCTTCCTTCGGAATCACAATCTGCGCGTCGCTGCCCGCAGGAATTGTGACGTCCAGCGTGATCTTTCCCGGCGTATGAATCCAAGAGGAAGCGATGCGACCGCGCAACGTCTCTACGCTGGCGCTGGCCCAGTGCAAGTCCTCCACGACGCGCGGCTCAATCAAGATGTGCTGATAAGCCACGCTGCCCACTCCAGTATTGATGCCAGCCAGCGCCTGGTAGAACCACGCGCCAACGCTGCCAAACATGGCGTGGTCCTGCGAATTCATGGAAGGGCCACTCTTCTGTTGCCACAATTCCCAAAGCGTGGTTGCGCCGCTCT
Organism: Terriglobia bacterium; assembly: GCA_035531475.1. Lineage (GTDB taxonomy): Bacteria > Acidobacteriota > Terriglobia > UBA7540 > UBA7540 > CALCEB01. The sequence continues at coordinate 75,516 of DATKST010000018.1, forward strand.
TGATCATGTAGCCCCAACTTGGGTAGGTCGTCTGAGTGGCGAGCTCATAGGCCAGGTCGGGATGGCCTATCCCGGTCAAGACTGGCATCAGGAACTTGATGCCGATGAAGCCGGTCGTAATGTGGGTGTTGTGGTAGTAAACAATGTCTTGGGTCAGGTTGCCAGCGACCCGCCCGCGCGTTCGTTGCGTCGCCAGACCCAGCCCCAGCGCCATGGAATTCGCCGTCTGCGTGCCACCTGCGTAATTCCCTGTTGAAGCGTCAAAGAATTTGGCGTTGATTGCATCCTTGATCTGAGTAGCAAGCTGAGAGTAAGTCTGCGCATCCGCCGTTCGGCCCAGCGCTGCCGCTATTTTCGACAAGATCTGAACGTCGTAGAAATAGTAAGCGTTGGAGACGAAAAGGTTGGGCGTGTGGACAATGGGCACCCAGTCTCCGTAGTAGCTAAAGTCCAGAATATTCCCCGGGGAGCGGCTGCGCAGGAATTCGACATACTTCTTCACGCCATCGTAATTTTCTTCAAGAATCCGGCGGTCGCCGTAATACTTCCACATGGTCCAGCAGAGCTGCGGGTAGGCGGTGCCCCAGGCGGGATCGGCGGGGCGGCTTCCATAGCGGTGCGGGACGGTATCGGTGATGGTTCCGTCCGGGTGCTGCTCGTCATGAATGTCGCGGATGAAATTGGTGTAGAAGGCGGCCATGTCAAAATTCAGGACGGCTTCGTCGGCGGTCACTTGCGCATCGCCCATCCAGCCCTGCCGCTCGTCACGCTGGTCGCAATCGGTGGGAATGCTGAAGAGGTTGGTGAGTTGCGACCAGTAGATGAGGCTCTGAATCTGGTTGAGGATGGGCTTGGACGCAGCAAATCCTCCCACGGCGTCCACCGCACTGTGCACCACTTCCGCTCGCAATGTGCCCAGGTTCGGCGCGCCCGGGAAGCCGGTCAGCTCGACATAACGAAAGCCATGGTAGGTAAAGCGCGGTTGGTAACTTTCCATTCCGCCCCCGCGCAGGATGTAAATATCCCTCGATTTCGCGCCGCGAATGTTGGCGCGGTTAATCATTCCGTCCTTATAGATCAGCTCCGAGTACCGCATCAGGACGTGGGTCCCGGCAGGGCCTTGGACGCGCAGCTTTGCCCAGCCGCTCAGGTTCTGGCCCATGTCGTAGACGTAGACGCCGGGTTGAGGATTGGAGAAAGACTGCGCCAGCTTTTCGCCCACCACTTTGATGGGCGGCATCATCTCCGCCGAGAGGGCGCCGCTCGATCCCGCCACCACCTGGGCAGATGTCCAATGAGAATCGTCAAAGCCGGGGATATCCCATCCCGGCATCTCGCGCCGCGCGTCAAATACTTCCCCGTTGTAAACGCTATCCCGCAGGATGGGACCCTGAGTTGCCTTCCACGTGCCGTCACTCGCCAAGGTCACATGCTTGCCGCCTGCGAGGTCAACCTCCAACTGCAATAGCAGGGCAGGGGACGGATAGTAGCCATTAAATCCGTGGGGCAGGCTGAGGGTTGCCCAACCGCCGCCCAACATGGAGCCAATGGCGTTCGCTCCCGGCTTAAGATCGGTGGTTACATCGTAAGTGGAATAAAGAACTCGCTTGGGATAGAGCGTGTAGGCAGGGTCCAGCACTTTTGTCCCGATCTTGCGTCCGTTGATGTGCAATTCGTAATAGCCGAGCGCCGTGACGTAAACGCGGGCGCGGACCACCCGGCCGTTGAGCTGGATTTCCTTGCGCAACTCATTACCGCCGCCAATCCACTGTCCCTTCCATTCGCCGCGTGACAGCAAGCCCATGCCAAAACTTGCCGGACGGCTATAAGCGCTGGCCACGCCCGCAGCATTCCAGGAGCGGACCTCCCAATAATAAGTGTGGCCGCCTTCGAGCGGCTTGCCGCCGTAAACGATCTGAGAGAAATCTCCCGAGGCAACCTTGCCGCTGTTCCACTGGTCACCGTTACCCTGATTGAGATGGGCGAGGCTTGAGGCCACCAGGATCTCGTAGGCCGTCTGGCTTTCTCCCCGGCCCTGGTAAGCCAGGACCCAAGAGAATCTCGGCTGCGTAACGTCGATGGCTACCGGATTTGTAAGGTACTCACAACGTAAGTTGTGGGGCGCAGAGCTTGCGCCGCTGGCCCCGTACAAGGGCGCGAGCAGAAGAATAATAAAAACAGGGAAGGGCAAAGAAATGATTTTCCGTAAGCGATGAAAAGTCATGGCGCCTCGTAGAGTGTGATGGTTCTCCCAAGAAATTTATTGAGACTGGTTTTCCGCTCTTCAATCCGCTTGTTATAGCCGGAACCCGAATGTGCGTGGCCGCTCACAGCGGCTAACTACAGTCATTCCGGAGAAACTGGTTCCAGCGAAAGCAGGAGTCCCCACGCTGTTTGGTCGTGATGACGTGGACCCACACCGGCACGAGGGCGACAACAAATTGCAGGTTCGGCATTTATTTGGCGGTGTAGCCTCCATCCACCATCAAGTGCGTGCCGGTAATGTAGGAGGCTTCGTCCGACGCCAGATAAAGGACGGCCGTGGCCACTTCGCGCACTTGTCCAATTCGGCCCAGCAATGTCTTTTCGCCCTCTTCCGCGTCAAACTGCTCAAAGGTGATTCCTGACTGCTGCATGTGCCGCTGGGAAGCCTCAGTCAGAATCGTTCCCGGACACACTGCATTGACGCGAATCTTGTGCGGGCCCAGATCCATCGCCATGCAGCGGGTCATTTGCAGGATGGCGGCCTTGGTGGCGCTATAAGCAAAAAAGTTGGCTTGCGCGATCCAGCTTGAAATCGATGCCAGGTTCACAATCGCCCCGCCCTGGCGCTTCATGGCTTCTGAGGCATAGCGCGTGACCATCGCCGTGCCAATCACATTGACACCCAGTGAGCGTTGCCAATCCTCGACTGATGCGTCAAAACCTTTCAGCACGAAAGTCGCCGCGTTGTTCACCAGAATATCGACCCGGCCATAGGCTCTAACCGTTTCGGCGGTGATCTTGCGGGCGTCCTCTTCCCGCGAGATGTCAGCCTCGACGAATAAAGCTTGGCCGCCGCGCCCGCGAATGGCGGCTTCGGCGCCGGAACCCGACTTTGAGTTCAACTCAGCCAACACCACCTTGGCACCTTCTTCCGCAAACAGTTCCGCCACGCTGCGTCCAATGCCCGCGCCGGCCCCCGTCACAATGGCAACTTTGTCTTGTAGTCTCATTCGATAATTCACTCCGATCTAGCATCTATGCTGTTCACTGCGGGTCCGTCCGAAGATTGCACATCCTCTAACGAGAACCCCTCACCCACCGCTCCGCGGTCCCCCCTCTCCCCGCTTGCGGGGAGAGGGCTGGAATTTCTGCTGCTGAAGCCCCTGCTTGGCCCCCCTCTTCCCGTTTGCGGGGAGAGGGCTGGGGTGAGGGGGACGAGATTGCAAATCATCCGGGTTAGTAGGTGGCCCGGCCCCCCGAAATGTCATAGCATTGCCCGGTCGTAAAAGAAGCATCGCGCGACACCAGATAGTGGACTAAGCCCGCCACCTCATCGATCGTCCCCGTGCGTCCCATGGGAATGCGGCTCACCATGTATTGCACCGTTTCTGGCGCTATGTTATCCAGTATCTTGGTTCGAATCACGGCGGGCGAGATGCAATTCACCGTAATATCTCCCTTGCCCGCCACCTCCTTGGCCAGCGCCTTGGTGAGCGCAATCACGCCGGCTTTGGTGCTGGAGTAAGGAATCAGGGTGGGATTGCCCTCCTTGCCGGCAATCGAGGCCACGTTCAGGATGCGCCCGTAGCGGCGCTCCAGCATCTCGCCAATCACCGCCCGGCAAGTGAGGAATACGCCTCTCAGATTGATGGCGTAGACCGAGTCCATATCCAGCTCGTTCAACTCCCACAACGGTAACGTGCGCCCCGCCACGCCGGCGTTATTCACCAGGATTTCGATGGGCCCCAGCCGCTCCCGTACGGCGCGCATGGCCTGTTCCACCGACCCCGGCGAGGCAACGTCGCACGCAAGCCCTATACCACCCGTTTGGCAGGCCACGGCCTCAGCTTCCGCGTGCTTGAGGTCCAGAACGGCGACCTTGGCGCCTGCCGCGTGCAGCCGCCGCGCAATGCCTTCTCCAATGCCTTGGGCAGCGCCCGTCACCACCGCCACTTGTCCATCCAACCGGAAAAACGTCTGCTCACTCACGGCAAATTCCTCGTTCCTTTTTGAGTTGCACGGCGCACTCCAGCACGATGTTTACTCGATGATGGAAAACCGCTTCAAACTTTCCTCGTCAACGGTTAGTCCCAGTCCAGGCTTCCGATCATCCAGTTCCAGGTAGCCGTTCTTGGGAAGAGGCTCGCCCTTGAAGATGTACCAGAACAGCTCGTTGCCGATCTCCACATCCACCGGCGGAAAGAACTCCGCCATGGGCGAGTTCAGGCTGGCCATCACTACGTGGAAATTGTGCATCTGTCCGGCGTGTGGAATCACCGGCACTTCGTAGGCCTCCGCCAGCGCCGCGATTTTGCGGGCCTGGGTCAGCCCACCCACGCGGTTGGTGTCAAATTGGATGACGTCCACCGCCCTGGCGTCAATCAACTCCCGGAAGCCATAGAGGGTGAACTCGTGCTCGCCGCCAGAGATGGGCACCACGTTCATTGCCTTTAACTCGGCGTAGCCGCCCGTATTGTCGGGAATCAGGGGCTCTTCCAGCCAGCGCAGGTTGTAGGGAGCGACCATGCGGATCATCCTTCGGGCGTATTCCAGTGTCCAGCCCATGTAGGCATCGGCCATCAAGTCAACTCCGTCGCCAAGCACCTCGCGCGCGGTCCGCAGCAGCTCCAGATTGCCCTGCATTCCAACCGCTCCATCCGCCGGCCCCCACCCGAAGCGCAGCTTCATGGCCCGGAAGCCTTGCTCCTTGTATTGGCGGACCTCTTTCGCCAGCTCCTCCAGCGGCTGGCTGTAAAGCCGGCTGGCATAAACCGGAATCTTGGGCTTCGTCTTGCCTCCCAGCAGCCGGTAGACCGGCTGCTTCGTGATCTTACCCATCAAGTCCCACAGCGCAATGTCCACGGCGCTGATGGCCACCATGCCGATCCCTTTGCGCCCGAACGCCATCGTACGCCGGTACATGTGCTGCCAAAGAAATTCAACGTCAAAAGGGTTTTGGCCAATCAGAATGGGCTTCAGATAGAGGTCGATGACCTGCTTGGCAACGCGCGGAGCCAGCGCGGCGTTGCCAATGCCCACCACTCCAGCATCACACGCCACCTCGACGATCAGCCAGCTATGAAAGCGGAACGTGCCCATGGAGTCGGCAGGCAATTCCAACAGGTCCATGGGATTGGTGCAGAAATGGGGTTGCGGCGGCACCGTCGCCTGTTGCCACTCCACCACACGGGTCCGAACCTCTGTGATTCTCAATCGATCCCTCCCAATCTCGCAGGGTTTTGCTGATCCATCATGCGAATTTTATTAGAAATCGAACCAAGCAAAGCCGCAACAAAAATCAATCAATCCTTCACTTTCCATGCCGGGTTCATTCAGACGCCTTATCAATCAAGGCCGGGGCCATCTCGGTGCTCGCCGTACCCAAGATGATTTTGTAGCCCCGCTCAAATGTTTTCAGGTGATCGCGCATGGCGGCCCGGGACTTGCGGGCATCGTGCTGTAAAAGCGGCTCGAGAATCTTGCAGTGTTGTTCATAGGCAAGAGCCAAACTGCCGGGAATTTGCAGGCTCTTCTCGATGACTTCCGTCAACAAGCTCCGAATGGTGCGGAGCAACTGCCCCAGAACCTCATTTTTAGAGAATTCGGCGATACGAAGGTGAAATTCCAGGTCAAGATCTAGAAAATTCTGCCCGCCTTGCCGCAACGACTGCTCCATGCTGGTAATGATTTGCTGAAGCGCTTCGAGGTCCCGCCCGGTTGCCCGCTGCGCGCACAGGGCTGCCAGTTCGGTCTCCAAAAGGATACGAGCCTCGCACAAATCGGTTACATCTTTTTCATTGGTCAGCAAACCCTGGGTCAAGACATGCCTCAGAAGCGTGGAAGGACCCTCGGCCACGAAGGTGCCCTCGCCCACGCGCATCCGGACCAAACCGATGAAAGCCAGGGATTTTAAGGCTTCACGCAGCGTTGACCGGCCAATGTGAAACTTCTTGCAAAGCACCGATTCAGCGGGCAACTTCTCACCCGCCTTCCAATTTCCACACGAAATCCTCTCCGCGATCTGCACCGCCACCTGCTCGCTGAGAGTGGTCCGCACCACCGGTTTGAGCGTATCCATGTTGTTGTACCCCTTCTGAAACAGGATTGGGCTTATTATCCCGCTTCCGAAAGGTTCTGGCTAATGTACTTTCTGAGCTTGCCACCCCAAAACGTCACGTCATCGCGCCAATAAGATACTACAGTCCCATAAAAAACACTTGACTTATGCATAGATTAGAACTATAAGCATTTCTAGAAAAGCTGTAAAGCATAAATACTGGTTGTCTGATAATTGATTTCTGCGTCGGCCGGTGGTTCTTCTGCACAAAGCGTACCAAGGGAGGATGAACGTGGAAAATCAGAACCAAGTTAGATTAGTGCGGCCAGCAGGCAGATCCAAGATGCTCGGGCTGATTTTGGGATGCCTTGTCGCTGTGGGGTTGTGCGGACGGCTTTGCCTTGCTCAATTGTCGACCTCCGCCACCATCACGGGAACGGTAGCCGACGCGAGCGGCGCCGTGGTACCCCGAGCATCAGTTACAGTCACCAATCAAGGCACCGGCATTCTATCCAGCACCCTGACGAATGCTGACGGCAGCTTTGTGGCAGCCGGCTTAACTCCGGGAACCTACAGTGTGAAGGTGACCAAGCAGGGCTTCGAGACATTTGCGGAAGGGGGCATTACTCTCCATCCTGCCCAGGTAGCCACGGTGAATGCCGTTATGAAGGTCGGGCAGGTGACCACCGAGGTTCAAGTGACCGCCAGCGCCACACAAGTGCAGACTGCCACACCGGATATTTCCAATGAGGTGTCTGAAAAGCAGGTTTCAACTCTTCCTCTGAACGGCCGTAATTACCAGAGCCTTTCGGCCTTAATGCCGGGCGTCACCAATACATCTCCGGACACCGCGCTGAACCAGGGCGGGTTCCTAACGAACAATGTGATGTCGGTGAACGGCATGGGCACGAGCGGCACACAGTACTACCTTGATGGCATTTGGAATGAGAACACTGGCAACATGACCCAGACCACCATTACCCCCAACCCGGATACGATCCAGGAGGTGCGTGTCCTGGCAAACAATTTCGGGGTTCAGTATTCCCTTAATGGCGCTAACAACGTCATTTTGGAGACCAAGAGCGGGACCCAGAGTTTTCACGGCAGCGCGTTTGAATACCTGCGCAACGATGCCTTTGACGCGCGCAATTTCTTCAGCCCCACAACTCCGCCCTTGCGTCAAAACATATTTGGTTACACGATTGGCGGGCCCGTTTACATTCCTCACCATTACAACACCAACAAGCAGAAGACATTTTTTTTCTGGAGCCAGCAGTGGACGCGACAGGACATCGGCTCGGTAGTGCAGGGGGCGGACCCTACAGCCGCCATGCGGCAAGGAACATTCAATACACCCATAACCAATCCCCTGACCGGCCAGCCGTTTCCCCAGACGGGGCCCGGACAATATCAGATTCCCACCAGCATGTTGAATCCAAGCTCTCTGGCCTTGCTGAACACGCTGGCGCCGCTGCCCAATAATGTGGGCGGGGGATTCCTGAATTACCTCAACCTCAACCCCGCGATCAATGACACGCGCGATGACGAAATTCGGATTGACCACAATTTCACTCAGAAAGTCCGCCTGATGGCGGAATATCTGGACGAGCGGCAGACGAACGGCAACCCTTATGACAACTTTCTGGGATCGCCTTACAACACTAACACCGATCCCATCGTCACTCAAAATCAGCTCGCGCAAATCCAACTGACCACGACTCTATCTCCCACCATGGTCAACACCACCAGTATCGCCATGAATAACTACGTGGTCAATCTTGCAGCCGCAGGCATTTGGCAACGAAGCCAGGTTCCGGGTTTCAAGGAGGTATTACCGTTCGGAACCGGCGCGGGCACCAACCGGCTGCCCCAGATCGGCTTTTCAGGCGGGTGGGCGCCGTTGGGTTGGGACCTCGCATTGCCGCTGACCCACGCCAGTGACCTTGAGGACACGCTTTCCGATGACTGGAGTTGGCTCCGTGGCAATCATTATATTCAGGCAGGCGCGAATATCGTCTTTGGAACAAAGCGGCAGACGAACTTTTCAGCCAGTAACGGCCAGTGGTTTTTCAGCGGCCAATTTACCGGTAACCCGATTGCGGATTATTTGCTGGGTGACGCGGCCACGTTCAACCAGACCAGCACGGAGCCCCGCTACTACTTGCATTATCCGCTCTATTCCCCGTACGCGCAGGATCGTTGGAAGGCCACGCGCCGCCTGACCCTGACGGGCGGGATGCGGGTGGAGTTTGAGCCCGCTCCCAATTTGCAACATGCCTTTGGCAGCGTGTTTAACTCGACAACTTTCAATCCTGCCAACGCGCCGATCGTAAACAATGATGGTACAATCACGCCGACTCCCACCTTCAACCCACTGAATGGATTGGTCATTAATGGGGTGAATGGGACTCCTCTCAACTTTACGACTGCGCACCAATGGTATTGGGCGCCGTCCTTTGGTTTTGCCTATGACCTTTTCGGCGATGGCAAAACGGCCTTGCGGGGCGGCTATCAGATCACTTACCAGAACGCATTTTTTGAAGCAGGCGGCAATGGAGCTCCGTCGGGCAATCCTCCATTTGTCAGCGCCCTCAACCTGGTCACCCCCAACTTTCCAAACCCCACCGGCGCGCAGGTGGCGCCGCCCAGCGCGCCAACCATTACCAGCGAGAACATCAGGACCTACCAATCTCCCTCGATTCAAAACTACAGTTTGAGCCTGGAACATCAATTCGCTCATAACTGGTTTGCGTCCATCGCCGGGGCAGGGACGATTGGCAGAAACCTCTCCTCCAGCTATAACATCAACCAGCCGCTTCCCGATGGTGCATTCAACTACAATCCCATCATCAATTCAGGGACTGTATTCCAAAACGTATATTCCCCCTATCTCGGTTACGCCAGCATAAATAGCGTAGAGTTTGGTAACAGCTCATCATGGAATGCTCTGGAAGTCCTTGTGCGGCATCCCGTTGGGCACAATCTGTTTCTAAATTTCGCTTACACCTGGCAACATGGGCTGTCGGACGGAGGCGGCAACGCTCTAACTCAAAATGGCCCTCAGAACGTATATCAGCCCCAATTGGATTATGGTAATGAGACCTACAATGTTCCCCAGGTTCTGACCATTAGCGCCATTTGGGGCTTGCCCTGGTATCAGAATGCGCACGGGTTCAAGGGTGCAGCGCTGGGAGGTTGGCAGTATTCGGATATCACGACCGTTCAGAGCGGCTTCTCAATGAGTCCCGGGTTGAGTATTCCATTTCAGGGCTTGGCATCACGTCCAAACCTCGCGGCCAAGACCATTGGCGGCCCCAAATCCGTGCAAGAATGGTTTAATACAGGGGCATTCGCGGCACCTCCGGCGGGATATTTTGGCAACGCGGCACCGGGTTCCATTACCGGTCCCGGAGTTGTTGACTTCGACATGGCCCTTTACAAGGACTTCCACGTGACCGAGAAGAGCACACTGGAGTTCCGCGCCGAGGCTTTCAATATCTTCAACCACACGAACTTTAGTGGAGTCGACACTGGCTTTGGCGACGGCACCTACGGCCGGGTCACCAGCGCTCTTGACCCCCGGATTATGGAGTTCGTGCTGCGATTCCAATTCTGACCGGTCATAATCCGTCCGCAGCCAGGGGCGCAGCCAAAGGATAGCGCCTCTGGCGGGTCTAAGGGTACGTGTCCCGGCAGTTTTGCCTGAACGTGAAGAATTGGCGATACTCCAGCGCATGGGGCACGCGCCTGCCCGCCGCTTTTTCCGATAGCGCCGATACTGCCAATCCATAACGGAGTTCTTATGCGCAGATTCGTATTGACGGTTACATTCCTTTCCCTGCTGCCGCTGATATCCCTGAACCTTCCCGGCCAAGCAGCGGCGCAAGGCTATGGGCCAACTCCGCTCGATCTTACGGCTGGGATCAAATCTCCTAAGCTTGAATCCCAACTTCACGAGTCGCTCCCCGAGCAGTACATCTGGACACAAGGTTCGTCAACAACGGGCCGGCGATTTTGGTCCCCCACGACCGGCAACACTCCGCAATGGCTGTATTTTCGCCGCAGCTTCCAAGTCCCAGAGACACCACAGACGGCGTACCTGTACGTGGCGGGTCCGGAGCGCTTTCGCATCTATTTGAATGGCCAACTCATCTCCAATGCCCAGCAAGACCCGACGGCAAGAATCCATCCATTTGTTTTCAGCCTGGACGTAAGCCATTCGCTCCGGGCGGGACGAAACGTGCTGGCGCTTGCAGCGGCAAGAGGGCGGAAACTGGCCATAAAGATTGTGCCTCAACCGCTGGGATTGAATGGACCTGCCCTCCTTACCAGCGGCCCCGGATGGAAATATAGCACTCAGGAACAGAGCGGGTGGGAAAAGGCAGATTTTAACGACCAGGGATGGCGGCCGGTTGGCGTACTCGGGGGGATGGAAAGCAACATTGATCTCTTCCAGGCCAACCAGGATGCCGGACTTTACCGGTGGCCGGGGTATGACGGTATCTCGCCTTTCCTGGCCCGTGTGCCGGTGCAAGCCGCCGCGACACTCGAGGTGTTCCCAGGGCTTGGTTCATTTCAAAATACGAGTGCTCTTGCCACGGCGGGTGACCAGCTAAGCCCTCCGACAGCCGAAGACTTTACGGTTAATCTGCCTGCCCACGCGGCCCGCGCCAGCGAGAGTCCCAGCCTGGTTCTTGACTTTGGCCGGGAACTGACGGGACGGCTTGAAGTGATCTCAGATTCCAACGCTCCCATGCAGCTTTCTGCGCAGTACGGTGAGTCGCTGGGCGAGGCGCTCCGGGAGCCGTACTTGGGCGTGGATCGCCTCAATGTACCTCCCCATGCCACGGCTTACGGGCCGAAGAGCGCATTTCGCTACGTCAAGGTGGGCTTCCTCGCTGGCTCATCACCACTGCGTTTCAAAACCATCCGGGTCGACCATATCTACTATCCCGTGCGCTACCGCGGCTCGTTTGAGTCTTCCGACCCGCTGCTCAATCGCATCTGGCAAGTTGGAGCATACACCAGCCACCTCTGCATGCAGGATGACATTTGGGACGCATCGAAGCGGGATCGTGCCCGGTGGATGGGTGATCTGGATGTGAGTGGCCACGTGATTGATATTGCGTTTGCCGACCACTTCCTGATGCAGCAAACGATGGATCACCTGATCCGCGATGCCGGCCAACCCGTGAGCCGAGACGTGAATGGCATCCCAGGCTATTCGGCGTTCTGGGTGATGGGCGAAGCGGACTATTACCGGCACATCGGCGACCGGAATTATCTGAACTCCATTCACCGCCCGCTGATTCAGCTTCTTGACACCATGGCGGGCGAACTGGACGATCAAAACGTCTTCGCCAATCCCCATCATGCCTGGCCGTTTGTCGATTGGTCGCCGGGATTGGCGCCACCTTTTTTCGGGACCGCCACGCGGCCCATTCATGAAGCCGCGCCCAATGCGCAGATGGCCACGCAATTTGAATTCTATGCAGCTTTTCATGAAGGCTCGTGGCTCCTCCAGCAGATAGGTGACTCCGCTGAGGCGGCGCGCTTTGCGGCACGAGCTCAAGCCGTGCGCAGCGCAGCGCTCCAATCCATGCTCGACCCGCAAACCGGAACCTTTGGCGACCGATGGCAGCCCAATGCCATGGCCATTTATTCCGGCCTGGCAGATCCCACCCAAACGCAAGCCATTTGGCAGAAAGTCCTTTCCCACCAAGACAAATTTCGCATTACGCCTTATTACAATTTCTATGTCATTTCGGCCATGGCCACTGCCGGCCACCCCGAAGCCGCATTGCAGTGGATTCGCCAGTATTGGGGTGGCATGATCCGGCGGGGCGCTACCAGTCTCTGGGAGGCGTACGCTCTCGGGCTTCCCAAAAAAGACTATCATCCGAGGCTGCGTGCCGACTTTGGAATGGGATACTTCGTGAGCCTGGCGCATGGGTGGTCAACCGGGCCCACGATCGTGTTGACTGAAAATATCTTGGGCATCAAGCCCACCTCTGCTGGATTTGCTAACGTCACAATTCGCCCTGATTTGGCCGGCCTCCAATGGGCACGCGGCGGCGAGCCCACACCACGCGGGCCAATCAAAGTGGATTTTCACGCCTCTTCGGATGGCAAGTTGGACGCCACCGTTGACTTACCACCGGGTACGAACGCAGCCGTCTCCGTGCCCGTCACCCAAGGCGAGACCACGGTGCAGATCGACGGCCATGCCCAATCTGGTGTTTCGGCAGAGGATGGCCGGCGTATGGTCGTTCATATCAGTCACGCCGGGCATTACGTGTTGACATCGAGGTAGCTCCTGCAGGGTTCACAAATTCTGCCCGCTCCATTGAGTTTTTCTATTGGAGGATTCGATGAACCTGAGAATGCGCTCGCTGGCGAAAGCCCTACTTTGGATCATGTTTGTTCTGGCGTTCTATAGGAGCGCTATGGCGGCTCCGCCGGACCCTGCAATCCATTGGACGGCGGATTGGATATGGCCTTCGACGAGCGCGACCGCCACCCACAAGAATCAAACCGTCCTCTTCCGGAAGACCTTCACTCTGTCATCGGTCCCAAGCCAGGCGCGCCTGGCTCTGCTTGCGGACAGCAGATACCGGCTCTATATCAATGGAGCGTATACCGGACAGGGACCGGCCCGCTCCCCGCATGGCTGGTACTACTATGACGCCTTCGATGTCGCCTCAAAATTGCGGCCGGGGCGGAACGTGATTGCAGTTGAAGTCCTCTGGTATGGACAAGGCCGGGCCTGGTATGTCATGCCAACAAATTCCGGCCCGCGCTCGGCACAGGCTCACGGCGCGTTGCTGTGCCAGCTTGAAATGGGCCAGGGCGCGGGGCAGCAAATCATCAGGAGCGATGCAAGTTGGAAGGCCACGGAAGATCACGCTTGGGATTGGAATACGCCGGAGTTGAACGATCTGGGCAACGTCGAGGTCTATCATTCGGATCGCGTGGCGAAGGGTTGGACGGAGCCGCAGTTCGATGACAGCAGTTGGATTTCCGCGTCCCCGATCAGCAGCTTTGAGGGTATGTCCTCACCTCCAGAGGCGCCTTACATCCATATCGTGCCGCGCCCATTGGCATATCCCGTGGAAAGGGAAATCATGCCAGCAAAAGTGGTTGGAACGGGAGTGTTTCCAGCCCAAGTTCAAGGCGCTTTCTTTTTCAGGCGGCTCAGCCCCCTTGCCGGGCTCGGCAAGAGCATCGCCAACGAAAAACATCAGCCGCAGGCATCAATTCTGCATAACGGGGATGCCCTTACCAATCCCACTGCCTCCGGTTACGCGGAGATCGATCCTGGAGCTTCCGGCCAAACGCCTTACGTCATTCTCGACATGGGTAAGGAGGTAGATGGGTATTTGCAGTTCAACATTGATGCTCAGAAGCCCACTGCCATCAACATCGGCTGGAGCGAAATGATGGTCCACGGAGACATTGCTGCGGATCAGCCGGGAGGCAATTTCGTTGCCCAGTATTTTGTTGCCCCCGGATCGCAGCACTGGACGATGTGGGGATGGCACGGCCTGCGCTTTGTCGAGCTGTCATTTCCTGACCTGAGCGCACCGCTGCGCTTTCGGGTGGGATTCCGCTTCAGCACGGCCAAACTGGATCACGTCGGTTCGTTCACAAGCTCCAGCCCGCTGCTCACCAAGCTCTGGCAGATGGGGGCCTACACGTGGCAGCTCTGCACGCTGGACGGGACCATGGACTGCCCTACGCGTGAGCAGCACCAATGGCTGGGCGATGGTGAAATCGAACTGCGAGTGAATGGCGTGGCAGACGGAAACCCGGACATTGCCCAAAAGTTTTTGCTGGATGCCTCGCGGGATCAATGGCGTGACGGTGCCATTCCCATGGTCAGCGATATGGGTGGCAACTCGCGCATGTTGATTGACTCTTACGTCTTTTCCTTTATCAATGCTCTGCAGGAACATTATCTTGAGACCGGAGACAAGAATTTTGTTCTCCGCCTCTATCCGAGCGTGGCGCGGTCGATGATGTGGTTCCAAGGCTTCCGGCAAACCGATGGATTACTTGGCCCCGTACCCTTCTGGAACTTTCTCGACTGGTCGAATCCCGATGCAAAAGGTGAGAGCTCCATTCTGAACGCGCTGTATGCGCACACCCTGGACAACGCCGCCCAATTAGCTGAACTGGCTGGCGACCGCTATCATGCCAAGATCTTCCGAGCCGATTCTGAGGCGGTCCATGCCACGTTCAATAAGCATTTCTGGGATGAGGCCCGTGGCCTCTATGTGGACGCTTGGGACGCTGGGCGCAAGAGTGAGCGTGTGGGCCAGCTTGCCAATGCCGACGCCATCCTCTACGGATTCGCAGCGGCAGATCGTATCCCTGGCATTTTGGCCAAAATAACAGACCCTGCCCGCCTTAACACGGGAGATTCGGCCGCGCCCATGCCAGGCGAAAACTCCAACAAACCAGCCGCGGCGGGGCAAACCATCATTCAAGCGCAGACCTACGGAATGTTCTTTGTCCTCGAAGCGCTGGCCGCGCAGGGTAAGGCTGATGCGGTCCGCGGTGCCATCGAGCGTTTTTGGGGTCCTATGGTGGCCCAGGGCAATGGCACGTTCTGGGAAAACTTCAATACGCAGGGGACCTTGTGCCACGCCTGGAGCGCCGCGCCGACTTACTTCATTACCACTTTGATTCTGGGAGTGAAGCCCACCAAGCCCGGTTATTCCGTTTATGAAGTCGCTCCTCACCCCGCCGACCTTGAATGGGCCAAGGGGGCGGTACCTACGGTGCATGGCCTGATTACGGTGGATTGGAAATGGACTGCACCTGGGTCGGGCGGCAAAAATGGCGGTTCGCGGTTCCTTCTGCGCCTGCACAATCCCGAAGGAGAGACCGGCCAAATCAAATTGCCTGAACACAATGGCAAAGCTGCCTCTTCGGTGAGCTTGAACGGGAAAACCGTCTCCGGGCCTTTGTCCGTGAAGAGCCCCGGAGACTACACGGTGCAGGCCGAGTATTGATATTGCTGGACCGCCTCCGGACGGGTCTGGAGGCCTAGCTACATGCTTTTCACGGCTTTTGGGGAAAACTGGAAGCCTGGGAGTTGAGTTGAAGAGACGTTCGTTTATTTCGTTGATGAGTACCGCGGCGCTCCTGCGTATTCCGCTTTGGGGACAGGAAAGCCATCTGCCTGCACCGCAACCCTGGGGTCCTCCAAAACTGAACTCAGCTCGCGCCGAGCACGAACGCGTGGTCATTTCCTTTACTCCAGTCGACGGCGCAAAATCCTACCGCATCCAATTTCAGGACTCGCTCGGCAAAGGAGAGACCCTCGAAGGGATTCTGGTCCCGGATTACTCTGTTCAGGGCCTGAAGAATGGAACTCAGTACACGTTCAGCGTAGCAGCCACTGGCGCGAGCGGAACCACGCCGTTCTCAAACCAACTTAGCGCAACTCCCACCGCAGAGATGGGTTGGCCATCGCTGGCCGAAGCGTTCCAGGGCCAAAATCCCACTCGAAGTTCATGCCCGTTCTGGATGGTGCATGGAAATGAGACGGAGTCGCAACTGCGCGAATTCATGCAGGTCATCCATCGTTTTGGATTTGAAGGCGTCACCCTGCACCCTTACGATTACAAGGGCTTTCTGGAAGAGAATAACTGGAAGAGTTGGCGAATCATTGTGGATGCGGCCCGCAAGCTGGGGTTGACGGTATGGGAACAGGATGATAAGGACTATCCCTGCGGTTACGCTGCGGGACGGATTGTTGCCCAGGACCGGAAACTGGCGCGGTGGGAAGTCACGCTTGCCCACCAGGAGAGGTGTCACGGTCCCAAGCCGTTTTCCCTAAACATCCAGGATCTCTTGCCTACGAAACAGCGTCTTCTGGCAGTTGTCGCGGTAGGCCCCAAAGACCACTTTGAAGACCTGACTGGTGCGGTCACTGACGGGCTTCTCCGGTGGAATGTTCCCGAGGGGGATTGGGAGATCTTTATTCACGGCGCCTGGCAGCCGGGGATTGACGACCCAAAAGTCTATCCCGATTTAGTCCACGGCGAGGTTCGTGGCTACATTGACACGCTCAGCGAGGAAGCCACCGACCTCTTTGTCCAATTCGTTCTGGATGGAACCTGCAAAGCCATCGGCATGGAACACGCCGGAAAAACCTGGAAAGGATTCTATATCGACGAGCCCGGCTTTTATTCTAGCGGCGTGACCCTGGGCAAGCCGGGAGGTTTCCCTTATACCCCGGACTTTCTTTCGCGCTTTCAGGCTCGATACGGTTATTCCATCCGCCCATTTCTCCCACTTCTGTGGGAGACGCGGGGTCCAAAGACCGACGGCGTGCGGCACGATTATATGGAATTTGTAAGCAGTGGATACGACCGTCTTTTTCTCGGCAAGCAAACCCGCTACGCCGAGGCGCATGGAATGCAAATTAACGGCCATGTTCGGGAGGATCTGCCCTTCCAATTGGGCGGCGGCACGGGAAGTGATTTCCGCATGCTGGAGCATTACAGCATGGGCGGCTTCGACAACATCTTTGATCAGTGGTACACGCCCGAAGATGACGTTTACTGGCGGCAGCCCAAGATGGCGAGCTCCGTCAGCCATTACATGGAAACTCCGCTGGACGAAGCCATGGTGGAACACTTTGCGGCAACTGGATGGCGGACCGGTCTTACCGAAATGAAGGCTATGATCGATTGGACGACCTGCCGGGGCGTCAGCCGCACCGTGCCCTGCGGCCTTGATACCCAGAAACCACCGGTTTGGGAGGACCAACCCGAGTTTTGGCTCTATGGCAAGAATCCTCTGGCTCCGTATTTCCACGCCTATCAAACAGTTGCGAACCGTGAATCGATGTTGATACGGGGCGGCCGGCACGTTGCCAAAGCGATCATTCTGGATGTGGCCGCATCGGCGTGGGTAGGCGCCGCTGAAGAGCTCTGGAAATCTGATAAGGCTTTGAGCCAGGCTCATTTTGATTACGACAATGTTTCCTACGAGGTGTTTAGCGATCCCGGAAAGTGCCGCATTCAGGGCCGCCAAATCCACCTGGGACACGAGGAGTATGATTGGGTCATTCTGCCTGGCGTGGATGCCATCCCGCTAGCTGTTGCCCGGCGCTTGCTGGAGTTTTATGAAGCAGGGGGCAACGTGATTTCCCTCGGGCCCGGCGCCCGAATCGGGCTGGCTCCAGGAATGACGGCAGCAGAGATTGTACCAAGAGTTCCGTTTCGTTCTGCAGACGGCAGGAATGACGAAGGGGTGAAAAAGATCGCAGCGCAAATCTGGGGCGACCAAGCCAGTGGGCGAGGCCGGGCCTTCGTCACCACCTATAAGGATATTTCGAGTCTCCTCTACACACTCGATGTCCATGACGTGGTGATTGATCCCAATCTGACTCTTTTGCAGTATTACCACCGGCGGCTTTCTGGCCGCGATCTCTACTTTTTCAACAATGAAGGCGAGGACCTTACGACGGACGTCCGCCTCCGTAACGTGAAAGGCGTACCGGAGCTCTGGAATCCAGTGGAAGGTCACATTTGCCAAGCCCCGCGATACTCGGCCAGAAACGGCGAAATTGAACTCCGCCTCCATCTGCACCGGTATGAATCCGTCTTTGTGGTTGTAAATCCGAATGCATCGCCTCTGCCCCATCTTATGTCCTGCAGCGCAGACGAGGTCTTAAGGGCCGCCAATGGCCAAATCATTTTGAGGAAATGCGGGCGCGGGACATTCCGCTATGAAATGGAACAAGACAGTGGCCGAATCACCCGCAATGAGGTGAATACCCCTTCAACGCGTTTGGCGAAGATTGCGCTGCATGATGGATGGTCTCGAACCCCGATTCAGACCAATGGAGCCATCTACGCCATCAAGTTTGATTGGCCGCAAGCCCATACCGAGTCTGCCACGCTGGTGATTGAAGACATGACGCAGGTGATCGGTGTGAGGCTGAATGGGAAAGATTTGGGAACCCGGTTCACTTATCCTTTCCGCTTCGATCTGGGCTCGGGCTTGAAGGCCGGGTCCAATGACCTTCGTATTCAGCACATTGAACGTTATACCTATACTTCAAAGTTAGGCCAAATTTCGCTGCATCCTTATTACGAACTGAGAATATGACAAAGCGGGCCTGTCTGGGCCGCGGGCGAATCGAAGACTTCCTGAACCGGTACTGTACTCCTATACTTTCTCGGCTATGATGGAAAGATGGCTCAAGCCTTCTGCGCGTAGAGGCGATCCGGCTTTGCTTCGATATGAATTCCAGCTCGTGCCACCACGAACCTGCATTCCGCAAGACCTCTCCTCCCCACTTGCGATCCAGGAGCCTGCCGTTCGCCTCCATTCTTTGCATTCTATTCCGGTTGACGGTTCCCGGCATCGTGTCAGAATCCGGCCCAATTTACGCAGCTTCCCGGGACGTCTGCGCCCAAAGCTCACAGAGCAATGTCCTGGTGCAAAAGGGCCGCAATACCCGCCTTACGGTTGCCACCCGCGTGAATGCCTACGAAAATGCCATCAGAATTTGCCCACAAGGGCCGGCAGTCTATAACAACCTCGCAATCCTTCTCCTCCAACGGCAGGATTATGCAACGGCGACGGATTGGATTCGCAGCGGCCTCGCCATCACGCCTCGCGATCCCATCCTCACCCAGGATCTCGGCGTTGCTTTGCTTGCTCTCGGAAAGCCCGAAGTTGCCTTGCCGGTGCTTCAGAGCTTGCCCCCCACGGCCAAAGCCGAGTTTTATCTTGGAATGGCATACCGCGCTCTCCGCAACCATGAGGCGGCGCGGCAAGCTTTCGCAAAGTCTTTTGCGCTGGGGAATGACGATCCCTACGTCCTCTATGCGCTGATCGAGCAAGATCGCGCTCTGCACGATGCAAAGGAAGGCTTGCAAGACTTCCAAGCCTTCAGCGAACGCTTTCCGCACTCCGCATGGCTGCACCTGCTGTTGGGGAACGCTTATACCTCCCGGCATGACAACACCGGTGCTGAAGCCGAATACCGCCAGGCCGTTCAACTCGATCCCAAGCTTCCATTGGCTCACTTCCAATTAGGGCGCATCGCTTTCAACCGGTCCGATTATTCCCAGGCTCTCCAGGATTTTGAAACCGAAATTGGCGTGGACCCGGCATTTGGCGAGGCCTACCTTTATGCAGGTACGTCCCTCCGAAGACTCGGCAAAAACTCGCAGGCCTTGCCCTACTTGGAAAAGGCCGTGGCGCGCGATCCGAATTCCCCGCTCACTTACCGTGAGCTTGCCGTCGCTCAGATGCAGGCCAAACAACTGCGCGCGGCCGTCAAGACGCTCGAAGAGGCCGAGCACCGTTTTCCTGGCGAGCCTGCATTTCCCGCGCAGTTGGCGCGTCTTCTCCAATCGTCGGGCGATGTCCGGGAAGCCGCAAGGCAGGCCAAGCTGGCCGAAACGCTGAGCCGCCAGGGAAATAAGAGCATCAATGAACGTGCCCAGCCCACAAGCCCTGCCCCAGCCGTTTCTCCGGGTTCTAACCGGGTCGAAAAGCTAAGGCGTTGCGTTGAACGCGAGGACGTGCACTGCACGGCGGAAACCTTGAACTTGATGAGCAGCGCGAGCCTCGAAGACAACGCGGATGAGCTCAACTTGAAAGCCAAGGCTCTGAATTTGCTCCACAAGAACCAACAAGCCTTGGCTACGATTCAAAAAGCCATCAAGGACGATCCTCATCAGGCCGCTTATTTCATCACTGAAGGGCGGATTTATCAAAGGTTGGGCAACCAGGTCGCGGCGATGAAATCCTTCCTTCAAGCGGAACAGTTGCAGCCCGGGACCGCGCCTCCTGTCTATTACATTGGCATGTGTTTCTTCATCCTGGGGAATGACAACAACGACAATCAGTATTACAACCGCGCTGCCCGCCATTTCAGAACCGCCCTGGAGCTTGACCCCCACGATGACCGCGCCGAATTCATGCTGGGCGTCGTGAGCGCTGTGGAGTTTAAGCTCAACGAGGCAAAGAGCGATCTTGAGAAGGCGCTGAAGATGAAGCCCAGCAATGCCTACTACCATCTGCATTATGGTTTGGTATTGAGCCGGCTGGGCGACTTTGCGGGCGGGCGTCGTGAGATGAAGACGGCAGAAAAGCTTGACCCTTCCTATGCGCGCACCCACTTCCACCTCGGAGAATTGGATTCGCAAATGGGGAATTATTCCGAGGCTCGAGAGGAACTCGAAACTGCGGTGCGCCTTGAACCGCAGTTTTCCTCCGCCTATTACACGCTGGGCAGCGTCTACCACCACCTGGGACTCAACGCGAAATCCCGCGAGGCCTTCCAAAAGTTTCAGGAAGCAAAGTCACACGGCGAACAAAATGAGGACCCCGTGGAGTCTTCGATAGATTCGGCAAACTCACCGCCGGCGCTTCGGCATTGAATCCACCACAGGAACAGCATCGGAATTAGTGATTGCTCTTGGAATGGACCTCGGCGCCAGATGGTTTTCCCTTCAGCAATTCGGGCGCTGCCTTCGCCTGATACGACTGTGGGGTCGCCTGGCTGAGTTCAATGCGATTGCCGTCCGGATCATAAACGAAGTAAAGGTAAGTTCCGTCCGCCGCCATCTTCGAGGCTCTCTTGAAGGCATCGGGCGGCAAGGGATAGCCGCCAGCCTGCAACCGATGCAGAGTGGTTTGCAAGTTGCCCACAAAAAATCCGAAATGGTAGGCATGGGCGCGCTTGGGTGCCGAAGCTGTCAGCGTCCCTGGAAAAAGCTCAACGAAAGTGCTGCTGTCGCCCACTTGAAGATACACCAGCATGACGCTTCCGTCCTTCCGCTTAAGCCGGAACGTTTCCGTCAAGCCGAGTTGCCCAACATAAAAATGCAGGGATTTCTGCAGGTCCGATACGGCGATGCCAACGTGGCCCAATGATTCAATCCCCACCGCATTCTGCGCGGGAAAAAGCGCCGGTGCGCCTGCTGACGCGAGTATGCCAAGCAGGACAAAACATCTGAGGTATTTCATTTCTCCTCCCTCGTTTCCGGAATCAGCGGCAGCACAGTCTGGCGTGGAGGCGGCTTTACGCTGCCACGCTTTTGGCGAGGCAAACTCGCCGCACCGTGACCGTGGCGAGATCAACTCGCCTCTACAGCCAGCGCGACCTCGATTTATGAAAGAAAAGGGCGACACAGCCGCGACATGGCGCTAGAATACAGCACCGTAGACTTGATTGCTAGACAAGCCGCAGACGTGAAAGACGCAAGTCTGCGCTTGCTTTTTCATAATTCGACACGTCAAGTCAACCCAGTCGGCAATCGGGTAGTGGGTCAGTTTGCTGGTGCGGCTTGGCTCAGAAGCGAACTGGCGCCTGACTGTTACCAAACAACACGTCTCTTGGCGTCTGTTTGGCAGCCGCTGCCCGCCACCATGCCGGGCAATACAAATAACGAACGGAAATTGACCAGCCACCATGCAACTCTTTGATGTGTGCATCATTGGATCGGGCGCGGCGGGCGGCGTGATGGCGAAAGAACTGTGCGAAGGCGGCGCCAAAGTCATCATGCTGGAAGGTGGAAGGGAAGTGCCGCCATTCCAATTTCTTTCCCACAAGTGGCCTTACGAGCTGCCCTACCGGGGCCTGCGTGGCGAAAAGCAGGCGCCTTTCTATCCGCCATCTCTAGCCGGGTCCATCCGCTACGACCAATGCGACCAGATCAGCGTGGACCGGGTGCGGGTGCTAGGTGGCAGAACCTTGCACTGGAACGCCGTGACCTTGCGGTATGCGCCGCGCGACTTTCGGGAATGGTCGCTGGCCGGCATCGAGGAGGATTGGCCTCTCAGCTACGAGGACCTGGAGCCTTACTACGAACGGATTGAACAGACGATCGGCGTCTGCGGAGAAAACGACAACCTGGCAATTCTTCCCGCTGGGAATCATTATCTACCGCCCTTGCCGTGGCGTTGCAGCGAGCGCCTCCTTCAGCGTGCGGCGAAACGGATGGGCATTCCCGTGATTTCGGTGCGCAAGGCAGTGCTGACGCGGCCGTATGACCATCGTCCTCCATGCCATTATTGCGGCCACTGCATGGACGGGTGCGACGTCAGTTCAATTTTCACGACGCCGGACTGCATGTTGCCGAAAGCGCGAGCCACGGGCAATTTTACCCTGCGGCAGAATGCGCTGGCGCGCGAAATTCGGGTGGACCAGAAAGGGTTGGCGCGCGGCGTCTCTTTTGTTGACACCGTAACCAGAAGAGAAGAGGATGTTCAAGCGCGCATCGTGGTGGTTTGCTGCGCCACCGTGGAATCCGCCCGGCTGCTGCTGAATTCACGCTCCTCGCAATACCCCAATGGCTTGGCAAATTCCAATGGCATGGTGGGCCGCCACTTGCACGGGCACGTGAATGCGACTGTCAACGTCTACCTGGAAGAACTGGAGGGCGCGCCGCCCGTCAATCAGGACGGCGCCACGGACCACGTCTACGTTCCGCGCTATAACCAGCTTTTCGCGAAGCCGGACTACGCGGGAGGCTGGGGCTTGCAGGTGAATTACGGTTCTTATATGTTTCCTTACCAGGCGATGAAGGTGAAGGGATACGGCGCGGGCTACAAAGATCAAGTGCGCAGAATGCAACCGGGTTTTCTCCTCCTTGGCAGTTGGGGCAAGACGCTTTCCATGCCGGAGAACTTTGTTGCCGTGGACCCAAGCCGCGTTGACGATTTTGGCATTCCGATTCCCGTGGTGCATTACCGCTTCGAGGAAAACGACAGGGCTCTGTGGCGCGCCGCCAACCAGAGCGTTCTTGAGATTTGCTCGCACCTGAAGGGAGCAATTTTCCCGGATGGCTTTGATGCGCCAAGAGGATTCGCCAGCCACGAAGTTGGAACCATTCGCATGGGGATGAATCCCAAGACTTCGGTGCTGAATGGTTACTGCCAGGCACGCGAGGTGAAGAATCTGTTTGTAACCGACGGCAGTTGTTTTACCACTTGCAGCGAGAAGAATCCAACCCTCACGATCATGGCAGTCTCCATGCGCGCCGCAGACCATATTAAGGAGCAGCGCCGGAGAGGCGAGCTTTGAAATGGGAAAACGTGCCAGCGCTGAAGCGGCGCGGTTAAAACCGTGGACTGAAGGGATACCTCGTAGGGGCGACCCTGGTGGTCGCCCACGGGCGGGCACCAGGCCCGCCCCTACAGCATCCGAACCAAAATGAAGAGAAGAACTGCACTCAAGATTGTCACACTGGCCGCTCTTGCACCGGGCGTAGCGGCTTGGCGCGACGCGGCTCGCGCTGGAACCGTCCTTTGGTCTGCGGATGCGTATCGTTTGCAGTTTTTCACGGCGAAAGAGAACCATCAGGTTGATCAATTGATGGAGATGATCATCCCGGCGGACGCGCATTCTCCCGGCGCCCACGCCGCCCAGGTCAGCCTGTTCGCGGATTTGATGGTGGGCACCAGCAACAACGCAACGAAAGCACAATGGCGACAGGGCTTGCACTTGATGCATGAGGAAGCGGCTCGGTCGTCGCTGCCGCAGGCGCTGGCCAAGGCCGCGAGCCGCGAAGAAAATCCGCAAACCGGTCTTGAGCGGTTTTTCGTCAGCCTGAAACGCATGACGGTCAACGGATATTACACGTCGGCCATCGGAATTCATCAGGACCTGCAGTACCAGGGCAATACTTATCTTGCGGCTTTCCCCGGTTGCACAAGTCCAAACTTAAAAGAGTAAACCGGTGATTGGACCCTCGCCTATCCTGCGACACGGTCCACGCTCCACGCCGGACGGGGACGATGGTTGGGCGTGATGAGGGCGGAGAAAACCTATGGAATATGGCGTCAACACGCTGGTGTGGACGATGTGCGTAACCGAAGCGCACGAATCGTTATTCGCGCGGATTCGGGAATGGGGCTTCGATGGAGTCGAACTCTTTCTTTCACCCGGAGAGCCGGCCAAGATCGTTTCCGTCCGGCGGCTATTGGATGTGTTGGGGCTGGAACGGGCCACCTGTACGGTATTGCCACGTGAAACGAATCTTGTGAGTAGCGATGCGGCGGTTCGGGCGCGCGGCGTGGCGCACCTCGAGCGCTGCGTTGAGAGAACCGCCGAATTGGGGGCCAAATTGATGTGCGGTCCTCTCTACGCGGGTCTGGGAGTTTTCACAGGGCGGCGGCGGACCGAAGACGAATGGAAATGGGCCGTCGAGGGTTTGCAAGCCGCAGCGCAGCGCGGCCAGGAGCTCGGCGTCACGCTGTGCGTTGAACCTCTTAACCGCTTCGAAACGTATTTTTTGAATACCCTCGAAGACGCGGCTCAACTCGTCCGGGACATTGCCATGCCCAACGTGCGCGTTCATTTTGACACTTTCCACGCCAACATCGAGGAGCGCCATCCCGCCGATTCTCTCCGGGCGGTAGCGAAGGATCTGGGACACGTGCATTTCTCGGAAAACGATCGTGGCACACCGGGCGACGGGCATGTTGACTGGAAATCAATTGCGCTTGCTCTCAAGGAAATTGGCTACGATGGCTGGTTGACCATCGAGTCCTTTGCGCACCCGGATCCCGGCTTGGCGGCTGCGGCCATCTGGCGCGACCTGGCCCCGTCCGGCGACGAGCTGGCCCGCCGCGGCCTGCGCTTCATCAAGGATTTGACCCGACAAGTGGGCATTCAATAAGCTCGCTACGGTTTTCAAGCTTGAGGAGCTCTGCATGTCTCGAACCGATGACGAATCCAGAAGGTTCTTTATCAAGTCGCTCGGCGCCGTGGTTCCGGGCGCGGTGCTGGGCTTGCAAACCAGCAGTCGAATGGCGGCTGAGGCTCCTTCCTCTGCAAGTGGCCAGACCGGGCGCGCCCTACGGCCGGACACCGGTTTTGCCGAAGCCGGTGATGACGCCATCGCTTTCCGCAAACACGTCATTGACTTGGGAGCAAGTGAAACCTGCGCAGTGGCCGATATTAACCGGGATGGCCGCCTGGACATCATTTCCGGCGAGCACTGGTATGAACAGATTCCTTCCGGGCCCGGCGGCGCGGGGCCGCAGTGGATCAAGCACAAGTTCCGCACGTTGCCCTACCTCGACTTTTACATCGACAACTTTAGCGATCTGCCCATCGACGCCGACGGTGACGGTTACCCGGACATTGTGAGTTGTTCGTGGTTTTCAAAGCGCCTGGCTTGGTACAAGAATCCCGGCAACCAGCCCGGCCCGTGGGTTGAAACCGTGATCCAAGACGGCTATAACATTGAGTTTGCGTTTTTGGTCGACCTGCTCAACACCGGCACGCCGCGCCAGATTCTCCCGGAGTTTGGTAATCCGGAAGCTCCGCTCTCCTGGTATGAAGTGGTGGGCGAAGGTCCGCAGGCGCATTGGGTGCGGCACGAAGTGAGCCAGCAGAGCTACGGTCATGGCATCGGTGCAGGGGACGTGAACGGAGACGGCCGCAATGACATCGTAACGCCCAAGGGCTGGTTTGAATCGCCTGCGGACCCTCGGACGGGAACCTGGACGTTCCATCCTGAGTTTGACTTGGGAACAGTCGGGTTCATTGACGTGCATGATGTGAATGGCGACGGCGTGCCGGACCTGGTGACCAGCGCCGCGCACGGCTATGGCATCTTTTGGTACGAGCAGAAGAAGGATGGCGCGGGCAACCGAAACTGGATCAAGCACGTTATTGATGATAGCTGGTCGCAGTCCCATGCCATGACCTTGGTGGATCTGAATGGCGACGGCCAAATGGATCTCATCAGCGGCAAACGCTACTTCGCCCATAACGGCCGCGATCCCGGCGCCCATGAGCCGCTTGGCGTTTATTGGTACGAACCCATGAAAGTGGCCGGGGAAGTGCAGTGGAAACGACATATCATTGATTACAGCACGCGCACCGGAGGAGGAATGCAGATTCCCGTGATTGATATTGACGGAGACGGTGACTTGGATATCATCGTGGCTGGGAAATCCGGTCTTTATTTCTTTGAGAATTTGATGAAGTCGCCCGCACCCTGAACTTTTACGATCTTCCCGTGCTGTCATCCTGAGCGAAGAACTCTTATCCAGGTGAGGCTGGAACGTTCACCCGCAGTAATTCGTATGACACAGACGAGGTGCCCTATGAATCAAGTCCGGCTTTCAATTGGCAGTTGGGCCTATTGCTTCGGCCCCTATCAGGAAAATCCCGTGCCCTTTGATACGGTGGTCAGCAAGTTGGCGGACCTGGGCTTTGACGGGGTCGAGTTAGGAGGGTTTGTGCCGCATCCAAACCCGGTGGAGTGTGATACCAAGCCCAAGCGCGCTGAGCTGAAGAAAAAGGTGGAGGGCCTGGGCCTGGCATTTTCCGGCTTGGCGGCAGACCTGTGGTCGTGCCCCATCATCCCGGAGAAGAATAATGCCAAGTGGATGGCCACCTTTGAGCTGAACCTGGACTTTGCAAGCGACCTCGGAATCGATTGTATCCGGGTGGACAGCGTCAGTCCGCCCGACATTTTCGAGAAGGAGTCCATCGAGCCTGCCCGCGGATGGGAGCGATTGGTCAACACATTTCAAGCCGCTGCACAAAAAGCAGCAGACCGCGGAATCCGCGTAGTTTGGGAGTTCGAACCCGGATTCGCATTCAACAAGCCGTCGGAGATCATTCGTATAGCGGATGACGTGGGCCACCGGAACTTCGCTGTGCTCTATGACACTTGCCACGCTCACATTTGCGCGGCCGTTGGCGCGCGACAACCCGGCCCCAAGGAGACATTGCCCGGCGGCGCCCTGGAGCTGCTCACGCGGCTGCGCGGCAAGATCGGCCATGTGCATTTGATCGATTCGGACGGTACTCTCCATCACGACGAAACCAGCACCCACGCCCCATTCGGCCAAGGGGTGCTTGATTTCGACCAACTGGTTCCGCAAGTGCTTCGTTCCGGAATTCCCTCCAATTGGTGGACGATCGACCTGTGCTTCTGGCCGGATGCTTGGGAAGTCACGGCGGACGCCAAGAGGTTTCTGGACGGCATGGCCCGTCAGTACGCGGCCCAAGCCTCTGCCCCGGCCATTGGGTAGCGCCGCCGTCCCGGCGGCAGTTTCCGGCTTGTTGCCGATACTGAGTACCACCATTCGCTATTACGGTGACGTATTCCTGCAACGGTCTTCAACACCCCTCACCCCCAGCCCCTCTCCCCGCAAGCGGGGAGAGGGTGGCGCGCAGGGCCGGGTGAGGGGTTGCGAGAAAACGTGAGCGAACTTACGAAACGCTGCACTGCGGCCCGCAAAGTTGATGGGGCGCGCAGGCAACGCTAAAGATCTGTGATTTGACGGAGGTCTTATGGCCAAGCCGCTGAATATCGGCATGATCGGCCACGGTTTCATGGGCCGGGCCCACTCCAACGCCTACCACCGCGTGAACCAGTTTTTTGACGTGGCCTACCAGCCGGTGCTGAAGGCGGTGGCTGGGCGCAATCCCGAAACCACGCGCGCTTTTGCCAGCCGCTGGAGTTGGCAGCGTGCGGAAACCGACTGGCGAAAGTTGGTGGATGCACAGGACATCGACGCCATTGACATTTGCTCGCCCAATAACACTCACTGCGAAGTGGCCTTGGCCGCCGCCGCCGCCGGCAAGATCATCCTTTGTGAGAAGCCGCTGGCCATGAACCTCGCTGAGGCGCGCCAGATGACTGTCGCCGTGGAAAAATCAGGCAAGCCCAATATGGTGTGGTTCAATTACCGGCGCGTCCCGGCCATCAGCCTGGCCAAGCAAATCATTGACGAAGGCCGGCTCGGCAAAATCTTTCATTACCGCGCTGTGTATCTCCAGGATTGGACCATTTCCCGCAAGGTGCCGGTGGGCGGCCCCGGGACTTGGCGGCTGGATAAGGATGTGGCGGGCGCGGGCGTTTCGGGCGATCTTTCCACTCACAACGTGGACACGGCGCTGTGGTTGAACGGAGCCATTGCGAGCGTCTCCGGTATGACGGAGATTTTCATCAAGGACCGGACGCGCCCCGATGGCAGCCCGGCACGCGTTGAGATTGACGACGTTTGCACTTTCCTGGCACGGTTCGTGAATGGGTCAAACGGCACGTTTGAGGCCACCCGTTATGCCCGCGGCCGTAAGAACAAGAACAGCTTTGAGGTGAACGGCGAAAACGGTTCCCTCTACTTTGACTTGGAAAATATGCACCAGCTTCAATACTTCAACCATCAGGACCCGGAACACTTGCAGGGCTGGCGCACCATCTTGGTCACCGGCGCGGAGCATCCTTACATGGCCAACTGGTGGGTTCCTGGCTGCGTCATTGGCTATGAGCATACGTTCGTCAACGCTTTGGCGGACTTCCTGAAGTGTCTGCAAACTGGAGAGCGGATTCGCCCCGATTTCCGGGATGCGTTGGAAACTCAGGCCGTCATGGATGCCGTCCTGGAAAGCGCCAGCACCGGAGATTGGAGAACCCCGGAGGCGACCGAACCGAAGGGCAAAGCCAACGCCTGAAAGCAAGTGGCGCAGATGTCACTCCTCAATCCCCACCTGTCACGCCTACCGTGGCCCGAGCCATGGCGGTATAACCTAACCCAAGGAGATTCACCGCGTTCATTCTCCCGAATGCGGGATAAGCACCCAAGCAAGAATTGGCTTGACGGGCGCAAGCGGCTAGTGTACTATATGGTAAATATTCCCGGCCAATTCGCACCGGCGGCCTGGGGCGAACTGGAAAGAGAGATGACAAACATTGTCAGTTGGAAAATGAGCATAGTGAATTTTCGGAACGAACCCTAAATTATGTTAACTACGATGGCAGCTTGCGAGCGGGTTTCAGCCTCGTGGCAACTGCGGGTGGAGCGTCCAACGTTTTATAACTATATGACCTGGAATGACATAGCTAACTTCGCACCGGACTGGGCGGCGACATGACAAAAGGAAACGCCGCCACCAGCGATGAAGGAAAGGGGCATATAAAATTTTCGGAACGAACCCTAAGCTATGTTAACTACAATTGCGGCTTGCGAGCGCGTTTCAGACTGGGAGTGTAGAATGACAAAAACTGTCATGCAAGTTGCTGCAAATGGCCCCGAATCTTTTTGGACCTGTACCAAGGAGACAGAGGTGTGATTTATAGGGTGAACTGGGCAAAACCATTGCTCTGGAAGTGGGAGGTTGCAGGATTGGTCTTTTCCCTCGTCGCGGTTGCGACGGGCCGCGCCCAAACCTCTGCAACCTCCGGCGAGTGGCCAGCTTATGGCAACGATCCGGGGGGCTCTCGCTATTCGCCCCTCACCCAGATCAATCGCGGCAACGTATCCCACCTCAAGGTTGCTTGGGTGTTCCACACGGGCGACATCTCTGACGGCAGTCACGACCGGAAGAGGAGTGGTTTTGAGACCACGCCGATGACCTATCAACTGGGCCGGCATGGCAAGCAATACGTAGTGATTGCCGCTGGCGGTCACGCCAGGGTCACGGAAGAAGCGCAAAACGATAACTTGGTGGCATTCACTCTGCCGTAATGACATGGAAGTGTAGCGGAGTCATGGTCGGAATTGGGGGCTTGGCGCGGATGGATTGGCCTCCTCACCCATCCTGCTCCGCGGTCACCCTCTCCCCGCTGGCGGGGAGAGGGATGGGGTGAGGGGGCTGTCACAAAGCCGCTGTGCAGCGCCTAAACTGTGCCTTTCTTCATCTCCTGCATCATGTAATCGCAGGAGCGGACGCAGAGGGCCATGATGGTGAGCGTGGGATTCTGGCAGGCGGTGGAAGGGAACGCGGCGCCATCGAGGGCAAACAGGTTTTTGACGTCATGGCTTTGCTCAAATTGATTCAACACCGAACCTTTGGGATCATCCCCCATGCGGGCAATACCCACTTCGTGGATGGCGTATCCCGGGGTGTTGGGGCGGCGATGGGTGCTGATGTTCTTGGCTCCCACCGCTTCAAGCATGTCCGCCGCGGACTCCTCCATGTTCTTCAACATGGCAAACTCGTTCTCACCATAAGTCATGTGGAATTTGAGGACCGGAATGCCATAGGTATCCACCACGTTTTTGTCGATTTCAATAAAGTTGTCCCAGCGGGCCAGACATTCCCCGAAGCCGCCGATTCCGATGCCGGTGACGGGATCCTTGATCGCTTGCTTAAACGCCGCTCCAAATCCGGGCGCATTCCAGTTGAAGCGAGTCGAGCCGCCACCCTGGTATCCGAACCCGCGCAGGAAATTCTTGGCGCGCGGCCCGTCATGGGTGTTACGGAAGCGGATCACGTAGATGCCGTCCGGGCGGTGCGGGCCGTTGAAGTTGGGCTGCGGGCCCAGATTCGGAAGCTCGCCATAGGCGCCCGCGCCGGTGATGTGGTCCATCAAGTAGTGCCCCAGCACGCCACTCGAATTTGCCAGACCGTTCGGATACTGCCGGTTCGCCGAATTGAAGAGGATGCGCACGGATTCGAGCGACTGGGCTGCGAGCGCCACGACGCGCCCGTGAACTTCCTTCGGCTGGCGCGTGACGCGGTCAATATAAAGAACACCTGTGGCCCGGTTGCGGTCCGAATCCATCAGCACTTTGTAGACCATGGCGTTGGGAATGTGAGTGCAATGGCCGGACTTCACGGCGTCCGCTACGGTGGTGAAGGAGGAATTGAAGTAGGAGTGCGTGACGCACCCACGCTCGCACGGTCCGCAATAGTGGCAGGGCGCGCGACCGTTGATGGATTTGGTAAGGTTGGCGGAGCGGCCCAGGGTGGCGTGCCAGCCGAGCTTCTGCTTCACTTGATCCCGGAACAATGTCTCCGCACAGGTCAATCCCATCGGGGGCTGGAACTGTCCGTCGGGAAGCTCATAAACGCCTTCACGGATGCCCGTAATACCCACGTACTCTTCAACAATGTCGTAATAAGGAGCGAGATCCTTGTAGCCCAGCGGCCAATCCATGCCGTAGCCGTCGTGCGAGGCACCCTTGAAGTCCAGATCGCTCAGGCGGTAACTCTGGCGTCCCCAAACATTCGTGCGTCCTCCGGTGACGCGCAAGCGGCCTTGCCAACTGAAGGGCATTCCGTCGTAGGTGGTGTAGGGTTCTTCGATATCGTTGCAGAACCAGTCGTAGTTGTACTCCATGCAGGCGTAGCAATCTTTCTGCACGGGGCGGGTCTTGCGAATCAAATCCGTGGCCATGTCGCGGCACTTCAATTTGAAGGCCGGCTCGTGCTCGGTGAAATTGCTATCCTGCTGCGGGCGCCCGGCTTCCAGCATCGCCACATTCAGGCCCGCTTCGGAAAGCCTTTTCGCAGCCCAGCCGCCGGAGGCGCCCGACCCCACCACGATGACATCGTAGGATTTGGTTTCCGCGCTCATGGTTCACCTCTAAGTTTTGTGTCGCAGTATGAATGCGTTTCCGTAAGCTCTGACGGGGCGAAGACCGCGCTTCGAGAACCGGAACCCCTGGCAAACAGCAGGTCGCATCCCGGCAGCGCGGTCAACTTCTACCCATCTCAGGTAATGGCGTAATTTGCTGTAGCGGCGCTCTATGAGCGCCGAAAACAGTTGACGATTCTGTAGCGGCGCTCATAGAGCGCCGCT
>DATKST010000019.1:0-5091 GCA_035531475.1 Terriglobia bacterium
TTACGCCTCAGGATGGGGGCGCCGGGGCCGCTTGTTGGCCTCCAGGATTTTCTTGCGCACGCGGATGGCTTCGGGCGTGATCTCAACGTATTCATCCTCAGCGATGAACTCCATCGCCTGCTCAAGCAAGATCGGGCGGGCGGGAACCAGCCGGATGGCGTCGTCGGCCACAGAGGCGCGCATGTTGGTCAGTTTCTTCTCTTTGACGGCGTTCACGTCCATATCGTCCCAACGCGCATTTTCGCCGATCACCATGCCTTCGTAAACATTGACCCCCGGCCCCACAAAAAGCTCTCCACGCTCCTGCAGGTTAAACAACGCGTGAGCGGTGGTGCGGCCGGAGCGGTCGGCAATCAGCGAGCCGGTCAGGCGGCTTGGAATGTCTCCCTGCCAGTCGCTGTAGCCGTCAAAAAGGGTATTGGTTACTGCCGTTCCGCGCGTATCCCTCAGCAGCTCGCTGCGCAGCCCGATCAGCCCGCGGGAAGGAATCGTAAATTCCATGCGCACCCGTCCGCCCGTTGTTCCGTGCCCTGCCATCTTGGTGTTGACGCCCTTGCGACCGCCGATTTTCTGCATGAGCACTCCCACGAACTCCGCCGGGCAATCAATGGTCAGCAGCTCCATGGGTTCCTGCACTTTGCCGTTGACCTCACGCGTCACAATTTCTGGCTTGCCGACCGCCAGCTCGTAGCCCTCGCGCCGCATCGTCTCAATCAGGATGGCCAGTTGCAGCTCGCCGCGCCCGAGGACTTTGAACGAGTCCGTGTTTCCACCTTCTTCAACGCGCAACGCCACGTTCGTCAGCAGCTCTTTCTCCAGCCTCTCGCGCAGGTGGCGCGACGTAACGTAGTCGCCCTCGCGGCCGGAAAACGGCGAAGTGTTGACGGTGAAGACCATGGAAATGGTCGGCTCGTCCACCGGCACATGGACCAGCGCCCTCGGCGTCTCGAGACTGGTGACCGTTTCGCCGATGGTAATGCCCTCCACCCCGGCGATGGCGACAATCTCGCCCGTCACGGCGCGATCGACGTCAATGCGGTTGAGGCCCTCGAAACTGTAAAGCTTGGTGATGCGCGTCTTCTGCGTCGTCCCGTCCAGTTTGACGATGGCGACCTCATCGCCGCGGGTAAGGGTCCCTGAAAAGATGCGCCCGATCGCCAGACGGCCGTGATATTCACTGTAGTCGAGGTTGACCACCAGCAACTGCAGCACGTCAGCCGCGTCACCGCCCGGAGGGGGGATGTGCTGCAGGATCGCTTCAAAGAGCGGCTTGAGGTTTTCCGATGGGCCGTCGAGGGAAGTCTTGGCAATGCCGTCCCGGGCGATAGCGAAGAGGATGGGAAAGTCGAGCTGCTCTTCGGTGGCGTCGAGATCGATGAAGAGGTCGTAAATCTCGTTGATCACTTCCTGCGGGCGCGCGTCGGAGCGGTCAATCTTGTTGATCAGGACGATGGGCGGCAGCTTGGCCTCGAGCGCCTTGCGAAGAACGTAGCGCGTCTGCGGCAAAGGCCCCTCGCTGGCATCGACCAGAAGCAAAACGCCGTCCACCAGCTTCAGGGCGCGTTCAACCTCGCCGCCGAAGTCGCTGTGGCCCGGCGTGTCCACAATGTTGATCTTGATGTCGTGGTAAAAGACGGCGGTATTCTTGGCCAGAATGGTGATGCCGCGCTCGCGTTCCAGCTCATTGGAGTCCATCACGCGCTCCACGAGTTCCTGATTGGCCTTGAAAATACCGCTCTGCCGAAGCATGCCGTCAACCAGTGTGGTCTTGCCGTGATCCACGTGCGCGATGATGGCGATATTGCGAATGGATTCATTCATAGATTTCAAACTCAGATTCTCGATTCAGATATTTGGCACATTTGCCCCCGGCCGGGCCGGGCCCTCACCGCCCATCAAACAACCCTGGCCGAGCCTGTGTTGGTGGAGAAAGCTGATATGCTTGCTGGAGCAGCGATCTCCAGCCACAGAACATTCAACACTCAGGCAGGTCTTCGCTGACGGCAGCCCCTCCTACATGGGGCGAAACGCTGTTGCAACTCCAATCTTCTATGTTAATGCATAAAACCCAATCCGAGAAGCCTCGGCTTGGGCAACGGTCAGGGTTATGGCTCGGGGCCGCCGTCAACCTAAAAGTTTTGTCCATCAGAAGGGTAAATAATCACTCTGAGATAAAGGCTTCGCTTTATCAGCGCGGAAGAGGTATACTGGTAAGGCTTGATCAGTTTTTGTGACCGAATACCATAGAACCCTAGAGGCCACAGGATCTCCGATTTTGTGGCGTTTCTTGTTTTTGGAGAGTGGTTGCGAGAGCCGAACAAGTTAATTTGAATGTAACAAAGGAACAGTAGAATACTTATGGACAAAGAACAAGGAACAGTAAAATGGTTCAATGACTCGAAGGGCTATGGATTTATCCAGCGCTCGACGGGTGAAGATGTTTTTGTGCACCACTCGGCCATCCAGGCAGAAGGATTCAAATCGCTTGCCGAAGGCGAACCCGTGGAATTCACAGTGACCAAGGGCCCCAAGGGGTTCCAGGCAGAGAACGTAACAAAGCTCTAAAAGGAACCATGCTTCCCGCCCGCGCCCCTGCAAACGTGCAGTGGTGCGGGCGGGAGCCCTTCGACGGACATCGAGTGGCCATTCAAATCCAATATCTTGGGTTCCAGTTAAAGGCGCACGGCAGAGATTATACCTACCGCGTCGTCAGCCCCAAAGAGGGGGACCGCGAATTCATATTGAGTATTTCCAATCGGGCGTTTGCTGAGCACCACTTTCCTTATCAGGACGCCGCTGCTCTCTGCTATCAGAAATTGCAGAGGGCGCTCGACGTGGAAAGTCCCGATCTGCCCATCCCTCACCGCTCCGCCCTGTCAGACCAGGAACTTGGGGACTACATGGAGCGGCGCCGCCCTGTCAGAAGACGAAGCTGGTAGGTTCCGGAACGATTGAAATTCCCACCGGTTTCAAGCTTTTCTTTCTAGTTATCCATCCGCGTAAATCCATTTATTAATTATAAAATAGTATTCCGCGCGTTGTGCCGCCGCTGGCTTTGCGTGGCCGAACCCTGTCGGCGGTTTCCCCTTGCAATCGCGTGGCTGGAAAGAAACTTATAGGGTGGTTCGGCAGGCATTTCTTTTACAACCAACTCATTCAACGCCAGTTGCTGGCTTTGTGCGGCCTTCCGTGGTGTGACATTTATCACGCCAGTCAGTGAGTATGCTCACTGAAAGTCTTTGCAGTGCGGGGCAGCTTAAAGGTGAGAGTAGGCGCTGGCTTCGAGGAAAATGACCAGCGTGTGCTACAGACCGCCTGGACTGATCGCAACCCGCCGGCGCCATCGGCGGGAAGTGGGAGGAGCATTATGATGGCGGGCAAACACTTGACGGTAAAGTCCGGAGAGCCTGTTGCTTCGTTCAAGCTCACGGAAATCGCCAGGATGTTAGATCTCATGCGCGAAATGCAGGAGATGATCGCCTATCGGGTGTTTGACTTGTTTGAAAGCTGAAAGGCGGAGTGCTGGAATTCACGTTGCCTAAAGCCGTTGCGCCGAGAAGGATTCCCCTCGAGATGAGATCAGCATGAAACGCGTCCTCGTGCGGTTGGCGGGAAGGGAGCGTGGAGTCGGCAGCAGGTCGTCACCCATCATTCCCGCACTGGGTTAAACGCGGGCTGGGTACGGCGGGAGCCTGCGGCCCCAGGCGCCGGGAAAAAGAGTGCCAGTTCCCTTCTCGCCGGAGAGAAGTATAATAAGGCTAAGAACGTAGCGGGATAGGAGGCCGAAATGAAAGGCAAACCCACATGGAAACCGCTTGGCCTTTCTGCAAACAAATGGCAGCAGGCAGGACCGCAGCGGCGTCCGATTCAGCCGCCATCGGCAAAGCGGCTGACCCCAAAGCCCTTTGAGGGGTCCTCTCGATCCAGACAGGCTCCCTCAAAACGCAAACCCTGAGGCCCTCTCGCGGGCCTGGTTCTTGGAGGACAAAAAAGGAGGATGCCATGTCAATGTCTCAGCGAGTGCAGGAATATCTCGACTCGAACAATGTCCGCTTTGAATTGCTTCCTCATTACCCGGCGTTTCCTGCTCAGAAAACGGCGCAATCGCTGCATGTTTCCGGCAAGCATTTTGCCAAGTCGGTTATTCTCCATGCAGACGGGCGCCTGGTGATGGCGGTTCTTCCGGCTTCGCATCGGCTGAACCTCCATGACCTCCGGCAGGAACTTGAGGTGCGGCATCTCGAGATGGCGCCGGAGAGCGAGGTCGAAAAGATCTGCTTGGATTGCGAGCTGGGTGCTTTTCCTCCGTTCGGACACTTCTATAGGATGGACACCTGGGTTGACCGCTCACTCGCGAAGTTGGAAGAGATCGTGTTCAACGCCGGAACTCACACGGAAGCCATCCGGATGAAGTACGCCGACTACGCCAAGCTCGAAAACCCGGTGATGGCGAGTTTCGCTGACCCGGAATCAGTGGCGGCGTAGAGACGATCCGCTGGATCGCCTCATTTGAAAGAAGGCCCTCGGGCCGTCATTCGCCGGGAGGCAGGGGCAGCGCGGCCTTTCCAGTGGACGGGACTGGCTGCGCATCGGCTTCTTCTCCGGCGATTGCAGGGCGGTTTCGCGCCCAGGCCCGCGCCAGCCTCGGCGTGTTCCTCGAAAAGGTCTACAACCAGAAACGGCTGCACTTGGCGCTTGGCTACCGGCCACCCGTCGAGTTCGAGCGCGGCCTGCCCGCTCAAACCAATCAGGAGGCCGCTCCGCGGCAGCTTTTCGCATGAGTTTTCTCAGGCAGGGGGAAATCTATCGTACGATGACAAACCCTCCCGGTCCTTTGCCGGGGAGGCCGATCCACGACCGCCCCCGGCCTTATCGCGGCGATGAGTTTCCATCTGGCCATTCCTTGGCAGGTTGCGCTTCCGCAGAGCGCCTGCCTCCGCTTCACCAGCTCACGCTCATCTTGCAAGAATACAGCTTTCGAGTACAATGCAATTCCAGCGAACGGCAAACTGCGTCTTAACTCTCTGTCTCAGCCCAGGGGACAACCCCACACAGTACTATTGTGAGGACCAAGCTTTAGAGTGGTGATCC
>DATKST010000020.1:0-62695 GCA_035531475.1 Terriglobia bacterium
GGGGGACGACGAGGGCCGCTCCATCTTCAGGAAAACAACGGCAGCAACTTAGCGTAAGTCTGGGAAAGATCCTCGGGCAAGACGCGGGTTTCCGACGTGACTGACATGAAATTGGCGTCGCCGTTCCAGCGGGGCACGAAGTGGAGATGGAGATGGTCCGCAATGCCCGCGCCTGCGCATTTGCCCAGGTTCATCCCCATGTTGAACCCCTGGGGTTGATAACCCGACTGCAAGGCTTTTTCCACATCGCGCGAGAGGACGGACATTTCCTTGAGTGCTTCCTCCTGCAAGCCGGAGAGCGTCGCAATGTGGCTGTACGGGGCGATGAGGGTGTGAGCCGTGGTGTACGGATAGAGGTTTAGGAGAATAAAGTTGAAGCGGGCGCGGCGAAGAACAAAGTTCTTCGCGTCCTGTGAGGGGTCCGCGCCAATTTTGCAAAAGACACACTCATCGGATCGCACACCCTCAATCACATAGCGGTATCGCCACGGGCTCCATAGGTAATCCATCATTCACGCAGACTTTGCCGGGAGTTACTCGAGACCTTTCCATCCGGTTTGAATCGGACAGTCGCCCATCGGGGCGGGCCAATGGGCGGACATCCCTGAGCCTTCACGACCGGACAGCGCAATCATCAAAGGTTCCGGACCAGCAAGCGGAATCGCGCCCAACCCGCACCGGGCAACCGTGGAGGGACGACCGCCGTGGGTCTATTCGGGCGGAGCTACGGAGCCTTCCGTCTCCGTAGCATGGGAGTGCCCATTGACGTGGCCATTCACAACGTCCTTGAGCTCCTTGCTGGGCTTAAAATACGGGATGCGTTTGGCCGGCACTTCCACTTTGGCGCCCGTCTTCGGATTTCTGCCAATCCGGGACTTCCTGGCGCGGGTCCGGAAACTTCCGAATCCACGAATTTCAATCTTTTCATCCGCCTTCAGAGCCTTGACGATTCCATCAAACACGGTTTCAACGATCGTCTCAGCGTCCTTCCGGCTCACGTCCGCCGTCCGTGAAATTCCGTCGATCAGATCAGCTTTCGTCATATTTTTCTCCTCAAGCCCTCATCACATCCCCACTATGGAATTGTCAAAATGAAAAGACGGGAATCACACAAAGAATACCCGCCCCTAACGCCGGCCCAAATGTTCGCGGCTTGGGAAAGTCGGCAGTTCAAAGGGATTAGCGGTTGAGCCTTCACCCCCACCCTTATTATGCCTTCGTAATGGGGATAGAGGAAGGGAGATCTGTTACCGAAGTAGCCGCAGCCGCTTCCTGAGCCACAGATCTATCTGCACCACCATTCGCCGGAGGAACGGGCGCGGACTGGGTGACGCCTTTCAAGCTTAACCCAATCCGCTTTTCTTCTAGACTCAGCCGGATCACGAGAAAGTCGTATTCGGAGCCGATTTCAAGCGCCTTGCTGCCCCCTAATGCAAACCTTTCGTCAATCTCGGATTTATGACAGAGACCTTCTATTCCTTCTTCCAACTGCACGAACGCTCCGAACTGGGCAATGCGCACCACTTTGCCTCTCACCAAACTATTCACCGCGATTTTGGGAAAAAACTCTTCCCAGTGGTCCGGCTGCAATTGCTTCAATCCCAGTGAAAGCCTGCGGTTGGCAGGATCCAGACTTAGCACCACGCCCTCCACCCGCTGCCCCTTCTTCAGAACTTCAGAGGGATGCTTGACGTTGCGGCTCCACGACAACTCGGAAACGTGAACGAGCCCATCCACGCCGTCTTCGATCTCCACAAACGCGCCGAAGTCGGTCAGGTTACGGACCCGGCCTTCGACCGTCATCCCCACCGTGTACCGTTCACCCAACGTTTCCCAGGGGTCGGGCAATGTCCGCTTCAAGCTCAGGGAGATGCGGCGCTGGCCTTCGTGTACTTCCAGCACCGCAACCTCCACCGCGTCGCCCACCTTCAAAAGTTTTGAAGGATGCTTCAGTCTCTTGCTCCAAGCCATTTCGGAGACGTGCACCAAACCTTCAATGCCCGGTTCAAGCTCCATAAAAGCCCCATAGTCCGTCAGGCTTACCACGCGGCCCGTCAGCTTCTGTCCGATCGCGTACCTCTGCGCCACAGAATCCCAGGGGTCGGGCGTCAGTTGCTTCAAGCCCAAAGACACACGTCCCTTTTCGGGGTCATACTTCAGAACTTTCACCCGCACTTCCTGCCCAACCTCCACCACCTCGGCGGCGTGGCTCACCCGGCCCCATGCAAGATCGCCGATGTGCAGAAGGCCATCCAAGCCTCCAAGGTCTACGAATGCGCCATAATCGGTAATGTTCTTAACCCGGCCGGTGAGCACTGCACCCTCTTTGAGCAAGTTCAGCAAGCCGGCCTTCCGGCGATTCAAATCTTCTTCCAAAGCCAACTTCCGGCTGACCACCAGGTTGTTCCTGGCCCTGTTCACTTTGATAACTTTGGCTTCAATTTCCTGCCCGAGCAGCGATTCCAAGTTGCGCAAAGGCCGCACATCCGCCTGAGATCCGGGAAGAAAGGCGCGCAGACCCACATCCACGATCAGCCCGCCTTTGGTCCGTTCGATCACGCGCCCTTTCAAAATGGTCTGATTCCGGAATGCCTCTTCGATATCCTCCCAGATCCGCGGGCCGGCCGCTTTCCGCCGTGAAACGGCAAAAGTGCCTTCATTTTCGTCGTAACGGTCAACTTGGACGTCAATCTCGTCACCGGCATGAACGGTCAGTTCACCCGCCTCGTTCAGAAATTCCTGGCGGGGGATAGCGCCCTCACTCTTCAGGCCAATATCCACCAGAACGTCGGAATTCGTGATTTTCAAAATCTTACCGCGCAGAATCCGCCCTTCGCTGACCTC
Source organism: Terriglobia bacterium (assembly GCA_035531475.1). Classification (GTDB taxonomy): domain Bacteria; phylum Acidobacteriota; class Terriglobia; order UBA7540; family UBA7540; genus CALCEB01. The sequence goes on from DATKST010000020.1 coordinate 2,845, forward strand.
GGAAAGCCTCTGCATTCCTTCCAAAAGGTCCGTGACATCCTGCATTTCTGCGGCAGAGGTCTCGGCATCGGCGGAAGAATCGGGCTCCGCAGGGGCCGTCCCCTCCGCTTGTGAGGTGCCAAAGTTATCCTCGGGAGACATTGCGCGCGCTCCTTTCAACAGGCCCTAAGCTGACTCGGTCGAACGTTAATATTCTACCGTTGGGCTAAAAGCGAAGTCAACGCGCCGCGGGAAAACAGGCCAGCTTTGAATTCGGATTTCGTGCATCCGGGGTCGCGGACCCAACAGGGATGCCGACGCCCAAGACGATTGGACACGGTCATTCCCGCGTGGCGGGAATCCAAGGCCCGCCATGCTGGGGATTCCCACCTACGCGCGAATGAAGGTGCGGTGCCTGTACGGGAATGACGAGGCGGGCGGCCCGTGGGCCGGAGCTAGAACCGTCCGTACTTCCGGTAGGCGTCCAGGGGGTGGACGCCCTCGGTCACGGCCTTCCGGACGAAATTCTCGGTGTTGACGACATCCTCAGAGCGTTTCAAAACCTCGCCAAGGATAGAGCGAGGGATGACCACCACTCCGTCCTTATCTCCCACGATAAAATCTCCCCGCTCAATTTTGGTGCGGCCAATTTGAATGGGCTTGCCATAAGAAGTCAATTTCCACCGGCCCATGACGTCGGCGGGCGTCCGATAGCGGCAAAAGACGGGAAAGCCCACTTTCAAAATATAGTCGATGTCGCGGGCGCCGCCGTCGATCACGGCTCCCCGCGCGCCGCGCACCTTGGCGCTTTCCGCTGAAAGCTCGCCCAAGTGCGCGCTCACGCTGTCGTGCGGCTGGGAGACGATGACATCGCCGGATTGGAGAGCGCCCAGCATTTGAAGGATGGGGACAAAAATCTCCTCGGGATCTTCGCTGGGCGTCGACTCACCTTCGACCGTCATGGCGACCCCAGCCACCTTCTGATCGAGCGTCAATCCTTGAATTTGATGGGGTAACACTTGATTGTGGTAGCCCATTTCGTCAAGAACGTCGGAAATGGCGCCGCCATAAATCAAAGAAAACCGGTTACAAAGGTCGTTCACATCGAGTTCGTCCGTAGCTCTTGAAATCGAATCCACTCATACCCTCCCAGTCTGATGCCTTCAGGGTTTTGACTCCGGCGAGTTGCCTGTTTTCTCCCGTGCGGGTCCAATGGCGCAAGAATGCAGCACACGATATGACGCGCTCATCACCTGCATTCAAATTACAGCCTATCTCCTTTTTAATAACCGCCCGATTGACCGGGGCCCAGAACGGCAGAGCAATCGCCGTCAATTGAGGCTTGCGGAAATTGAGAGGACTGTCAAACCGCATCACAGCCAGTGGGGGTTGCGGACCAGGCCCCGGGTGGCAAAATCAGAAATGGAAATGACAATGAGGATCAAGAGCCAGAAAAACGCACCGACCACGACCACACGTACCAGGCCCTCACTGTGACGCACATGCATGAAGAACAGCACAACGAGTGCGGCCTTACACACAGCGATGGCCAGGGCCACGACGGTGTTCATCGCACCCAGGTCGATAAAGGCGACGCCCGTGGTGAGCGCTGTAAAGCAAAGCAGAAGAGCCCAGATCACGAAATACAACCTTTTGTTTTCAATGTGGCTGATCAGTTCACTCATGTTGTGCTAATCCTCTGCAACAAACGCTAAGAACCGCAGTGGCGTGCGCCAAATTGCCGGACGTTGCAGGGCCCACGCCATTCGCGGACAATCCGCTACGAATAACGGCCCCCGATCAGATAGAGCAAGGGAAACAGAAAGATCCAGACAATATCCACAAAGTGCCAGTATAGGCCGGCAATTTCGACAGCATTAAACCGGTCCTTTGAAAAGGCGTTGCGCGAAGCCATAATGATCAGACCGGTGAGAACGCCCACTCCGATGATCATGTGCAGGGCATGAAGGCCGGTCAATATAAAATAGAAGACCATGAAGAGTTCCACATGCCTCGCCTGAGGCCCTGCAAAATCAAAATTGATGCCGGGCGCCAGATGGTCCAAATACTCATGCCTCCACTCGAACGCGAACTTGATGAACAGAAACATGAGACCAAAGATTAAAGTCACGACGAGAAATGAGATCAGATGTTTCTTCTTCCCAAGCTGGGCAGCACGGACGGCGAGGGCCATGGTCAAGCTGCTGCAGATGAGGACTACCGTGTTTGTGGCGCCCCACACCACCTCCAGGTGGCGGCTTCCCACTTCGAAGGCCGGCAAGTACAGGTACCGGTAGATGGTGTAGCTGGCGAGGAGACCGCCGAAAAAAAGAACTTCCGTGGCCAGAAACACCCACATCCCCAAGCTTGCCGCCTGGTGTTGCTGCGCCAGATCGTCGAATTGTTCTGCAACTAAGGTCGCGTGCGCTTCAGACAACTCTTTCCTCCCTCACTCCGCGTGGCCCATCCTGCCGATTGCGAAACAGTCCTCAACAATGAGAAGCAACTCGCAGATGGCCCAACATGCTGCTCTATTTCAACTTCGCAGAAACGGACGACTCCAACGCTCCTCAGATTTTGTTCAACCTCTGTTAGGAGGCCGAAGGCGTCACAGCACCAGTATTCCCGGATCCATAGGCATAGGCTTCTTCCGTCACTATGGGCGTGTGTTCAAAATTGTGAGTCGGTGGAGGGGAAGGCGTCTCCCACTCCAGCCCCTTGGCCTTCCACGGGTTGGGGCCGGCCGCTGGACCATATTTCAGGGAATAGGTCAGATAAATGAGCGGCAAGAGGTAGCCGATAGCGAGAATTGAGGCCCCGGCGCTCGACATCACGTTCAGGATTTGAAAATTTGGCGGATACGTCGCATAGCGCCGCGGCATACCCAGGAAACCAAGGATGAACTGCGGACCGAATGTCAGGTTGAATCCCACAAAGATGATCAGAGCCGCAAGTCTCGCCCAATAGTCGGAGTACATGCGCCCGGTCATCTTGGGCCACCAGTAATGCAGCCCACCCGTGTATCCCATGATCGCGCCACCGACCATGACGTAATGAAAGTGAGCAATGACGAAATAGGTGTCGTGGAGGGTTTGATCGAGCGCCAGAGTGGCAAGAAAGATTCCGGTGAGCCCACCGATTGTAAACAAGCCAATAAATCCCAAAGCATACAACATCGGTGCTTGGTACGAAACAGAACCCTTGTAAAGCGTTGCCGTCCAGTTAAACACTTTAACTGCGGAAGGAACCGCCACGAGCATGCTCATGGCCGAGAAAAAGATTCCGGAGTAAAGGGACTCACCGGAAACGAACATGTGGTGTCCCCAAACCAGGAAGGAAATGATAGCAATCGAAAAGCTGGAGAATGCCACAAAGGCATAACCGAAAACCCTGCGGCGCGAGAAAGCCGCAACGAGCTCGCTAATCACACCCATGGAGGGCAGAATCAGGATATAAACCTCCGGATGGCCAAAGAACCAGAAGAGGTGTTCAAACAGGATGGGGTCGCCGCCCAATGCCGGATCAAAGATGCCGACATGGAACAGCCTCTCCAGCACCAGCAGGACCATGGTGATGGCAATGACGGGCATGGCGAGGACAAAAATGATACTGGACGCGTACATCGCCCAGATGAACAAGGGCAGGCGGAACCACGTGAGGCCGGGAGCCCGCATCTTGTGAATGGTGACGATGAAGTTGAGTCCTGTCAGGATGGAAGAGAACCCGGAAATGAAAACGGCCAAAGCGGCTGACACCACATGAGAATTCAGGTAAGTCGTGCTCAGAGGCGTGTAGAAGGTCCATCCGGTATCTACGCCGCCAGCCGCCACCGAGTAAAGCAAAAGCGCCCCAGCACCGACAAAAATATACCAACTCAGCAGGTTTAGGCGCGGGAAGGCGACATCCCGCGCGCCGATCATCAGGGGAATCAAAAAATTGCCGAGGACCGTGGGCACGGCGGGCGCCAGGAAGAAAAAAATCATGACCAAACCGTGGATGGTGAATAATTTGTTGTAGGTGTCCGGTTCCACCAGCGCGCCCTGGGGCGAAATCAAATTGAGCCGCATCATGGCTGCCGAGACACCTCCGACCACAAAGAAGAAGCTGGTCGTAATCAGGTAGAGCCAGGCGATGCGTTTGTGATCCGTGGTCAGCAGCCACGACTTAATGCCGTATGAGGTATTAAGATAATGGATGCGGTCTTCCCCAACCTGCGGTTGAAGGGTTGCGCTTGCGGTACCCATTACTTTGTCTCCTTTGCCGGAGCTGGCAGTGCGCCTTGCGCACCCGGCGTGCCCGCCAGGGACTTGATATAAGCAATAACCTCAAGGATCTGATCCTCAGAGATCTGCCCTTGAAAGGTTGGCATGATGGGCTTGTATCCCAGGACGATTTGGGATGACGGATCGAGAATCGACTGCCGGATATAAGCATCGTCTGCGGTCACCGTCTGTCCGCCTTCCAATCTGACCGAGGAGCCATAAAGCCCAACAAACGGCGGGGCTTTGCCCGTCCCATGGCAGGTAATGCAGCCATATTGTTCATAAAGCTTAGCGCCCGATGCAGCCATGGATTCGGTGTGGTGCATTCCGCCGCTCAGCCACTGCGCATAGGCATCCCGGCTCATCACATCCACAAATCCCCGCATCTTTGAGTGCAACGTCCCGCAGTACTGATCGCAGTAAAGGTGGAACTCTCCGGTCTTCGTTGCCTTAAACCACAGGGTTGTGTAGCGGTCGGGCAACACATCCATTTTCACTCGAAACGCAGGAACGGAAAAGTCGTGGATGACGTCTTCAGAAGTCATAATCAGCTCGATGGGTTCACCCACGGGGATGTGCAACGTGTTGATTTCACGGGGGCCTTCCGGATGCTGCAGCTTCCACATCCATTGCTTGCCAACAACGTAAACATGGACGGCGTCCCCCGGCGGGCGCGCATTGCGAATAAAAAGCTCGACACCCCACACAAACATCACGGCCATGATAATAGCGGGAATGACCGTCCATCCAATTTCAAACGGTAGCGAACCATCGATCTGGGGAGGGATCTCATCTTCAGACCGGCGGCGGTATTTGATTGCGAAATAAAAGAGCAGAACGAAAATGAGCGCAGTGAAGAATACCGAGATGCCGATCTCAAACCACATGAGACGGTCCAGGTCGGGGGCCATGCTAGAAGCTTCTTTAAGAAAATACGGCAACAAAAGCGCCATTATCCGAAATCACCTCAAATTAGCAAGAGAACTATCAGTCGGGTAGTTAGGTTAGTTTGGATCTAGAGCTTTATGCCGCCAATTGGCGAGGTAAACTCGCCGCACCAAGAGCCAAACTGACGCACCACCATCAGTCGTGCACCCGTTCCAGGTCTCCCGTCCACAACGCCGCAAACCTCTTACCCCAAGTCAGGATTGTTGGGTTCTCCATCGCGGATTCCCAGGCCTCGACCGCCCTACGCTGCGGGATGATGATGGCGCCCACCCAGAGACAGGACCAGGATCATGATGCCGATGCAAAGAACCGCCACAAGGCCTGCAAGGAATAAAACGCGCTGGATGATCCAACCGTACTTCCCTGTTGCCGGATCATATTGGCAGCAATACAGTATCAGCGCATCAACCGGGGACCCGATCTTCTCGTCGGACGCTTGTATCAAGGCCAGACGTAAATCCCGTTCCGGGAAATTGAGACCGTACAAGTATTTCGAAACTTTGCCGTCCGGCGTCAGCACGATAATCCCTACAGCATGTGCGAACTGATGGGTGTTGGGATCATAGTTATAGTGAAATCCCACCGCATCGGTCAAAGCCTTGATGGAGGTCTCATCACCTGTCAGGAAGTGCCAGCCCTTGACCGCTGAGGGCCGGGCATACAAGCCAAGGTAAAGCCTTCGCTTATTGGCTGCAATTTCCGGTGTGTCATGAGGATCGAAACTGACCGTCACAACGTTGAACTCCTTACCGGCTGTAAACTGCAACAACCTCATCGTCTGAAGCAGGCTGTTTTCCTCCATGGTGCACAGCATGGGACAACTGAAGTAGACCAAGGACAAGATCACCGGTTTCTTACCGAAGAAATCTCCAAGACGCACCGGCTTGCCGCTGGCGTCCTGGAAGACAAGGCCAAGCGGTACTTGCGCGTTCAGCCTCTGGTCAATTCCGACTCCCCGCAGCAGCGCCGGGACCTGCTTCGAGCTCCTCGGAGCCGTGTTCAACCCCGAGGCCGGACCCGCCTCGCCGCCAACCATCTGCGGGGTAGATTGCAAACTCGTAGGCGCAGTCTGGGTGGCGGCCAGCGCACACGTACCTAAACCCAGGGAAGCCAAGGCGGCGAACAAGACAACAACCCAAAGCAAACCTTTGGCAGAACACCCAGTTCGCAATTCCTGCGTCACACATTCGGGCCTGTCGCTGAATCCAATCAAGCCAATTCGTCTTTTCGATCTCATTGTTGCTGCGGTCCTTTTACCCCCACAGGTGGCGGCCCAAAATCGCCGCGTGGAATTTCAAACGGAGCCGAAACACCGGGCGTTTTCTGGCCCGGCTGCCGGGTGGGCAACCCTTTCTGAAGCAATAAATGCATAGCCCGGTCGATGGGAATGCGAACTGTCCCCTGTTGCGGATCCACCCAGCCATAAGAGTTCAACATCTCGGTTTGATGCTCCATGTAATGTTGGTAGTCCGCAGGGTCCGAAACCAGAAGATGGGGCTTGGGAGGAATCTGCCTGGCATTTTCGAAAGGGCTGGTGTGCCGGTGCTCATTTCCGGCATGAATCGAATAACGGAACAAGGCCTCCGTCACCACAAAACCGAACAAAATCATTGCCGCCAGAACGAGGCCAAAAATGGCCAGCTTATTGACGTCCGCGTCCCGTGTTTCATGGCCCACGGCAGCGGCGCCCACAGGAAGATTAGCCTCACTCATGTTGCAGCACTCCTTGGAAGCGTGGATCATTCAGCGGCAACAAAGGCCTGGACTTCAACTGGGAAAGGAACAGGGCAACCCAGATGCCTCCAACCCCCACGATCGCCACCCAGTCCGCCCAGTGGAAGTGGGGGCCCGTCTTGTCATAGGCGGGCACCATCAGCCAGAACAAATCCACAATGCTGACCACAAACAGCAGGGCGGCCGCGATTGACAGCAAGCGCTTTTGGTAAGTGACGACGCGCTGCAAGAGGAGAAGGAACGGCACCCCGAAGTGGAACACAATCAGGAACAGAGCCACCCATGCCCAGCCACCATTGGCGCGGACCACATACCAGGGAATTTCATTCTGCAGGTTGCCGGCCCAAATGATCAGGAACTGCGCGAAGGAAAGGTAAGCCCACAATATGGTAAAGACCAGCAGGAGATTTCCGAAGTCGTGAAACCGGTCCGGCACCAGGACCTTGGACATGGGCTCATGTTCTGAGAGCAGCCTGGCGACGATAGTGAGAAAGGCCATGGCGCCCACCGCTTCGGTGATCACAAACATCATTCCGTAAATCGTCGAAAACCAGTGAGGCTCAAGCGACATAATCCAATCGATACCCGCCCAGCTCACCGTAAACCCGTAGATCACCATGCCAGGTCCACTGAGGTTCCGCATTTTCTTGATCAGTTCCGGCTCTCCGGTCTCATCCTGCTGAGTCGACCACTTGGTCAACATGAATCCGAGCAGGATCCAGGCCGCAAAATAGAATACGGTCCGGGCGATGAAGAAGGGAACATTCAGATAAGGGTGCTTGTATTGCAGCATGGGGTCAGCCGCAACCACGGCGGGCTGGGCCCACATATAGAGGCGGCGCACGCCGAGCAGGACGGGAATAAAAAGGATGGCCATCCAGACGATGGTCTTGGCGGCTGATTCCAGCAGCCGGCGCAATACAAAACCCCAGCGTCCGGCCACCAAGTGCTGGAGCATCAAGATACCCAGCGACGCCAATCCGATTCCGATCCAGAATACAACTCCCAGTAAATAGGACCGGAAGAACTGGGTGGGCCGGATGAAATATTCCACCGCGCACAGGGCGAGGCCAATCACGCCCAGCGCCCATGCGATTTGGCGGGAGCGGGAAAGTCCGGATTGGAGCGATTCGCTGGAGGTCATTTTCCCTTTTCCGAAAGGAGCTGTGGGCGCTCAGCGGCCGGAACATCATCGATGGTGGCGGCCTGACTCATTTGCAAAGCGCGAATATACGCCGCGATGCGCCAGCGGTCTTTTACCGGGACACGCTCCGCATAGCTGTACATGGTGCCGTAACCGTTGGTCATCACGTCAAAAAAATGTCCAACCGGAGCCTGCACCAGCCGCTGGATGTGGTACGAAGGGGGCAGCGCAAAACCTCGCCGCACCACGGTTCCCTTCCCACTGCCGGTGTAATCGTGGCAAGGAGTGCAGTAGACATTGTATCGCTCTCTGCCCCGTTCGAGATCTTTCTGTGTGATCGGGAACGGAAAAACATTCGCAAACTGGCCGTTGATCTTTCCCGTATAGAGCAACTCATCGGTGCGAAGCTCGCCGCGAGCCACAGTCCCCGGCACGGCGGGCCGCTCCGACCGCCCGTCCGCAAAAAAACTGGTGGGAGCCAGAGGATCGTAGCGCGGCTGGACGTGCATATCGTTCCGGCAAGCCGATAGCGCAGCGACGGCCAGGATGGCCAAAGGTAAGCTTACCCTGCCGGTGAGCAGCAGCGGCAGGCAACTTTGCCCCTTCAGCGCGCCGGCGGAGGCACCATCATTTTGTAAAGGAACAGGGTTCGCCCGGCGAAATTCACGATTTGTTTTCCAGAAATTCAAGTGTCCCAAACTCCATCCAGCAGGCCCTTACTCCTGAACCTCGCTGCGCCTATATTGGCACTTCACTGACGTACCGGGGCCCAAGCGATTCCAGAAACTCTTGGGTCCTGGCGCGGTCAAATTTCTTGTCCCGCGCTTTGATGCACAGAAAAAACTTGGTGCGACTGGCCAACTCAAACCGCGGAACGTTAAAGACCGGGTGATAAGGCGTCGGAAGACCGTCAAGGATCAGCATTCCGATGACGCAAGAAACGGCCGCGCACAGGATCGTTAGCTCGAAAGTGATCGGAATAAACATCGGCCAACTGTAGTACGGCTTCCCACCGATGTTGAGAGGGTAGCCAAAAACGTTGGGGTAAACCTGCAGCAAGAATCCGCCGCAGCACCCGATGAATCCTCCAATCAAGGTAATCAGCGGCAAGCGAGTCTTGCGAAAACCCACCGCGTCAGCCAGACCTTCCACGGGAAACGGGGCATAGGCATCGAGTTGGCGGTAACCCGCCTCGGAAGCGCTGCGAGTGCTCTTCACAAGCTCTTCCGGAGTGTCAAACTCCGCCATGAGCCCATACATGGAATTTCGCTTCGTCGATTCACTCATAGGATCCCAATCCCAACCGCCATTTCACTTGCCTTCCACACGCAGGGTCCGGCGGCGGGCTCAGTGCGCATTCTCCTCCAACGTCTTATGAACCAATTCCCTCACCTCAAAGATGGAAATGGCAGGCATCACCCGGATAAATAGATAAAACAGCGCCAAGAACAAGCCCATCGATCCGGTCAGGACGGCCCAGTCCCACTTGGTCGGATAGTACATGCCCCATGCGGAAGGCATAAAGTCCCGGTGCAAGCTGGTCACCACAATAATGAACCGCTCCAGCCACATTCCAATCTGCACCACCGTCGCAATCAAGAACAAGGAAACGGTGTTGGTGCGGATCTTGTGAGACCAGAGTAACGTCATCGGAATCACGATATTGCAGGCCACCAGCAGCCAATACCAGGGGGCGTAAGGGCCCGTCATGCGGTTCATCATCATGAACCGTTCATATTTATCGTCACTGTAGAAAGCCATAAACGTTTCCATCACGTAGCTGTAAGTCACGATGAAGCCGGTGGCCAGCAGCATCTTCGCCATGTTGTTCAAATGGCGTTCGGTGATGTACGCCTCAAGGTGATAGAACTTGCGAAGCGGGATGCCCAGCATGACGACCATGGCGAAGCCGGAGTAAATCGCTCCCGCCACAAAGTAGGGTGGGAAAATGGTGCTGTGCCAACCGGGAACCAGGGCGATCGTAAAGTCAAAGCTCACCACCGTGTGGACGGAAACCACCAGGGGCGTGGCGATTCCGGCCAACAGCAAGGATGCCGTCTCGTGCCGCTTCCAATGGATCGCCGAGCCTCTCCACCCCATTGAAAGCATCCCGTAAATCTTCTTCACAAACAGGCTTTTGGCTTTGTCGCGCAACGTCCCGAAATCCGGAATCAGCCCCGTGTACCAAAACAGCAGGGACACCGTGAAGTATGTTGAAACCGCAAAGACGTCCCATACCAGCGGGCTACGAAACTGTGGCCAAACCCCCATCGTGTCCGGGTAAGGGAACATCCAGTAAAACACCCAGGGACGGCCCATGTGCAGCAGAGGAAACATGCCCGCGCACATGACCGCAAAAATGGTCATGGCTTCCGCAAAACGGTTGATGGACGTGCGCCACTTCTGCCGCATGAGCAAAAGAAACGCTGAGATCAGGGTGCCGGCGTGCCCGATTCCGATCCACCAAACAAAATTGACAATGGCGAATCCCCAGGCAATGGGGACGTTGATTCCCCAGATGCCCACGCCGATGGCGAACAGATAACTGATCGCCATATTCAGGATCAAAACAAAGATGATGGCAATCCCAAAACCCAGGAACCAGCCCTTCGGGGGTTTCTCGGTCAGCACGATGCCGCCGATTTTGTCCGTCGCCGAGGCATAACTCTGCCCGGCGGCAATCCACGGGCTCTCGGGGGTGACGAGTGACGGCTTTTCCTCGGTCACAGGGTCCATCGTGCTACTCCTTGATCTCCGGATTCGGATTGCGCAATTTCGCCAGGTAAGTGGTTCGCGGCCGGGTATTGAGATCGGCCAGCAGGCTGTAATCGCGCGATTGCCCCTTCACCTTGGCGACGCGGCTGCCGGAATCGATGATGTCGCCAAACACAATCGCCTTGGTGGGGCACACCTGTTCGCAAGCCGTCGCAATCTCTCCGTCCTGAATGGTGCGGTTCGATTCTTCGGCCTTGATCTTGACTTCGTTGATGCGTTGAACGCAGTACGTACACTTCTCCATCACGCCGCGGCTTCGCACCGTGACATCTGGATTCCGCAATCCGAACAGACTCGGCGTGTTCCAATCCGAATAGAGAAAGAAATTGAAATGCCGGACCTTATAGGAGCAGTTGTTGGAGCAGTAGCGCGTGCCTACGCAGCGGTTGTAGACCATCTCATTCAAGCCTTCAGGACTGTGAACCGTCGCGCCCACCGGACACACGTATTCGCACGGCGCATTCTCACATTGCATGCAAGGCACCGGCTCGCTATAAATCTGCGGCTGGTCCAGATCGCCCTGGAAATAGGAATCGACCCGGAGCCAGTGCATCTCGCGCCCCTTTGAGACTTGGTCTTTGCCCACCACGGCGATGTTATTCTCAGCTTGGCAGGCGATCACGCAGGCGTTGCATCCGATGCAAGCATTCAGGTCAATGGACATCCCCCATTGGTAGCCAACCTTGTAGTTGTAAGGGGGATAGAGCGATTTCGCTTCAGTCGTTTCGTCCGGCGGGTTCTTGGCAAAATCCGGATTTTGCTTGAACTCTTCGAGTGTCCCCACCCTCATCACGCCGCGCTGGAATGCCGCCCGGCTTTCAATTTCGGTCTCGACGCCGTTTTCCTTCATGATGCGGTGGTGCTGGGTGGTAACCAGCTTATAAGTGTCACCGGTTTTCTTCACTTGCAGGCCGGAAGCAAACCAGGGCGTGTCCGAGGACCGGATGGCATAGGCGTCATAGCCAATTCCTGTGCCAATACGTCCCGCCCTGCGGCGGCCATAGCCCAAGTAAAGCACCACACACTCGTCCACTTGTCCCACAGAAATCCATGCCGGAGCGGTGACGCTCCGCCCACCCAGTGAAACCTTCAGGACGTCTCCATTGCTGATGCTAAGCTGCTGGGCCGTGGTTGGGCTCACCGATGCCACATTGTCCCACGTCAATTTGCTGATCGGCTTGGGCAACTCTTGCAGCCAGCCGTTATTGGCGTAGCGGCCATCCCAAACCGTGGGGTCGGGACGGAAAACCACTTCCATGCCGCCCGGCTTGCTGCCTCCCCCGCCAGAGGTATCAAAGTCCAGTTTCAGTGCGACTTTCTTTGCCGGCAAAGCTGTGTCGGCAACCACGCCCTTCTCCAGCCACGCCTCCCACTGCTCCTCGAAGTTTGCGCCGGGCTTCTGCTTCATCCAATATTCGCGCACGATGGTATGACCCGTCCTGCCCTCCTGTCCCTGCAGGACCGTCAAAATCTCGTGGGCGGAAACGCCGTTATAAAGCGGGGCAATCAAAGGCTGGATAATCCCCACCGTGCCGTCATCGGCGCGCGCATCGCTCCACGATTCCAGATAATGCGCGGCCGGAATATGCCAGTGGCAGTATTCCGCCGTTTCATTATCGTAAAGGCTCAAGTGAATGCGCAATTTTGCCTTCTTCAACTTGTCCAGAAAAGGAATGTCCGCTGGCGCATTGTAAATGGGATTGCCGCCAAACATCACCAGCATCTCCACCGCGCCATTATCCAGATCGGAAGCCAAATCCCGGAGCGACTGAACCTGGTCCATCGGATTCGCTTCTGCCGGGCCGGTATAAGTAACGGTTTTACCCACCCCGCCCAAAATGTCGTTCATGGCATGGGCCAAAGCATGGACCACAGGCGGCTGATGGTCGCCCGCCACCACCACGCAAGCGCCCTTGTGGTTCTGGAGATCACGCACCACCGCTTCAATCCAACCGGCCGGAATACCGGCGGGAGCGGTCACCACCGAACTCACTTTCACGCCGAGTTGCGCCGCCAGGGACCGGGCCACCGCTTCCACATCGCCCGACTTCAATCGCAGCCGGTGATCTGCTTGTACACCCGTCACCGTGGGCGTGCATTCCACCGCATAAAAGCGGCTCATCGTGGAGTCGGGTCCGGTCACGCGGCGCTTGTTGGCAAATTCCCGCGCGTACCGCACCGCCCCCGGACCGCTTGCCATGAAATCCGAATCCAGCGCCACCACCACATCCGCCTGGTCAAAGTGATAGACCGTTTCAACGTACTCCCCGAAAGCCAGTTTGGCGCCGGCCCGCGCGTTGTCCCGCGCCAGCGGCTCGTACTGATGCCATTTCGCCTGGGGGAATTGGGTGAGGAGATCGTGAAATTGGTCCGCCAATGTCGGAGAGGTCACGGTTTCAGTCAAAAAACGCAACCCGGCGCCCTTCTTGGCTAGATGCTCAGCACGTAGCCCCTTCAAGAGATCCAGAAAATCACTATAACTGCCTACGTGCCCTTCGCGCAGCACCACCTGGGCACGGTCAGGGTCATACATGTCAAGCAAGGAAGCCTGCGCGTAAATATCCGTCGAGCCCAAACTCGCGGGATGGCCAGGATTGCCCTCGGCCTTGGTGGGACGCCCCATGTGGCTCTCCACCAGCAACCCTGTGCCATAACCCTGAAAAGGCATTGAAGTGGCGTAAAACAAGGGGTGGCCAGGCACGATCTGCTCCGGAGCATTCACATACGGAACAATCTTTTCAACAGGCAACTTCGTGCAAGCCGTCAGCCCCAGGAGCGTCGTGGCGGCGCCCGCCACCTTCAGAAAATCACGGCGGCTGACCCCCAATCTTGACTTCGGATCGTCATACGGATACTCATGGTCGCGGAAATCCTGGAATTCGCGGCTGCCGGCCAAATCATCCAGGCCTCGCCACATCCGCTTTCCGCCGGACTTCTCCAACGCCGAGCGAACGGCGGCAAGATCGATTGGAATCTGTGGCTTTTCTTTACCGCTCATGAGCTCCGCCTGCGCAATAGGTTTAACGATGGCATGTGTAGCAATCCGTGATCTGCGTTGCATCCTTGATCTTATATTCCTTCACCAATCTCCTGCCCAGCGCGTTCTGGTCCGGCGGCGGCTTGTAAGTCACGCTAAAAACATATTGCCGGGGCCGGACGTAACGCCACGGATGCTTGTGGCAGTTGATGCACCACCGCATGTAAAGGGTGTTGGCCTTCCAGGTGATTGGCATATCTCCCACCGGTCCGTGGCAGGTTGTGCAACCAATCCCTTTGTGAATGTGAATCCCGTGATTGAAATAGACAAAATCGGGCAAGGCATTCACCCGGGTCCATGCGAGGGACTGGTCGGTGGCATAGCTAAATCGGACCGGTTGGAGCATGGCGCTGTTCACCCAGATCTTGGAGTGGCAGCTCATGCAGGTGTGGGTGGGAGGAATTCCCGCAAATGAAGAATTCTCAACCGAAACGTGGCAGTAACGGCAGTCAATGCCCAATCCGCTGACGTGATGTTTGTGGCTGAACGGAACGGGCTGAGGTTCATGCGCCCCCACGTTGGTGTAATAAGAAGAAAAATTGACCCGCCAGCCTAAGTAGCCAAGTCCCGCCAGAATAAAGACGGCCCCATAGATACTGACCCGGGCAATAGTATTGGCGCTGCGATGAAAGATCTGTGGCATGAGATCAACCGATTAAGAATTGTTGGCTGCCAGGGCGTTCCGCAATTTTCTCTCCCCTTGCAACCAGGCTGGGCAGAAGCGATACCCCATAGCCCTTCATTTCCTGTCCTATCCCTCCGGAAAATGAAGATAGCAATTCCTTCCGCCCTGGAGATGACGTTACATAATTTTCATGTTCCAATACTGAGAAATTTCATTATCCGTGCCGGGCGCAAGAAAAAATTCGATGCTCTGAAGAACAACTTAGGACTTTCCGCCGGGGGGAAATAGCTTCGATGTTAAGAATCACATGGCAGTATACCCGCTCGGTAAAAAATCTGTCAAATTAATCCATTAAATTTCGCCTACTAATCGGTATTTTCCGTGAACATCATCACAAATCTGTACCCCTGGGCTTCGATGCGGCCCTGCGCCAAATGTCCGGCCGCAGACCGGTCCACAAGGTACACCTCCACCCGCAGCGAGTCGGTGTAACCAATCCGGCTCGCTGGAATCTCCCGAAAGCTCAGGGCAAAGACACTGTGCCGGCGCTTCCCGCCGGACGCCTTGCGGAACCTTCCGCATTCAAAGTTAAAAATTATAAACCTAGAACCCGAAATTTAGGAGAGGAAAAATGTGGCTTTGAAAATTGGAGAGAAAAAATAGAAACAAAAAGCGGGGGAAACTGGGTCAAACTTCAGTGGTTTACGCCTTACCAAACCAGAACTTTGGCCGTCAAGCCGGCCGAGGAACTTGTGAGGTAAAGATTCGTTGCGTCGTACATCGGCGTCTGGAAATAGATCGCGCCGTTCGAGGTCATCTGGATCACCGCGCCCACAGGCGTGCGGCCCAGAAAATGTTGCACCACAAGATTGCCCGCCGAGGGAGCCGTCACTGCCAACTGGCCGAATATGTTCGTGGCTTGGGTCACTGCCGTGACGGCGGTGGCATTGGTCACAATCTGGCCGATCAGAGCGTCGCCCTCGTTTGCCGCGACGGGGCTTGCCTGATAGTAAAATCCGGTGGCCGAGTTATAAAAAAGATAGCTCGTGGCGCTTGCCGGCGCCGGGCCCAGGCCGGGCGCGATGGCCGGAGCGAAACGGATGCCTTGTGCGAAAAGCACGCCGGATGAGATCGAAGGAGTCAAGCCGGACGACGCTCCGAGTGTGAAGCCGCTCACCAGGCCGTTCACGCCGAGCGCGCCGAAGTACAGGTCCGAAATGAAAGCGATGTTCGAATCCAGCAGCAGCCAGTTGCCGTCCTGATCCGCCTCGTATTGCGTCAAGCCGTGCTGCGATTGGACCAACCCCTTCCGGGGTAGAATCGTGCGGATAACAGCCATTTTGACCTCACTGCCAGGATTAACGAGTGCCAAGTGTCCAGTGACAAGCGACCATCCCTGGTTCGCCTCTTGTCACTTGTCACTCATCACTTATCACTGCTCTAATTGCTCACATTCACGCTTGACCGCTGGCAAAGCGCATAGACCTTCACCGTTCCCTGGTTCTGCGCGCCGTTGCCGCTGAAATAGACTTGGCAAGTGACAACGCCCGTGGAATCGTTGACGTCCAGCGCGTAAGGCACGATCACCAGGCTGCCGCTGCCCAGATCGGTTGGCGCAAGCGCAGGAAACAGGGCCTGTCCCGGCACGAACCCCGCCGCCGGTTGCCGGCTGGAGGCAAAGACGGGCATGAACGCGCACTCCTGCCGCAAATAGGCGTAGCCATCCACAGGACTCACTGGCGTCGGAACCGTATTGCCACTCGTATAAAAGCCCATGTAAATCAGCTCGCAACGCACTGCGCCGAATTTGGCATTGTGCGAAATCTTCTGGATGGAGTCGTCCGTCAACGGCTGATTGCCGGCAATGGCTGCGTCCTGAATATCAAAAAATCCCGTGATAGCATTTAAGGTTAATTGACTCATCGCTCTATACCCGCCTTCGGGAAACATGCCCACGCTTCAGCCAGGACAGTGTAGGGGCGGCCCTTGTGGCCGCCCGCGGGCAAGCTTAATGCTTGCACCTACTATTTTCGGGCGGAGACAAGCCCCGCCACTACGACGGCGATATCGGCTCGAACCCAGGAACCCACCTAAACCCGCAATCTGGAGTTACGGTCGCAATGTGGAGATGACCGCCGATGGACGCACAGTTTTCGTCGGCCTGTCGGCCCGCGTCGCTGGAACAGGCGCGGATATAACCCTTGGCAACCTCAACGGCCTCGGACAACGTCAGGTCTTCTTGTTTGGGTGGTTTTGGCCTTCTGAATTCAGCGAAGCGCGGATCGTCAGTCTCAAACAACAAATTGGCGATTTTAGCTGAGCCCGATATCTCCAGTTGTCCACGGCGCAGACGTTTAAGGTACCCCGTTGGCGACCTAAGCCTTTGATTATCGTGCCAAAATCGCACATTTGACCACGCGGGATCGCCATCGTAGTAACCAACGAAAAACATGTTAGCTACCGTATTTCCTCGTTCGCCTTCGCCACTCGGCTCAACATTGGGGCATGTGGCATACTCAGAAATTCTCCCATCCTGCTTCGCGTCCGCGTAGGATTTGTTTACCAGCCTCACAAACAATTCGACGTATCGGGTCAGGTCCCCAGGCCGTCGATTTCGGAGGGCCTTCGCCGCCCTTTCAGCTTCAGTGGCAAAGTCAAATATGGCGCCACTGTCATCGCCCGTGTAGATTGACCCGGCCATGCCATACGCAAGCGATCTGCCGGGCTCCTCGATTGAGAAGATTTTCCGCACAGTCTCGCTCGCAATCGTCAAATCGCTGAGTCTGAGTCGCAAACCATCTGCTGCAATCACGAAACCCTCGGATGTATAGGCACGAAAAATGGCTGTGGACATGGAAAGGCATTCTATCAGAGGCAATTCGAGAACCAAACCTGCCCTGTATACCCCGGACCACTCAACGGGCATAACAGAGTCGCCTTGCCAGACGGGAACTCTTGTTGCTACGCTACTCATCTGTTAACCCCGTGCTGCTCCCTCGTCACCACGCGCACCAGTCTCGATGCCTCTCTTGGGGTGGCTGCCCAGTCTTTAAAAAATCGTATCCCCCACAGTTCCGTCCGAATACTCACCGTTTTGCGCCGCCAACGAAATAAACATGAATTCCGACCTTTGCGTGGAGGTGGCGCTGCTCCAGGCGGGGACGTTATCCGCCGCCGGGGCGATTTGATAAGGCTTCGTCAGGTTCATGAATCGAGTGTCGAGCAGAGTGAATTGCATTCGCCCGCGCGCGTAATCCGGGCGGCGTCCGGAGACTTCGCAAATCACGCTGTTCACGCCCATCTCACCGGTCAAAAGGTCCGGCACCAGCGGATGGCTGAGCCAGACGTAATCTCCAAGCTCAAGCGGCACGGTGGAGAGCCATGTATTGACCGTGTATTCCGGCGTGCCGTAAGCGTGGCGGCGGAACAGGCGGTCC
The DNA here is from genome assembly GCA_035531475.1 of Terriglobia bacterium. GTDB lineage: Bacteria > Acidobacteriota > Terriglobia > UBA7540 > UBA7540 > CALCEB01. The sequence continues at coordinate 20,786 of DATKST010000020.1, forward strand.
GCCAGCAACGAAGCGCGCAACATCCCGCCATAGCCCACGCGCAGGCCCTTCGCTTCAATCTGTTGAACATGGAGCTGGCGATAGGTGTTGATGGAGTCCTGCTGCTCAAACACCACATCGTTGTTGTAGGCCATCGCCGCCGTTTGATCTTCCAAGTCGTCCACGTCCATGCGGATGTTGACCACATTAATGATGCTGCCGCGTTGAACCGAAGGAATGCCCACGATGTTCCCAGAATTCAACGCCACCACCGGAGAGCTCACAGCCGAAGCGGTCTTCATGGATTTCAGTGACAGTTGGCCGTTGGAGCGCACGATAAAGTAGAGGCCGAGGATTTTCAGGATTTGATCCTGAATCCACTGCAAAGCCTCCGCCTTCTGGGTGATCTTGAATTCAAACCAATCGCCGGAGAATTGCGAATCGCGCAATTCGATCATGCCGGGAACGTCCAGATAGAGATTCGGATTGATGAGGGTTGAATCGTCTCCCGGCACAAAAATCTGCCACCCGCCGGCGCCTTGAGTGGGACTGACCAACGACAAAGTTGAATCAAAATCCGAGGCGTAGACCGGCATTTGCGATCGCGGCAACGCCGGGTCTTGCCCCACGCCAAGCTCGTTTTGCAAGGCTGCGAGCAACAAGTCAATGGGATTGCCCTGCAGATAACGCGGGTTGGCGCTACTTGCAGTAAAAGCATTCGGCAGCCACTGGGGGCCGGAGGGTTGCATTGGTATCGAGTCCCCTGGCGCCCACGGCGCAGGGCCGCCGTTCAGCCATAAATAGGACCCTTTGATGAACCGCTGCACGTCGTCGCACTCAATCGTGATCTGGCCCTTTGCAGTCCAGCCTGTGGAAGTGATCTGCAAGGTGTGCAACGGTACAAAATCACCCACACTCTGCCCCGGAAATCCCATGGAAAATTGCGCCACTTGCCCGAGCAGGGATTGCTGGGCTACCAGGCTCTTCAGGACACCGCCCGGATCAATCGAAGTCAGGGTCATTTTTCCAACGCTTGCCATGCCATTTGTTTCATCAACGGTCTGGCTGGCGCCCTGCGGAATCACGAGGTAGGGCAAAGTCTGTGGATTGGTGGCCGCAGAAAGCAGCAGCCCGGGATTCACCGCTGTAATCCAGAACCAGCAAGTGGGTGAGAGCATGGGCCACACTTCAAATTCCCAGGGCAGGCCGCGAGCCGCGAGCGAATAGCCCAAAAAAGACCCGTCACCCGTGGTGTTGCGCACCGTATATTGCGAGCCGATCAGCGTATTCAGGAAATCGTCGAGACTCCCCGCCACGTTCTGGAAAAGGGTTTGAACCGGGGCAACGTTGTGAAGCCGGAGGAGCGCCAAAATCATGCTCCAGGTACCCTCCTGCCACACGCTCAACGGAACTCCCGAATAGCCCCCGGCTGAATTCTGATATGGCATGAAGCCGCTGAACGGCGAAAGTTGTTGGTAAGCCTCATTCCAGGAAGCCGGCTGGTTCGATTTTGCGATCTGTTGATTCAATAGGAAGAAATTCTGATAAACAAATTCCAAGCATCCGGCAGCAATGTCATCCCGGCCATTCGCGTTCGCCAGAAGCGCCGCCCACGTGCCGCTGGCATCCAGCGCCTCGCTCGTATCCAGGGCGTTGGCGGTGGCCCCTTGCGCGAAACGCCCTGGGATCGTACCGTTAGGCTGAATATAGAGATTGGCAAGCAGCTTCGTCCAGATTTGCGGGGCGAGACCTGCGACTTGAGCCGCCGTCGCCGCCAGTGATTGTGCCTGGGCGCTGGTGATTTGCCCGGTCTTCATCAGTTGCGTTGCGGCCGTCGGCAGAACGTCCGCCGCCCGCATGAAGGCAAAGAAGAGGTCGGCTTGGTGCTCCGTGGAGACAGTTTCAATGAGCCCAGGAATGAACTGATAACCCGGGTCCTGATATTTCCCATATCCGAGATAGAACAGGCCATTGGTCAGGTCGTTCGCCGGCGATTGCAAGGTGAGCAGAAAGTTAATCATCCGTTGCAAGTAAAGCGCCGGCGTCCAGTCCTGAGACATTGCCATATAAATGCAGTATGCATAGCAGACCCATGCCATGGCGCCCGCGCGGATATAAGGCTGGTCGATTTGTCCGTAATACGTGTCATATGAAAAGGCCAGTGAATTCGCGGGCTGCAACCCACCCACGCTCAAGTTGTCAAAGTAGAGGTCGCCGGCGCTGGTGAGTGTGACCTTGAAGCCAGTGATGGCAGTTAGGCTATCATTGGCCAGCGAAGCTATCTGGGCCTGGAGATTGATCAAATGGGTCTGGTAAGTATTCGTCCCGGGGCCAATCGGCAGGATGATGATCTTCGTCGAGGAGTTATAAGATGGGGGGCCGGCCGCCGCCGAACTCACCTGAACGTCCGTCACGGATCCGGCCTTGGTTGTGACTGAAACATCAAACACAAAGCCGGTGGTGGATGTTTCCCTGTGCTCAAACTGGATCTGCGTATCAATCGAATCGGGAAATCCGGCGCCGGAATAGGTGAATGAATCGTTCGCGGCAGTAGCATGGAAATCCACGACCAAACCGGTGCCATAGGGTGGCTCAGTGGGGTCGTTGACATCCGTCACGGAGTCAGCCGGGTTGGATTTTGTCCAACGGCCAGCGGATTTTCCATCCTCAGCGTTTTCAAGAATCAAGCTGGCAAGGTAGCTGGGGTTGTCCAGAAAATAGTTGAGTTGCCTCACCACTCTTTGCGCGGCGTTGAAGTTTCCAGCGCCGCAAGCGGCGATCATAAACAACGCCGCATCGTAGATGAAGCTGCGATTTTGCAGCGCCGGAGCGTTCGACGCGGTCACGTCCGGCACATAGAGTGGATCGGAAGTGGGAATGATGAACGACCGGGGCAATCCCTGGTAAGCGGCCAGCCCTTCCAGTGACGTATAGACCGCGATCGGTCCCGCCACCGGATCCTCGTAGATGATGTGTACGGTCATCGTGCCCGGCGCCGGGATCACGCTGGAACCGCAGCGCGCGTGGGAACTGTCCTCAACGATGATCGGGATATTGTCTTCCTGCAAGTACTCAATGTCGGTCTTCACGTAAATACGCGCAAAATATTGAGTGAGCTTTGGACCCATTCCGGTATTCGAATGTGCGATCCAGCCGGAGGGAACCGTGGGGAACGCTTCACCCGGCGACGGTAGGGGCGCGGTGGAAGGATAGAGCACCGCGAGGATTGCGCCCGGTGAGGCGTTCGCCACGGACCATGAGGCTTGTCCCGGGCCGGTGCTATTCAGAAATGCGCTGCCTTGATAATAGAATTGGTCAGTACGCGCGAAGACGTCGACGCGGTAATAGGAAGGAGGTTGTAACAGTGAGAAACAACTGCCTGTGACGCTCTGCTGACTTGCATTCAGGAAAGTGTTGAGCAAAATATTGCCCGTGGGCAATCCTTGGGGTGAATAATTAATGGGGAATCCATCCGGCCCGGGGGTTGAATCCGGCAGGACGCCGGGTGGCGGATTGATGACGACGTTTTCAATCGGCGCCTGCGCAAGGCCGGAGAATGCCGCGATCGAATCGATGCCGCACTCAGCAAAGGCTGGGTGGGTGGCAGTGGGCGCCGCATTCGCTTGCCAGTTTCCGGCCGCTGGGTTCTGGCGCGCATGGATCCAGGCAAGTGACTGGGCGACGTCGCTCCAAAAATTGCCGGGATAATATTGCGAGAGTGAGGCCATCCTCAAATTCCTTGCTAGAAAGCAGTAGGCGCTGGGCAGAATGCAGCAAAAAGGTCATCTCGACTCCTCTCTGCCTTCCGCCCTTTACGTTCCGTAAGGCGTGACTCCATACGTGCCAACGCCGTTACCACTCACGGAGACACCAGCGCTGCTTGAGAAGCTCGCAAGATAGATCCCAAAGTTCGGGATCACCAGCACGTAGAGGGGCTGTTTCTGCTGCTGGGCCAAGCCCTTCAGCCAATTTTGATTGCCTTGAATCATAGGTGCAGTGATAAGTGGCAAGTGACGAGTGACGAGCTAAAGCCCGGCGCTACTGGCTCCTCACTCGTCACACCTCACTTGTCACTGTCTTTAAGTCACCACTTGCCGGAACTTCATCTTGAAGCTGTAAATTCCCGCCGCCTTGTAGCCCGCCTTCCAGTTCGTACCCTCAAGCCAATAGTTCGTAAACGAGGACTGCAAACTGTCCGGAAAGTATGCAAATTGCCCGCCGGTGAGGGCGTACTGCATGAACAGGTTCCAAGCTGTGACGTCCGCCCCGGACAGAACCGTCTCCAGTGAGAGCTCCAAAAAGTTGTCAATGCGCTCGAGAATGGATTCGCGAACCCCCGAGCTTGCCAGGTTGTCATGCCGGGTGGCGGTGGATGCATAAGCCGGCACGCTTCGTGGCGGATAATTAAAAATGAGTGTGACCGGACCGGCTCCAGAATTGTAGACAATTTGTGGGTTTGCCATGCCTCACCAGTGTTCCTCGTGAACTCCCTCCCGGTGATTGATTCGTTCGCGCCACCGCCACAGGGCAACCGCGGCCGCCAAATCAATCTGCAGCGCGGTGACCGCATCGATATCCTTTCCCTGGGACTTCAGCATCTCACTGGGCCGGCAATGCCACGTTTCAGCGGCCTGGGCCAGAAGCAGAAGATGGTTGCTGGCCGCGAAAGGCCGCGAGGTCGCTGCCATCCGCAGCAACCTCGCCATATGCCCACCTGATGATGAAATTCAAATCCTCGATCGACAAAAAGTCCGGAGAGATTTCATCCGGTCCGGGACTGAGTGAGACTCGCGGTTCCACCATAACTTCGGCAAGCAGTTCGCTCACCCATCGTCCCAATCGGAGCACATCCTCGACGGCGCGGGGACCTCCCGTCTCCCCGGAAGCGCGCACTGCAAGGCTCTGTGGCAGTTGTCCCCGGAAGATGAACCAAAGCGGCGACGGCCGCCGCATGAGCACTGCCTTTCCGAGCTGCGGCAAAACCACCCGTTCCACTTTGTGGTCAACCTCGCGTGCTGATCTGAAGTCGCTGGCGCTGGCGATGTGATTTTCGGATTCAGTCATGACAACTCCAGGTGTATGGTGTCAGGCATCGGGGCTCAGGCCTCAGGCGCTAGAGCTTAATACCCAAAACCTGAGACTTGAACCGGCTTTTAAGGCTGCCGGTATACTTTCCCCACTTGGTCCCCCACGGGCCGCATCGGATCCGCCAGACCGTTAAATTTGATCTTTACCGTGGTGGGCTTCTCCCGGGAAAACGGCATGGAAAGGGCTTGCGCCTGGTAGGCGTTGTACAGTTGCGAAACAACAAATTTCCCGGGAGCTTCTTGACGCGGAGAAACCACGGCCACCGACATTTGCGGAATCATCATCAAACCACCAAAGCTAATCTCCTCGTAACTCTGGAAACCTAAGGGAAGGCCGGGATCGGCACCGGTTGAAAACAGTCCGCTCGAAATGTAAGCCTTGAACCTGGCGTAGTCCGTCTCCATGATTTCAGCCTCAATCGTTTCCTCTTCGGAAACCAGGCGCGCATCGATGGGCGCTGTGACTTGGTCCGCAGTAATCGTATTGACTTTGGGAGTCCAGAGCACCGTCGCAGCGCCGGCTACGGCACCCGCAAACAGTGGGCCTGCGGTGTTAGCAGCGGGTGGCGCGTTGCCACTGATGGAGAGACCCGTGACGGCTTCTATCCAATTCTGTCCGATTGGAATGGGAGAACCGTTCTGCAACTTTTCCGCGCCGGATGAGCTCGCCGCGTAGATATTCCATCCCGTGGCGCTCGCGGAGGGCAATGGTGAGGCCACCACCAGCAAGTTGTCCACCGCAATGGCCAGGCTCGATTCGGAAGAAGGAATCGTTTCACCCACGGGATTCACGTAAGTGATTTTCACGTAGCAAGTCTGGGCGGGTTGCGTGCCGCCGGGCGCCTGGGTCAGTGTTGGGGCCGGTGGAGCACCCAGGGCGTTCTGAGTCGGGTTACCGTATGGATCGATGAGCAGCCTGGAACCCGTCATAGGAATGGCAACACCCACCCAAAGGTTTCCTGGTCCTTGGTGAATTTTGGTCTTATCAATAGTTGGAACCATTTCATCCTCCAGGCGCTAGGTTTCAAAACTCAGCAAAGACCGCCGGCCCCTGAAACCTGCTCCTACGTCTCAATCAGTACAAACAAAATGGTCAGGGTCACGCGAAGGACAGGCATTTGAATGCCAGGAAGCGTGACCTGGCTATAGCGGTGTGATTCCACGAACACATCCTTCACCGTGCCCGCGGCCGGCGGCGTCGTGGTGCCGCCCGGAACGGTCTCATGCTGAATGGGCAGTGGTGTGATCCAATCAGCGCCTGACGCCGTGGTCACAATCATGTCCAGGGCACGCGCGTAATCCTGAGCGTTGTCTTGTGCCATTTCCTGGTCGAACTGCCCAACTTCAAGGGCCAGCGAGACGGCAGTTTTCGATTGCCGGATATCCGGCGAGCCCGTCGTGAAGCTGATGCTTTCCGACGCCAACGTCAGCCAAGGGAAAGCCGTTCGTGATTCCGGTCCTTTGTGGAACTCGTTGATGGGCGCGAGAGCTGGGTTGACGATCGAGATCGCCGCCGCCTGGTCGCGTTGAATGATGGCAACGCACTGGTTAAGTAGCGGTTTTGCAAAGGTCGCGTTCCAGGTGGGTGTATAAGCCATCTTCGGTTTCCAATTTTGAATTCCTGGCTTTGGCCCTCATCCAACATCCCGAATTCAAAATGATTAGGTCCCCTTCTTGTCGAACTTCCCAAAGAAGTTGGACATCCCCAGGTCCGCCGGAGTTTGGCCCTTGGGTTGGTCACCTCCGGCAATACCCCGGAATCCGGGCCGCGGTGACTGGACGCGCGACAAAGGATCGAATAGGTAATCGTAAAGCCCGCTATCCAGAGGCCGGCCGCTCTTATCCCGTGCATTCAATGCTTCGACCAACCCCTCGTACTCAACTTCCAAGGATTGGGCGAGGTCGCGCCCGCCGGCCATCCCAAAGGTGGCCAGCGTTGCTCCCAGTTGCGCCGCGGCTCCATAGCGGTTGATCTTTTCAAGAATCCGGCTGGCATCGTTCGAGACATTTTGCCAGGTGACTGAACCGTCGGTGGTGTACCCGCCTGAAACCGTGCTCCAAGTGGGCACGGTCGTGCCCGATGTACCCGCCACAAAGGCCAGTTGTGGGTTACCGTTTGAATCGAGGGCCAATACCGCAGGGCCATAGCTGGTGTCCGGCTGCCAGATATTGGACGCCACCAGCAACCCTGAGAGAAAGCCGCTGAAGCTTCCGCTGCTATTCTGCTGGATAGTCTCGGCAAACCGCCGCAGCAGACTGGCATCGATATCTCCGGCCGCGTCATCAATATATTGCTGGATCAGCGCGTCCGGGGGTTTCTGCTGCGGTGTTCCGCGTGCGAACGATGGGAACATTCCGGCCACATTGCTCACCGTGGTATAGGACATGATTTCGCTCAACCTCTTGACGATTATTTTGGCATTACCCTGCCTTGCAAACGGCCCTGCAATCTGATTTAGTATTCAGCGTAGACTTCAAGGCTGGTCCCGCCGCCATCCGCCGTGATGTAAAGATTCTTCGCATCAGGCGGGGCTGTCTGGTGAAATCCACCCGCCGAAGTCGGCTGCAAATAAGTGAAGAGCGGCTGGCTGGGTAACCCGTGCGGGAGCGTGTTGGCATTTGTCCCGGCATTGATCCAAGTGACGGTGCCGTCCGCGGTCGTTCCTCCAATGGACTTGTTCCATGCCGGCGCGCTTGGGCCTGATGTCCCAGCCACGGTACATTGCTGGACATTGCCGTTGGCATCGAGAATCTGCACTCCCACCGCGTAACCGTGGGTTGCCTGCCAGGGCACGGTGATCACTGGGGTCAGATTGGCAATCACCAGCTTGGCTCGCCGAAGAAATGCCCCCTCAATGTTCTGCCGGATATCCACATACCTCGAGGTGATATTAATTAATGGACTTCCCATTGATTCCTCCTTCCAGCTCAATCACCGCCTGCGGCTTGCGGGTTCCTTCTGAATTTTCAAGATCTCGATCTGTCCCTGTGCGAACGATGATGCCGCCTGGCGTGCGATTTCGATGATGCCGCTCTTATCCACCGGAATCTCGCGCCCGCTACCGGCACTGGCGGTGGTCTCCGGAATTCCCCCGCCGGTCAAAGCAGCTGGCAGATAAAGCTTGTGGTTGTATTCGACAGGCCGAATAACTCTGAACTTGGCCATGGTTGCCTCTGTGTACCTCAGCTTGCCCTGAAATTCATTCCTGCTGATTCCGCATAAGCTGTTGCGTTTTGAAAACAAGTGCTTGCATTATCCATTCTTCGGTGGTCCCGAACTTTTAGGATCGGATTTCTGTGAGGACTCAGCACTGGCGGGCGAATGCGGCTCAACAGGCTTGCGGTCCCCGGCTTTGGCTTCTGATGCAGGAGTGAGTGCCGGCTTTGTTGCCTCTGGGTGCTGCGCAGGCTCTCCCTTTGCCGTAGAGATCGCCGGTTCAACCGGCTTCTTGGCCGCCTCGCTTACCACTGGCTCAGCTTTAGGTTCAGGCTTGGTGGGCTCGACCTGCCGCACCGGCGGAGGATCGGCCTTAAGCACCGGTTTTGCCGGTTCAACCGGCTTCTTGGCCGCCTCGCTCACCACTGGCTCAGCTTTAGGTTCAGGCTTTGTGGGCTCGGCCTGCCGCACCGGCGGAGTCTCGGTCTTAATTACAGGCTTTGCCGGTTCAGCCGGCTTCTTGGCTGCCTCGCTCACCACTGAATCAAGTTTGGATTCCGGTTTCAAAGACCCGGGACGCATGGCAGGCGCCACGTTTTCCGGGCGGTTAGACAAAGAGCCGGCTTGGGGTTTTGCCGGCGCCACGGGCTTCACTGTTGCCGGCTGCTTTGCCGGTACAGCTTCCACCGGCTTCACATCAGCCACATGGGCAATCTCGGGTTGCGGCGAAACCGCCTCCCGCGTATTCAACAAATTGGCTTTGTGCTGTGCAACCGGAGGCGCAACAGAAGCAACTGGCTGAGGCACCGTTGCTGAACTCAAGGCTATCGGTATCGCGGCCATTTCAAGCTGGCCCAGAGTAAACCTCGTCGCCTCCTCTCCGGTAAGCTCAATGACACCTTCCGAATTGACCAGGATTTGCCTTCCATTGCCTGCACTCTTCGCCGTCTTACCGGCCACCTCATCCGGCCCGGGTTTAGGGATATAAAGAAGCCCGCTCAGCTCGATGGGTCTTGTTATTTTGAACTGCGCCATAACACCTCCAGTAATGGGTGATGTGTGACCAGTGACAAGCGAAGAGATCTTGCTATCCACTTGTCACTTTTCATTCGTCACCGTTTTTCATGCCGCTGCATTCAAGAAAGCAAACCCAGATTGAGGCGCAACAATCTGAATGTCATCGTAGCGATGCACTTCGATCACGTCGGCTGCCTTCGATTCCACCCGGTAGCGCTTGGTCAAAGTACCTTGCAGGTCCGGGGCGCCAAACAGCCAGCGGAAGGAATATCCCAAAGACGGTTGCAAGCGCTGCGGACTTGTGGGTACATAGGCGAGCAATGCGTTCTTGCCCCACACCCACGTCAAGGAAGGCTGCTGGCCTTCATTGGAAGTATCGTACTCGGCGCCTAACACCCAAAAATTGTCCACATCGAACGCGGCCTTCAGGTGGTCGGCCTGCAGGATGCCCACCTGCGTGTATTTGAAACGGTCAATGATCTTTGGATGCTGCCGCAGGACCGAGTACACGGGAAAGCTCACGGCCAAGGTATTGGGAGTCTTGGCAATCGACTGCTTGATCGATACTTTCTGTGCCTCGACGGCAGCAATGGGGTCAGAGTTGATGTAATCCGACCACTGCGAGGTGCCGGATAGAGTGACGGCCGGAACGGGTGAATTGGAGCCCATGATCAGGTTCATGGCGCGAATTTCAAGGTCCAGAAGAATCGCGTCCGTCAAATTCTCCACGGTATTGATTTCGAGATCCGTGTTATCTGCATTCGACTTTTCCTCGTCGCTAATTGCGTCCTTCAGCGAATGGTCGTCGCAGAAGTACGCGTTGTTCGAGAGGGACCAGGGAGCGATTTCACGAGCCTCTGACTTGGCATGACGGATGGTTTCATAACGGTGGAACTTTTCCTTGCCGAAGACCCAGTAGCGCCCGGACTGTTTTTGCACCGGGGTCACGGGTAGCAACTTCTCGGCAAAGTAGTCATCATTGACGTAGCCCACGCTGACGTTATTCAGCGGCTGATCGAGATACTGCAAACTGATATCTGCCATATTGCCTCCAGAGTGCTTTCAGCCTCCGGCGATCAGCCATCCGCAAGGTCACTTGCTGACGGTTGAAAGCTGACGGCCGAAGGCTTCTTTTCCTGCCGTCCCCCAGGCGCGCTGGCGGATTGAAGCCCTCGGGCGACGGCTCGCGGCATCGAGCCTTCCGCCCTACGGCGGGATCCAAAGGATCACCCCGCCTGCATTAAAAGAAGGTGTAGGGGCAGGGCAAGCCCTGCCCCTACACCTGTTTCTTACGCGTGCGCCGGCGCAAAGTTCAACAGCACTTCCACCACGTCATTCAAGTTCTGGGTAGAGTTTTGCGCGATGCCGACCGGGTAGATCTTGGTTCCGGCTGCGATGGCCAGGTTCGCCAGACTGTTGACGCGGCCAAACGCGTCCGCAATCACCAACTGGTCGCCCTGGTTCACCGCGCCCGCTGCGTAGCAGCGCGCAATGCCATTCACTTGCAGAGCGATGGAACGTCCCGTCAGGTTGTAGAGTAAAGGGGTGGTTCCAGTGACCGTGGCCGGGTTCGTACCTTGGGGTACGAAGTAATTCGGCTCGACGAAGTGGTCAATGCTCACACCCAGCACGCCAGGTGCGTTCAAGACACCTGGCAAGCCGGTATACTGCTGGTTCTGCGTGGTGTCCGTCGCGTCCTTGACGAGCACCGTAAACTTTGCAATCCTCACATTCGCTTGTGCGCGGAAGCTGATTGTCAATCCATTCATTCCTGCCATTGTTTCCTCCACTTACGAGTGACAAGTGATCTGTGACCAGTGTGGAGCCCTTGCTCGCCACCTGCCATTCTTCCCTTGCCACTGAATTTATCGAACCGGCGCCTCGACGGGAACCGGCTTCAGATGCTGCCCGTGATAACGTCTCTCCAGGTCCGGGTTTTCCTTCAGGAGCCGCTTGAGGGCCTGGGGATACTTTAAGCTTCGGTCCTCGCTCATAACCCTCTTCACGCCGAGCGAGATTTCCTCATCTACGGACACTGGCTGGCTCGATCCGAATCCGGTCGAGCCAAGAGTAAACACTGGAACAGCGTTCTTCACATATTCCGAGAATTCGCGCGGACGATCGAGGGCGTCGCTGAAAAAGAAAGTGCGATCCCGAGGCAGAATCTTTCCAGCCTGGACGGCGGTATCGAGCAGCCGCTCCGCCTCTTGCGCCTTGATGTATTCCGCCAGGGAAATCTTCCCCTGCATCGCCAGTGCGGACGCCCGGATGTTATCAATGTGGCCGTCGCAGACCGCCTCCCGCAAGAAAAAGGCGTGACGCCGGGACTCTCTGGTAAGTTGCTTCTGGTCCATCTCTGCTTTTTCGTCCGGATTGACCCCAAGATGCCGGGCGGAATACTCCATGAGGTCTTCGTTAGGGATGTAACCGGACGGCTCCTCGTTCCCTTCTTCGATCACCGCATGGTGACCAGCCTGATCCTCGCCCTCCGGAATAGGTTGAAGCTTCATTTTTTTAAGGTTTGCCATGAGTTCTTCTCCTTCTTTCGATCCCGGTGGCGATCTTCGATCGCCATGCGCCGGGCGGTTCGATTCCGATGCCAATACGGTGCCGTCGCTCAGCATAATCGGCGGCAGCTCTTCCAGGAACGGATGGTTGGTCAACGCGCCACTCGTCAGGGTGGCGCCTTGTGGTAGACCGGTTTCCTTGTCCGTCGAGCCCCAATCAATCGCCGGGGAGAAGAACCGGTACTCGCCCGTTCGGATCATTTGTTCAGCCTCCGGTGTCCATTCGACCAGAGCACGGAGCTGGCGACCCCCATTCACTGACTCCCGTAGATCATGGATCCATCCGGCCGCAGGAATCGGTCCACCTCGCGCCACTTCGGGCGTTTCGCTGGCATGCTCGTAGTCGATCACCACCATTTCGTTCTTACGCTTAGCGAAGTTCTGAATCATGTTCGATAGGTCATGCTCAGAAATTGAAAAGTAGGAGTCGTTCTTTACCCAAGAACCCGTCACCGCAATCGGAATCTCGTAAAGCCGGGCATCAGGCCGGTGAAGCAAAATACCCTCCGGAACTGTTGCGACTGTGCCGGGACCGGTGAGCAACACCGGGATACCATGCCCGTCCGGCTTCTTCTTGGCCGCGGACTTTTCCACAAATCCTGTCGTTGCTAATCTGGACCCGCGCACGGGGTGCTCCACTCCCTGGCCGGCCAGTCGCTTCTTAAAAGCGGTGGTCTGTGCCTGTTTGAAGTGGGGAAGCGGGTCAAAACCGTGCGCCGCGTCGTGGGCTGGCAGCTTCCACTCACTCGGCTCGCTTCTTGCCGGTGCGTAAGCAAAATCCGCCTTGTGAGCCTTCACTCCGCTGAGCGTCGTATAATCTTGCTCTGCCATTTTGACCTCTTCACCGGATCACAAGTGCGAATGCCAGCATTGCCGCAATTCCTGCACCAATCAGATAGCGCGATTGATCGGCCCAGCCATCTGCGTAGCTGGCCTTCTCCACCAACACATCGAAGACGTACTCTTTCGGGAAGGTCCAAAGCGCGACCAAGCCGAGTCCGGCCAGTAAATGCTTCCAGTCCGCTCCCCAGAACAGAGGTGTCACCGTAATCGCGTATCCCCCGCAGGCGTGGCCGAATTGAACGGTCCTGTCGGTCGGGGGCCAGAGCTTGGATGTAAGCACGACCGGCACCGTTACCAGCGGCATCACCGCCCAGTGCCATTCTGAGCGCCAAAAGATTAAGGGCGAGACCGCCACCGAATAGCAGGCCATGGCATGGCTCAGCTCGGCGAACGTCTTGTTATTCAGCGCCGCCTTGAATTTCTGCCACAGATTCATTTCGTCTCCACCAGGAACAAATCTTCCCGGCATTGGGAGCGTGCCACGTTATTTCCAATCTTCGGCCCTTCCTTATACGTCCCGTTCACATTTGCCGCCGCCGTCATCGTCCAGACGTTGCCGTTGGCATCGGTGGCCTGCATCTTGGCCCCGGCGCTGTTCGCAATCACAATGCCACCGGTCCCCGTCTCCGCGCCTGCCCCGTTCGGAACGGTGATGGTTGATGTCGAGCTATTCGATCCATTCACCTTAAAAGTTCCGTCTAATGCTTGGGTATTGGTTGTACCGGGATTGGTCACGCTCCAAACCACCACTGAGTCATTAACGGCAGGGATCGCCGCCGCTCCTGACAGCACCAGAGTTTCCGTTCCGCCCGTCACGCTCGAACTGGTAATGGTCCATTCGGGCCATGCGGGAGGAGTCGCGGGCATGGAAAGCGTCGTCCCAGTGGTGGTGACTTGCTCAAAATTATAAAGCGGCGACTGAATCACGTAATTCAGGGCAATCCCCTGCCCCGAAGTCCACATCGGAAAGCTGGTTCCAGCCGGACAGCCCGGAATGGTTTCCCAGGTAATGTTGTTATCCGTGGTGATCTGCCCCATGCCCGTGTTCCACGTTGCTGGCGGAGACGCACCGCTAGTTCCAGAATTCAGTGCCAGTTCCCAAAAGTTGCTATTCGTGGCCGTCTGTTCGACGTTGTAGGCTGAATAGCTTGTCGAGCCTTTCCAGTTACCGTTTGACGTTCCCAGCATCCAATCCCAATTCGAGTTAAACCCGATGAGCCGCCCATCAGGACTCGCACCGGGTTGCGGGCACATCTCATAAGCCGCGATCTCCGTAATCGATTGTCCGATGGTGTTGTTATTCAAGCAGGCCGAGCGCGGATGGCCGAATCTCCACCAGGTATTGGGGGTTGTCAGGCTAAGATCATCAGTCTCGTTGGTCAAGGCTCGAACGGTGGTACTCGATACGGGATTGGTGGCGTTCTGCGTTCCATCCGAATTCGCGTGGTAATTGGCAACATAGTGAATCATGGTGGCTGGATAATTGGCAATGCTTGAATTCCCGTAATGCGAGTCCTGATCGAAATACTGAGGAACAGGCGGATTGGTGGAAAGCTGGACGTTTGCCGTCAAGTTGCTATAGGGCCGCACGAACGTTCCGAGATCGGTAAACGGCGACACCGAATAAGCATTGAGTAAGGACGTGGCCGAAGGCCCAGGATGTCCTCCGCAATAGGTGCCAAGATCAGCATGATCGGAATTGTCAAACCCCGTGCAAGCCGTAATGGTCGTGGTTCCGATCTGCCAGAACACAAGCGCTTGCACCTGTTGCGCGTCGGTCGCGGTTGAGATGCGGACGTACTTTCCATCTTGGGTGAGGTTCGCGCCGTGCAAGTAAAATCCCGCGTAGTTCGTGGCGGGTAGCGCGGTTCCGGCCACAATGCTGTTTAGCGTGTAAGTTGTGGTTGCCCACGGCACATAGGCCTGCAATGTCGGCGTTGTGCACGGAGCGGCGCACGCATAAATTCCCCACTCAAAGGGCACACTACTTGTTCCTACGGCAGTGTAGAAAGCGGTCTGCTCAAAACCTAAGCCGGATGTCACCAATGATGGCCGAGTAAAGACTATTCCCTGACTGCTGCCGGTTGTAACTTGGATCGTGGCGGGCGTCGTTGTCTCCGGGAAAGTAATGTCAGAGCCGCCAAACTTGGAGGGATCGAACGATACAATGCTCACCGTCACGTTGGTAGTGGCCACACCTAAAGTTCCTGTGCCCGCAACCGCCGAAACGGATGTGGGAGCCGGGAAGACCCAGCCGGTGGGCTGTACTCCCGCATAGTCGTACCCGGCCACCGCCATGGATGAAGTATCGATCCAGTCGCACTTCCAAGACGGCGCGGCTTGCGTCCCGATGTTGGTGCCCACCAGAACCAAGTGGGCGTGGTCCTGGGACGAGCCGCCCGCATAAATCAAGACTTCCGAATCACTTCCACCCGTGCTCGCGCCGCCACCATAGCCGCCAACGAAGCCGGGAAAGTTGCTGGCGGTGGTGGCGCATCCAGTAGTAAGTCCTTGCATACTGGTGGCGGCATTAAAAATTGTGGTCTTGGTATCGGAAGTTCCTCCCGTCCATGCGCTCGGCTCACCGGGAAATGAATAGGCATAAATCTGATCGGACGAGCCGCCATAGCCCGTGGCAGTCCCAAATGCCAGACCCGGACTAACGGAAGAGAAATTGAAAACCGCGTCAAGCGGAACGAGTTGACTGGAATCGGTAGAGGTGCTCGGCCATACCCGCGTCAATTGTAATCCCGGATAAGTCATTTTACTGAGATAGAGGCCGCTCCCAGCATTCTTGGCAATCACCCAATAGCCGGGGATGGAGGAGTCGTACAGACTAAACGGGCCGTTTTCTGGAATGCCAAAAGACTGCGGCGGAGACTGCGCCGGGGAGTAGTAGTTTTGATCCGTTACGCGAACCAGCCGCTCGCCAGAACCGGGCAGCACGATGGGAACGCCCACCGCTGGAGCCGGAAGCTCGATCACCTGCTGCGGAGCCATATCCTGCCGGGCACACGGATTCGGCATAAAGCCGGAACAAGCCAGCACGGACGTGCCAGAGCCGCTGGTATTCGATGCACGTAGAGCCGGGCTTAAGCCCGGCATGATAACCCCTATCACCAGGACTGCGCTGATCACGGACAATCTCGGTTTTGCTTCCATGCTTCTGCCTTCTCAACGAATTAAAATAGTTCCCGTACTCGCCGTTCCGCCTGTCGTGATGACTCCCACCATTTGACCCGCCGCGCAAGCCGTCAGCGCGTTGTCATGCAACTTTCCGGCAGTGACGGTCGGGGCACAAGCCACGTCTCCCGCCGTCACCGTAGCCGCGTCAAAATTCGCGCTCACTGTGCCACCGTGAGTTGAGACGTTAATGGACCCCGTTGTTCCCGCGGCAATCCCGATCCAGTTGATACCCGCCAGAGGACAATCAACCACCGTTTGCGCCGTGGTGCTCATGCAAACGATGTCCCCAACGGCAATGGTCCCGGAAGCCGTATAGAGGTAGCCAATCGACTTAAGCATCTGGATCGGATTTGCGCCGCTGGCAGTGC
This sequence comes from Terriglobia bacterium, assembly GCA_035531475.1. Lineage (GTDB taxonomy): Bacteria > Acidobacteriota > Terriglobia > UBA7540 > UBA7540 > CALCEB01. Next base: position 36,990 of record DATKST010000020.1, read on the forward strand.
TTAGGACATTCGCCCCCACTTGCTGCATGGAAAAGATAGCGCCTGCGGCAGTGAAATTCTTCAGGCTATTCATAACTATCTGCCACCCGCCGCTGGAGCCGGAATGGGTCACGTTCACCGTCGAAACGCCGTTGATTGAGCCGCTGGCCTGATTCTGCAATCCAATCGTATCCGCCGCATAGGTGCCCGTGCCATTCTCGTATTCGTTCTGCAAATTCAAAATCGGAGAATCCGCAATCGCCGCTGTCGCCCCCGTGCCTATCGTCACATCTCCATTCCCGTCAAACGCAAACTGGCCAAGCGCAGTGTTGGTCCAGTTGAACGTGGTGGTGAAGCCCGCCATAGAGAGGGTCAGGTTGGCCGTGGGGTTCGTGATTGCAGACCAGCCTGACACACCGCCTGAGCCGCACGCCGCCCACACCAAAGTAGTACCGTTATACTGCGGACAATCGCCGCTGATTGGAGTAGGCGCCAGATCAGCCGCCGCCAGACTGCGAAATGAGGGAGCCGCTGCAATTCCGCTCGTTGGTCCTGCGAACACAGTGTTCGCAGTCTCGGTTGCGAGAGCGCCGGTCAGTGTCCCCGATGTCGTGACCGGGGACCCGGTTACTGCAAAGATGGACGGCAAAACCAGGCCGACGCTTGTGACCGTTCCGCCCCCACCCCCACCGCCGCCTCCGCTCAACTGGGTCCATGTGTTCGACGCCGTGCAAAGATAGAGGTTGGTGCCTGCCGTGGCGTCCGTGGCAAAGTAGGTGTCGGCGACGGTGCAGGTCGCAGGTTTATTGGCTGTAAGTCCGTGCGCAAAATTAATGAAGGTGTTCCCGAACTCAGGGGCCGTCACGTTGGAAGTGACCGGAGGGGTGTAATCGCCAGCTACAGAATCGACGAAGACGCCGGTACGTGCCGAGTCGAAGTAAAGGTCTACCGGGTTCGTGGCGCCCGCCGTTTCACCGCTCACGAAAGGTTGTGCATTGGGAGTGTTCCCGCCGATGAGCAGAATGTCAGAATAGGTCGCCTGCCCAGACACTCCATAGGTCGCACGGTTGCCGCAAAAGCTCATGTTGCCGCTGATCGAAATTGAGAAGGCGACTCCTAGTGTCCCGCTACAGTACGCCTTCACGTCCAGCACGTCACTCGTTTGCGTGGATGAAAACGGATTCAACAGGAGCGACGGCGTGTCCGTCGTGGGAGTGATGACGTTGGTGGTGGCGTTCGCTGGAGCCTGAACGATAGCGCCGGTTGGAGTGTTGGTCGAAGGTGTCCAGGTGCCAGCCACATCCACCAATACCTGGCCGGCAGAGGGCGGTGTGGCCGAAACGGGAACGCCTTCAATGCCAACCACCTTTTGGGTGGTGTTGGTGCTGCCTGCCAAATCTCCAGCCCAGGTGACTCCGCCACCGCCTGATCCGCACGCCGCGCCCGCGTCCGCCAAGATGCCACTTGAAGACCACTTCGCGCAGTCGTTCGCCGTGATTGCTCCGGTAAATTGCGCGACGGTGGATGGGAGCTGAGCGAGAGTCGCTGTCCCGCTCAAATCTGAAAATGCGGGCTGAGTCGCGCTGGGAACCCCTGCCGTCGAAATCGAATTGATCCAATCATGGGCGACCGCTGCAAAGGATTCGATGCCGCCCAGCTTCGTGGCGGTGGGCGCAGGCAACTGCGTGGCTCCCACGGTTCCGGAAATCTGCGTGAATGACGCCTGCTGATTCACAAACGCCGAACCATTCCATCCGAGGTATTGACTCGCGGTGGGAGAGGTGATTGTTAGCGTGTTGCCTTGTAGCTTTGAGACAGTTTGCGAAGTGCTGGTTCCGGTCAAATCGCCGCCCGCCGTGAAGACGCCGCCTGATCCGCACGCCGCGCCCGCGTCTGCCAGCGTCGTAGCGGTTGCGGCCTTCACGCAGTCCCCCGCCGTCAGGGTTCCTGTAAACCCATAACTCGGATTGCCAAGAATATCCAAACCGCCTTGAAAGTTTGCAGCCACGTCCGTCTCGCTCGAATACCGCGACCGCGCTGCGCCAACCCCGTTGCCAATCCAATACATGCCGACATTTCTATTTCCGCTTGAGTACGAAAATACGTCGTCCTGAATGGCGTTGGTCGCCCCATTAGGAAAGACCAGTTTCGCCGTGTCGTCATGGCTGTTCACATCAAAATGCACGAGATTTCCAACATTGGTAAGGCCGCTGATACTCTCAACGCAAGCCGGGCTGTTCTGGGTATATAATCCATTCGCGAAATCCTCAATGTGGATGTCGCGGTAGCAGCCGAGCGGTGGACCGATGGTGTTGATCAAATCGATTGCGGTAGCGCCTTGAGTCGTTCCAGAAGGTGGAGCAATCGTGACATCGTTTAGGCCCCGAATTCCAGCCGAATCATCACGAAATCCAATCGTTGTTCCAATCTGCGCCCCGCCTATAATCAGATGTTCATATTCTGAATTCTGCGCTCCTGGGCCTTCAATATCGATTGAAGCGCCCTCGCAATTTTTGATTTGGACGTGGAAAGCGCCAGATTGCTCTTGCGCGGCGCGATTAAACAGCCCGATGCCGCCCGCGATGAGGTTGCAATCGATTTGCAGGTCTTCAACTCTTGTGAACTGCCCCGCCGCTCCCACCGCTCCGCCTTCATTCAGCGAAATCAAGCTGGCGCTGGTATTGATGGATGGCGGTCCGATGGTTTGAGCAGCCGGGACGCTCGTGATGGTGTAGGCCGACGTGAGCGGCTGGTTTAAGGCAATCAGGAAATACTTCGAGCAGCCGGAAGTAGCGCCGTCACAGGCGTAGACGTTCATGCCAGTGGCGTTCGCAATGGCTCCCGGCGCGGGCAGAGTAACCGTGTTGGTGCTGGTCCCGCTTCCCACCTGGATTGAAGCTTGCGATGACGGAGGGGTTTCGCCGTTGCCGTTTGCCGCTGTGAATACCACATCGACAAAATAGCTGGCTGGAATCGTGCCGCCCGTCGTTGCTGTCGTCAGCGTTCCAGGAGCCGGAAGCGTAGCCGAGATTTCAGCCGGAAAGCTAGAGCCAGTCCGGATAATCGTGGCCGCTGAGCCGCTGCCTATCAATTTATCTTGCGCCGGAACATTGATATGGGTATTGGTCGTCCAAACGTTTGAATTATTCGTCCCAATGAGCATCAACTGCATGGGATAGGTTGATTCAAAAGGGCTCGAGGAGAAAGTTTCAGGCACGGTTGAAATAATAGTGCCGCCCTTGAAGTTCGGATCAGCGATCACCGCTTCGACGGTTGAATATTTCGAGCCATCCACGTAGTAAATGTTGTTGATGTTCGGGAAAGTGGATTCCGCCGTCGCTGAGTTGTAGGTCGAAACCGCTCCGCCAAACGTGGTGTTGTTAAACTGGTATTGCGTGACCGAGCCCCCCGGATTGGTTGCTCCGCCGCTGCCGCACACCGCACCTGCGTCCGTCAAGATGCCACTTGCAGACCACTTGGCGCAGTCGCCTGCCGTGATCGCGCCAGTGAATTGGGCCAGGGTTGAGGGAAGCTGAGCAAGCGTAGCGGTGCCACCTACGTCGGAAAATGCAGGCTGGGAGAGCGCTGGGATCCCAGCCGTGGAGATCGAATTGATCCATTCGTGCGAGATGGCGCCCGCTGATTCAACACCACCCAGCGTCGAGGAAGAGGGCGCTGGCATTGAAGAGGGTGGGATCACGCCCGAGAGAGATACCGTTTGATTCGGCCATGCCCCTCCGACCGAAATATTCGATCCTGCCACCAAGTTGGGCGTCGTGGTTCCCGTGCCCCCACTCGAAACTCCCAGCGGAGATCCAAGAGTCATGCCTCCAGCAATCCCCACGGAATGCGTCGTGGTGTTGTAATAGAAGTTCCCCGTGTCACCCCCGAAGGTCCCGCTGCTGTTGAACTGCACCGCGGTGTTCCCGCCCCCGGGTGCCGTGCTCCCCGATCCGCAAGCTGCCCCTGCATCCGCCAGAATGGCGCTTGAAGACCACTTCGCGCAATCTCCTACCGTGATCGTACCGGTGAATTGGGCCAGGGTTGAGGGAAGCTGAGCAAGCATAGCTGTGCCACTCATGTCGGAAAATGCAGGCTGTGAGAGCGCCGGGACCCCGTTTGTCGAAATCGAATTGATCCATTCGTGCGAAATGGTGTTGACCGCTTCAATTCCGCCCAGCGTTGTGGTTGTCGGGCCGGGAATTTGCGAAGCCGCAACCGATCCGGCAATATTCGAAAATGAGGGCCGCGAAACCGTGAAGGCCCCCGTCGTGGCGTTATAGGACGTGATCCAGTTATTCGTGACGGTGGTTTGGGTGGCAGGCAGCGTACCGCTAAAGGCGACCGTCTGGCCGGGCCATGTACCACTGACGGAAATGTTGGATCCGGCCGTCAGGGTAGGCGAAGTTGTCCCGGTCCCGCCGCTCAAAACTCCCAAGGGTGACCCGAGAGTCAGCCCTCCGGAGAGCCCCAAAGAATGAGTTGAGTCGTTGTAATAAAAATTCGTCGTGTCGCCACCAAAGGAGCCGCTGCTGTTGAACTGCACTGCCGTGTTCGCGCCGCCTGGCGTGCCGCCACCGCCTCCGCAGCCGCTGATGCAATTCACCCGAATCGCGTCGTAAGTGGTATCAAAGATCGATGAAAACACTTGGTCGGCGTCTGAAGGCGTGGCCTGGCCAGCCGGAGGTGTCACTCCGGCGCGAATTCGGAGGGCGTTGTTCACCGGATCGAACGCCGCGAGGCTAACTTGAGTCAATCCGGCGGGGGTCCCCTGCAAAGCGCCGGCTCCGTCTTCCAGCCACCCCGGCTGGTATAGGTTGGCAGGAAGCAGCGCAAGGAGTTTACGGGGGGATCGAGTTTGGGCTCCCTTGTTGTCCTTATTATTAGCGATGACGGTGAATTTGCCGGTCTGCCAGTTATAGTACACGTTAAACGGTCCCGCAAAAAGAAGGCTTGTGAGCACGACAGAGAGAAGGCTGGCGCCGCAAAAAGGAAACCATAATCCGAAAATGCGGGCGATGATTCGGTGGCGCGGATTGATTCGATTGGTCTTGAAATCAGCCATTTCTCCCTAACCTTTCCATCAAGCTTCTCAGATAAAGACTTTATTTGTGCCGGACCTTGTCCATTAAGCCGGCTGTTCTTGTCCCACATGGCGGCCGCCGATTTCCGCCGCGTCTTCTCCCACTTCAACGGTTTCACCGCGAATTGCCGCGATGCCCTCCACTGACTCTTCAGGCAGCGCCAGTTCATCCCGGATGAACTTTCGCAGGTTCGATTCCGAGATAACGAGTCCCGCCTGAGCAAACTGAGTGAGGGCGGAGGCGATATCCCCCAGCGACCTCGACTGGACGTTGGCGGCAACCAATCGTGGGACCGGCGCATTTTCACCGAAATTGAACTTCACCAGCCGCCGCACCGTAGAATTCGAGATCGTGAGCGCGATCTGATCGGCGAGATTTTGCAAAGAGAGCATAAAGAATGCCTGGCTCGAATCGCCGAGCGCCCGGGAGCCATGCTCCGCCTGCCCGAGATCCATGAACAGCACTAATGCAGCGTGGGAGATCATGACATTGTGGTGCTGAATGGAAGGCATCAAGTCGCGCAGCCTGCCCTGGTAACCCACAATACGCAGGCCGGTGGTGGCGTCGCCGGGAGGCTCAACAATTCCCGTCGCCTCGTGGGCGGCAAGTTGGGTTACAAAATTGTAGGCTGCCTCCTTGTCCTGAGCGGAAAAGCCGGGTGCCAGCCGGAAGACTGGAATTCCCAGGGCGTTGCGCTCTGCGGCGATGGAGTCGATCTTGTAAAGCGCCGCCTTAATGTACCAATGGGCGTACATAGCCCGGAGGAGCGAGATCCCCCAGAAGTTCGCTCCCTCCTGCTGGTAAGTGAACCGTGCGATCTTCTCAGCGGGCAGGATCGCGGTCAGAAATCGGTCATTGCGATAGCCGTACTGTTCAACCGCAGCCAGGGTCTCTCCGTCGGGCTCCGTCAACCAGCGGTAGAAAGTGACTGGCAGCCGCGCCGCCAGCCGCCGCAGTTTGATTTGCGAGCCATCCACCGTCCAGATGTCCTCGTGGATGGCGCAACCGAAATCCAGCATCAGCAGTGCGTTGCGCACCACCTCGTCCCAGGATTGCGTTACCCAAGCGCCAGATTCAGTTCGGGATTCGAGCCCACCAAACAAGTTCTCGCGGACGAATTCCGTAATCTCGCGCACTTTGGCCCGGGTGTTCCTTCCCGCGCCGTTGTTGCTGACGGGGTGGGACAATGCATCCTCGCGGCCCAGGCCGGAAGGCATCGTGACATTCCAGCGAGCGGACTGGACAGGCAACTTGCACGCGGCCAGCGTCGCCCTGACCTGACCATCGCCACGGCGCATTTTTTCGTAAACCGGAATAGCATTCCGGCCCATCAGCTCAGGGTTGTATTCGCCCAGATCCACCAAGAATCCGCCCGTGATGGGCGTGCCAGGAACTCCGATTGTTGAGGTGGAAGGAGCCTCTATCCTGTCCGCGCCCGTTGGTTCCTTGACCGAGGTTGGGGATGGACCATCAGGTCTTCGGCTTGCTACTGGAGTCTGAAGGTATCCCGGCGAGATCAACCCGCTCTTACCGTCGGCCAATGCCAGAGCTTGGTCGAGTCGCTCCTGAAGGGAGCGTGTGCTCTTCCGCATCATTTTTTTGTCTTGCCTGCGAATCTTTTCTTTCAAAGCTCGTTCTTTCTTCCGCCGGTTTGGCCGCTCCCACGGACCAGGACTGCCTTCTGCTCATCCGTCATTGTCAATTGGCGAAGTCCCACCCCGTGAAAAAAGTTAATCTTTGCTTTTCGTCTTTTCCCAAGTCCTCATCCCCGCGTATCCCAGAAATGCAGCGCCAAAGAGGTCGAGATAAGATGCGGGAATCTCCAGCATGGTGAGCCCACGATGCATAGCCGCGTTCAACACCGGAAAGATGATCAGGTTCACGCCCATGGCGAGGATCATCATCCATAAAAACGCCGGCCGCGCGCGCCGCACGAAGCCGTCAGAACTCGAAGTCTCGGTGGTGATGTTTTTCGACTGCAGTTCCGCCAGCGCCTCGTCCCGCGCTGCCACGATTTCATCGCGGTGCAATGAGAGCTGCTGCGCAGCCTCCTGCAGTTTCGCCTTGTCGTCCGGCGACATGTGGAATTCGCTGATCAGGTCCGTCACCGACTTCACCGGATCGCCGCCCAGCAGCCCCTTGAAGATGCCTGCAAGTCCGCCCATTTCTGATCACCCCTTGAAAATCACAAGAGTCCCGTCCGGTGAAAACAGTCGCGCCCGGACACACTTCAGCAGCAAAGAAAATGCTTTCAGAAAAAGAAATGCTCGAATCGCCGACACCTGAAAGGCCGTTCCAGCTCGAGGAGGAGTTCCGGCAGGATGCCGGTTCACCCCAACCAACATTCGCCCTCAGTGTCGATGGGACGTTGTGGCTCTGCGATGCTTACGGCTCGCCTCCGGCGCAGTCGCGAAAACAATGGCTGCCGCCAGGGTTTTCATCGTGTCATCCACCGCCCACCCCAAAAGAATGATGGGCAGGAAAATCATCCTGACCTTGGCCCAAACGGCGCCGGCGCTCTGCCGGATTTTTGAATTCGATTTAGAGCTATCCATCTTCTCTCCCTTCCCTTCGCTGGCACCTTTCGCACGGCCCCGGTTGCCTGGGGGGCGTTCAAAATACCCGGTTCCTCATTCTGGAGAGAATGGGCTGGCCTACCAGACCTCCAACCCCTGCCAAGTGATAGGCCGGCTGCTCCAGCGCTGCTTCGGCCATGCAAAAGGCCCACCAATGATCGGCGTGGCCGTACTTCGCGTCGTGCTCCGCATCAAACCGTGGCTGGCCCAGAGAGTTCACCGTTTTTTGGACAGAGCGGAAGGACTGGCGGATACGGTCGTCATCTGGCAACCGAACTTTTATCTCTTCCATTCTTCGCTTGGCCAGGACTGCCATGGCCTCCTTGCGGCCTTGCGTGAACAGCACGCCTTCCACTTTTCCCGGAAAGTCCCGTTCGAGCGCTTCGAAGATCGCCAGTCCCATTCCGCTCTTGTCAATATTCATGCGGCGGATATAAGGCATGAGGGCGCGAGCTTCCCGGATCTGGTCGGGGGTCGGCATGTTCCGCATTTCGATCACTCCTCGAGTCCAACTGACATCCCCCACGAGTTCACTGATCCAGATGACGCTGGCGTCTTTGTGCCGGGCGATGTCCCAGCCCGCAAACAGATTTTCAAGAGTCGAATTCGGCCCGTCGAGGCTTGAAAGTTTAAAATCAAAATTCGGCGATGCCTCCGAGCTTACGCACTGTTGGAACAGCTCTGGAGAAATCCACTGCGATCCTCCGGAGATGAACTCACAGCAGAATTCCTGCCTCCAGGTTTCGTCATCCACGCCCGCGCGCAAGGCCTCAATGTCCACCTTCATGCCTTCCCGTGCCGCCTTATAGATGTCACACCAGTGGCTGGACCAGCGCCCCGATGGCCGGTCTGCACGTCCGGTAGGATCTCCCGCGCCGCTGTCCGCCAACCCTGCTTCCTTGGCAAGTTCAAAGAACTTTCCACCTTGACCGTTCGGCGTCGAGATCACTTCCAGGCTGTACCCGCGTGTGATGGTGGGGTAAAGCGAGGTATAAATCTTTTCGGCATCCTGATGAAAAGCGAACTCATCCAACGTGACGTTGCCCGAGTATCCTCGCGCCGTATCCGGGTTTGCCGGAAGTCCGTAGATCACCGAGCCGTTCGGAAAGCGCACTTCCAGTTGCCGCATCAGAGTACCTTCAAAAAACTGTGATTCCATGGACTGCGAGAGGATTCCGCACGATTGCACATGGTCTTGAACCTTTTCCATCAGCAGCCGCGATTGGCGTTCGCCTTTGGATAGAAAGATCCAGGTGGTCCGTTTTTCCAGACAGCGCAATACAGCTCGCACCGTGGCCGTGAACGAATAGCCGGTTTGTCTGCCCTTGACCACGATCTTGAGTTGAGATTGGTCTTCCATCCAGCGGCGCTGGTAAGGCAGCAACTGCAAAATGGGCTTCAGGACATTAGCAACCTTGACCGGGGTCGCCCCTTCTTCAACCTTCGATTCGGGAGTCTGGGGGGTGTTCGTCTTACGCTTCGGCTGTCTGCCCATTGTTTTCCGCTTTAGGCTCGGGCTCCGAAAGCAGCCCGTAAATCTCCTGAATCCTCTTGATGGTCTCCGGGCCCACTCGCTGGCTCTTGCCTTCTCGTTCGACTTCTTTTTGAAGCCGCTCAAACCGATGTTTCAATGCCTTGATCTTTTCAAGTTCGTGCTGCAGCCGGGCCTTCATCATGCGATTGTCAGATCGCACCTTCCTGACGCGCAGCTTTTGGGTATCTTCTTTAAGCCGGTTGCTTTCCGCCTGGCTTTTGACCTTGATGGCATTCTGCATGTCAGAAGCGGCCGTCTTACTGCTTAGTCCCATCAAACCCGTGAAGAGCACCGCTTCCGCCAACTTCGCGTGGGCGGACTTCGGGTCTCTCAGTGCCTTCTTCAGTTTCTCAGCCGTTTCCACCTGCCGCAGAATGCGCTCTTCTTGGATATCCACTTGGGCGCGAAAGTAGTTCTCAACAGCCCTGATAGTCAGCTTGACGTGGGCGGACTCCTCAAGGGAAGCGGTCGTGTCTTCGAAAGTTGCCCCATTCACGAGCAACCTGCGGACTTTGGCCTGAAGTTCGGGGACGAGTTGTTCAACCTCGTGAACGGGCTCGCTCTTTTTTCCCCTCTTTGCTTTTTTCACATTCAAAGGTTCCTTGCCTTCTTGGTTTGCACCCGGAACCAGAGAGTTCTTATTGTTACCTTCGATCATTTACCCGGCTCCAAGTAGATTCCTTCTTCGGTTGGCAACCGGCCGTCCCTGTAGTCGATCCCTTTAGCGGTGATTTTTACCAGCGATATATTGCGGTGTGAGTGTGGACCCCGTACTCCCTCCACCGTGACGTATCCTTTCTCGGACAGATAGGCCACGTGGAAGCTGAGCTCTTCGACCGGGACGGGATAGCCAAAGAAATCCAGTTCGCCTTGCAGCAGTGGCAGGGTGGCGGACTGGGGATAGATCAGCCCCAGGTAGTAGAGAATCTTTCCACGGATGAGTTCTTTATGGCGCAAACTGGTTGACATACGCGTGTTTCCTTAGAATTGAGGTTGAGGACGGTCTCCACCTTCTACCATCCTCATGCGTCTAATTCCTCTGTGCGCTTGCCATGAGAGACAAGAGACTGAACGTTCTGATGGATCGCCTTGAGTGCGACCAACATTTCCTGGTGCTCGTAACTTTCAAATGATTCCCGGTGCTCCATGGAACTGGCCAAGCGCGCGACGGCCTCCGCTTGCGACTTCTGCGCTCCAACAATGCTGTCAACATAGTCGCGGGCAACCCGAAATGTGCCATCGAGTTGCTCGCGCTTCAGCTCCATCGACTTGTCGATCCAGTGATGGGCCAGGCGGAGGGAACCGTAGGCAAAAACCAGCAAAATGAGGATTCCCGGTCCCCACTGCAGTGCGATTTTCAATACGTCTTGTGGAACCATAATTAGCCGCTTAATCTGGCGCTGTTTTGTGCCGGGATTCAATCCGGTCCCGGGCCGGATAAGACGTCATCCGTCTTAATCTTCCAGCCCGGGAGGGAAACCGCACAGAAAGGTCCCGGCCGTTCATCCCCGGGTTCAAACAGAATGCCGAGTTCTTCTCAGCGCCGCGGAGTCCCCGCAAAAAGTCTTCCTCCGGTTTGAATCGGGCCGGGCAGCCACATCGTCCGTACCGGAGATTGAACGGCACATGGCCGCCAGCCCGACCCGTGCCCGCTCCCCCTCGCAGAGCAGGGCAAGTTCGTTGTTGTCGTTCAGGTGCTCCTTCAGTCTTGCCTTGCCGGAAATGGCGGGTCCGGGCTGGTTGGGCGTTGATCCCCGCCCGCGGCATTCCCGAAGGCCTTGCGATCAAGCATCAACTCCCTGTAAATAGCTGATCGCCGCAATCCATTCGGAACATAAGCCGGGTCGAAAGTCTTTCCCGACGGCCGCCCTGAGTTCCAACAATGAAGGAGACTTTCAAGATCTTTTCCTGGATCAAGCCTGAATTGGCGGATGAATTCGCCAAGCAGGCCGATGGCGTAGTCGTAATGCGTGTTCGGGTTGCAAAGGTCTTCAATACTTCCCTTCCGCCCGATCAGGTGATATCCCATCACTTGGGTGTATCCCCACGAAGACGCGAAGACACGTAACGCATCTTCTTGCAACTCAGAAATGGAGAGGGCGTGAGTGGCGGCAAACACCGTATTCAGGAACCGAACATGATATTCCGGTGACTTGATCGCTTCGACAGCACGCTCGGCCTCCTCCAGATCTTTCGCCCGTATCGCGCCGAATTGCGTTGCTCTCCTCTGCGCCACGTCCTTCAAGTGTTCAAAAACTCCGGGCTCAAAACGGCGTGCTTGCGCATTGCCCCCGGACTCGTTGGCAGTCAAACCCGCCAGGAATTCCGGCAGAATCGGGGAGTTCGCCGAAGCTGCCAAAATATGACCATGGCACTGGTCAAAAATTCGAAGCATCAGGTCACGCTCAGCCTTGTTGAAAATCTGAGATGGACTGAGATTGTCGTGTGCCCGTGCCAGGGTATCCGGCATGGGTGTCGCGTTCGATTTCTTAGGCTGGCCGGCTTGGTTGCTTTCCGCTATCCCGTCCATACCTATATAGTAAACTTCTCATCTGAGACGGTGGAGACCCGCGAGACAGTTGAGACGATTTCTTTTACCTACTTGAAATCATAACGTTAGGCCAGCTTGTATCTATTTATTACAAGGTAAACACATAAAGCGTGTCATTTCGATGCACGTAACAAGAGCTGCATGTGCTTGAAAACTTGACGGCAAGATCACGGCCTCATTTCGACTGCAAACCTGGGAATTGATATCGCCAATTCATTAATAAGAAAAGACATATGTCAACCAACATCGGAAGTCGGTTCAGACATTGCTGCCGGCCCACCCTGGCCCAACGGCTTCCTGATACAATGGCAACTTCTGGTCCTTAGCGCCTCCGCGCCCGCAATGACATCCTCGCCCGCCGCGGGGAAATTGGTGTGGGACGAAGGCGGAGGCCGAAACCTAAAGGCCGGTCCTTCAAGGGGTTATAAAATGCGGGCGGTGGTCGAGAGAGTAAAAAGGGCTGAAGTCCGGGTGGCTGGCAAGATTGTCGGTAAGACCGGGCCGGGCATTTTGTTGCTACTTGGCTTTGCATCCGGCGACACGGCCCAAACCCACTTGGCTTTTGCCCAGAAGATACTGAATTTGCGCATTTTCGACGATGAAAATGGGAAGATGAACCGCTCGCTTCTCGAAAACGGAGGTGGAGTGCTCTGTGTTTCGCAGTTCACCTTATTGGGTGATTGCCGCAAGGGACGAAGGCCTAGCTTTGCGTCTGCAGCCCCGCCCGCCGTAGCTCGCGCCCTGTACGAGGCTTTCATGGAAACGCTCCGCTCCGTGGCGCAACCCGCCGGAGTGATTGTGGAAGGCGGCCAATTTCAAGCAAGGATGGAGGTTGAACTCATTAACGATGGTCCCGTAACTCTGTTGCTTGATTCAGAAAGGTTGTTTTGATTTGGGCTGCCATGTCCAGCCTCGAACCCACCTCACGAACGCCCATGCCGGACACACCATATAAGATGCCCGCTTTCGGATTAACCGGTGGAATCGCCACCGGCAAGAGTACGGTGGCGCGCCATCTTGAATCGTTGGGCGCCAAGATGGTTGATGCAGACCGTTTGGGCAATGAACTCTTGATTCCGGGCAGCCCCGCCTATCCTCAAGTCATTTCTACTTTCGGCACGGAAGTCTTAAACCCCGCCGGGGAGATTGATCGCAAGCGCCTCGCCGCCATTGTCTTCGCCGATCCCGAGAGGCTTCGAGCCTTGAACGCCATCCTTCATCCGATGATCCAGCACCGAATCCTGGAAATCACGAGGCAAACGTGGGAAGGTGAACCGGGAATTGTGATCGTGGTGGAAGCAACGCTGATTTATGAGGCGGGAATCGAAAGGAATTTCCTGAAGGTCATCGCCACCTGGTGCCGGCCGGAACAGCAGCTTGAACGCTTGTTGCAAAAAGGTTTCTCCCAGGATGAGGCCGAAGCCCGTATTGCCTCACAGATTCCGGCTGAAGAAAAACGCCGCCGGGCGGATTACCGGATCGATTGCTCCACCACCCTGGAGGCCACTCGAAGCCAGGTTGAGTCGCTGTACCCGGAACTCCAACGGCTGGCCGCGGGGCCAAAGGCGGAATCATGAGAAGTGGCCAGTGCCGCAGCAGACAGACCTAACCCGGATTGGCGGGAACCAATCAGGAAGCAGGCAGTAAGCAGCCGGCAGATCGTTCCACCCAAGTTGGGCGCACATTGAAGCGCGCCCGAACCCACCGCAATCGAGGCTTTCGCTCGTCACGGGCCGAGCGCCGGTAATCGCTCACTGATCCGTACCGCGCAGCCACGCTTCCCCGCGCTGTTGCAGACTTTCAAGCGCCTCCTGCACTTCCTTTTGCTTTACGGCCATGCCCGGATCGCCCTCGTCACGGTCAACGAAAATAGGGGGCGCAATGAACACCGCGGCGCGACTGAAGAGATGGGGAATCTGGAGCCGATCCCAGCTTCGCTCGAAGACAAAAGCCTTCTTCACCGCAATGTGAAAGCAGAGAATCGCAGCGCCTGTCGCTTTGGCAAGGATCACTGAACCGCTTTTGGCCACAAAGCGAGGTCCACGCGGTCCATCGATGGTGAAAGCGGCATCCTGTCCCCGGCGCATGCACCGGATCATTTCCACCAACGCCGCTGAAGCGCCCCGCGAGCTCGATCCGCGCGCCGCGCCGTAACCGTGGCGCTGAATAATGCGGGCGACATATTCACCATCAAAGTTCTGGCTGGTCATCACCACAATTCCGCGCTGGCGCCAGAACCAGGTGGCCGCGCAAATCTCCCGGTGCCAGAAGGTGTAGATCAGTCCTTTGCCTGCTTTGCGCGCCGTCTCCCAATTCTCCCAGCCGTGAATTTCCCAACGCAACGTCCGGCCCACCAGGGAAACGGCCAATGTGCCGATCCAGCCCGCCATGAGAATCTGGAACCGTTGCCAGCGCGTGAACCGGCGATGGCGCTGCGAGCTCGTTGCGGGCGGCTGCGGCAACGTCTGAGCCGTGGAATCGCTGTCGATGTTTCCGGCGGGAGCTTTGGTCATGAGCGCATTTTGTTCGCTTTTTTGGGCCGTCCGCTTTCACCTTACGCAATAAGCATAGCCCCTTCGCGTAACTTTTTCCCAGATCAATGCAACTTGGGATAAGATTCGCAATCGGGCCACGGTGACGTGACCCGTCCGGCCTGATATGCCGCCGGAAAATCAGACCAAGGAGGGCGAACCCCGATGAAGGATGAAGATTCCAACTGGACGCGGAGACAGTTCTTGAAAGGTAGCGCCGTGGCAGGAGCAGGCTTGGCAGGTCTTGGCGGCCTTACACCCGCCAGCGTTCTCGGCGCGAACCAGAAAATTCGTATCGGCGTGCTGGGCACGGGCGAGCGAGCGCAATACCTGATGAGCATATTCAAGCGCCAGCCGGAAGTTCAGTTTGTGGCTGTCTGCGATGTTTATGGGCCCCATCGTGAAAAGGCTCTGCAGCTCGCCGGACCCGCCGCCAGCGCCCACCTGGATTATCACGAGGTCCTCGACCGCAAGGATGTGGACGCCGTGATCATTGGCGCTCCGGACCACTGGCACAAAACCATGCTGGTGGATGCCGTTCACGCCGGCAAAGACGCCTATTGCGAAAAACCCATCATGCACTCCATCCCGGAAGGCGTCGAAATGGTCGAAGCGGTGAAGCAATCCACCCGCGTCGTGCAGACCGGATTGCAGCAGCGAAGCTGGCCGCACTATATCCTGGGCAAGCAGATTGCAGAATCGGGCCAGCTCGGAAAAGTCACTTTCATTCACACTTACTGGTATCAGAACTATGTTGCAAACAGCGGCTGGAACGCTTCCCACCCGGTTGACACCGGACAGCTTGATTGGAAGCGATTCCTGGGCGACGCTCCCGATCAACCCTTCACGGTTGAAAAGTTCGCGCACTGGCGATTTTTCTGGGATTTTGGCGGCGGCATCCTGACCGATCTCATGACCCACTGGATTGACGTGATCCAATGGTACATGGAGCAACCGGCGCCTCAAACCGCCACCAGCACAGGCGAGCTTTATCTGATGAAGTGGCAGTGCCCCGATACCATCACCTCCGTCTTTGAGTTTCCCTCGAATTTCAACGTCACCTTCACCGGCGCGCTGAATGATAGCGTGGATGACGGCGGCATCGTCTTCCGTGGCACCAAAGCCACGCTGAAGATTGACCGGGAGCACTTGGCGCTCTACCCGGAAGGCGAGCGGTGGCTTCCTGGGTCGTCGCATCCCACGCCGGAAATCCTGGCGCGCTCGGAGCATGACGGAACCATCGACCACATCCGCAATTTCCTGGATTGCGTTCAGTCGCGCAAAACGCCGAACGCCCCCATTGAGGTTGGATTTGAAGCTGCCAGAACCTCATGGATTGGCAACATTGCTTTGAAGCGCGGCATGAAAACCGTCTGGGACGCGCAGAAGGAACAGGTCGCGTCGTGAAAAGGGCCTGTAGGGGCGCCCCTCGTGAGTGCCCTCAACGCGGGGCCGCCCACATAGGCGTTAAAATAAGGGCCATGAACTACGCCAAAGCCCGCTTTGACGGGCGTCATCACGTGGCCCACGGTGCAAGCCGTGGGAAAAGGAGACAGGGCAGACCTCTAAGCCCCGTCAGGGGCGGCATTACCTGCGGGAATCATGTCGCCCCTGTCGGGGCTGATAGGAGGATTTTGGGAACTCTACCCCACGGCTAAACGCCGTGGGCCACAGGCTGTCGCCGCTAGCGCGCCTCAGGGGAAGGAGAAGCGGAAGCGCTTATTTTAACGTCTACAGGGGCAGCCCTGGAGGGTGCCTTCAAGGCCCGCCCCTACGTTTTCCGGTCAGGTAACTCATGGAACCCGGTTCGGTTGAAAAGCCCCTGGTGATCTTCGACGGCGATTGCGGCTTCTGCCGCTTCTGGGTGGAATACTGGAAGCAGCTCACCCACGGCCGTGTCGATTACGCTCCTTATCAAGAAGCCGCCCCGAATTTCCCGCACATTCCACAGGAGGCCTTTGTGCGTTCGGTACAAATGGTCACGCCGGACGGCAAAACTTACAGCGGCGCGGAAGCGGTGTTTCATGCTCTTAACTATGCCGGAAGCTACGGATACCTCATCTGGCTCTATGACCACTTCCCGCTGTTCGCGCCGCTCAGCCAGGCTTGTTACAGGTTGGTGGCGGCCCATCGCTCTTTTGCTGACGCTCTGCGCCGGGTGCTTTGGGGCAAGAAGCTTGAACCTTCGACGTACTTTTTAACGCGTTGGATTTTTCTCAGGCTGCTTGGCCTCACTTACTTATTCGCGTTCGCTTCCCTCTGGCCTCAAATCACAGGTCTGGTTGGCGCTCACGGCATTCTTCCCTGGAGTGATTTTGCGCAGAATATCTCCAGCCGCTTCGGGACCGAGCGCTATGGGTTGCTTCCAACCCTCGCCTGGTTGAACCCCTCGGATGGCTTTCTCATGTTCCTGGTTGGGGGCGGCGTGGCTCTATCCTTGCTTGTGATCCTCGGGATCGCAACGGAACCGGCGCTCATCCTTTCCTGGATTGTTTATCTGTCCCTCGTAACCGTGGGGCGGGATTTTCTGGGATTTCAGTGGGACGCTTTGCTGCTGGAAGCGGGATTCCTCGCCATTTTCCTGGCTTCATGGAATCTCTTCGAGTCTCACTGGAGGCGGCCTGCAAAGGACCATGATGTTGCGGAAACACCTCCTTCCAAGACCGTCATCTGGCTCCTGCGTTGGCTGCTTTTCCGCCTCTTCTTCCTTTCCGGCAGCGTCAAGCTGCTGAGCCATGACCGAACCTGGCGTAACCTTACGGCGCTTGAATACCATTACTACACTCAGCCCTTGCCCACGTCCCTGGCCTGGTATGCCAGCCAGCTTCCGGCCTGGTTCCAGAAATTTTCGGTAGTGGGCATGTTCGCAATTGAGCTGCTGGTTCCTTTTTTCATCTTCGCGCCGCGGCGATTGAGACACACGGCTTGCGCGGTGCTGATCAGTTTTCAAATCCTGATTGCTCTCACCGGCAACTATGCGTTTTTCAATCTGCTGGCCGTCGTTCTCTGCCTTCTGCTGTTGGATGACGCCGCCTGGCGCCGGTTGATTCCCGCCGGCTTCGGCCACCGGCTGGCAGCTCACGCGGGTAAGGCTTCTCGATCGTCCATTCACCGGCTGGTTTGCGCGACGCTTGGCGTTTTTATTCTTCTTGTCAGTGGAATGGAAATGTTGGGCGATTTTGCACCGGGCTTCGTGCCGCAGGCGGCTGTTGAATTGATGGATTGGGTGGAACCTTTCCACCTCGTGAACCCTTATGGTCTGTTTGCGGTTATGACCACGGAGCGGCTGGAAATTGTTCTCGAAGGGAGCATGGACGGCCAGACTTGGCTGGATTACAGCTTCAAATATAAGCCCGGCAACGTGAAGCGGCGGCCGGGTTGGGTAGAGCCCTACCAACCGCGCCTCGATTGGCAGATGTGGTTTGCGGCGCTCGGCAGCTATCGCGAAAATCCCTGGTTCTACGGACTCGTGGGACAGCTTCTCCAAGGGTCCCCGGATGTTTTGAGTCTTTTGCGCCACAATCCATTCCCAGCAGCGCCGCCGCGCTTCGTGCGGGCCATTGCCTATGATTATCGTTTCACCCGTTTTGCCACGCGGCGCCTGACGGGAGACTGGTGGCAGAGAGAATATAAAGGGATTTACTTCCCACCCGTTTCATTGCGCGACCCGTAGCCCCGGCATCTTTCCGGGGTATAAAAATGCACTCACCATAGCACTGGCAGATACCGCCGGGACGGCTTCGCCTACAATCTACGCGGTCCACCGCCTTGCTCCACGCCTCCTGCCGCAGTTTCAGCCAATGTGCTAACCTAGATAAAGTGACGGGCTTTGACGGGGGCCAAACTCCATTTGTCACTAACCCGGATTACTCACGATGTTTTACTCGAAGACCGTCAGGGCACGGTTAAAACCGTGCCCTGACAGTCTCCTGTCGGAAGTTTGTGAATTACCCGGGCCAATCCAACTATCCGGAGCAAATTACAATCGTGCGCAAAACTGCCCTGTTGTTAGCTATCTTCTTAGGACTGACTGCTACTCTACAAGCCGATGTACTTACTTTCAAGAATGGTGACGTGCTCACCGGAACATGGGAGCGCGTTCAAGGCGGCAATCTGGTCTTTAAGTCCGACAGCCTGGGAGAAATCACAGTTGCCGCAGGCAAAATCAAGTCCTTTGTCACCACCACGCCCGCCACGGCACTGCTTCCCGACGAATCGAGCATTGATGGAACTCTCGAATTCACCGCCAGTGGAAAGTGGCGGCTTGTTCCCAGCTCGCCGGCGAATGCCCAACCCATCGAAGCTTTTATTTCGGTCTATCCGACAAAGTCTTTCACCACGCTCGAACAAAGCATCCATCCCAAGCTCTACCAGAATTGGAAAGGCGCGGCCAACCTGGGCTATAGCCTGATCACCGGTGACACTCAATCCCGGAGTCTGACCTCCACGGTTAACGCCACGCGAAACCAACCCGATGTTGCAGGACTGGCGGACAAGTGGAGATCCAACTTCTTCCTTACCACCCTCTTTTCCCATGCCAAGTCCAGCGGCTCCCCGGTGGTGGTCACCTCCAACACTTTCAGCAGCGGCATCCGCCAGGACCGTTTGTTCGATGCTGACAATTTTGTCTTTGCCTTGGCCCAATACGATTACATTCAGCCCCAGGGCATCAAGCTTCGCCAGACTTATGGCGGCGGTCTCGGCCGCGATGTGATTCACAAATCCAATTTCACCTTCAGTCTGCTGGGTGGTATGACTTTCGTGCGGACTGACTTCGAAAGCGGCAGCGTTCCTTTTGAAAACAGCGCGGAGCCACTGATCGGCGAAGCGATTACCGCCAAGCTCACCAAATTCCTCAATTTGCAGCACGATTTTAACTTCTATCCCAACCTCAGTCAGACGGGCCAATATCGTTTTGACACCAGCACCACTCTGGCCGTGCCCATCAGCAAATTGCTCTCCTTCTCGGTGAGTTACGTGGATTTCTATCTGAGCAATCCCCAGCCCGGCAGCCACCAGAATAACGCCACCTTCAGCACCGGCATTGGGGTGAATTTCTGAGACGTTTGACGAGGGCCCCTCACCCACCGCGACGGGAAGCACTGCTTCCCCGCGGTTCCCCCTCTCCCCGCTTGCGGGGAGAGGGCTGGGGTGAGGGGGAAGGCGACGGCCCTGACAAAAATATCATGAGGGTCACCCTAACCGAACAGTGTCGGGACTAACTGGTTTCTTGCCGCCCGCTCAATCCACGCTGCTTCAGCTAATTGAAAAAAACCTGATTTTTTCACGGTTTTGAGGATTGACCCTGTGGAGTCTCTCCTAGATAATCCTGCACCATTGCACAATCTTAATCAGCAAGTCTGCGTCGGGTGTTGGAAACTGAAAAGGAGGAACGATGATGAAGAAGCTACTGGCAGTGGTGGCTGCGACGTTGCTGTGGGGCCTCGCCATTCCTCACAGTGCGTGGTCTGCGGCCAAGGTGGTTACCATTAATGGCTACGTGTTGGACTCTGCCTGCGCTTTTACCAAGAGCCTGAAGAAGCCGATCAGCCCGGAATGCGCTGTAGCCTGCGCCAAGGCGGGTTCACCTTTGGTCGTGATGTCCGGCGACGGCACGATCTACCTGCCCATCTCCGATGCCACACCCGCCCAGGGCCAGAACAGCCGTTTGATGAAATTTGCCGGAAAGAAAGTGACGGTGACCGGCCGGGTTTACGACAGGAACGGCGCTCACGGCTTGGTGATCGAAAAGATTGTCGCCGCCGGTTCGTGAATGTGCTCCGTCGTTCGCGGACTGCTTACCAGACCAAGACGTACTTTATCTTGAAACCCTGGCCCTCGCTCTTCGGGAAGGGGCCTTCGGGCGTACTTTGTCTTGAAATTATCACCCTCGCCCTTCGGGAGAGGGTGGCGCGCAGCGCCGGGTGAGGGACGCTGGTGCTCCGTCTCGAACCACGCCACTTTCGTATCACATCGTGGAATTCACGAAGGAGAATGCCAAATGACCTGGATTCGAACAATCCCTCTGGATGAAGCTGACGAGCGCCTGCGCAAGGCCATGGAATCACAGCGTGCGCTTTATCCGGTGGAGTACGCAACGCCCGTGCATCCCACCGAAGGCGGCGGCGCACAGATCGTGGCCTCGCACAGCCTCATTCCCGAAGCGTTGTACCACGCTTTTTCCACGTTCGGCGTGCTAATGTCTCCGGAGCTTCCCCTGACCCGGAGGCAACATGAGATGATCACCACCACGGTTTCGGTGACCAACCGGTGCGTCTATTGAATCGACTCGCACGCAGAGTTTCTGCGTCGAGTCACGCTGGATGAGGAAATGGTTCGGGCCCTTGAGACCGACTATACCCAGTCGCCGATCACCGCGCAGGAGCGGGTGATGCTGGATTATGTGGTTAAGCTGACGCGGGATGCCACCCAGGTGAGCCGCGCGGACCATAACACCCTGCGGCAAGCCGGCTTTGACGACAAAGCCATCCTGCAAATTACCTTGATCGCCGCCTGGTTTAATTACATCAACCGGGTTGCAGACGCGCTCGGTGTGGGAAGAGAAGGATAAAAACCTATGTAGGGGCGGGCCTGGTACCCGCCCGCGGGCGACCACAAGGGTCGCCCCTACGTTATTTGAACAGTGTTGCGCGCAAGCGAATGCCCCGCACACGGGCTGGATTCCCGCTTCCCGCATTGGCGAAAACAAACTTCGCGGGAGTGACGATGCCGCCCGCGACGCATGGCGATATTCCCAAGCACCACCACGAAGTTGATCCAGCTTAACGAATCCGATCCTCGCTATCCCGGTTGGCGAGTGGTGCTGGAGGCCAACCGGGTGCTCCTCCTGCCTCGTGATGCGCAGTCAATACCCTAGCTCCATTACCTTCCCAGTGTAAACACAACACCGGCAGAAATTCGGGTGTCGTTTTGGTGCCCGCCAGAGAAATTCGTGAACAGATAATCAGCCTGGATGACACGGACCGAGATGTGCCGCGTCAATTTGACGTCAAGTCCACCTCCCACGACTCCAGCAAAGGATGTTTGGGTGATGGTTGCTGCGCCGGGACAGGGCAGGCCCTTGATGCAGGGCGCCCCCAACGGCAAGCCGGCTGCGCTTCCGCTTGTTTCCCCGGCCAACACGTGGACGAAGGGCGTGACTCGGGGGATGATGCGGAAGGACACGTGCGGTCCGAACAAGTACGTGAAGCGGGGAACAAAACGCGGAGAGAGGGGACTGCTGCCGTAATGGTCGCTGAAGTCCGCCTCCGCGCCGAACCAACTGGTTAGAAATCCCGTAAACGAGGCGTCCCATCCGTTCAGGCTGAACCTGGAATTGTAGGGGTTTGCATTGAGATAAGAATAGCCAGTATAGACCTCGGCTCCCGGCCGCACTTGCGCCAGCAAGCTCAAGGGTACGAACACGACTGCGGCGGTAAGCAAAAAGGCCTTGTGCATGGCTCCATCGCCTCACTTTCCACGGTCAAGGGACCCAAGATACCCCCTGTGAGCTTAACACCCCGGCAGGAAGAAAGTTCTGCGTATTCCGGAAAATACCGAAGACATGGGTCGAGCGGGCAGACTTGGTAGCGCTCTGGGCTCGCAAGGAAACCACGTGCTGCGCGGGTTCGCTTTCGAAGGATTCCACGCGGCGCACTGGCCCAGAACCGTTCTGGCGCTAGGCTCCTCATGCTTATCCGGTTGTTTCAGGCGGCCACAAGCTCTTGATATAGCCTGGTCTGCCCCACCCCAACATATGGGGGCATGCTGAAACAACCGGATAAGCATGAGGCTCCTAGATTTGCGAAATTTGACGTAATTGAGTCAAGTTTTACATCGCCCCTCACCCGCCGCTTCGCGTTACCCTCTCCCCGCTTGCGGGGAGAGGGCCGGGGTGAGGGGTCAGGCGACGCCCCTGAGATCAAGATTATGAAACTCGCCTTAACTGAACAGTAGGTAGTGACTCAGTTTGATGTTTTGTGACATTGTTCGCCTTCGTCATCCCCGCGAAGGCGGGGATCCATGCTCCGGACAATCCCTTTTTCTGTGCGAGTTCGGAATGCTACTGCGATATTCGGAGTGTCATTCCCGCTTTCGCGGGAATGACGATGAAGGAACAAATTAAGTCACTACCGAACAGTATTGCCACTAGCGACAGCAAAGGCAGTCGGTTAAACTGAAACCAGCAGAACACCATGGCAAACTTCTTTCTGATCAATTTCGGATGCCGCGCCAGTCAGGCGGATGGCGCCGGACTGAAAAATCAGCTTCGCACCGCGGGCCTCATCGAGTCACACGATCCTGCCGAGTGTGACGTGGCGGTCTTGAACACCTGCACGGTCACGCAAACCGCAGATTCCGAAGTTCGCCAGGTGGTTCGACGCATTCATCGCGCCAACCCTCAGTGTCAAATCATGGTGACGGGTTGCTATGCGCAACGGGCGCCGGAAGAAATTGCGAAGATAGAAGGCGTGGCCTGGGTGGTGGGCAACTCACACAAACATAAGATTCCAGAGATGCTGGCGGGTGCAAATCGTGCTTCAAGCGCACCGGCCGCGCCGGGTGCTATTCTGGTGGACCAGATCGCGCCGGAATTCCACTTTGTGCCGGCCTTCGCGGATGATCGCACCCGTCCCACCCTCAAGATTCAGGATGGCTGCAACGCCCGTTGCGCTTTCTGCGTGATTCCATCGGTTCGCGGACCCAGCCGCAGCCTTGCACCGGACGGCGTCATCGGCGAGGTCCGCAGCCTCTGCCAACAAGGCTTCAAGGAGATTGTTCTTTCCGGTATCAACCTGGGGAGCTACGGGAAAGACCTCGGCCGCTCCATCAATTTTCTTGGAATTTTGGAGCGGATTCTGGCAGAAACGCAAATCCCGCGCATTCGCATCAGCTCCATCGAGCCGATGGATGTTTCGCCGGAGCTGATTCGCCTGGTGGCGCGCGAACCGCGCCTGGCGCGCCACTTCCACGTGCCTTTGCAAAGCGGGTGTGACCGCATCCTGCGGCTGATGAACCGCCGTTACTGGACCGCGCAGTATGCGGAAAAGATTCTGGCAATCTTTGAGTTGATTCCCAACTGTGCGATCGGCGCGGACGTGATGGTAGGCTTTCCCGGCGAGACTTCAGCCGATCACGAGGAGAGCGCCCGGTTCATTGAATCGCTGCCCATGACCTACCTCCACGTTTTCCCTTATTCGCCCCGTCCCGGCACGCCCGCGGCAGCGCAGCCCGGCCAAGTAGAAAAGACGGTGGTCCGTGAGCGGGCGAATGAGCTTCGAGCCTTTTCCCAAACTCGCCGCTACGCTTTCGTGGAGCACCAGGTGGGCCAGGTCCTGAGCGCCGTCACTTTGCAGGAAACTTCCGCCAGCGGGTGCCTGGCCTTGACTACCAACTACCTGAACGTCTCGATTCCAGCCACGAATTTCCGGCCAAACCGATTGATCGATTTGCGCGTCCTGCATATGAACAAGGATGGTCTTTATGGAGAGATTCAATGACCAGGGCCGACCCGCCAGGCGGCTGCGGGTGGGCAACCGTGGCGGCCGCCATAGGCGTTAAAATAAGGCCTGGAACTACGACAAAGCCCGCCTTGGCGGGCGTCATCCTATGGCCCACGGCGCAAGCCGTGGGAAAAGAGGAGAGCGCAGGCTTCCAAGCCCCGCCAGGGGCGGCATCCTGCGCGGGAATAATGTCGCCCCCAACGGGGCTTAAGTGAGGACTTTCACAACTCCACCCACGGCTAATCGCCGTGGGCCACATGCTATCGCCGCTCGGGGAGTAAACGCTTATTTTGACGCCTATCGGGAAGAACCGGGGATTGGGAATGTAACCTGACTGGACAAAAAACAAAACAGGGCGAGCGTGATACGCACCCCATTTTGAAGATTAGCAACCCAAGCAAAGCTCCTTGAGGATTAAAGGTTCGTCACCTTTAGCTCAGAAAACGACGCTTTGCCGCACCGGCCAGACCCAGCAATCCGGTTCCGAGCAGGATCAGTGATCCCGGTTCAGGCGTGCCCGTTCCGCCGCCAGCAGTCAGCGACAGTTGGTTGATAGCGAAGTCGGTGCAAGTATTAAGGCAACTGGTCACGCTGTATTCAATCGAGGTGATGTTGGCTCCGGTCAGGTCCTGGACGCCCAGGAAAATCGCGCTGCCGTCGTTGTTTCCGTTGCTGACGCCGTTCTCAGTGAACGTACCCAGCAAATTGGTACCGTCAAAAGCTTGGATCTGGGCGGTGAAGGCACCACCAATATTCGTCTGGATCTGAGCGCCAATTTCCGAAAGCCCCGTGCTGGAACTCAGGCTTAGTGGACCGTCAAACAGAGTCCCAATCAGGAAGTCACCGGGTTTGAAGTTGCCATGCCAATCATTACCTTGTTGCAGCACTTCGCCTACGTTAGTGCCACCAAGGAAGTTGCCCGTAATCACTACTCCACCCGTAGAGGTTGCGGTGAATGGGCCGTTAATCATCGTCCCAGCCGGACCCAACTGACCCCAGTTCAACGAATCTGTGCCCGTCGGGCGGGTGGTCACGATGTTAAGTGTGTCGGCCATCGCAATACTGAGAGCCGCAAACATGCAGGCTGCAAGCATTACTAGCGTTCTTTTCATATAATTCCTCCCCGAAATTGCTGTGGCTGTGCTCTTGGGTCGAGCAAAAATGGACCGCGGATGCTCGATGCAATTCAAGCCCCATTCCTTACGTGTACATAAGATCTTTAGAAACAATATGATACACAATCTTGTTGCGGCAGGGATCGTCGCCAGAGGCAAAATATTTTCTTCAAAGTGGAAAGCATTTCCCCTCGCTTGCCCCAGTGTCTCAGGCCCGGATGCCCCTGTAGGGGCGGGACTTGTGTCCGCCCGCGGGCGACCACAAGAGTTGCCCCTGCAGGATTTCCAGGCACGGAGAACAGGAGTTACCAACCTGGTCATTCCCGCCAGCGGGCATCCTTGGAGACAAGTATGCAGCCTGGAGAGGGGCCGTCAATATTATTTTCCCAGTTGTGATGAGGCAGGGAACGCCGGAAGTGTATACAAAACAATTTCTGGCGACAGAATTGGCCCGGATATCGACGACCGGACGCCCGGAATTGCGGTTGTTGTCTGAAGTTACCCATCGAACAAACCTTCCCAACAAATGGCGACATATATCGCTGGACTTCGTGCGGGAAGAGAATTTCCGCCGCGACCTCGCCAGAAAGAAAGAAGAGGCTCTTCAGAGTGGAAAGGAACGTGATTATATTGCGGTCCTAGAGCAGGTCAACAGAGAGGCCGAAAAAGGGGTTCTTCCGGCTATTTAGTGAAATGCGGAGCAAGGTCTAGGCCGCCGCAGTGGAAGTAGATGGCGCTGGCGAAGTTCTCCTTGTTCCGGAATCCTCGGGCGGTGTACTTCACCCACTGAATCTTGGCGTTGATCGATTCGCTGGCCGCGTTGGTGACCCGAT
>DATKST010000021.1:0-12207 GCA_035531475.1 Terriglobia bacterium
TGATCAAGTCCAAGGGGGCCGGTAGCGTGGCGCAGAAAATGCGCCAACTCACGCGCAACGCGCGCTTGGTCTTCGACTACCTGCGCATGACAGAAAACTCATGCGCCTGCCGCCGTCGCAATTAGAACAAATTTACCGTGATAAGTCGGTAGTGGTACGTTTTCACGGCGGTAGCGGCGGTCTCTGACCGCCGAATCTTGTTTATCAGCACCTTCCGGCGGTCAGAGACCGCCGCTACAGCAAACAAACTGAGACGCTGCCCTAAAAAAGAATATTTATACTTACCATGTATAATTATGCTATGATGTTTTGGACCGGGGTGGAGCGGTGAAAGGATGATGGCGGTTTTGGAAAATCTGGTTTCGGGAAAGGCCGAGGGGGAGCGCTCGGACCGGACCTCACGGGTTGCGGTGGTGGGCGCTACGGGGTATGCGGGGCTGGAGTTAATCCTCTGGCTGGCCCGGCATCCGCGAGCCCGGGTGGCAAAGCTGATTTCTTCCGGGCGGCAGGGCTCTACCAGCTTTCCCGTAGAACAGAGCCATCCACAGCTTCGCGGATTGGGTCTGCCCGCCTGCACCGATCTGCGCCTCCAGGATCTCGGTGCGGACCAAATCGATCTGGCTTTTCTTGCGACCCCCCACGAAGTTTCGCTGGAGCTCGCGCCGAAGCTGATGGCCCAGGGCGTCCGGGTCATCGATTTGAGCGCCGCCTTCCGCCTGAAAGACGTTCGGTCCTATCCGCGTTGGTACGGCTTTGACCATCGAGCTGCGGGTGAGCTCGCACAGGCCGTGTACGGTATGCCGGAGTTGAAGTCTGGGGCGATTCGCAACGCACGGCTGGTGGCGAACCCGGGTTGCTACCCCACCTCAATCATTCTGGCTTTGGCGCCGCTCTTCGAAGTAGGCTGGGTGGACCGTTCGGCGGGAATCGTCTGCGATTCGCTGTCGGGGGTGAGCGGAGCGGGACGGTCGTTGCGCGATGACCTGCAGTTTGAAGAGGTCAATGAGAATTGCCGCGCCTACGGGTTTTTTGGGCACCGGCATTTTCCCGAGATGCTCGAAGCCCTGAATCTGGGCGAGGACCTGCTGACCTTTGTACCGCATCTGGTGCCGCTTTCGCGCGGCATCTTGAGCACCATCCACGTCCGGCTCATCCACCGGTTGAAGACCGCCAATGTGGTGAGCCTTTTCAAGGAGCGTTACGGCGAAGACGGCTTGGTGCGGATTGTTCCCGAGGGCAAAGTGCCCGATGTGCGGGGCGTGGCTCACACCCCCTTTGCGGATATTGGATTCGTGCTGGATGAACCCACGGGCCGTCTGGTGATCGTTTCAGCGATTGATAATCTGGGCAAGGGTGCCGCCACCCAAGCCATTCAAAACATGAATTTGATGCTCGGCCACGAGGAGACTGCCGGACTCCGTTGAGAATGGTGATCAAAATCGGGGGCAGCGCCGCGGAGTCTCCTGAAATCCGCAAAGGCCTTGCCAAGCAGATCGTCAAGCTCTGCCGCTCCGGCCATGATGTGGTGGTGGTGCATGGCGGTGGCAAACTGCTGACCCAAACGTTGGAGCGTCTTGGCCTAGGCGTAGAGTTTCAGGATGGACTGCGCGTTACCGACCGCCAAACGCGTGATGTGGCGCTGATGGTGCTTGCGGGCATTGCCAACAAACAGTGGGTGGCGGCGTTTCAGTCGCAGAAACAAGCGGCCATTGGAATCTGTGGCGGCGACGCCGGGTTGGTGAGCATTCGGCCGTTTAAGCAACGCGGCGAAGCAGGTGGCAAGTCTCTTGGATTTGTGGGGCTTCCGAACAAGGTGGATACGGCCATTCTCGAACTGGCATTCCGCGAGCGCCTGTTGCCGGTGGTCGCCAGTGTGGCACCGGGACCGGGCGGAGAATATTATAACGTCAATGCCGACGACTTTGCGGCGGCGCTGGCGGCGGCGCTTCGTGCGGACCGGTTACTCTTCCTCACCGAATCCGGAGGCGTACTCGACCAGGAGAAACGGATTCTTCCCATTTTGAAGGTGAAGGACATTCCGCGCCTGATTCAGGATGGCACGGTGCGTGACGGCATGATTCCCAAGCTGCTTTCCTGTGCCCGGATTCTGGACAGCGAGATTGGTGAAATTGACATCCTTTCACCGGCGGTGAGGGACGGGCTACTGCGGATCGTGGCGGGCCGGCAGCCGGTGGCAAAGAATTCATCGGGTACACGGGTGGTTAAAAATTGACAACCTACGCTGAGATTGCAGAGATTGAAAAGAAGGTTTTGATCCCGACGTATGACCGCCTCCCCATTCTTGCGGTGAGTGGCGAGGGTTGTTACCTAATCGATGATCGCGGGCGCAAGTATTTGGATTTTCTCGGCGGCCTCGCCGTGAACTCGCTGGGCTACGCCCATCCGGAGCTGATGGCGGTGCTGCGCGATGAAGCTCAAACCTTATTGCACGTTTCAAACTTGATCTATCACCCCTATCAGGCGCCGGTGGCGGAAAAGTTGATTCAATGGTCGGGCCTGGACCGCGTGTTCTTCGGGAATTCGGGCACGGAGGTGACAGAAGGCGCCATCAAGCTGGCCCGTGCTTACGCCCTCAAACGCCAACACTCCGGGCGGCACGAGATTCTCGCGGTAGAGAATTCGTTTCACGGGCGCACCCTGGGTTCGCTGGCTGCAACCTGGCCGGAAAAATACCGGAAACCCTTTGAGCCGCTTGTTCCCGGCGTGCGCTTTGTGCGGCTGAACGACGTTCAGCACCTGCGCGAATGCTTCACACCGCAAGTCGCAGGATTGTTGGTAGAGACGATTCAAGGTGAGGGTGGCATCGTAAAAATCAGCCAGGAATTTCTGGAGACGGCGGAATCCCTGGCGCGACGGCAAGATGCGCTGCTGATCTCCGATGAAATCCAATGCGGTTTGGGCCGCACCGGCAGATTCTTTGCCTATCAGAAGTTCGGTTTGAAACCGGACGTGGTTCTGGTTGCCAAACCCTTGGGCGGCGGTTTGCCGCTTGCCGCCTTGATCGCCCGGGAAGATGTGGCCCAGGCGTTTTCCCCCGGCATGCACGGCACCACTTTTGGCGGCGGCCCGTTGCAGTGCCGGCTGGCGTTGAAGGTCTTGGAGATCATCGAGCGTCCCGGCTTTCTCGATGGTGTCCGCGAGACCGGCGCCTATTTTCAGAGGCGCTTGGAATCGCTGCAGCAGGAATTTCCGGCCCTGATCCGTGAGGTGAGGGGTGAAGGCTTGATGATGGCTTGTGAACTGACGGGACCCGGGAAGAGCCTGGTGCAGCAAGGGCTTGAATCCGGTGTCCTGATGAATTGTACCCAGGAGAAGGTTCTGCGTTTCCTTCCTCCACTGATTATTGAAAAACCCCACGTGGATGAATTGATCGGCGTTCTACGGGGCATCTTTGCGGCATGGTTGGCTCAGACTCCTCAGGAGGCACACGCATGACACCGGCAATGGTTCACCTTGAAGTTCCTGAAAAATTGAGCGTTTCAGACTTGATCGCGGAGCGCGATCTGTGCCGTCAGGATATTGAAATGATTTTCAACCTGGCGGCGCGGGTTAAGAGCTCGCCTTCATCTTACGCGCGGGCATTGCAGGGAAAGCAGATCGCACTGCTTTTTGAAAAGCCTTCGCTGCGCACCCGCGTGACCTTTGAGGTGGGCATGACCAGCATGGGTGGGTTCGCCGTCATCCTGGATCATTCCAAACCCCGTCTGGGCGAGCGCGAGAGCGTGCGCGACGTGGCGCGCAACCTGGAACGCTGGGTACAGGGCATCGTCGTCCGGACCTTTTCGCAGCAGACCGTCGAAGAGCTCGCGGACCACGCTTCCATCCCCGTGATTAACGGGTTGACGGACCTCTTCCATCCTTGTCAAGCTCTCGCCGATTTCTTTACTCTTGAGGAGAAATTCGGGAAGCTGCGCGGCCTCGAAATCGCCTATGTCGGAGATGGCAATAACATGGCCCATTCGCTGATGATGGTGGCCGCCAAGCTCGGCGTTTCCATTCGCATTGCCACGCCACGCGGCTATGAACCGCGGGAGGAAATCGTCCGCGAGGCAAAACGCCTCGCCGCCAAGTTGGGCGCAAAAATCCGCCTGCTCCACGACCCGCTTGAAGCCGTTTCCGGCGCCCAGGCAGTCTATACCGACGTTTGGGCCAGCATGGGCCAGGAGCACTCCGCCCACCTGCGGGCACAGGTCTTTGCGCCGTTCCGGATCACCGAAAGCCTCATGGCGGAAGCCGCTTCGGATGCGGTCTTCATGCATTGCCTCCCTGCCCATCGTGGTGAAGAGGTGACGGAAGCGGTGATTGACTCGCCCCGTTCGATTGTCTTCGACCAGGCGGAAAACCGCCTGCACGTGCAGAAGGCCATTCTGCTGCTATTGTTGCAAGAAGCGGTGGAGTAACGGTTCCCCCCATTTTTCCGGTTGGGATTCCGTTGCCCGCCCGGGCGGGTCTTTGCATTTGCGCTTCCGGGCTTGTTTTCACAAACCGGCATCCACCCGTCAACCCAACAGGAGTCTTGTGTGACCATTCGAAAGGCTCAACTGCGCGATGTGCCGGCGATCTTCGAAATGATAAGCCACTATGCTGCGGAAAAGATCATGTTGGCCCGGCCAGTAGCCGACCTCTACGAAGCCATTCGCGAGTTTTCCGTGGCGGTGGATGACGACGAAGTGGTGGGTTGCGGGGCGCTGAAGCTCTATAGCCCCGAGCTCGCGGAAATCAGGTCGCTTTGCGTGGCGCCCGGCATTCAAAAGAAAGGCGTCGGGCGAGGCTTGATGGAATGCCTGCTGGATGAGTCGGGGCGATTCGGCCTGAAGACGGTTTTTGCGCTCACCCTCGCTCCGGAATTCTTTTTGAAGTGCGGTTTTCGCGAAGCCGTCCGCGAACGGTTCCCTATGAAGATCTGGCGTGATTGCCTCCGCTGTGACCGTTACTTCCGCTGTAATGAAAAGACCGTTTCACTTGACCTCGCGGACCGCCTCCAACCGGTCAACGAAAATGCGGAAAGCGCCACAGAAGTTTCCGTCTAACCCCAATACTGTTCAGTTAAGGTGAGTCTCGTGATCTTGATGTCAGGGGCGTCGCCTCACCCCGGCCCTCTCCCCGCCTGCGGGGAGAGGGGGAACCGCACAGCGGTGGGTGAGGGGATATGGTTCAACCGTGTGCATTATTCTCGAACGGTCCTCGAGTAGAACATCGTGAATAATCCCGTCTAACCCTCTGCTGATCTCGCCCGCTTCCAGCACTGCGTGTGGTATGCAAACTCCAAGTTCCTCGAAACAGTCGATCCGCGGCTCCGAAGAATTCGCGATTTGTGAAATATCCAAGAGGGTCAATCCTGCCCTGAATCAGTCCTTCCACTCCGTATGAAACACGCCCGGCTTATCCGTGCGGCGGTAAGTGTGCGCTCCAAAGCAGTCGCGCAATGCCTGCAAGAAGTTCGCGGGCAGCCGCTGCCGGCGGTAGCTGTCAACGTAGGCAAGCGAAGCAGCCATCGCCGGGCAAGGAATGCCGAGACCGGCGGAAGTCTCCGCCACCTCACGCAGGCTCTGCCCTTGTTCGTTCACCATGCGGCTGAAATAGGAATCAAGTAGCAGATTTTTCAGTCCGGGATTGGCGCGGAAAGCCGCGGCGATGGGATCGAGCATCTTGGACCGGATGATGCAGCCGCCCTTCCAGATTCTGGCAATTTCCGGAGGATTCAGGTTGTAATCATATTCGGCGGAAGCCACGCGAAGCAGCTCAAAGCCTTGCGCGTAACACACCGCCATGGTCACCGCCAGGGAATGACGTACCTTCCCAAGCAGGACGGCTTTCTGCCCGGTGAATTTCGGCGAGGGCCCGGTCAGAATGGCCGAAGCCGCCACCCGCTCATCCTTTTGTCCGGAAAGAATCCGGGAACAGACCGCCGTGGTTAGGGTGGGGACGGCCACGCCCAGGTCCATGGCGTCCTGCGCCGTCCATTTTCCCGTGCCCTTTTGCTCACCTTCGTCCAGGATCGCATCCACCAGCGGCTGCTGGGTATTAGGATCGATCTTGCTGAGCACCAGTGCGCTGATTTCAACCAGGAAGGACCCCAGCTCGGCTTGGCTCCATTCCGCGAATGTGTCGCGAATCTCCGTTGTGGAAAATCCCAATCCGCTCTTCAACAGGTCGTAAACCTCGCAAAGCGCCTGCATGATGCCATACTCAATGCCGTTGTGAACCATCTTCACATAATGGCCGGCGCTGCGCGGGCCCAGCCATGTGCAGCACGCGCCGTCCCCGGTTTGTGCAGCCATCTTGGTGAGCACCGGCTCCAGGTGTTTATAGGAATCCTCATGGCCGCCCGGCATCAGACTGGGACCGTGCAGCGCACCCTCCTCACCGCCGCTCACACCCATTCCAAAAAATCGCAAGCCGCCGCCTTCCAGTTCCTTCACGCGACGGTCCGTATCCTTGAAATACGAGTTTCCTCCGTCAATCACGATGTCTTCGGCCTTCAGATGCGGTTTCAAATCGCGCAATACGGCGTCCACGGGCGCACCCGCCGGCACCATCATCAGGATGCGTCTCGGCTCCTCCAATGAGTTCACGAAGTCGGGAAGCGTCTTGGCAGCCACCACTTTTTTGCCCGAGCCCCGCGCCGCGAACTGCTGCACTTTGTCGGCGCTCAAGTCGTATCCCGCCGCGGAAAATCCTTTGCTCTCTGCATTAAAGGCCAGGTTACTTCCCATAACGCCCAGCCCGATGATGCCCAGATGTTGTTTGCTCATGCCTCTTGTCTCCCAGCCGCTTGCAAATTTTGTGCCGCATCCCCAGCATATCAGAACAGGGGAAGGCGCGGAGAGGCTACGGAACATCGGTAGTGACTCAATTTGTTCCTTCACCGTCATTCCCACGAAAACGGGAATCCACTTCGAATATCGCAGTGGCATTCCGAACTCGTGCAGAAAAAGGGATTGTCCGGAGCATGGATCCCCGCCTTCGCAGGGATGACGGTGGCGAACAATGTCACAAAACATCAAACTGAGTCCTACCAGAACATCGCGTCGCGATTAGCCCGCATTTCCCCCTAACAATTTGAAAAAGGCTGTCTTTTCTGTTATCAGCACTTTATTGAGAAAAACTTGCGCCAGAGAATTGAGGCCGCCTGTCTCCTGTATACAATGTATCGCATCGATACAAAGTACTTTTTCCGTCCATGCACCCTGCCCTTGGCTAAAATGGTATGGACTCGACGACGGTTTGCAACCGGCAGAAGACTTCCCGGAGGTGGCGGGAGCGGCGAGCGCAACCGAAATTTACGGAACGAACCCTAAGTACCACCATTCGCAATTACGGTAACGTATTCTTGCAACGGCCTTCAACCCCCCCCTCACCCCCAGCCCCTCTCCCCGCAAGCGGGGAGAGGGTGGCGCGCAGCGCCGGGTGAGGGGGTGCGAGAATACGTGAGCGAACTTACGAAACGCTGCACTAAGAACCCGTTTCTCGCCTGGTTCGCGGCCGCAACGGAAGGGCGGGGTTTCAAACCCGCCGAAAAGAGCGGCGTACATCATTATTTTCGGAACGAACCCTAAGAGTGTATGAAAACAAAGGATCGAGGTTTGGAACGAACCCTAAGAACCCATTTTCTCAGTCGGTTTGCTGCCGCAACGGAAGGGCGGGGTTAATACCCCGCCCTTCCTGCGTACCGGATAATCTGGTGAGAGATCCAGGTTGGGCCAACCGGTCACGGATGCCGTCGCCTCCTAACCGTCTGCCTTGACTTGGTCTTGGATGTGCAACCATACTTGGCATTGCAATTACTCGGGCGTAGATTTTGTCGTCGTGCCAGTCTCATTACCGGCACGCTACTTTCGCGGCTTTAGACTTGCCTCAGAGGTTGAGGAATATGTCCAATTCAGACGAATCCAATCCCTCGACTTGCTTCGGGGTAAGCTGCCACAGCTCACTGTTGACAGACCTCTACGAACTCACCATGGCGGCGGGTTATTATGCCCATCATATTGATTGCCGTGCCACGTTTGAGCTTTTCGTTCGCCGCCTGCCGCCGCAGCGGTCTTTCCTGTTAGCTTGCGGGCTTGAGGCGACCCTGGATTATCTCGAGCAGTTTCACTTTAGCGGTGAGGAAATTGATTATCTCCGGGGGGTGCCGGCCTTCCGGACTGTGCCTGCATCCTTCTTTGATTATCTCTGCGCGATGCGCTTTACCGGCGACGTTTGGGCCGTGCCGGAAGGTACGGTGGTTTTCGGCGAGGAGCCGATTATCCAGGTCACCGCGCCGCTTGCCGAGGCGCAGATCGTTGAAACCTACCTGCTTTCGACTATCAATTTTGAAACATTAATCGCCACCAAAGCGGCCCGGGTCTATCACGCCGCCGCCGGCAAAGGCGTGCTGGAATTCGGCACGAGGCGGGCGCAAGGGCCGGAAGCGGGATTCCGCGCCGCGCGCGCCGCTTACGTCGGGGGTTGTGAGGGAACCTCCAACGTGCTCGCGGGCTTCCATTATGGTATCCCGGTTTATGGTACGGCAGCGCATTCCTGGACGCAGGCTTTCCCCACGGAGCAGGAGAGCTTTGAGGCCTTGCTGGATACATTCCCTGAAACTGCAATCCTCTTGATTGACACCTACGATCCGCTGGCCGGGGCGGAAATCGCCGGCCGCCTGGGAAGACCTGTGCCGGGGGTGCGATTGGATTCCGGTGACCTCTTTGAACAAAGCCTTTTGGTCCGCGCGATTCTCGACCGGCACGGGTTGGCGGACACAAAGATTATTGCCAGTGGTGATCTTAACGAATACAAAGTTGAAGAGCTGGTTTCGCGGGGCGCAGCCATTGATCTTTATGGCGTGGGCACGGAACTTTCGACTTCTCGTGATCTTCCGGCGCTGAGCGTCGTCTACAAGCTGGTGGAAACCAAGCAGGGCGACCGTAAGGAATATAAGACTAAGTTCAGCGAGCAGAAAGCCTACCTGCCCGGACGGAAGCAGGTCTTCCGCTACTTCCGCGATGGGTGTTACGATCGTGACTTGATTTGCCGGGCGAATGAGCTTCATCCCGAGGCGGCGGGCCTGCTGCATCTCGCCATGAAAAACGGTCGTCGCGTGGATGGCCGCGAGCCCGCCAGTGCCGTCCGCCTGCGGGCGATTGAAAACTTGAAGCAACTTCCCCAGGAGTATCAAGCCTTGCAGAATACGCCCCACTATCCCGTTGAGAAAAGCGAGGCGATTGAAAAACTTTTGGAGGACGTTCGCGAGCGTCACTTTGGAGCGGCGGAGAATTCCTTGCCGGAGAGGGAAATCTGATGGCCGCGCTGCAATAGCTGCCCCTCTGAATGCTCCCCTGGGATTGAATCGGAGTTGGTTATGCCTGAAAGAATCGCCTTCCTTGATATTGATACGCAGCGTGACTTCATGCTTGCAGAGGGCGCGCTTTATGTGCCCGGCGCGGAGCAGATCATCCCTCGGCTGGGGGAATTGGTGAAGCTGGCGCGGGATTGCGGGATTCCGGTGATTTCGACCGCCGATGCTCACCCGCCGGACGATCCCAGCTTCCGCCAGTGGCCACCCCATTGCGTGACTGGGACTCCGGGCCAACTGCGCATCCGGGAAACAACCCAGGCCGGGGCGCGCATCATTCCCAACCGCCCCTTTAAGCTCGAACCGCAGCTCTACCTGACTGGTCAAACGATTTTTGAAAAGACGGACTACGACGCCACGAGCAATCCCAATTTCGGCGCCGTCGTCCGCCAACTCGGCATTTCGCGGCTGGTCACTTTCGGCGTGGCCACGGATTACTGCGTGTGCGCCACCGTCCTTTCCGTGCGCCGCCTGGGGATTCCGGTGGATCTTGTCCTCGATGCCTTGAAGGGCATTACTGAGGAAAGCAGCCAGCGGGCAATTCAGCAAATGATTGCGGCAGGGGTAAGAGTCATCAATACCGCTGACGTGCTTGTGGAATTTGGCTCCGCCCAAAAGCGGTAGTGGGTCAGTTTGCTGGTGCGGCGGTCAGAGACCGCCACACCTGAATTGCCAACGATTTCCGGCGGGCACAGGCCGCCGCTACAGCAAAGTGCGTCACTACCTGGCGGAGTGGTCCGCGAGATCGGCACAGGGGGGCGGTCGCCCGCAGTCCCCTGCCACACGACCGCGCGACGAGGCCAGGAGACAAGTCTTTGCTCTATTTATCCTAAGCTTTTCGACTGGAAGCGAATAACAGCAATCCGGGATGCTAGCAAAATGATTAGAATCAATGATTTAAATGAATTTTATTTTCCGTGCTTGTGGCGGTTGAGAGCGGCAGCTCGGCTGGGCGCGCAGATCAAATATCGATCTGTGCGTCCGATGAGCCTCTTCCGGAGATGATGAGGAAAGAGTCTTGCTTATCCAGCTTACGGCGCGCGGCACCGTGCCGTCAGGGCCGAAGCAGACTTGCCGCCGCTTCGGTCTTAGCGGCCGAACAATTTACGACGGAGCCCGCCCGCCACGCCGATCAAGCCGGTCCCAAGCAGAAGCAGCGACGACGGTTCAGGAGTTCCGCTCGTGCCCGTCAGATAACCTTCCAACCGGGCGGCTTCGAGATAATTGTCGTCCGAGGTTAGGGTGAGGGTCAGCGTATTCAAGCCCGTCTGAAAGTATGGGCTCCCGATGGGCACGCTAACCTGGATTTCTCACTAAACAATTGAAAAAGGCTGTCTCTTCTGGCATAAGCATTTTATTGAGAAAAACTTGCGCCAGAGAAGGAGACAGCCTTTATGACTACAGAGTGTAGCGGAAAACCTTTTGAATGTCAGCCCCTGGGGAAGCGGCAAGTGCGGGCGGGTTTTGATGGGGGGACGATCACCAGCGATGGGGGAGGATTGCTGCTGCGTGAGGTGGAGAAGCGGACGGGGATCATCGAGCGGTTTGCGGCCTGCTTTACGGACCATCGGGACGGGGAACGGATCGAGCACACGGTCAAGGAGCTGGTGGCGCAACGGGTGTACGGGTTGGCGCTGGGTACGAGGATTTGAACGATGATGATGAACTGCGGCAGGACCCGTTGATGGCGGTGCTGGCGGAGAAGGAAGATCCGACGGGGGAGAGCCGGGCGCGGGATCAAGGCAAGGCGCTGGCGGGCAAGAGCACGCTGAACCGCTTGGAGCTGAGCGGGGCGGAGAAAAGGCAAAAACCAGGACAAGACAAAAGCAAAAAGAAAGTGAAAACGACGACGAAACTAGTACATCGTACAAATAGTTCTTTGTAATATATCAATTTGACGTTACAATCGGGGCATGTCAAGAGTCGCCCCGAAGATTATGCTCGATTCGACGCAAAAATCTCAGTTGCAAGCTTGGATGCAGGCTCCTTCCACCCCACAGAGTTTGGCCGTGCGGGCTCGCATC
Organism: Terriglobia bacterium; assembly: GCA_035531475.1. Taxonomy (GTDB): domain Bacteria; phylum Acidobacteriota; class Terriglobia; order UBA7540; family UBA7540; genus CALCEB01. The sequence continues at coordinate 11,386 of DATKST010000021.1, forward strand.
GTGATGCGCGCCAGCGGCGGAGAACCCAACCAGCAAATTGCCTTGGCCCTGGGACTGCCCCCGATTACCGTCAGTAAGTGGAGGCGGCGTTTTGCCGCCCGAGGCCTGGACGGACTGCGAGACGGCCCGCGCTCCGGCCGGCCTGTCAAACACGGTCCCGAGGTCTGGCAAAGGGTCCAGCACCGCGGGTGCCAGCAACCGCAGTTTCAAAGCCGCTGGAGCGTGCGCACCCTCGCCCGCGAGGTCGGGCTGCCCAGCAGTACCGTGCACCTCATGTTGCGAGCTTCCCGCCTCGAACCCCATCGCCTGCGCACCTTCACCTTCAGCCCGGATCCTGATTTTGAAGCCAAGTTGTTGGATATCGTAGGGCTTTACCTCAATCCTTCCGAGAAGGCCCTGGTGCTATGCGTGGACGAGAAGACGGGGATTCAGGCCCTCGACCGCACCCAACCACTGTTGCCGTTGCGAGCCAAGAAGCCCCGGAGTTGGACCAATGAATATGTCCGGCACGGAACCCACACGCTGCTGGCCGCCCTGGAGATTGCCACCGGGAGGGTTTTGGCCGAAGTAAAGCGACGGACCTCCGTCAATTTCTTGCGTTTCATGAACCAACTGGCGGGGCACTACCCGGACCGCGAGCTTCACGTCATCCTGGACAACTTGAACATCCACAAGAGCGGTGCCGCCCAACGATGGCTCGGGCATCATCCCCAGGTCCACTTCCACCCTACTCCGACGCACGCCTCCTGGGTCAACTTGGCCGAATGCTTTTTCAGCATCCTGACCCGGCGCGGGCTCCAGCAGAGCGTTCATCGCTCCCGA
>DATKST010000022.1:0-10713 GCA_035531475.1 Terriglobia bacterium
GCGGCCGCCCTGCGGCTGATCGGCCTGGAACTGGAAAGGCTGGTTTGCCACGTCAGCGATTTTGGAGGACTCTGCACCGATGTGGGCTTCAGCGTGGGCGCGGCACTGGCAACTCGAATCAAGGAAAACCTGCTCCAAGCCTCGGCGCGCTGCTGCGGGACTCGATACTGGCGGGGAGTGGCTGTGCCGGGAGGCTTGCGGCTTGATCTGGATTCGGCCGCGGTCGCCCGCCTGACCCGGTCCGTGGAAGAATCCGTGCATGAGTTCAGGGATCTGGCGCACGTCGTTCTGGAGACTCCGTCCATCCAGAACCGCTTTGAAGGAGCGGGAATACTCAAGAAGAATGTCGCGCGGGATCTGGCCGTGGTTGGAGTCGTGGCGCGGGCCAGCGGCGTGGATCTGGACGTGCGCCGCGATCATCCTTCGGGCCACTACGGGCTGGTCCAGATAACTGTCCCGGTGCTCCACTACGGTGATGTGATGGCGCGGGCGCGGATTCGCGTGGAGGAAGTCAGCGTTTCAGCGCGGCTGATTCGGGAAACCGCAGACGCCCTGCCGCCGGGACCGGTCCGGGCGCCCGCTCAGTTCACTGCCCATGTCAGCGGAGCATCAGCTGTGGAATCGCCCCGCGGGGAACTCTATTACTGGATCGAAGGCAGGGATGACCGCCTGACGCGGTGCCATATCAAATCCCCTTCCTTCCAGAACTGGCCTGCCATGCCGTTTGCCGTGGTTGAGAACATGATTGCCGACTTCCCGCTCATCAATAAGAGCTTCAATCTCTCCTATTCCGGGTGTGACCGATGATTCTCGAAGTCATTCAACGCAGCCTGCGGCAGCCCAGCCGGCTGATTCCGGTTGAGGCTCTGATAGAAAGCTGTGAGGGCAGCCGCATGCCCGACGTGCAGCCTGAGCGGCTGACGGTTGACATTGCTTCGCGCGTTTCCGCCGTCTGCCCCACAGGAGCGCTGGCCACGGAAGACGGGAACGGGCGGAGTTGCCTGAGGCTTTCCTATGGCCATTGCATTGGTTGCGGTCGATGTGTGGAAGTTGGCGAGGGTGCGCTGATCCCCGCCGCACGCTTCCGCTGGACGGGACTCGAGAAGGAACAGTTGGTGCGTTGTTGGGACCTCAGCCGGCGCGTGGAAATCGAAACTCCCGCGCCCGATGCCGTTCGCGGGCACGTGCAAAAGCTCCTGGGAAGGGCGCTGAATATCCGGCAACTGGATGCTGGTTCATGCAACGGCTGCGAGGCGGAGATCTCTGCACTCACCAACCCGTATTACGACCTTGAACGATGGGGCATCCACTTCGTGGCTTCTCCCAAGCACGCGGACATGCTCCTGGTCACCGGCCCCGTTACGCGCAATATGGCGGACGCCGTTCGGGCCACCTATGAAGCGGTTCCCGCCCCCAAGCTTGTCGTCGCCGTGGGCGCCTGTGGGTGCAGCGGCGGCCTGTTTGCGGGGAGCCATGCCGTCGTGGGCGCCGTGGACGCGGTGATTCCGGTTGACCGCTATATTCCCGGATGTCCGCCGTCACCGGCGATGCTCCTCTCCGGCATTCTGGAAGTGCTGGGGCGGCGCAATTTAAAATAACAGAGGAGGTCGCAGCGATGCCGGAGCTGAGTCAATTTAAGGCCGAGTTCTTCAAAGCGCTTTCGCATCCTTTACGGGTCCGGATACTCGACGCCCTCCGCAAAGGCGAAGTGACGGTCGGTGATCTTACGTCCAGACTTGGAGTCGAACAGAGCACGCTCTCCCAGCAGTTGGCGATTCTACGAAACCGGGACTTCATCGTGGCTCGGAAGAGTGCAAGCAACGTGTTCTATTCCGTGCGTGATCCGGCGATCTTTCGCCTCCTCGATGTCGCCCGGGAGATTTTCAACAACCAGCTGATCGACGTCAAAGATATGCTCTCACAGCTTCGGAAACCCAAGCGGGAGTAAGATCCATGGCAAAGCCGGCGACGCTCGAAACCGACTAAGGATTGGGCCCGAAAAGTCGGCTTTCCGAAAAAATGGCCCCCTGCCAAGATAGACCCTCAAGGCACAGGGTTTGCCAATCTCCCGTCAAATGGCCGTAAAGCCGGCTAACCGTAGATATAGTCCACTCTCGGTCCCTGATCCTCATGCTTGAGTGACAAGCTACGCCGAAGTAATCCGCCTGGCCGATAAACGCCTGCCTGTAGCAGTGCCCACTTGCATCGTTCTCCGGCGACTTTTCCACATGATGAGATGAACGACGGCGTGAAGTCTGGGTTGCCTACTGAGCCCGATCGAGAAGCAGTGCTTTGGCCTTGGCAATTGCTTCTTTCATCCTTCCCCGGTCCGGGATGAGCCGCTGAACCCAGCGTGCCAGCCACGTCACAGCATTGTTGGTGACGTCTGGTGCGGACTGTGACGGTATATTCTCAACCTTGTAGCGGTTGATCACTTTCCACGGGTCCTCGTCCGGCTTGATTTCATGTGGCTTCGGAGCCTCATTGCTGAACAGCCACGGGCGAGTTCCGTCCAGCGCCGACTCCACCTGCTTAAAGAACGTCCTATAATCGCAGGGTCGCAGACCCGTCTGGTGAATCCAATCAACGATCAGCTTCGCATGCTCGGAGATTTTTTCCTGGCGGTCTTCTTCAGTCATCAAGGACGGAGGATTCTGCCGTGTTTCGTTGGTCCTGACAACTGCCGCCGGTGCGGGCTGAGGATTCAGATCCATAATCCTCTGCGGGGTCTCCGGTCGGAAGGGCACCGTTGACTTGCCATTATTCTTCCTGGCCCGATATATCTTCAATACCTCCTTCCGGTCAATCTTCCCCTCAAGGAAGACCTCTTTCAGGTCTTCGGGCAGACTGCCAAGAATTATGCGCTCGCGGATGACGCCTGTTTTGCACCCGAACGTTTTGGCCAACTCTCCATGGGAGTATCCTTGCTCAAACAGCTTCTTCACGGTCTTCCCTTTTTCAAGTTGGGCTAGTCGTCTATTGGTGGCGGTGGACCTTGCTGCGGCGGGGATTTTAACATTGCTTTTCAGAGGCTTTAGGCGACTGCCTTGCTTTGGAACAGACGGGGACGGTGGTTTAGCGGATGACTTCTTGCTGGTCGTCGAGGCTCTGGATTTTGTCACGCGTGCGACCGTTTTTCGTGACATGGGTTGACGATGCTTTCGACTCGGCTTCTTGAAACCACTTTTCTGTAATCCTGCGGATTTGGTGGACCTGCTCTTCGGCACAGCATGACTCCTTCAGAAAACTAGATTGACAATCCGGGCGAGCCGGCTTTCCAAGTTTCAGGAGCTTCCGATCGGTGACGACGGAGAACCTGAGGCAGGAAGGTGCAAGACTTCTTATGTTAGCTCATTATACTTCTATACTTCTTTGAGTCCATACCCCCACACCAATCGGGAAGGGGGATTTCTTAGGTCAAAACTGTGCCCATTTTTGTGCCTACCTGCGAGCCTGACTAATTGCCATAAATTGCGACGAAACGTCAGCTATTTGTTCATTTTATAGGCACTTATAGGATTCCTTCGCAATTTTTCGTAATCCATGTAAGTTATTGAAAACACGTACGCCTGTGACTAGCCGTCATGAGGTCGAGGGTTCGAACCCCTCCAGGTTCACCATAACCCTATCTCCACATCAGGTTGAAACGCTTTCAGACCTACCGGCTGGTAGGACGAACGAGTTGGTAGCGGGGAAATGTTAGGGACTTCCCGCGTTCCGGCAGCTTTGCAAGTAACCCGGCCGGGAACCGTCGAAGATGAACAGTGCCCTAAAGGATTGGTGAATCCAGGAAGCCGGGAACACCTCACCGCAAACCTTGAGATTGCGCCGACCTGTCAGAGCTTCATTTCTACGACCGCTTATTGGGTAGCGGGCTCTGGGATGGCTTCGCCGTCTTTGCGGGGGTCTGATGCGCCGTAATTTACTCCGGCCGTCGAATCGTGAAGGACGGCCTGACCTCCACCGACATATTCTGCGTAGGGCCCCACAACACGGAGGTCGTATCCGAGCTGGGAGAGCCCGATTAAGGTCGCCTTGGGGACGCGGCTTTCAATCAAGTACCCGCATCCACCTCGGCCAAATTTGTTAAACCGAGGCGCCTCAAGCGCTTGCTGAATGTTCATTTTATAGTCCGCGATGTCCGAAACAAATTGGGCCTGGGCCAGCGGCTGGTTCCCTCCGCGCATGATGCCAAACCCGATATGGATGGCGCCCTGCTCCATGAAAGCCGGGATAATGGTATGGAAGGGCCGCTTATGGGGAGCCAGAACGTCAGGGCTGCCGGGTTTCAGCGTGAATCCTGTGGCGCGGTTCTGGAGAATGAAGCCATAGCCTTCCACCGCAATGCCTGATCCGAATGCGCCTGCATTGCTCTGAATCAGCGAAACAATGTTTCCGTCTCGATCGACGGCGGTGAGATAGCTGGTGTCCTTCCCTGGGTGTGGAGTGGCAACGGCAAGGTTGGGATCGGCCCCCGGCGGCATGCCGGCTTGGAAATCACAGGCCGCCTTGTCGAGGTCGATCATTTTGGCCCGTGTTTTGGCGTATTCCATGGCGAGCATCCCGCTCACCGGCACTTTGACGAAACGGGGATCTCCAACGTACCGGCGCAGGTCCGCATAAGCTAATTGCTGGGCTTGCATCTCGATATGAAATCTCTCCGGACTCTGTGCTCCATAGCTCGAAAGCAGGAACTGGCCCATGATATTGAGCATCTCGAGCGTAGCGATGCCCTGCGAATTGGGCGGAATTTCGAACACCTTCCAGCCACGATACTCCGTCTCAATCGGCTCCACCCACTCGGCTTTGTATTCGCTCAGGTCCTGAGCGTTGATGACTCCACCAAGGTCCTGCGAAGTCTTCACGATCGCTCGGGCAATACTGCCCTGGTAGAAGGCTTGCTGGCCTTCGCTGGCGACCAGTTCCAAAGCCCGGGCGTACTCCGGATTGCGGAATACTTCGCCGAGCTGAGGCGGCCGTCCTCCCGGCAGGTAGACGCGCGTTGCTTCCGCGTCCTTCTTCAGCACGTCGGCGTAGGCCGGCCAGTACAGACTGTTCCACTGTGATATCGGAAAGCCGTGGGAGGCATAGTAGATGGCGGGCTTAAACAGGTCCTTCCAGGGAAGCTTGCCGAAACGCTGGTGCAACTCCCACCAACCCATCACGCAACCCGGGACGCTCACCGATAGGATGCCGGTCCCTGGGATGCGCCGGAGTCCTTTTGACTGGAGATAGGACAGTGTCAGTCCCTCCGGGGACCAACCACTGGCGTTGAGGCCGCTGACCTTGGCGGTTTTCGCGTTCCACTCGATGGCGAAAAGGTCTCCACCCATGCCGTTCATCATGGGCTGAATGACCCCCATGACGGCGCTCGTCGCAATCGCCGCATCGGCTGCTGATCCTCCCTGCGCCAGGATCATGGCCCCCGCTTCCGAAGCAAGGGGCTGTTCCGCTGCCACAATTCCACGTTGTGAAACAACCATGGAACGTCCCTGGGACCAGGTCATCAGTTTTTCAGACCGCAGCAACGGAACGGCAATGCCAGCCAATGCCGCCAGACCAAGGCAAACCAGCAGAGACCTCTTCATGTGCTACCTCCAGGTATCAGAAATCGGCGTTTCGTCCACGGCTTCCGCAGTCCACGTCACACTCATTACATTCAGGCAGTCAACCGGTGGACTCCAGGCCAGACCGGAGCGGACGCTACACGTTATCGTCAAGTTAAAGCGGGCGCAACTTTCAGTCAAAGCCGCTTCGCCAGGTTCAGGGGCGATCTTATTTCAATGTGTTTATAAGCGCCGAAAAAAGTATCCTTGCGCAAGCGGAAACTTAAGCGGGTAAAGACCTTTCAGCCTCTACCCGCGGTTGTTGATGAATCAGGTTTAGCCCTGGCATGGCCACCGGGGCCGGATCAGGCCGGCTTCCCGCAGGATGCGCCGGCAGCCAGAGTTAGAAGTCGACTTCAGCTCCTATCTGGAAGATCCGCTGCCCAAACGCTGAGGAGATTTGTCCGAAACTACCTCCGCAGACACCATTGACGATGGAACAGGTTGTATTGGGATCGCTCCAGTGGGGGGTATTGGTAAAGTTCAGGGTCTCGAATCGCAACGCCAGCTTATACCGTTCCGTGATCTTGAAGTTACGAAAGAGGCTGAGATCGATCTGTGCGAGGCCCGGCCCGCGCAGCCAGGAGAGACCTCGCCCCGCAGTGCCTAGTCGCGCCGTCTGGACCGGCTGGAAGGCGTCCGTGTTAAACCAGAGCTGGTGCGGCCCGGTGCCCTTCGTCACATTCAAGGCTCCACCAGCGTCCGGCACCTGGCTGGTTCCCGGAGTATTGAGGAAGGAGCTTGTCTGAGTGACGGTTAACGGATCACCGGAGAGCGCAGTCAACACTCCGTTGGTCTGCCACCCGCCAAGAAGGTAGCGGGCTGCTTTGCTGGAGTTCGCCCACCTCTGGCCCGCGCCAAAAGGCAGATTATAGACAAACGCCATCTTGAGCACGTGGGTGTGGTCAAAGAACGGTGTTCCGCGGTTAAAAGGCTGACAGCCTTGGGGCAGGGCGGCTGAGGGAGGACAATTGAATCGGAGGCCGCTACTCGACGAAGAAGCTGCCTCGTCATCCTCATAGGCGATAGCGTGCGAATAAGTGTAGGAACCTTGCAGGAACAGGCCGTTGGTCACCTTGCGAGAGATCGAAACCTGCAAGGAGTTGTAATGAGAGTCGAGGTAGCCCTGGCCCTGCAGCGTCTTGATATTTCGCCCGAAGCCGGCCAGAGGCTGCCCGGCAGCTCCGGCTCCAAGAGGCGCAGCGTTGATATCGCGGGAATTGTATTCATGCACCAGGTGGTTTCCCACGTAGCCGACATTCAGGAAGATGCTCCCAGGAAGCTGTCTTTCGACCGTAAAATTCCAGAACTCCACGTAGCCGCGGTTGTACTCGCCGGGGCCCAAACTCCCGACAACGACATTGGTGGGAGGCGTGATCGCGCCCGACTGGAATCCCGTGGGAGCCTGGATGAGCGGCACGCCATTGTCCAATCCGGGGATGGCGTTCACCGTGTTGGTCCCAAGATTGAAGCTCGAATACGGCAGGAATCGTGTCACAAGGCTGTTCCCCGCCACGAAGTTATCCGCCCCGATGGTATAAGGATAAAATCCGCGCAAGGGCCGCTCAAGAGGCAGAGTGTCGTAAGTGATACCGAACGCGCTGCGCAGGACGGTCTTATCGTTCAGCTGGTAAGCCAACCCGAGGCGAGGCGCGAACAGCTTCTTGCTGCTGGTCACGTTAAGGTGCGTGGGGTTGTTTCCGAGCCCGCCCAGCAGCAACTGGTTGGTGCCGGTATCGTAGACTTCAAACTTGCTGCTGCCGTCGCGAGTGATGAGCGGGAAATACTCCCACCGGAGACCGGCATCCACCGTCAGCTTTTGCGTCACCCGGTAGGTATCCCCGATGTAGAGGGCTTCCTGCCAATCCTTGTTCGTGAGCTTAATGAACTGTTGCCCGTTGTAAGCTTCACTGACCAAGCCAAGGTTAAACAGCGCGACCCCGTTCCAGGGAGCGGAGTTGAAGCCGATGGGGTTGCCGGAAACATCGTAGAACTGTGTTTGCGAGCCGATGCCGGCGCCATCCGTCGCGGTGTTCAGGAACGTGTTGTCGTTATAGGTTGAAATGGAACCGCGCGGGCAACAGACGATTTCCGGCTGCCACTGGTTCAGGTGGTTGTGCGCTGCGTCGATTCCCATCACAATCGAGTGCTTCCCTTTAATCCAGGTCGCGTTTTCATCGAGGGTCAACTGCCAGTCATTCCGGAACATGGGTTCCCATGATTGATTGGTCCCCAGAGTGGTGAAATCACTGATGGCGATTCCGGGCATGCCGCTATACCGCGGGTCATTCGCCGGGGTGTTGCTGTTGACCAATCCGAGAACGCTCTGCCCGTAGTTCTTGCCGAAGTCGGGCAGTTTGTTGTTCTCGCCCATGCGTGTAAAACCGATGTGGCCTGTCAGCACCAGATCGGACTTCGCGGTCCAGGAATGGCCGATGGTCACTGTCTGAGCGGTGTCGTCAGTGACTCCCGTGCCGCCACCCTGGCCGGCGATGCCGTAATCACTGCCGTCGCTCAGGAGAGCTTTTTGCAAAGTGTACTTGCCCCACACCGTTTGACGGTCGCTGATGTTGTAGTCAACCTTGCCCGTGTAAATGTTCCGGTTCCAGGCCGAATTCCGCAGCCGGACGTCGTTCTCCGAAGTGAACTGGGTGTACTGGCCCGGCTGGTTCGGCGTGTAGGGGGCCATTAACTGCCAGAAGGCGGTCGAGCCTGCGTACATCCGGCTGGACGGAATGACGTTGTTTTGGAAAGCACAGCGGCCCTGGCCCGTGGCCGTATTCCCGGTTGTGGGGTCAAAAATCATTCCCTCACGCAACTGGGTCGTGGCATCGGTCCCGGATTGGCAGACCATAACGGGGCTGCCACCGGCATCATAGATCGGGGCGCCCAGATAGGACGAAAAGTCTCCATTCCTCATATCCGTGGGAGGAATCACATTGATGTCCGCGGCGTTCTGGCGCTGGAAGAACCCATCCCAGTTGCCGAAGAAGAACACCTTGTTGTGGATGATGGGACCGCCAATGGCGACACCGTCGTTGTTCTGAATATTCTTCGGCTTTGCGCCGCTGGCCGTGTGGACGAGAGCATTCTGTGCGTCAAGCGTCGCGTCTGTGTGATACCCATAAAGCGAGCCATGGAACTGGTTCGTTCCGGATTTTGTGATCACGTCGGTCGCAGCGCCGGCCGTCAGTCCTTTTTGAACATTGAAGTTGGAAGTCTGGACATTGACTTCCTGGACCGTCGCCGCCGGGGGCACGATCACCATGTGGTCCGGTAGCCACAGAAACACGTCCGTGGCGCCATCCACACGCGAAGTATTGATATGTTGCGGCAAGCCATTGGAGTTGACGGCAAAGGAGCGGTCAGGCGTGTCAGCAAGCGAATTCGGGTAACTGCCAGTAATCGCTGACAACGAAACAACTCCCGGGGCCAGCAGCTCAATGCTCTGGAAGTTGTGGTAGATGTTCAGCGGCAGGTTCTTAACCGCAAAGTTGCTGATGGTCGTATGAACATCGGTATTTTGCGTTTGAAGGGCAGCGGCAGCGCCGGAAACCGTCACCTGCTGGGTCACAGACCCTACAGCCACCTGCACATTCTGCTGGTTAACCGAGCCAACCGTGACGTTGATGCCTGTCGTCTTGACCGGTTTGAAGCCTTGCGCCGTTACGCTAAGCGTGTACGTCCCGGCAGGAAGGTCAGTGATGCGGTAATCGCCTGCTGACCCTGAAGCCGTATTACGGGTCAGACCCGTGTTGTCATTGACGATCGTGATTGCAGCCCCGGGCACCAACGCGCCAGTCTGGTCGGTTATCGTCCCAGCAACAGAGCCATAAAGAACCTGAGCATTCACCCGTTGGACGGAAACAAACACAAGGGAAGTAATTGCGACAAGACACACTACCCATAGCGAAACAGACCGCAATCGCGCCATCGGATACCTCCGTTTTGACTTTGAACGCTTTAGTAAGAATCCAAAACCAGACGCAAGGGGTCGGCCTGCGAAACAGGCTAACTTGGCCTAACCTCAGATATCAGCAGACGATTACATAAGAAGTAACCATTGGCTACTCGTATACCGGAGATATAACCAGCTTTTTGATTGCCTGTCAATACATTTTCTTACTTTTGTGATTGTTTTCATCCCAGCTTACAATCAACGCATTTGTGTACCGGGGAATCTACGGGTGAGGGGACAAGTCCTCATACGCTGGTCCCCATCGAAATATGTTTGGTTTCCATGAAAGCGTCCAGACCTTCGCTTCCCAGTTCACGGCCCCAGCCGCTCTGCTTGACTCCGCCGAACGGGCATTGGCTGGTGGACGGGACCCCATCATTAATCGCGATCGTGCCCGCTTCAAGAGATTCCATCAGCCTCCACGCCCTGCTCAGGTCGCGTGTGAAGGCATAAGCACTCAGGCCATAGGGCGAATCGTTGGCCTGCCCGATGGCTTCTGATTCCGTATCAAAAGCGCTGACGGCGGCCACTGGGGCGAAGGTTTCCTCACACATACACCTGGCGTCTTGTGGCACATCTGCGAGAACAGTGGGTTCAAGGAACCAGCCTTTGCTTCCGACGCGCTTGCCGCCACACAGCAACCGGGCGCCGCGCTGGAGCGCGTCTTCGATATGTTCGGCAGCCTTGGCAACACCTTCCTCATTGATAAGCGGTCCAATCTCCACGCCCTCTTCCATCCCGTCACCGACCCTCATGGCGCGCGTTCGCTCCGTGAAGAGTTCAAGGAACTTTCCATAGACGGAACGCTGGACGTAAAGACGATTGGCGGCGATGCAGGATTGGCCCGTATTGCGGAATTTGGCCATCATGGCCCCTTCCACCGCCGCGCCGAGGTCGGCGTCGTCAAATATCAGGACAGGGGCATGGCCGCCCAGTTCCAGGGAGAGCGGTTTAATCTGGGCCGCCGCCCCCTGGATCAGGGTTCGCCCCACCTCGGTGGATCCGGTGAAGGTGATCTTGCGGCAAAGAGGGTTGTCCAGGAATTCCTGGGCAATGTCGGCAGAGCGGCCCAGCACCAGTTGGAAGACTCCCTCGGGAATTTTGGCGGCTTCGACGCACTCGGCCAGCGCGACAGCGCACAAAGGCGTC
>DATKST010000023.1:0-2727 GCA_035531475.1 Terriglobia bacterium
CGAGCGCGCCATGCACGTGGTCCCGGCCAAGGTAATAGTTCAGCTTCAGCAGATCTTCGAGGGCGTCCTTGTAGTCCGCGTCGATTGCCACCCATTTCGAACACTGGTTCGAGGGGTTGATGGCGTAGAGAGCAATCGTCACGTGCCCATCAAGGTGCCGTTGCAAGGCCTCATAGGTCAGGCTCAACGGCTGGCCGGTGCCTTTGGCTGTGGGACGGTAATAATAATAGCGGCCGCTGTCGGGGTGAGGCCGCGTCGACTGCACCATATACGCCCGCCGGTTCACAAACAGCTGGAAATAATCACGCACGAGTTCGCTCTCAACCTGAACTGACACGGTTCACCCTTTCTGTAGCCCTATGCACACGCAGACCGTCCATTCGTCCGACGCGGTAGGAAAATGTGAATTGAAAACCGGGGCACAATCTGCGAGCGGTGGTCCGCTCCGTATCCCGCGAAGGCGAGCGAAGAAACCTGACTCTTACTTATCCCGGAACCAGATAGTTGTCAAATTTTCGAGGGGGGAAATACGAGATGGAGAGAGTGGATGTAACGTATTCGAGGATAACGACCTAACGGCCGGGATGTCTTACGCGCGAACCAGGCTGCGCGCTTCTTCCATCCGCACGAGTTGTGGCGCGAGATTAAGGCAGCTTGATTACACTGGCTGCGGCGCTTGGCCCGGGGTTATGAACCATTGTTTCCGCCTAAGCGACCGGGGGTCTTCGACCAGCCGGAGAAAATGGCAGCGGTTGAGGAGTGTGTCCATCTCGCCCAGACTGTAACCGCCATAATTCTGGTCCTCAAAATCCACCCAGTACCAGACTCCCTCGCGCCGGTCGTAAACATAGAAAGCTCCGGACTGAGGATCACCCGGCACCAGAAGGAAGAGCATCACGCCGGTAGGGAACTGAATCCAGCGTGAGATTTCGGGGTGATCGGCAGCGGCAAGCAACTCCGCCACTGCCACTTCCAGATTCTTGCCGGCATCCAGCCGAAGAATCGGCGTGGCCGTCATGGGTCCAAACATGGTAGATACCTCCTTTATTCGTTGATTTGTTGACGCTCCGGGTCAAGCCCGGCAGGATAGAAACTAGATCTGTAGGGTGCGATTAGTCCTGTCCTCCGCGCGCGCCGTCAATTGATCGAGGGAATAACGGCAGACGGCATTGTGAGCAACTTAAAGTGGTTACCTGGGCAGAGCAGCCTTCTTTTAAGACTTAGGTTCTGGTTTTCCGAGAGGCAGTTGCGCCTGGATTGGGGGCGACTTGGAGACCGTTGCGATCTGCGCGAGGGCTGGATGCTCTTCAAGTAGAGATCCCGGGCACTGAATGGTACGTCCTGTAATGAGAGCGGTCAGCTGGAGGGCGTTGGTAACGGCTTTTCCCCTGGCGTGATTATTTGTAATGACGAAAGTCACTTGGCTTTCTTTAGCGATATGCCTGATTCGTTCAACCCAGGGGTCTAACTCTTCCAGCCGATAAGGATAGTTGTAACGCTCGCCGCGATCTTCGTTTGACGTAAACCATTCCTTGTAGTTTCGCCCGTGGAGCCGGACGTAGCCGACGGGCGCCGTGACATTTTCCGTGGGCTTGATGGACCGTCCGATCACTGGCTGGTCGATGTTGCAAAACCCGATCCCCAGCTCGCTGAGCATGTCCAGGATTTCCGGCTTGTTCCAGAAATTGTGCCGAACCTCAATCACCAAGGGGTATTCTCGAAATTGTTGGCAGAGTTTCGTTACATACTCCCGACTCTCTGCGGTATTTTTGAATGACCAAGGAAATTGCAGCAACAATGCTCCCAGGCGTTTTGCTTCGACGAGAGGCTCGATGCCCTGTTTAAACATGCGCTCATCTTCAGGCGTCGCGTTCCGATCGTGCGTGAAGCCCTGCCAAAGCTTAGCCGTGAATGTGAAGTTCGGATTGTGCTCCACCTGGCGAACCCATCCCTTCACCACTTCGGGCCGCGGCGGGTTATAGAAACTGGTGTTGATTTCGACGGCGTCAAAGAACTGCGCCAGGTATTCCAGTTCATGAAATCCTCGCGGCTTGTGTTTTGGATAAACAATCCCCCGCCAATCCGGATAGGACCAGCCTGCCGGGCCGATGCAAATCACGGCTTGCGAGGGAGCGTTGGCCATGATGTGAGTTTAGCTCAATATCGGTGGGCTGGACGCCGTGAGGTCCTCTGATCCTTGGGATACGAATGGTGCTACGTTGGTGGACCCAAACGCAACAGAATGCGCAAAGTGTGTGAAAGGCTGAAACGCCTTCTCCAGCGCCTGCTGGTAGGCGTTCACGTCGTAGCCTCTCCAGGCTTCCCATAAGGTCCATGCGCGCACCCGGTCATCAAGCAGCCTGGCGCCAACATCTGTGATGATGAACTGGATGTTCTCACCCGGTCGTAATTGGACGCCGGCGCGGTCGAGTTGCCGAGCAGCGATGGCGGTAAGGCTGTTCTTCTGATATTCCTTGGGAGCGCGCGTCAGCCGTCTGCTGATGACCAGCTCTTCAGGTGCGACACTGCACTCAATCAGCCGGGCAAGGCATTGTTCATAGACTTCGCGCGCCTCGGCGAGTTTCGCACAGTAGGTTTCAAAATCCCCTGCCTCCGCGAGAATGGCGAGCGCCTGTCGCTGCATACGGCCGACCAAAGGCGGCGTGTCATGGCGGCGGCATTCGAGGCCCCGGATTTTGAGCTCGCCGCTTTTTGACACCGCAAAGA
>DATKST010000024.1:0-8762 GCA_035531475.1 Terriglobia bacterium
TCCGAACCGGTCGGCGTTCATTTCGCTCCTGCATTATGCTGATGGTGAAAAGCGCTATATTCTTTACCCGCAGGGGCTGAAGGTTGGAGATCAGGTTGTTGCCGGTCCGGAGGCCGACATCGTTGTCGGCAATTCGCTGCCGTTGAAAAATATCCCCCTCGGAACAACGATTCACAACCTTGAACTTCGGCCGGGAAAAGGCGGCCAAATGGCCAGGAGCGCTGGCGGAAGCGCGCAGCTTGTGGCCAAGGAAGGCGATTACGCCCAGGTGCGGCTGCCCTCGGGTGAAGTCCGGCGCCTGCACATTGACTGTGTGGCCACGATTGGCCAGGTGGGGAACCTGGACCACGAAAACATCACGATCGGCAAGGCTGGCCGAAAGCGCTGGCAGGGAATCCGCCCCACGGTTCGCGGTGTGGCGATGAATCCCGTTGATCATCCTCTGGGCGGAGGAGAAGGCAAGACCTCCGGCGGCCGGCATCCCGTGACTCCATGGGGAAAGCCCACGCGGGGATTCAAGACACGGCAGAACAAGCGGACCGATCGCTTTATTGTCAGACGACGCGAAAAGAAATAGGGAGGAAAGGTTGTCGAGATCGCTGAAAAAAGGGCCTTTTGTGGATGGCCACCTGATCCAGAAGATCGAACTGCTCAACCGGCGGTTCGAAAAGAAGGTGGTCAAAACCTGGTCAAGACGTTCGACGATCGTTCCTGAAATGATCGGGCATACGATCGCGGTGCACAACGGCAGAAAGTTTATTCCCGTCTATGTTACGGAGAACATGGTGGGGCATAAGCTGGGTGAGTTCTCTCCCACGCGCACGTTCAAAGGCCACAGCATGAAGGTTGCGAGTGAGCGCACCGCGTCCCCGAGACCGGCGGCTTGAAGCGAGAATCGAAGGTCTGGAACTAACCATGGAAGCAAGAGCGACAAGCAAGTATTTGCGGGTTTCACCTCAGAAGGCCAGGCTGGTTGTTGATCTGGTCCGCGGGCAGAACGTTAACACGGCGCTCGACACCCTGCGCTTCACCAAGAAGCGCGTGGCCCTTGAAGTGATGAAGATTTTGCAGTCTGCCGTTGCCAACGCCGAGCAGAAGTCGGACTCCATCGACGTTGACGAACTGGTGGTTTCGAAAGCTTATGTGAACGAGGGACCGCGCACGAAGCGGGTCCGTCCAGCTCCGATGGGCCGGGCTTATCGCTACCAGCGGCGAACGAGCCACATTACGCTGGTGGTTGAATCGCCGGAGCCGAAAGAGTAGCAGCCTGGACCGCGCCGCCGCGGTTTCCGGCATGAGACTGGAGCGGGCAGAGCGGACGAAGGATTGACGAAGGAGGTTGTTGGTGGGTCAAAAGGTACATCCTTACGGATTTCGTCTTGGAATCATCAAGACGTGGAAGTCGCGATGGTTCGCGAAAAAGGGTTACGCGGACCTGCTTCACGAAGACTTGCAACTGAAGCGCCAGCTCAAGGCCCAGTTGAAAAGCGCTGGGGTTTCTTCGATTGAAGTGGAGCGCCCGGGCAACAAGCTGAAGATCACGATCCATACGGCGCGCCCCGGCATTATCATCGGGCGTAAAGGAGCGGAAATCGACCGCCTGCGCCAGGAAGTTCAAAAGCGCACGGGCCGCGAAGTGCTGCCGATCAACATTCAGGAAGTCCACCGGCCTGAGCTGAACGCCCAGCTTGTCGCCGAGTCGATCGCCCTGCAACTCGAAAAGCGCGTGGCCTTCCGGCGGGCCATGCGGAAAGCTGTGGACTCGGCCCTGCGTTTTGGCTGCAAGGGGATCAAGGTCCGCGTTGGCGGACGGCTGAACGGCGCGGAAATTGCCCGGACGGAATGGTATCTGCAGGGGCGTCTTCCTCTCCACACTCTGCGCGCGGACATCGACTATGGACTGGCGGAGGCGATGACCACTTACGGAGTGATCGGCGTGAAGTGCTGGATTTACAATGGGGAGATTCTTGAGCAGAAGCGCCGGCCAACTGCAAGGACGGCGGCGGCTGAGGTCCCGGTCGCTTAAGTTGGGCGGGCGCCCAGGGTGGCGCGGCAAGCGGAACTGAAGGTGAAGAACTTATGTTAATGCCAAGCAAGGTGAAATTCCGGAAGCAGCAACGCGGCCGGATGTATGGGAAAGCGTGGCGCGGGTCCATGATTTCCTTCGGCGATTTTGGCTTGAAGGTTATTGAACCCGGCTGGATTACCGATCGCCAGATTGAAGCGAGCCGCGTGGCGATCATGCGTTTTGTCAAGCGCGGCGGCAAGCTGTGGATTCGTGTTTTTCCAGACAAGCCCGTTACCAAGAAACCGGCTGAAACCCGTATGGGCAAGGGGAAGGGCGCGCCTGAGTTCTGGGTGGCCGTTGTGAAGCCCGGAAGGATCCTGTTTGAAATTGAAGGCGTGACGGAGGCCGAGGCGCGACGGGCCTTCCGGCTGGCGAGTGACAAGCTCCCTCTGCCAACCCGGTTTGTCACACGGCTGGATACGGCACATTGATCGGATGGAGGAGCGCAGCGCGTGAAACTCGAAAAGGATAAAAAGTGGAAGTGGCCCGCAGGAAGCATGCGGGAGTGGACGGGCGAGGAGCTCGAAAGCAACAGGGGCCAGTTCGGCCAGCAGCTTCTGCGACTGAGGTTCCAGCTTGTAAGCGGCCAGGGAGATGTTCTACCCGTCATGCGCCAGCTTCGGAAAGGAATTGCCCGGGTTCAAACAGTGCAGCGGGAACGCGAGCTGAAGTTGAACGCTCAGAAGAATTCGTAAAGCCGGCTGGACCGCGCGGGCAAACAGACAAGGCGATGGGTGATGTTGAATAAGACGCGACAGCAAAAAATCGGGGTGGTCAGCAGCAATAAGATGCAGAAGACCATTGTGGTGACAGTGGATCGAAGCATCAAGCATCCCCTGTATAAAAAGGTTACCCGGAAATCCAAGCGGTTTCTGGTCCACGACGAGCGAGGCGAGTGCCAGCCTGGCGACAGGGTGCGCATTGAGGAAACGCGTCCGCTGAGCCGGCTGAAGCGCTGGCGGGTCGTGCAGGTCCTTTCCAAGGCGATTCGGGCCGGCCACGGCGTGGAGGGTAACGCATGATTGGGATGCGCACAAGGTTGCAGGTGGCTGACAACTCCGGCGCTCGTAAGATTTCCTGTATTCTGCCGTTGGGCGGAAGCGTGGGATTGCAGGCCGGGTTGGGCGATGTGATTACGGCGTCGGTGAAAGAGGCTGCGCCGGAGAGCGCTGTCCCGAAGGGGACGGTCGTGAAGGCAGTGATTGTCCGAATGCGGAAGGAGCACCGGCGGCGGGATGGCAGCTACATCCGTTTTGACGAGAACGCAGCCGTGCTGATCAACGACGCGGGCGAGCCGGTGGGGACGCGCGTTTTTGGCCCGGTGGCGCGCGAACTGCGCGAGAAGAAGTTCCTGAAGATTGTATCCCTTGCTCCGGAGGTCCTGTGATGGGAATAAGGCTGGATATCCGGAAGAACGATCAAGTCCAGGTTATTGCCGGACGCGATAAAGGCAAGACGGGACGGGTGTTGAGCGTGGTGCCGGGAAAGCGCCGGGTTTTTGTGGAGCACGCCAACATGATCAAGCGGCATACACGTCCGAATCCCGCCAAGCAGATTCGAGGCGGGATCCTGGAAAAGGAAGGCCCGATGGACGTGTCGAACGTGGCCCTTGTGTGCAGCGAGTGCGGTCCCACGCGGATACGCCATCAGCGCATGGCGGGCGGGGAGAAGGGCAAGAAGGTTCGGCAATGCACCAAGTGCGAAAAAGTGCTTGACAGTTAAAGACTGAGGAAGACGAAGCGAATATGGCGGCACGATTAAAGGAAAAATACAAGTCGGAAGTGCTTCCGGCCCTGATGGAAGAGTTCAAATACCGGAACTGCATGGCTGCGCCCCGGCTGAGCAAGATTGTGGTGAATATGGGCCTGGGCGAAGCGATCCAGAATGTCAAGGTGCTGGATGCCGCCACGGTCGAACTGGGTCAGGTGGCGGGCCAGAAGCCGGTGGTGACGCGGGCGAGGAAATCCATCGCGAATTTCAAGCTGCGCAAGAATATGCCGATCGGGGCCATGGTAACCCTGCGGGGCGACCGGATGTACGAGTTTTTTGACCGGCTCGTCAATGTCGCGCTGCCGCGGGTCCGGGACTTCCGGGGCCTTTCGACAAAATCGTTTGACGGGCGAGGCAGTTATACTCTGGGCCTGCGGGACCAGCTTGTCTTCCCTGAGGTGGAGTACGGCAAGATTGAAAAGGTCAAGGGCATGAATATTTCGATCGTGACAGACGCCCGCAGTGATGCGGAGGCGCTCGCGCTGCTGCGGCATCTTGGGATGCCGTTCCGCTCCGAGGTCCAGCGCCGTCACGGCGTTCAAGAAGATTCACATGAGCAGGCAGGAGGATAACCACGTGGCACGCGCATGCCAGATGGCAAAACAAGTTCGAAAGCCGAAATTCAAAATTCGCCACAGGAACCGGTGCCGCATTTGCGGCAGGCCGCGTGGCTTTCTGCGAAAATTCGAGATGTGCCGGCTCTGCTTCCGCAAGCTGGCTTTGCAGGGGGACATCCCGGGCGTGGTGAAGTCAAGTTGGTAGTCGGGTAAACGATCGCAGCAAAACGAAGGGCGCTGCGACGAGTCTGAGAAGCATCATTTGGGAGCTATATGTCTGCTGTGTCTGATCCGGTCGCTGATATGTTGACGCGAATTCGTAACGGGTTTCGCGCGCGGCATCAACGTGTGGATATGCCGTCGTCAAAATTGAAAATCGAAATTGCCCGCGTTCTGAAGGATGAGGGCTATATCAGTAATTACAAGGTCTCGGAAGAGAAGAAGAAGCAAACCTTGCGAGTCTTCCTTCGATACGGGCCGGACGGCTCCAGCGTCATTTCCAAGCTGGATCGGGTTTCCAAGCCGGGTCGTCGCGTGTACCTCGCATCCCGTGAGGTGCCCAAGGTCCTTGGCGGGCTGGGTGTGAATATTTTGACCACGCCCCGGGGCGTCATGACCGGCAAATTGGCTCGCCGGACAAGGGTGGGCGGAGAGATTCTCTGTAACGTGGAGTAGGCCCGAACTTCGGGCAAGGCTGAGGATTATGTCAAGAATTGGTCGAAAGCCGATCGAGGTTCCCTCCGGTGTGACGGTGCAGACGGAGGTGTCCGCTGTGACCGTCAAGGGACCGAAGGGTAGCGTCCATGTAGCTCTTCCCGGCGGAATTCGCCTTGAGCAGCACGACGGGACTTATGTGGCCCAGATGGAGCGCGAGAATCTGGTGGCGCTTCGAGGGTTGGTTCGCGCCCAGGTTGCAAACGCGGTCGAGGGCGTGAGCAAAGGCTTTGAAAAACACCTGGATATCGTCGGGATTGGTTACCGTGCCGAGGTCAGTGGGAAGTCGATTGTGTTCGCCCTTGGCTACTCACATCCGGTTGAGTTCCCGATCCCGGAAGGAATTTCCGCCAGTGTTGAAAAGCAGACGCATCTGGTTGTCAAGGGAGTGGACCTCCGCCTGGTGGGCCAGACCGCGGCCAGGATTCGCGGCTTGCGGCCACCGGACCCTTACAAGAACAAGGGAATCCGATATACGGGCGAGAGGCTGAAGAAGAAAGCGGGCAAGGCGGCTGCAGGGGCCGCCAAGGGCTAGGCTTCAGGAAGGGATAGCAGACGGCATGTTGACGCAAGTTTCAAAGAACTTTCGCCGCCAGAAAGTGCACCGGCGCATCCGCCGCCGGATTCGCGGTGTTGTGACCGCCCCAAGGCTGAACGTGTTTCGGTCGCTCAAGCATATCTATGCTCAGATCGTTGATGACGCTCGGGGCTGTACGCTGGTGTCTGCATCGTCTTGCGATGCAGAGATCCGCAAGACGCTTGGAAGCGGCGGCAATGTTGCGGCGGCTACGGTCGTTGGAAAGGCGCTGGCGGAACGCGCCAAGGAAGCTGGAATTTCCCGGGTCGTTTTCGATCGCGGGGGTTATACCTATCACGGGCGCGTCAAGGCGCTGGCCGATGAAGCAAGGAAGAGCGGCCTGACGTTTTAACGCGAAGGAGAGCGCAATTTGGCTGTCGGGATTGACCCAAGTACGTTACAACTGAAAGACCAGGTCGTATCGATCAACCGTGTGACCAAGGTTGTGAAAGGCGGAAAGAACCTCAGCTTTTCAGCTCTGGTGGTTGTGGGCGACGGCAATGGTCATGTGGGCTTCGGCACGGGAAAGGCACGAGAAGTGCCCATGGCGATCCGCAAGGGAATCGAACTGGCCAAGAAGTCTTTGCACAAAATCAACATCAACAAAACCACAATTCCTCATGCGGTCATCGGCCGGTACGGTGCGGGCAGGGTCTTGTTGAAGCCGGCGGCTGCGGGCACGGGCGTGATTGCGGGTGGTCCCGTTCGCGCGGTGGTTCAAGCGGCGGGGATTCAGAACGTGCTGACCAAGTCACTGGGTACGACAACCCCGCACAATGTCGTCAAGGCCACGATGCAGGCCCTCCTTAGCCTGCGAAGCCTCGCAGACGTTGCTGCGTTGCGTGGGAAGTCAGCGGAAGAAATATAGGGAGGCGGGAGCAACGTGCCAGAGAAGACAGGAACAATTCATATCAAGTGGGTCCGCAGCGGAATCGGTTTTCCGCGCCAGCAGAGGAAAGTTGTCAGGGGCCTCGGCCTGCAGCGCTTGAACCAGGTGGTCGAGCGGCTCGACACGGCGAATATTCGAGGCATGGTTGCGAAGGTCGCCCATTTGGTCGAGGTGGTTGAGCCGCTGGCAAGTCCCGCATGGGCTGGCGTGCCGGAATACAAGATCGTTCCTGTGGGACCCGCCCCCAAGAAGGCGCCGCCTGCGGAAAAGGCCGGCAAAGAAACTCCGGCAGAGTCGCCTGCCGCAAGTGAAGGCGTGGGAGCTGCTGCGACGGAGGGCGAGGTTGCCGCCCCGCGGAAGAGAGCCGGAACAGCAAAAAGCCGGACTTCTGAATCCTCCAAGAAGGAAGTTTCTGCCGCCTCCGAAAAACCAAAACCACGGAGGAAAGCAGCCGAGCCGAAATCCGCGGCCAAAGAGGAATCCAAGTCAAAGAAAGGTAAGAAATAGCCGTCATGGCCATACATATTGGAACGCTTCGGCCTCCAAGCGGCGCTCATAAGCGGCGCAAGAGGATTGGCCAGGGCATGGGTTCAGGACACGGGAAAACGGCGACGCGGGGAAGCAAGGGGCAGCGCTCGCGCGCCGGCATGCGGATGCGGCCTGGGTTTGAAGGCGGCCAGATGCCGCTGCACCGGCGTTTGCCAAAACGCGGGTTTACAAATATTTTCAAGAAATACTATGCCGTCGTGAATGTGGGTGACCTGGAGGGCCTCGACCCCAAGGAAAAAGTGACGCCGGAGTTGCTGGTGGAACGCGGCTTGGTGGGGCGGCTGCGCGACGGTCTTAAGGTTTTGGGGGGCGGAGAACTGAGCTCGCCTCTTCATATTGCAGCGAACCATTTTTCCAAGTCTGCTGAAGAAAAAATTCTCAAGGCTGGCGGAAAGACAGAGGTCATCTCCGCATGATGGAGAATCTCAAAAGTATCACTGAGATTCCGGATCTGCGGAAGCGCATCCTGTTTACCCTGCTGATGCTGGCCGTTTACCGTCTGGGATCGTTCGTCCCGACGCCGGGCATCAATGCAGACGTATTCCAAAGGGCCTTCAGCCAGTTGGGCGGAACGCTGTTTGGTCTGCTTTCGATGTTTTCCGGAGGCAGCCTGAATCGCCTCACGGTTTTTGCCCTGGGAATTATGCCGTATATCACGGCATCCATCATTCTTCAATTGCTGGGCGTGGTTTCACCCACTCTCGAGAAGCTTCAAAAAGAGGGCGAACTCGGCCGCAGGAAGATTACCGAATACACGCGCTGGATGACGGTAGGGCTGAGCGGATTTCAAGCATTCGGCATCGCCATTGCCTTGCAGCGGGAGACCAGCGCCAATATGCCGCTGGTGAACCATCCGGGCATGGGCTTCACCCTGAGCACGGTCCTGACGCTGACGACCGGCTCGGTTTTTGTGATGTGGCTGGGTGAGCAGATCACCGCGCGAGGCATCGGAAACGGCATGTCCCTGCTGATTTTCACGGGCATTGTGGTCGGCCTGCCGCATGCCATCGGCAACCTTTATGAGAAAGTGTTTGTGACGCGCGTGTGGAGTTTCCCGATCGTGTTCCTGCTGTTGGCGTTCATGCTGGTTGTTGTGGCATTCATCGTCTTTGTCGAACGCGGGGAGCGCCGCATCCCGATTCAATATGCCAAGCGCATTGTGGGGCGCAAGGTCCTGGGCGGGGTTTCCACGCACCTTCCCTTGAAGGTCAACAGCGGCGGCGTGATGCCGATCATCTTTGCGGTCTCAATTCTCACCTTTCCACAGACGATCGCGTTGTTTGCGGGGAAACAAGGAACTCTTGGAAGTATGCTGACTTCGTTCCAGGCTGTTATGGGCTGGGGTGAACCGCTTTATGATCTCGTTTATGTCCTCCTTATTATCTTTTTTGCGCACTTCTATCTCTCGATCATTTATAACCCGGATGAGGTTGCAGACAACGTCCGGAAGCAGGGAGGATTTATTCCCGGAATCCGCCCCGGCAAGCGCACGGCAGACCATCTGAATGATGTCCTGACCAAAATTACCTGGGTGGGCGGACTCTATCTGGCCGCTATCGCTTTAATTCCGGAGATTATGCTCGCTGGGTTGCGAGTGAATCACCTGCCGGTATGGATGGGTGGCGCATGGTTTGACGC